>NZ_AP026867.1:857142-1496785 GCF_026000115.1 Aureispira anguillae
TTTTAAGGCATCTTTATATTGTTCTAAGCTAAAACGAATATCTCCCATATTGTCATAAGCATCTGCAAAATAGGGATCCCAATAAATCGCCATTCTATAATCTTCTAGTGCTAATTTTAAGTTTTCTTGCGCACTATAAGCCAAGCCACGGTTGTTGTATGCTATGGCCATTTTTTTGTCCAATTCGATCGCCTTGGTATAATGCTCAATGGCTTTATCGTAGTTACTATACAAAAAGTTAATCCACCCCATATTGTTGTAGACAATGGCATAAGTTGAATTTAGTGCAATTGAAAATTGATAATCTTCTAAGGCTTTTTCATACTCCTTTAATCGCTCGTAAGTAACTCCTCTATTGATATAAGCTTCTACGAATTGTGGATTCTTTTGAATGGCATTGGTATAGTGTTCAACGGCCAGATCAAAGGCTTCGGCATCAAAACTAGTTTGCCCCAATTGGTAAAATTCTTCTGCTGTATTTTGAGCCAAAAGAGACCAAGGACGGAAGCTAAGAAGTACTAAAAAAAGGAATAGGAATACTTTAGATGTAAATTGCATAAGTAAGGTTACAAATTAATGCTCAAAAATGGGATGTACAACTGCTCGTAAGAAATGGTAATCATAACCCAAAATATCGTTCCAAATGTATGGATAATAGAAAGAAAATCATCACGACCAAAATCATTTAACCAATTTCCTGAAAAAGAATAGTATAAGAAGTACCCTCTTTTTGGGGGACTTTTTTGATAGATCCATTCAATTGACGGGCGAGCTGATGGATTAACTTAAGCCCTAAAGACTTTGTTGTTCTGTGATTTATTTCATCAGAAAATCCTAGACCATTATCACCTATTAACAATTGAAAATTAGGAGCAGTCAACGGAATGATTTGGATATGAATGGTACCTTTTGTCTGTTTGGGAATACCATATTTTAGTGCATTGGTAAGAATTTCATTGATCAACAAGCCCAAAGGTATAGCGGTATCAAGATTTAGTTTTAAATCCTTAGGTGCCTTAATATCCAAGGTAATGTTATGGTTATTACCTTTTATAGAAATAATAAGATAATCAACTAGCTTTTTAAGGTATTGACTGTATCCTATTTTGGATAGGTTATCAGCTTGATAAAGTTCCTCATGTAAAATGGCCATGGTGTTGATCCTATATTGGCTAACACTAAAGATCTCTTTTATTTTAGCATCGTCAATATTAGAGGATTGCAAACTTAGCAAACTCGTAATAACTTGTAGATTGTTTTTTACACGATGGTGGATCTCTTTGAGCAAAACAGCCTGTTCTTGGTTGGATTGATCCAATTCTTGTGTTCTATCTTTTACTTTTTGCTCTAGCGATAATTGAGAATTAAAGTTCATATAAACCATTAAGGTTAACAAGAACGTAATAAAAACCCCTGAAATTAAAAAGGTATAGGATAGTGGCAAATGAGGATAGTCCGTTAGTGCTGCTTTGGGCATATAATAGACCGACCATACTCGGTTACTAATGGTGATCTCAAAATGATGCGACCATTTTTTTTTGTCAAAACTAATTGTAGACCAATCTACATCCATGTTGGTGTACAATGTTTTATAATCAGCAGTTTTGTCATAGATCAATAGATCTAGCAATTTTAATTCTGACTTTAGCGCCGTATTAATAAAACTAGCCATATTATAAACGCCTAAGATCACGCCCTTTGTTTCTTCTGCTTGTTGAACGGATTTTAGGACTAAAAAAGAGCGAGAATTAGAGGCATTTTGAAGTAATTGAAGGGGAGGAGAAACGATAATTGTTTGCTTTTCTTGACTACTTTTGATGCAAGCCAAACGGTCAGGGTTAGAACTTAAATCGTAACCCACCGCAAATGAACTCAGCCTAATTGGAGCAATGAATTGAATTGGAAAATAAGCCGCTTTTTGTTTTGCTGGAACAAGTTTTTTAGTTTGAGAATCAGCTTCTGTAATCGTATGCTCATGAAATCCCTCTGCCTGCAAAGAATGGTTGTAAACCTCTCTAAATTCATCCGATACTTTGGGAGCCCATTCTAAGGCCCTCACTCCAGGAAGGTTTTTGATAAAAGGCATTGTGAAATTATCAAAGATCTCTCTATTAATGGTATCGGCAGTTTCAAACAATACTTGTAATGAAGAAATAGCAAGGGTAATTTTTCCTAATTCTTGATCTAATTTTTTTTGGGTTTCAGTAATGGCTTGCTCTATGCATTTTTTATTACTTGTTATTTGAGTATGATTAATATAATAAAAATTACTTATTGATATACAGACTCCTAGAAGGGGGATAAGAAAGAGGCTTGTAGTTCTATTTGGTTTCGTATACGGCATGTTTTGGTGTAAATAAGGACATAATTGTAAGTATTCAATAGCTAGGTAAAAAGAGAAGTGGGATAATAATAATGAAGGTAGCAATTTGAAAAAAAAAACTTTAACTCCTAGAAGCTAAAGTTTTTTTTCTGTAAAAATAATGAGTTAATAAAGCCGTCGATTAATTGACAACATCACTAATTTTCACTCGAACACCATTTTTGAAGGCAACAATAAAAGGAGCAGGTACACCACCTTCTTTTGCTTTCGTTCTTGCAACACGTGCTTCATCTAAGGTATTAAAACTAGAGATATAAAAATAAGTTAAGCCATTTGATTTTTTCTCTTTTTCAATCATTCCTAAATGGCTAATATTTTTAAATGATGTATTGTTAGCGTCTTTAAATGCACCAAGTTGTACCTTGAAGGCTACTGTTGGTTTCGATAAATCTGCAGTGCCTCTAGGAGTTACCCCTTCAGGCAAAGTCTCATTGGTCCAAGAATTTAATTCTTTTTCTTTGATAACAGGAGGTTGCTCTACTGCCAAAGGTGTTTCTTGGATAGGAGTTTCATCCAACACAGGCAGTGGTTTCTGTTCAGGAAGTGGATAAATTACTTGAGAGCTCAAGGCAATGCGCCCTCCCAAATGGTTATTATCTAGCTCTACAGGAACCTTAAAGGCATCTCTGTAGGTTGCCTTAATAGCTGTCAATGCTTTTTCTAGATGCGCTTGATCCGCAAAAATTCCTACTCTAAACGCTTTTTTATTGCCTCTTGCTTCGGTGATAATGTTACCGTATTTGCTCAATTCTAGGCGCTCTGCAGCGGTTAGGTTCGTTGCAACTAGTGCTTGGATTAAATACCCTGTTTTAGGCATTTTAATACCGTTGGATTCGTACGAAAATGTTTTTCCAGTAGATTTTATAGGATTAACTAATTCATCTTCCGTTGGTTTGTTGTTCGTAGTAAGTGCTGTTTCTGAATTGATAATACTGCCGTATTTATCTCGTTGCAACATAGGGGAAGCAATCATAGAACGAGTACCTAATAGCGTTTTTTTGCCTCCATTTCCTGTATTTACATCAAAAACTAGATTTTTGAATCCAGATTTTGAAATGGCAATGGTATAATCGTGTAAAGGATCCAAAATGACAGAATATTCACCATAATGATTGGTCGGATCTTTTATTTTATTTTCAAGTCCTGTTTTGCGGTTTTTGATATAAACAGTAGCTCCTTTTAGCGGGCGTTTAGTTTCTTGATCGATGACGGCACCAATATAAAAGTTCATAGCGCAGGGAATTGTATTTCCATTGCCTGTAGGACTAATCGTGGGTTTGTTACCGATTGTTGGTGTATTGGTATTGATGTTCGTGTTGGTATTCGTAGTTGTATTATTGTAACCATCAATAGGAGGCTCTGTTGTTTTATTGGCTGTTGGTTTGTATCCTCCTGTATTGGTTTGAGTTACTGACCCACTTGTTCCTGTAAGTGTAGATGAAGTATTGGGTTTGGTGCCCCCTATCTTGTCTACTTTGTCAGTGGTGGTAGTGGTTGTATTGGTCTTATTAGGATCTACAACAACAATGGTTTGTTCCTGCTCATTAACCAATGGCATTAAGGTTTCTGAACCCTTCATCAAAGCATTGTAAATGTTATAAAAGCCATCTCTATTAGAAGAAAAGTAACCGATGCGGGTAACGGCATCAAAAACAAAGTACAAATCGTCAAAAGAAGAGTTTACTTGATTGCCCAAGTTTCGGACATCTTTCCAAACATTGCCGATTTTTTTAGATCTAAAAATATCAAATCCTCCAAAACCTTTGTGGTGGTCAGAAGCAAAAAACAGATGACCATTATTCGCAATACTAGGACTCACCTCATCGCCAGAAGTATTTACATTGGGACCCAAGTTTTGAGGTCTTGACCAACCTTGCCCTTGTTGGTGAATGACCCAAATATCAAACCCTCCATAACCGCCAGGTAGATTATAAGCTGCAAAATAAATGGTTTTTCCATTGTTGGCAAAACAAGGAAAAGAAGCCGAATGCTCTTCACCGATTTGAGGGAAAGCATCACCTGCGGGAATATAAGCCAACTCTTTCATGCCATGTTTGGGCGAGGTAAGCTCCATTCCGATATTAATAAAAGCAGACTCATACAAATGCCTTACTCCATTGTCAAATTGATTGAAGGTGGTTACCGCCGTTTTCTCATCTAGCGTAACGGCAAAAGGCGTTAAGTTATTTTGAGGAGCAATTTCAATGGCATTTTTTACAATCTTTAAACCAGACAATTGCCCTGTCGCTCCTCTAGTCGCTTGATAGACATAATTATCTGTTGTAGAAGAAACCCCACTTCCAATTTTAATTTTTCGAGCAGAGGTAAACAATAGTTTTCCTTTGTGCAAAACAGGAGCATAATCATCATAAGCAACGTGGCTAACACCCGTTTCTTTGGTGACAACAAAAGCCGATTGAAGACTGCGTTGTGTTTTGGCAAAGCGGCAAGCTGCTTGTGCTTTTTCGGCACGAGCCTTATTTTCTATCGCATATTTACCAAACCATTCTATTGCCTTATCGTATTTTTTATTGGCTTGAAGAACAGTACCATAATTGAAAAAATTGATTGGAGAGGTATTCGGGTTTTTACAAACCAAAGCATATCTTTTCTCTGCTTCGTTCATTTTATTCAAATAACGATAACAGTTGGCCAACTTCATTTGCAAATTTGTGTTGCCAGGGTTGTCCATAATGGCACGACCGTAATGAAATGCAGCATCTTTAAAATTTCGAGCTCCATAAGCAGCATCACCTTTGTCCAAAGGTGTTTGAGCATTTAAGCTCAGTCCGAATATCAAGAAAAGCACTATTGATAGACTAGGCTTCTTCATAGTTTTGTGTTTTTAGTAATAATAACCTAATACATTTTGATCTTAGGGGTACTTGTATAGGTACATTTTTGATCTATATGGATATGAGGTATAATAAAAGCTAGGATTTTACCCAAGTTAAACATACAATTTTACAAAAAAATACGCAAATTGCCTACAACAAGACCAAAAAATAAGCTTTCTAATGATATGATAAAGTTAGAAATATCGCTTAGTAATTTAATTTTAGGTGAGCTGGCATTTTTTGTAATGGTAGAACCAAAGATTCTATATACAATAATAGTGCTAATCCCTAGCGGTATTGGAGCGTTTGGAGAGATAATTAAGGAGCATAAGCGCCCCTATAAAGAGAAAAGGACTGACAATCTGAGCGATAGAATGGATCAATTTATTTTTTTAATCCCAAAAGTAGCAATATAAAAAGGTATTTATGCTTAGCATCTATATTCCGATTTTAGAAGATGTTAGCGATTAGATCCGATTAAGCTATTAGAGGATCTAATCGCTAAAAGTGCAACACAATAATCTACTATTTAAGGTTGGTCTGTACTTAAATTTTCAACGCTAAAAGCCTCGCAAAGTTAGCACAGCGAAATGAAGAAACAATTTATAATAGAGGATAGTTAAAAGCCTCCCTCATATTTAAAAACAGCTTCCTCTTTTTGTTTGGTATAAACACCACGAGCGACAACGCCTTGTCCAAAGCCACAAGAAAATTCACTGCCTTTCTCTTGAGAAATTGTAATGGTATTGTGTTGAAAGGTAAAGGTTATTTTACAAGGATCTTCTTCCGAAAATTCAGTTGTTGTAAATATGGCAACGTTATCTTTTAGTGCCATCATGCCTGTAGCAGACCCCGAATGATAATTAGGAGCACCATTGTTGAGGTCTAACTCAAATTTTAAGGAGTCATTCTCCTGTTGTTCTATGGCTAGATAACCACCACCTTTGGCACTTTCCTGATCTCCAAAAATATAAGTTCCCGTTATACTAGGTGGCGTATTGGGAATGTTTTCTAGTTGTGGGCTATCAACTGTTGTGGTTGTTGAGTCAGTAGGATTATTGTCTACTGTATCGTTGGTATTACCAGTACAAGCAACAAAAGAAAAAATAGCTAAGGTTATAACAAGATGAATAAAAGGTTTCATTGATTGAAAATTTTTGATGAAGAAGTTGTTTTAGAATAGGATTAGCGAATCCTCGCTTGTTTGTTGTTGGATCGCAAACAACTTCAAAAAAAAAGACTTGTTTCTAATGTACAAAATTTAGAAACAAGTCCTTATGAAAAGAAATGAAATCTATCTTATTTAGATAATTTCTTTCAATTGAGCAATGGTATAATCCACTTCTGCTTTGGTATTAAAATGAGAAAAAGAGAAGCGAACAGCATGATAGCCTTCAGGTACCCCCAAGGTAGCCAAGACTCTAGAAACGGTAACGGCACCAGAGTTGCAGGCAGAACCACCAGAGGCACTAATTCCTTTTAGATCTAATTTGAACAAGAGCATATTTACAGGAGTATCCGTTTTGAAAGAAACATTTAATACCGTAAATAAATAAGCACCAGCATAATCACCATTAATTTTTATAGCTGGAAAATTAGCTTGTAGCTCGCTTATGAAATAACTGCGAACGAGTTCTATTTGCGTTTTTCGTTCTTCTATATATTTAACAGCCTGTTCTAATGCTTTTCCTAAACCAATGATACTGGCTACATTTTCTGTCCCAGAGCGCACTTTACGTTCTTGTCCTCCTCCGTCAATATAAGCATCAATGCTATTTTTTTTGTTGACATATAAAAAGCCAACTCCTTTAGGACCATGCAGCTTGTGACCAGAACCAGACAAAAAGCTAATGTTGGTTTTAGATACATCAATGGGAATATGGCCAATTGATTGTACGGTATCTGTGTGGAAAAAAGCGCCATATTGGGTGCACAGGTCGGCTATTTCATCAAGAGGATTGAGCGTGCCAACTTCGTTATTGGCATGCATTAAAGAAACCAATGTCTTTTTATCATTCTTTTGAAGCAAACGCTCCAAATCTTTAAGGTCTGCACGGCCATTCTCATCCAGTTGTACCAGTTCTATTTCTATGTTTTCTTCCCGCATTCGATTAACGGTATTAAAAACACAAGAGTGCTCAATAGAGCTAGAAATAATACGTGTAACTCCCAAATCACGAACAGAACATTTAATAGCAGTATTATTGGCTTCTGTTCCTCCTGAAGTAAAGAAGATTTCAGAATTAGAAGCATTGATAGATTGTGCAACAATTTTGCGAGCACGTTCTATTCCTGCACGGGCAGTTCTACCTTCTTGATGCGTAGAAGATGGATTACCATAATTATTTTTAAGATAAGGAAGCATTGCTTCAAGCACATCATCACACAAAGGCGTGGTAGCTGCATTGTCTAAATAAATACGCATGATATAAATGATTATGAAAGAAAATCTACAAAACTATAGGTTCAATGAAACTAAATAATTATAAAAATGCTAAGTCATTACTCCGTTGAAAAATCGCACCGCATTGATTATTAGCATCATATATTTTTACGATTTAAAGTGTTAAAACACTGATAATCATTGTGATGCATGAATCCAGTGAACTGGGCATGCTTGTAGCCAAAGCTATACCACGCAGTAGCACCGTAGGTAAAAGCGAAGGCACTGCTTTTTTATTAACTATTCTCATGAGCATAGCGAACTAAAAAACTATCTCATGACCGTAGGGAATAACTAAGCGCAGCGCTCATGACCACAGGGAACTAATCAACGGAGTATTACTAAGTACAACATAACATAAATTTTCTGTCAATTTGAAAATGTAATCATCGGATGCTTTAGAAATGATCCATTTTATTTTCAAAACACCCAATTAACTAACCGATAAAAACCCTAAAATTAGCTAGGTGATCTTACAAGAAACTTTCAACATTGGCAAATCAAATTAGTACTATCTTATACTTAATCCTGTAAAGAACCCATTTGTATTTTGAATAAAGAAGCTAACTTAAGTGGCTTTGAACACTTCTAATTCCATTTTATAGCTCATTTGGGATTAATACTTTTTGATGCTTCTCCTAACCAATGTTAGATGTCTCCTTTTAAGATTGCGCTCATGTCCATTTTAATCTTGTTGGCTAAGGTTTCTGCGGTTGTAATAGATTGACTTTCTGTATAAATTCTAATAATAGGTTCTGTGTTGGAACGACGCAGATGCACCCAGTTTTCATTGAGGTATATTTTTAGACCATCAATTGTATTTTGTGGGTATTGTTGATATTTTTCTTGGAGTTTGTCTAATAATTCTATGATATTGATCTCAGGAGTAAGCTGTATTTTATCCTTAATAATAGTATAGTTAGGATATTGTCTTCTGATATGAGAAACAGGTTTTCCTGATTCGGCCATAAAAGATAAGAACAAGGCAACACCAACAAGCGCATCCCTTCCATAGTGCAATTCTGGATAAATAATACCTCCATTGCCTTCTCCTCCAATGATTGCATTCGTCGCTTTCATTGTCGTTACCACATTCACTTCACCAACAGCCGAAGCGGTATAAACACCACCATGTTTGAGGGTTACTTCATTGAGTGCTTGCGTAGATGATAAATTAGAAACCGTGTTTCCTTTTTGGTGTCTAAGGATATAATCAGCAATGGCAACCAAAGTATATTCTTCTCCAAACATTTCTCCTTCTTCCGTTACAAAGGCTAAACGGTCAACATCTGGATCAACTGCTATTCCCAAATCAGCTTTGTGGAATAGCACCTCTCTAGCCAAACCAACAAGATTTTGGGGGAGTGGCTCTGGATTATGAGCAAAACGTCCATGCATTTCATCATTGATGGCGATTACCTCGCAACCCATTTGCTCCAAAAGAGGGATAATTGATAACGTTCCTGTAGAATTGATGCAATCTACGACAACTTTATACTGTTTTTCAACGACTTGCTCTGTATTGACCAATTCGAGGTCAAAGATAATATCAATATGTTTTTGGATGTACCCAACCGCTTTTTCGTAACTGCCTAGTTTATCAATTGTAGCGTACTCAATTTCTCCAGAAGCCGCAAAATCTAAAATTTCTTGTCCATCCTCTGCCGAAATAAACTCACCAGCACTATTCAAAAACTTAAGCGCATTCCATTGTTTGGGGTTGTGGCTAGCTGTTAGGATGATTCCTCCGCCAGCACCTTCAATAGAAACGGCGATTTCTACGGTTGGAGTTGTCGATAATCCCAAATCCATTACATTAATCCCCATCATACGCAAAGTGCCAGATACTAGTTGGTTGACAATATTGCCAGAAACCCTTGCATCTCGACCTACTACAACTAATGGATTTTGGGTGGTTTTTAAGACCCATTGGGCATAAGCAGCAGTACTTTCTACAATGTCTTGCGCAGTAAAATTATCGCCTGTATTACCTCCAATGGTACCTCTTGTTCCTGATATAGATTTTATTAAAGCCAATCTTCTTAGTATTAAATGTGATAATAAAGATGTAATGTATGTTTTGCATTCCATTTATATCTAAAAGATATGTATGAATATCTCTTGAAAAAGATTAAAATGTATGAAATATTACGGCATGAGTATAGATTTTATCTGAAATGCGCACAAAAATACGCTTTTTTTCTCGTATCAATAGGATATTTTAATTAAAAGAAAATTATCTAATGTTAAAGAACCGTCCAAGTGGCTTGTTTTTAGTGGGTTAAGCTGTGTTTGATAATTTGTTAGCTGTATTTCTATACTTTTAAAATGGACTTTTGAAGAATGTTTTGAAACAGGTAGGAGAAAGAGGAGTTGAGTTGACTAGTTGTTGGCAGATTAACTTAAAACAACATCATATTAAGCAATCCATTTTTTTTGAAAGCATTATTTTTTGTAAAAAACTGCGTTTTATTGTCTGAGTTTCGTTAATTTTGAAAGGGTGATTACCACTTTGACAATTAGTTGATTAATTTGATACAGGAAAAACATTAAGGGGATTGGTAAAGTACCATTTAAGTTAAAATTAATACATATATAATGCGTAATAATTCACGTTCTTTATTTCAAGTTGTAACATTATCATTAATACTCGTTTTTTTCTTTGCTTGTGAACGAGTGATTGATACTTTAAACCCGATTACATTTGAATATTACCCCGTAGAAGAGGGCAAGTACAAGATTTATCAAATAGATTCTATTGTATACGATGAATATAATTGTACAGTTCAAACCAACAGTTATCAGATAAAAGAAATCACAGGACCAAAAGGAACTGATGGGGAAGGAGATGTTTTTCACAGCATTCAACGTTATTATCGAAAAGATAGCACAGAGGCTTGGGCATTACAACACATCTGGACAGAAAAAATCGAGGACAACCAGTTGCAGCGAGTGGAAGATAACCAACGAATGATTAAGATGGTTTTTCCTGTACAAGAAGATCGCCATTGGGATGGCATTGTATACATTCGTAGAGATACTTTAGTGCCTATTCGTGGTGGAGCTATTGATATGTTCAAAGATTGGGATGATTTTGTTTGCCAAGATGTAGGAAAAACGTTTATTGATACCTTGGCTAATATTGTTTACCCTGATGCTGTTAAAATTATGCAAGTGGACAAAACGAATAATATTGAGCGCCGTTTTTCAGTAGAAGTTTATGCCAAGCATATAGGAATGGTATACAAAGAAATGAGAATACTAGATACCCAATGCCGCCCTCCTGGAACTTGTACGGGGAATAGTGATATTGCTTCTTGTATTCTCAAACCTTGGCACATCAAAGCAGAAAAAGGATTTATTCTCAAACAATCCTTGCTGGAGCATAACTATTAGGATTCATTTATGAAAAAGGATAGTCTTTATATGCTTATTGAGGGAATGACAAAACAAGAAAAAATTTTTTTTAACCGTTTTGCTCAAATTGCCAACAATAAAAAAAATAAGCACTATCTGACCTTGTTTAAACTAATCGAAAAGCAATTAAAGAAGAACAAAGCAATTGATGAAGAACAGCTAAAAAAGAAATTCCCTTATTTGTCGGTAGAAAAGCGATACTTGATGAATATTTTGATCAAATCGCTTACTGCTTTTCACGAAAATGATGAAGGGTTTTATGCTGTTAAGACATTAATTAAGCAGATTTATATATTGGTTGATAAAGGTATTTATCTAGAAGCTCAAAAATTACATGCCAAAGCGGTGAAAATCGCAGAACGATATAATCTATTTGAAGATTTAATGAGTTTAAACAATATAAGGGTAGCGTTAAGGGGGCATAGAGATATTTTATCAGATCTAAATATAATGAAAGCGATTATTGACGACCAAAACAAGAAAATAGGGCAGCTTCTTAACTATGACCAGTATCGCTTGTATATGTATCAACTTCAGGATTGGATTCGTACAAATGGTTATATCGATACTCCTCAAAAAGAAGCAGAATTTAATCAATTGATCGCTTCTCCTCTAATTGACAATATTAGTGAAGCAAAATCAGATAGAGCTATAGAGCTTTTTTACAATGCTAGAATCTATATCTGGGGATTGCAGTATAATTTTAGAAAAAAGTACGAAGAGTTTCAACAGCGGATTGCTTTTATGAAGGAGCACCCTCATCTGTATAGCCCCTACAATAAAATTATTTTTACCAACAACTATTTAATGTGTTGTATTCGGGTGGGGGCAATAGAAGAATGCGAAGAACAGCTTTTAGTTTTGGAGGAATATATCCAACAATACCCCTTAAGTTTGGAGCGGGTTATGGTCTGTTTATATACTAGAAAGTTAGAATTTTATTCTCATATCGGAGCGTTTGAAAAAAATAGAGCTTGGCTATTGGAGGTAGAAAAAGGACTGTATTTGTGTCAAAACCTTACTCCTTTGCAAAGTGAGTACCTTTATTTGTATTTGGGAAGAGCTTATATGGAATTGGGAGACTATGAAAAAGCATTGGAGCACTTGTATAAAGTAGGAGCGTTTAAAATTTTTGACAAAACCTCTGTTACCTATTCGGCGGCAAAATTATTAGTTCTTATCTGTTACTATGAATTAGGTTGGTACTCCAATTTAGAATCTGCACTCATCTCTTTTTATCGGCAAATTCGAAAAGCCAAGGTGCAATATAAACTCTATGAATCTTTGCTTAAGTATTTAAAGTTGGGCATTGCGAATAGGGATTTGACCAATAAAAATACACTCTATTTTTTCTCTTCAGAATGGGAAAATATTAGCCCTGATTCTAGAGAAAGTATACCTTTTCAATTTTTTCATTATAAAAAATGGCTGAGAAGTAAAATCGAAAATAAGCCACTTGATACCTATTTTTAAAGAAGTAATTGGGGTTAGCCCAATGCTTGGAGGGGTATGTAACGCTTTTTTCCAGAAGATAATTAATATTTTTTTAGTTTTGATGTTAATTTGTTGTTTATTAGTTTGTTGTGTATGATTTTTGTAGTGTTCTTTTTTTCAAAAAGAAAGTTGTTTTTATTAATTCTGCCTTAAAAAAGGCTTGCAAAATAAGTTGGATTGCTCTAGTTTTAGCTTCTCATAAATTTCTTATCCCCTACAATAGAAAAGCTATGGCATCTTATTATTTTACATGTTGTTTTTTATTCCTTACGTTGTCTCTAAATGCTCAAACGGTTAATATTTTTATTCATAGTAGTTTTTCAGGGTTTCCTGATGCTACGGCAATTAATACAACTTATACCAATATAGGCTTCTCTAGTGTGAACATTACATCAAGTGTTGTTGATGCTACGCTCACCACTGCTAATTACCAAGTTGCTTATATTGTAGAATATTATAATTATAGTACAGCGTCTCCTGTTTTTCTAACCAACACACAACGCCAAGTTCTAGAAGATTTTATTAGCGATGGCGGTCATGTGGTCTGGATTGCTGAAAGTATCGATAACTATATATCTAGTTCTGTTACTCCTCCTGTAAATGCCAATGCAATTACGACCATTAACTCCATTTACGGAACAAGCTTAAGTTATGGACCATTCTTTAATAATGGGGGAATGGGATCTCCTAATATGCCTAGAATTCACCCCAGTTCAGGACCAGGAGGCTTGTCTCAACAAACTTCTGTCTTATCATCGGGTAGTTATGCTACTTTGCTCAATGTTCCAGCAGAAAGCAAGGTCTATACTTCTGATTTTTTTGATAATTTCACTTTTTTTGATGCCTGCACGCATACGACGCTTGCTCTGTTTCCTGCCTACCCAACAGCGACAGATGGAACGGTTATTATTAGTACAGAATTAGGCTTACCATTCCATAGCACATCAACAGGACCTTTTGGTGGGCCACCCTTTGTTTTTAATACAGGTTTAGACGATGGCATTGCCAATTTACACTTTAGGTTGCTTACCAATACCAGCATGACAACCATCAACAGTTGGGCTAATATTGCTACGAATACCAATCCTAACTGCCCGCCTACAACCCTGTTGCCATTAAATTTTCTATTGAATTTTGATGTTGTAACGACTCAAAAACAAGCAGTTCGACTAAATTGGACGATAAAAAATGAGCATACAATTCAGTTGTTTACAGTAGAGCATTCTCCAAATGGAATAGATTGGACACCTATAAATACTCAATTGGTAACAGACCTTGAGCATTACAACGCATTAGATCAGGATCCCTTCTTGGGTATTTCTTATTATCGATTAAAATTAGTAAGCCATAATGAGGACATTTATTATTCTGCAATCAAAGCGATAAATCTAGAACAAGAAAATGGCTCAAAATTGTTGCTTTATCCCCAGCCTGTATTAACTACGCTTACGGTTGAAAATGCTGTATTAACGCCCCAAAATTGGAGCTTGTGGACGATGACAGGAAAAGAAATTCCCTTATTGTTTTTAGATCAAAGAAAAAATAGCGTTGTCATAGACTTTTCTCATTTAAGTGCAGGAGTATATTTCTTAAAAACTAGTTTTGGAACTAAAAAAATACACAAACATTAAACGTGTTACATCATAACTTATTAAATGGAGGACCAATTAATTAGTGATTTGTTAGGGCATATAGATTCCCCCATTTGTTGAGAGTGCCGTTCTTTGAAACGAATGGCACTCCTTTTATGTTTTATGGAAAACATTGTAGTGTTTGCTGTAAGCTAAAAAATATCTTCTTCATCTTCTTGCCAATAAGGTTCTACAATGCACAAAAATACCAAATCTATATCGCCTGTATTTTTGATATATTGGGACGCATTGGCAGGCACTAAAAAAACATCATCTTTACCCACCTCCAATGAGGTATCATCAATATACATTTCGCCTTTTCCCTCCAAAATATAGTAGGTTTCTGAACTTTTGAGTCGATGGGGTAAAGAGGCTTTTCCAACCTCTACTTTGGCATGTGCTAGGCTATAACCGATCTTTAAATGATCCTGTAGAGGGTGCATAAGCTCTCGTAGTTTGGTATGATCGCCTGCTACAAATTCTGGTGCTTGTGCTAATTTTTTGTGAAACATAAAAGTAGTATTTTTTTTAATTTAGGAATTAAAATAGAACGATTAAGAGGGCACATATGTTATTTTTAATCAATGAATGTTCCATAAATGCTTTCTTTTTGTTAGCTTTATTTTTAGTTAATACTCCGCTTATTTAACGGCGTTGCTTTGTTAGTTAGTTGCACTCCTGAGCTAGCAAGTTAGGTTGTTAGAGGTTTTAACAAAAAATATAAAAAGCGCTTTGTATTTAGTTGATAATCCATGTTTTAGTGTTTTGGTTTGCAAAAGCCTAATTCCATTTAATGCGGTTTTTAGCGGAGTAATGTTTAGTGTTAAAATGAGGTTATTCCTATAGTTAATCATTCACCTTTTATTTTAGAACACTGAAAAATAGAGTGCTTTCTCAAACTACTAATTAATAAAAGCCCTTAATGAAACCAAAAAAAATCCAACAAAAATTGCCCGTTAGTTACTTGATGTTTACTTACTGGGGGCGAATCAATAGATTGACCTATTGGCATGCTACGCTATTTATTTGGCTTGCATTTTATGTGTTGTACAATCTTATTGAATATGTGTTTGGGACAGCAGCCACTATTGTTTTATACCCTTTTCTGTTTTGGACGTTACTGGCAACGGCTAGTAAACGGCTGCACGATGTTGGAAAATCTGCTTATGCGATTGGGTGGATTGTCGTACCAATTGTAGGGCCGCTTTGGTTAGTATACCAACTGGGATTTAGAAAAGGAACCGTAGCGACCAATTCGTATGGAAATAATCCAAGGTTTGCCGATGATTATTTACAGGTGACCGATGAAAAGGAAATCCATCATCTAAAGACAAAGGAGCGCATCATCAATGATGTAACCACCTTAAATCCTATTATTGTTGCCCAAGTAAAAGTTCCCAAAACAATACAAGAAGTTCAACAGATTATCCAGCAAACAACGGGAACGATTTCTATCGGAGGGGGGCGTTTTAGTATGGGAGGACAAACCGCAAGTACCCAAAGTACTCATTTGGATATGCGACAACTCAATCAAGTTGTTGCTTTTTCTAAAGAACATAAGACGATAACAATACAGAGTGGAGCACGTTGGTGCGATTTGCAAGCTTATGTAGATGCCCATGATTTGAGTGTTATGATTATGCAAACCTATGCCAATTTTACGGTAGGAGGTTCTGTAAGTGTAAATGTACATGGTCGATACATGGGCTTAGGGCCTATTATTTTATCCATTTTATCGGTTGATGTTGTTTTGGCAGATGGTCGCTTGGTACATGCTAGTAGAACGGAGCAAGCCGATTTATTTTTTGGAATTGTTGGTGGTTATGGAGGATTGGGAGTATTGGTGCAGGTTGAATTTTCTCTGGCAGATAATATTCCAGTCAAACGAATTCACCAAAAGATGGATCGTAGTGAATACTGGGCATTTTTTGATAAACAGATACGTTTTAATCAAGAGGCGGTTTTTCACAATGCAGATATGTATTTGCCATCTATCCAGAAAATTAATGCCGTTACTTGGGTCAAAACAGACGAACAGCCCAATGTAAAACATCGATTGATGCCTTTAAAGGCTTCTTATCCTTTGGAGCGTTATTTTTTTTGGATGACTTCAGAGTCGCCCTTTGGAAAGTGGCGAAGGGAACACATTATTGAGCCCTTGTTTTATAGAAATAAACGAATTCATTGGAGAAATTATGAGGCAGGTTACGATGTGGCAGAGTTGGAGCCCAAATCAAGAAAGAATAAAACCTACGTATTGTTAGAATACTTTGTTCCTGTGGCAAAATTTGATGCCTTTTCAGTAACCATGAATGAAATCTTTTTGCGGCATAACGTAAATGTAATCAATATTTCTATCCGACATGCTATTCCTGATACAGGAGCCTATTTGGCTTGGGCGAGAGAAGAGGTGTTTGCTTTTGTTGTCTATTACAAACAAGGAACAAGCCCTGCTGCAAAAGGAGGGGTAGCTGTTTGGAACCGAGAATTAGTAGATGCGGTTATTGCAGTAGGAGGAACTTATTATTTGCCCTATCAAGCCCATGCAACCAAGGAACAATTCTTAAAAGCTTATCCCAATGCGCCTCAATTATTTGCTTTAAAAACTCAATTAGATCCTGATTTTAGATTTAGAAATGTCATTTGGGATCATTATTATCAGCCTAAAAAAGAACCAACAATGCCAACCAATAGTGAATTTCAACAAGTGTTTTCAGATACAAAACAAAGAGATGCCTTTTTTCATTTTTTGCAAGTGGTATACAATCTTTATCCAGAAGAAAAATTTCACCATCTAATTGTAGAGGCTTGTAAGGAAGAGACATCTGACCAAGCTATTTACAAATGGGTACAAAGTCGTTTGCCTAGTATTAAGCCATTTTTGGCAGATTTGCGGTATGGATTGCCTGCGCTCAAGAAGCAAAAACAAGAAATGTCAAGGCAAACCTTGGAATTATTGGATGGGCAAAAAACAATTGATGGTTATATAGAAATCGGAGCCCCTGCACGTTATGTTTCGGATTTAAGGAAGCATATAAACCTAAAAGGGGATTGTTACATTATTCATGATAGTGAGCCAGATTACTCGATTCCGTCTATGCTAGAGCGGGGACAAATTAGAAAATTAGGAAAATACATTCCTTTAGACTATAAACCAATTGATCCTGCTGTTGTTGCCAACGAAAGTATTGATGTGGTGACCTGTTTTATTGGCTTGCATCATTGTCCAATCGATCAACTAGTGCCTTTTGTCCAATCGATTCATAGAGTTTTACGCAAAGGAGGAAAATTTATACTTAGAGATCACGATGCTGGAAACGAGCAAATGGCAACCTTCTGTTCTTTGGTGCATACTGTATTTAATTTAGGGCTGAATGAAAGTTGGGAGTTTGACCAAGCCGAGTTCAGAAATTTTAAATCTATAGAAGAGTGGTGTAGCTTTATAAGTAGCGTAGGATTTAGAGATGCGGGTAAGAGAATCTTGCAACACAAGGACCCTTCTGATAATACATTGGTCTCATTGATAAAAGAATAGCCATGAATCGATTAAGACTATTTATTGTTGTATTAGCGTTGATTGCAGGCTGTATTCACTATGCCAAAGAACAACGTATGCCATCTACCTACCCAGAAGGGGAAGGCTTGCTTATTGATAAAGCATGGTTAAAAAGTACTGAAAAATCAATTGTACCTGCTCCAAATAAGAGAGCCGCAGACAATACATTTTGGGTATATCCCGAATGGTATTTAGTGCATAGTCCTGCTGAGCAAGCCGATTATTTCAAGCATCACACAGCCACAACTTTATCTTATGTAACCCATCACGAACAGTTTTGGGACAGTTACCGTATTCTATCAGAGCAGATGGAAGGCAATTTTAAGTTAAATAGTGAGTATCAAACCATGGTGATGGTAATTGGATGGAGTACATCGACCGAATACTTAATGAAAGCTTGGTATGAGAAAGTTATTGGACGAATGACAGATACAGGAGTACCCCTCACAGAAGAAGATCAATTTAATGCAAAATACATGCAGGATTATGTTGATTTTATTCGAAAAGAACCTTGGTTTAATTTTGATTATTGGAACCAACTTCAACGTTTATGGACAAGCACTGCTTGGTTTGGAGCCAACTTTTTTCGGAAGTGGGAACGAAAATATGTTCTAACATCTGAATTTTTGTTCAAAGCAGCTTATGGCAAATTGATGAAAATGGGGTCAGAATCTGTTTTTGGGGAGGAGTTGCTAACAACCGTTGTGGTGACGGATCAACTGCCTCAAAATTTAGATGCCAATACTCAACTCATAGAGCAGTTGCCAAATGGTTCGGCAATTGTTAGTTTGCCTCGTTATGCGGCATTTGTTCCAGCTATAACCACTTTGGCAAAACAAGGGATTCAAGTAACCGAAATTGCAGGAAATCGCAGCGCTATTTTGGTAAGTGTTTTAGCTGAAAATGATTTTGATTTTGCATTAGAGCATTGTCAAGTGCTATTTCGACAGCCCATCACCTCTAAAGAAAATGAACAGCGCATTGTTTTTGTAACGCCTGTACCACAACTTTGCAATACACTCAATACCTTAACCCAAAACAAGATTAAGGTAGAGCATATTTATGATTTTTAAGGCTAGTTACAAGCGTTAATTTTTAGAAGAATGGATTAAAAACGTTTATAGTGCTTAGATTTACTTTGATGAATAAGCTTAATCGCATTCTTTTCTATTTTAAAATATTGAGAACCCACTTTGAATGCTTCGCCATCTTCTTTGTTGGCTAAGTCTGTAATATCATCGTCAATAGTGTGAATAGAGCCTTTGGTATAACGAGCCAAATAAATATAATCTAGATTAACCACATCCCCTTTGGCAATGCCACAAACAACTACCCGTACAGGTTTGCCCAATTTCATTAATCTAGGAATCAAGCGGAAATCTCTAACTCTAGAAAAATTGTCAGCAATTAGAACCACCCCTTTGCAATTAGGGAATTTTTTTATCCCATAAAGAATAGCCTCAATGTCGTTTTCAGAGGCTTTGCCCCCTTGTCCATTTCGCATAGCTTCAAAAGCCATTTCCTCGATTTCTTTTACATTGTCGGCACTGGTATAATAGCAACCACCAGAGTAACCCAAAGGACCATCAGGCTGGTCGTCTCCATCGTTAAAAAAGACAAACTTTTCGGTTGTGTTTTTTTGTATATGCCCCTTTAAGAAAAGTAAAGTTTGAGTAAGATAAGGATGCATACTGCCTGTTACGTCTTGTACCACAACATGATCTTCCCACCTTCCTAATGTTCGATTCATAACAGCATAAACCACAGAGTCTGAAGTGATTTCAGCGATAACTTTTTCAGGTTCAGGAGCGGCATCTAAATCGGGAACTTCACGCTCTGTAACGGTCATGATTTCTTCATACTTGGTTCGGTATTCTTTAGGGCGTTTAGGACCTTTGGTTTTAAATTTTTTGCCTTTTTTGCGTTTGTTTTTATTTTTAGCCAAGTACATTCCTGTCCAAAATCGTTTTTTCTTTTTGGTATAAGTCGTATCTAAAACAATTTTGGTCGCTGTTGATTTATTGAGCAAGGTTTTGATTTTAGCTACTTCCTCATTGGTTTCCAATGTTCGAGTTTCTGGCTCATCCACCCGTAAATCCATGGCTGTTCCAATCGTAATTCCATTTTTGGTCGTTACTCGATGAGGTTTGAGATAAATCACAAAACCATGAAAATAAGTTTGCGCTTCACCATAATCCATGGTTCCGTTTTGCGCCATCAAATTCCAGTCAATTAAGTTGTTGTTAAAGGCTTGTGGAAAGAATTTTTGGAACATCTCATAACGCTCTTTATTGAGTTTGACTTGATCAAAAGTCTTACTTCTTCTAAAAACAGTATAAACCAAGTCAATTCGTTCTATTAGCGTATCTCGCAAGGTATGAAATAAGGCTTTGTCCTCTTCTGTAAATAAGAATTTAGAATAGTTCATGGGCAGATAAATAATGTATTTACTCTGTCGTGAAGTATCGTATTGAGGGAGTTCAAATTCTTTTGCCTTAGATAGCAACTCAGGAGTAACAACAATGCTATCCATTTCCTGGCTGTGTGCAAATTGTCCAATGAACAATAATAGGAATATAAGCGCCTTAATCTTCATAACCGTTTTAATTTTTAGGGAGCAAGGTACATAAGATTTTAGGAAATTATGCACGTTTAAAATGATTATTTTGCAATTTGCTTGTGCCTCTTGCTCCGCAGATGATTCCAATAAATTTAATTAAGGAACTGCTATCCAGTTTTTGGGGAACAGCGAAAAGACCTATCCCTGCGTTATAAGAGTAGGCAGGCATGCTAAACCATAAAACCGCCCTTTTAACTAGTAGACCTTTATCTACTAGTTTTTTCTTTTGGGGAAACATCAGCGATCTTTTTCATCCATTCAAAAGCTAAACGATCTATATTGCCCGTCTGAGAATGAAAAGCAGATACATTGGATAGAATGACAATCCCTTTTTGATTGGGAACATCCATTATCATAGAGGAGGTATAGCCTCCAGTGCCCCCATTGTGCCAATGGTAGTTTGCCCCACTTTTAGCGTGGATGATATGCCAACCCAATGCAATATCCATCTTTTCTCCAATCGTATGAGTTTTGGTTTGTTGCAAGGCAAAAACTTTGTTTTTTATTTCAAAATTGGCTCGTACAAATTTAGACAAATCACGTACAGACGAAAGAATATTGCCAGCAGGAGCTAAAACTTCTAAATCCCAATTACTAGTAACAGAACCAGTCGGATCAAGTCCTTTGATGAACGTACCTTTGACAGAATCTCTGAGTGTTGTAGAATGGTTCATTTGGAGCGGCTCAAATACGATTGTTTGCAATAAATCTTCGTAAGACTGCTTCGTTTTTTGGCATAAAGCATAACCCAATAAACCTGCACCCAAGTTCGAGTAAGCATACTGCTCCCCGATGGCTGAACTTAGTGTAAGTTCTTTGGCACAATATTCTTTTAATTTTTGAGCATTATAACCTTTGTATGGGTTATCGGGATTGTTTGCCATCATGGCGAATAGATTGTCGGGAAGGCGAGGCAAACCAGCAGTGTGGTTAGCCAGTGTTTTGAACGTTATTTTGGGTCTGCCTTTTAACTTAAAGGGGAGTGATTTTTTGATCGTTTGTTCTAATTTGATTTTACCTTTAACGACTTGGTCTGCCAACAGAGTTGACGTAAAAACTTTGGTAATAGAACCAATTTCAAAAATAGAGTTTTTGTTTTCTTTGGGTTCAAAACCCGTTTCTTTTTTGATAAAGCCATAAAAGGTAATTTGTTCTCCATTAATCACCGCAATAGAAAGCTCTGTATAGGTGGGAAAATTGCTGCCATATTTTTTAACGAATTCTAATGGCGATTGAGCTGTACTTATTTTGAAAAAGAATAAGGGGAATAAAAACACTAAAAGATACTTCATAATGCAGTTGATTGAGTTCGTAATTGATGTCGTGTAAATTAAGCTTGTTTTTGAAGGATTGGTTCCTTCCTAGGAGGAGAACTTTTTGAAAAGCTAGGGGATTAGAATAGATATTTATACCATTTTTTTGTTTTAACTAAAAAGTTGATTTTTTATTTTATTCTAATAATTGGCAACTTTTTTGCTTATCATGTGGGCACTTCCCCTTAACTCAAAAAGATATTTAATCGTCCTATTAGGTAGCTGCTGGCTACTTAATGTTAACAAAATGAAAATTCATGCGAATAAAAATGTTGCTTAATCAGTTGTTGCCTCAAACTAAAGAGTCAATTGGTTTTATTGCGTTCAAAGCTTTTTTTAAGAAAGAACTCAATCGATTAAGAAAAAGCAAAAAGCCAACCAACTGTTTCATTATTCACGATTTTGTTTATCCTGATAAGCCTGAAAAAAAATTGCCTATTGTTGTTTTTGGAAAGCCAGAGGGAGAATGGAAAAAATTTATGCTAGGCAATGAAGGAATTAAGAGAAAGCAACGAGATGCTGTTATCGGAACCTGTGAACTACTCGCAGGAAAAGAAGGGGAGACATTAGCATTTACCCTAAAAAAGGGAAAGGCTAGACCTAAAATGTTGACCCGAAAAATTAATAAATTTTTGATGCCCCAAGCAAAGGGATTTTGTATTGTTAATGGAGAACAACCAAATGAAAGGCTCTACGAAAAAGATTCCGATGTCGATACGGTTATAGAAGAATTGGACAAGAATAAATCCATGAAAACCTACCTGAAATTGGAGCGTGCTTATGGGAAAATACTTGCAATTGTAGCGGTTAAACCAGAAGCAGCAAGCATTAATATTTTAAAAATGTTAGAACAAATTGGAAGCTGGTATGAAGGGTATAAGCAGCTTCCTGAAAACATAAAAAATAAGCATCAAAAAGAATATGGTTTAATTGAAGAAATTGAACGTAAATTTGAAAAGCTACTCCACCAAGTTCAGGAATCAGAAACGCTAATAAAAGGAACCTTTGTAGAGGAAAACGATGAAGATTTGGAAGAGGTGGATGCAGCAGAGACTTCGATTGATAATTCGGAGGATTATAATGACTATGATGATGAGCAGCTAGGGAGTGATATGGGCTTGTTAAGCCAAGAAGAAGCGGTTGAGATTGGTCATAGCTTTGCAGAGACCAAACGGGAGTTAGCGGTCGTTGCTATTGAGTTGAAAAAACTCAAAACTAAGCGCAACTTATCCGCTAAAGAACAACAACAACTTCAGGACTTAACCGCAAAAGAGGCAGCATTGGCTCAGGAAAGAGCTCAGGAAACTCATAGCTTATTTGAATATTGGAAAAAAGAAATGGGCTGGGCTGCTAGTTCCCCAAGAGAGATTTTACAGCATTATGATAACAACTGGTTCAAGTTTAAAGAAGCATTGGCTTATTGGGATCAATCCAATCCTAAAGAAGATTTTTATTCAATTCAATTGGCCGCATTAGAGGAACTGTTGCATTACCGAAAAAAGGTAGTGGATCAACTGTTGGAAGAGACCAAGAAAGTGGTTTATCAACAAATAATGGCAAAGCCTACTGTTGATACCTTTGACCAAAAAGAAATCAAAGCTTTTGCTTTTGGTAGTACAACTCCAACCTCTGATTATGATGTAACCTTCCAAATTGATCGCTATCCTCAATATGAATATTTATGCGTTAAGTATTTTAACGATACTTTTGTGCAGCGATTTGGAGTTAATGCAGGGATGTTGTTTGATACCAATGTTTATACCACTGGTTTTATGCCCACCACGACAAAAGAGGGAACACAGGCTTATAAGGATAAATTGAATCCTTTTGGTAAAGTTTCGGAATTGCCTGCCAGCGAAAAATTAATCTTGGATAAGACTAGGCGCAAAAAAGGACAGATAGAACTGGCTTTGTCTTTGTCTGCGGTGCTGCAATATGTTACCACTAAAAAAGAAATACAGACCTTAAAAGGTGAAACGGTAAATGCTGTGATTGCTAATGTTAAAAAGCTAAAACCCCAACCCACCCATTGGGAAGGAAAAGAATGGGCTACGGCGGCGATCCAAAAAGAATTAATAAAGGTGGCAAGGGAAGATATGGTCGAAATTTTTAAATTGGCAGAGGGCTATGTCAAGAAGGTTGAAGAAGGGATTAAAGAAAAAGAAGTACAGTTGGCTGCTACTCAAAACTCAACCGTTGACCCTAAGCATTTAGAAGCGCAGGCGAAGGATTTATTGTATGTGGAAACGCTGGAAAAAGTATCTGTTCTACTAGAACAAATAGAAGCCAATAAACAGGAAATAGGAAAGGCTAAAGAGGCTGGTCTTGAGGTGCCTCAATTGTTTCAAGAACGGGCTCAATTTATATTGGACTTCAAAGAGGCACAAGGCAAGGCATTGATGTATGCCAATGAGGCTTATTTTAGTGGAGGACCTGCTTTGCATGTCGTAAAAGGAATGCAAGGAGGGGGAGCTATAAAATTAGGTCGTCAACAAAAAATGCAGTCCATGTTGATGAACATCGGTTATCAATTGCAACATTTTAACGAGCAAGCAGAGGAACATGGTTTGGGTAGAGCTGTCCTTGGAACCTCTAAGTATGGGCAACGGGTTGCCAATCTAACAGAGCGTTCTTCTAAGCAAGAGCAAGAAGTAAAAGAGAGCATCAGCGGAATTCATGGCAAGGCATCTACCAATATGGAAGATTTTATGAAAGGAGAACAAGCTGGTTTTAATTTAAATACATTTATGGCTTTAGAAGATCAAATTGTCTCTGATTATAAGAAAAATGATTTGGATTATCCTACACCTTCTAGTAAGGACAAAGGAGCAGAAGAGGCTGTAAAGGCTCATTTCCCGAATCAATCAAATGAAGAAATACAAGCCAGTATTTTGGCAACCTTTACTCGATCTGCTGCTAGGGTTTTTGGTCCTTATTATGTGGATAAATATCAAGAAAATGAAAAGCGCCGCCAAAAAGATGGGGCGTTGATTAGCCCTTTGACTTTTTGGTAGGAAGGGGCTAAAATAAAATTTATAAGGTAGGGAGCAAGAAATATTTCTTGCTCCCTATTGTTGTTTTGGTGGCTATTTTAATACCTTTAAAAAAGATAGAAATTCAACACTAAATCTACATTTTAATGAAAAATCGCTCCTTGTTAGTAATCGCTTTATTCCTCTTGGTGACTTACGTTATCTCTGCTCAAGAACAGCCCAAAGCGCTCAAAGTTGTTTGTTACAATACGCATTTATTTGGCGGAACCATCCCCGCATGGTTTGGAAAAACTTTTTATCTCGATAATAAAAGGCTAAAAATAATAGCGGAGCGACTGAAAGCTTCTAATGCAGATGTTATTGGACTTTCAGAGGTATGGGCAACGAAGAATAAATGTCGATTAGCCAAGGTCTTAGGGGAGGAGTATCGCTATCAATTTATTGATAAACGGTATTCAGGGCTAGTTTTATACAGCAAATATCCAATAGAAAATAAAGAGTTTATTCCATTTACAAATCTTTGTAAAGCAGATAAGTTGAGCAAAAAAGGCTTTTTATCTTGTAGAATTATTGTTCCTAATCAGGGGGCTGTGCATCTTATTATGACGCATCTACAAGCCGATTATGATAAGGATTATTACCAAACAAAAGAGGCTCGTACGGCTAATCTTTGGCAAATCCGAAGAAAAATTGCTGCTATTTGCGACAGTATTCCTGTCATCTGCATGGGGGATTTTAATGTGATTGGTGAATACGTTGAGACGGAATATGAAACAGAGGAATATCGAGCAATGAAAGAGGCATTTGAAGCCGTTCATTTGGTGGATGCTTTTAGAAGCCTTCATCCCAAAGAGGCAGGATATACTTATTCCAAAGAAAATTGTTTGATTAAGCGGTTCTATGCCAAAGAGGCAAATAGTCAATGGCGACTCGATTACATTTTTTGCAGCGGCGTCCACCACTTAAGCCCGCTTGAGGTAAAAGTATTGAGGGATTATCAGTTTCCAAAGGAAGAACAAGCTAAGTTGCCCAAAAAATACACGTGTTTTGAGCTATCCGACCATTACCCCTTGATGGCTACTTTTAAGTTTAAGTAATGAATCTTAAGAATTAAATCTTGTTTTTAGAGGATAAAAAGGATTATTGATTACTTTTTGAGTAAGAAGGTATTAATAAATATTATTTTAATGTTTACAATACAATGAACGAATGTTGCAGTTAAAAAATACCTTTGTTTTATTAATAGTTTTATGCTCTTTTTCCACTCTGTCTCAAACAATGATTCAGACTTCTTACTTGGAACGCAAATTAACTCCAAAGCAAATAGAAGGATATAAGCTTTTATTTATAGAAGGTGGCACATTTAATATGGGGCAAGGAGTCGATGAGGATATTTTACGTAGAGTTACTGTCAGTAGTTTTTATATTAGTGCTACAGAAGTGACTAATCTAGAGTACCGTGAATTCTTGACTTGGATTCAAGAATATCGCCCCCAAACGGCTCTTGATGATTTGCTGCCTGACCAAACAATTTGGCAGCGATATATAGGTGGAAACGTAGGAGATAAATTAGCCAAGGATTATTTTAATCTTCCAGCATTTGATTACTATCCTGTGGTAGGCGTTAGTTGGATTCAAGTTCAGTTATTTTTGGAGTGGAAAACCGATAGAACAAATGAACAGATTGCTATTGCTAATGGAGATTGGACACTAGCAATGCGGAAGAAATTTATCTTTTCTACAGATTCTTTTTTAAGGGATCTTTACCCCAATAAAAGTGAAACACCCCAGCAGAAGAAAGTTAAAAATTATATATTACCTTCTTATCGACTGCCTACTGAGGCGGAATGGGAGTTTGCGGCTTGGGCTTTATTGGGCAAACAAAACAGTACAGATCAAGAGGAACAAGGTATTCAATCCTATACTCATGTCCCGACTACTTCTACAAGACCTCGACATGCCATTTCATTTGTTAATCAATATCGTAAAAAGGTGATTAAACATACAAAGAAACACCCTGTTCCTGCTTATTATGACCACAATAAATACCAATTGCCTAAGCATGTCTTTGAAGGAGATATTAATCGTTATGGAATCTATAATATGAATGATAATGCTTCAGAATGGGTGGTAGATGCTTATCGTCCTATTTCTAAGGTGGTTCCAGATGTTTCAAGTAGTGATCTTAATCCAGTTATAAACTTAGATACGGTAAAAGAAGGGGAGATAAATGCGATTAGAGAATTTGACTATAAAAAGGTTGAAAAGCCTAGCTTGAATCCTGTTGAGATTGCTGCTATAAAAAGGGTTTATAAGGGCGCTAATGTTGCACAAGAAACAGGCAAAAGGGGACCTGGATATCGTTATTCGGAAAGAGCAAAAGGAGAATATACGACACTAATCGGATTTAGGTGCGCTATGACAAGAGTTTCACTTAAGTAGAATTGTTATAAATTTCTGTATTCATTTTTTTTTAGACAGTTGCTTATCTTAGATTTGATCGTGTACCAAATTCAGAGATAAGCAATTGTTTTTTTATTCAACAAAGAGACCAATTATTAAAAAAATAAGCAGAAGCAAATTGTGTATATAAAATACCAAACGAACGTTTGGTAGAAAAATGGCAAAAAATTTGGTTTTCAAACAACCGTTTGGTAAGTTTACTGTTGTTATGATTGAAACTTCTTTACTTTGCTGTTTTTAGAAGAGAAGGATTGGAGTAAGAATAAAATAGAGAAATAAAATATGCCAGTTCAAAAGACGACAAAAGACGAGATTATTGCAAAATCAATAGAAGTATTCCGAAAACAGGGGTATTACAAGACGTCTATGAGTGATTTGGCAGAAGCATGTGGCTTGCAAAAAGGGAGCTTTTATTATCATTTTAAAAGCAAGGAGGAGTTGATGCAAGCAGCTTTGCAGATGGTACATAGTTATTATACCAAAAAAGTATTTTCGATAGCGTATGAAAAGGACTTATCTGCTGAGGAACGTTTTGTGAAATTGTTTAAGAAACAAGAACCCATCATAACGCAAGATTTAGCAGGCTGTTTATTTGGTAATATGACCTTGGAAAGCATCAGTAATAAAATGGAGTTTAAGAATTTTCTAAAAGCCTTTTTTTCAGACTGGATTGCTGCTTTTCAGCATTTGTATCAAGAAAATCATACAGAAGAAGAAGCCCTAGTTTTAGCCAAACAAAGTGTCATGGAGATAGAAGGGGCTTTGATGATGATGCGTTTATACGATGATATGGATTTGTTAAAATCAGCATGTGTTCGGGTTTTAGAACGCCTAAAGAAGCAATAAAATGATTGATACCGTAGCACATTCAATACATACAGAAACAGGCAAAAGTCTAGGAGTGACGGCTTATGCAACTTCTGATGTGCCTCTTAAAGCTGTTTTGGTACTCTGTCCTGCAATGGGAGTAAAACAGTCGTTTTACAAAGATTTTGCAAGATTTATGGCAGCGAAAGGCTTGGCTACTTATACCTTTGATTATAATGGAATAGGGGCTTCAAGTAAGGGGGCAATTAAAGATTGTACAACGGATTTAAAAGAGTGGGCGAGCGATATAGAAAGAGTTGGAGAGTATGCAAAAAAAGAGCATAAAAACTTGCCTTTGTTTGCAGTTACCCATAGTGTTGGTGGGCAATTATTAGGCTTATCGGCCTCCGCAGGCAACTGGGATGCTATTGTGACCGTCGCTTCTCAAAGTTGTTATTGGAAGTATTGGTCAGGAATACATCGGTTGAGAATGTGGTTCTTTTTTCATGCTTTATTGCCTGGGCTGGCAAAGGTAGTTGGTTATTTTCCTGCTAAAAGGCTAGGTTTGTTCGAAAACTTACCCAAAGGGAGTGCTTTGCAATGGAGCAAATGGGCTAAACAGCCTTTGTATATGAGGGGAGAATTTCCTAAGGCACATTTCCAAGCAATAACTTGCCCTATTCATGCTTATAGCTTCTCAGATGATGAAGAGTTTGCCCCAAAATCTGCTGTGGATTGGTTGCATCAACAATTTAACAAAGCAACTGTTCAACGCTTTCATATCGCCCCCAAGGAAGTTAATCTTAATAAGATTGGGCACTTCAGCTTTTTTCGGGCATCCATGAAGCCCATTTTCTGGGATCGTGTCTATTCCTTTTTTGAAAAGGAATCAAACAAACGTTTGATAAAACTATAAATTATCGTAATATTAATGTAGTAATGAGAATAACAGAGTTAGGGATTAATTATATATTATAGTTGTTGTAAAACAGGCCTCGTACAAAGGCTTATTATGGCAACAGACCTAACTTAAGAGATAGAATTCCCTTTTTTAACAACCATTCTAAAATTATTAAACAAGGATGAGTAGAAGAATCAAAAAAGTAGCTGTATTGGGATCTGGAGTCATGGGCTCTGGAATTGCAGCACACTTTTCTAACATTGGTCTTGAAGTATTGTTGTTGGACATCGTACCATTTGACCTAAAGGAAGAAGAAAAAAATAATCCAGCAGCACGCAATAGAATTGTTAATGCTGCCCTAAAAGCTTGTATTAAAAACCGCAAACCTGTATCTGCATTTTATGATACTAAAACTGCGGCACAAATTACTACGGGTAACTTTACCGATGATTTTGAGAAAATTAGTGATTGCGACTGGATTATTGAAGTTGTTGTAGAGCGTTTAGACATTAAACAGCAAATCTTTGAGAAAGTAGATCAATATCGTAAGCCTGGTTCTTTGGTAACCTCCAATACTTCTGGGATTCCAATTCACATGATGTCAGAAGGACGCAGTGAGGATTTCCAAAAGAATTTCTGCGGAACGCACTTCTTTAATCCTCCTCGTATCTTGCGTTTGTTTGAGGTAATCCCAGGTCCTAAAACAGATCCAGCTGTATTGGATTTCTTTATGATGTATGCTGATCGTTATTTGGGTAAGCGTGCGGTAATGTGTAAAGACACTCCTGCATTTATTGCCAATCGAGTAGGGGTTTATGCAATGGCTAAGATTTTTCAATTGACCGAAGAATTAGAATTGCCAATTGAAGCTGTTGATAAATTGACAGGAGATGCGATTGGACGTCCTCGTACAGGAACCTTTGCTTTGGGCGATTTGGTAGGCTTGGATACTGCTGAGAAAGTAATCAAGGGAATTGTTAACAATTGCCCTAATGATGAACAAGCAAGTGCCTTTAAAATGCCAGCATATTTGAATTTTATGTTGGAAAACAAATTCTTAGGAAACAAGACTAAGAAAGGATTTTATGAGCGTACCAAAGAAAAAGATGCTAGTGGTCGTAAAATCAAACTAGGATTGAATCTAAAAACATTGGAATATGCACCTACACAGCGAGTAAAAATGCCCGTGCTAGATGCTGTTAAACAGGTCGATACGTTAAGAGGAAAAGTACGTACGTTCTGCAATGAAAAATACAGTGCAGACCCAGGTGCTCAATTGGTTAAGCGTTCTTTGGCTGGTTTGTTTGCTTATGTTTCTAACCGAATTCCTGAAATTGCAGACCACTTATATTCTATAGACGATGGCTTACGCTCAGGTTTTGCTTGGAAGGTAGGTCCTTTTGAGTACTGGGATATGGTAGGTATAAAAGAAGGAATTGCCATGGCTGAAGCAGATGGTCAATCTGTTGCACAATGGGTAAAAGATATGGTTGCTGCTGGGCATGAGAGCTTCTACAAGTTGGAAGACAATGTTCAAAAGTATTATGATATTGCTTCTCAGTCTTATCAAGTTGTTCCTGGAACAGAAGAGTTTATTATCTTGGACAATATCCGTTCTTCTTCTATTGTTTGGGAAAATTCGGATGCAGCCTTGCATGATATTGGCGATGGAGTACTTTGTTTTGAGTTCCGTTCTAAAATGAATTCATTGGGTGAAGGCGTTATTAGAGGGGTACATCAAGCCATTGAAATTGCCGAGGAAGGCGATTGGAAAGGTTTGGTAATTGGTAATAATGCAGAACATTTTTCTGTTGGTGCCAACTTGATGGCTATTGCTATGATGGCATACGAGCAAGATTGGGATGAGTTGAACATGGCAATTGACGTATTCCAAAAAACAAGCATGCGTATTCGTTACTCTTCTATTCCTGTTGTTATTGCTACACAAGGATATGTATTTGGTGGTGGTTGCGAATTCTCTATGCACTCTGATGCTGTTGTTGCTTCTGCGGAATCTTATATTGGTTTGGTTGAAGTTGGAGTTGGTCTGATTCCAGGTGGTGGTGGAACCAAAGAATTTGCTTTGCGTGCTAGCCAAGAATTTGGTCCTGGTGATGTTCAAATTCCTACCTTGATTGAAAAATTCAAAACGATTGCGATGGCTTCTGTTGCTACTTCTGCTGGTGAAGCATTCAAGCAAGGGTATTTGCGTCCAGGTATTGATCAAGTGAGTGTAAATGTATCTAGAACATTGGGCGAAGCCAAAAAGAAAGTATTGGAATTAGCGCCTAATTATACACAGCCTGCTCCTAAAAACGAAATCCTTGTCTTGGGTCGTGGCGGATTGGGTGCCTTATACGTTGCTGCCGAAAGCTTGAGATTGGGTAAATATGCCTCTGAACACGATATCTTGATTGCTAAAAAAGTTGCCTCAGTACTATGTGGTGGTGACTTAACAAGTGCACAAAAAGTATCTGAGCAGTATTTATTGGATATTGAACGCCAAGAATTCTTGAGCTTGTGTGGTGAACAAAAAACCTTGCAACGCATTCAGCATATGCTGGAGAAAAATAAACCACTTCGTAACTAGTAGTAAGTTGCAAGTCGTATGTGTTATGTTACTTGTGGTTTAATCAAAAAATGAAGCGAATGCAAAATAATTTTAGAGACTTAAAAATATGGAAGGTGGCAATGGATTTAGCCATTATAATTTACGACTTAACGGCTAAGTTGCCCAATACTGAAAAGTTTGGTTTAACTAGTCAGATGCGTAGAGCTGCTGTTTCTATATCCTCTAATATTGCAGAGGGTTCGGGGAGAGGATCATCTCCTCAATTCGCTCAATTTTTAGGATTTGCGCAAGGTTCTGCATTCGAATTAGAAACGCAATTGTTATTAGTTGAAAAAATGAAGTTATTGTCATCTGAAGAAATAAAGGAAGCGATGGATATGCTACATTATATTCAAAAGATGAATTTTAAATTGAAACAATCATTATCAAAAAAATAATCGTGAGGTTATGATAGAAAGACTTATGACTTTCTACTTATAACTTACGTCTAAAAAATAAAAAAATGGAAGCATATATTGTTGCAGGTTATCGTTCTGCAGTAGGAAGAGCCAAAAAAGGTGGTTTCCGTTTCTTCCGCTCAGACGATTTGGCGGTAGAAGTAGTTAAGTATTTGGCTGATAAAGTCGATTTTGATCCACACACAGTAGATGATGTTTTTGTGGGCTGTGCCAATCCAGAAGGAGAGCAAGGGCTACAAATTGGTCGTCAAATTTCACTGCGTGCATTGGGCAAGCCAGTTCCAGGGGTTACGGTTAACCGTTATTGTGCATCAGGATTGGAGACAATTTCGATGGCAGTGGCTAAAATTAAAGCAGGAATGGGACATTGTTATGTGGCAGGTGGAACAGAGAGCATGAGTTTGATCCCAATGACTGGATATAAGTTGTCTCCAAGTTATGAAGTAGGGTTGAATAACCCTGATTATATCGTGGGAATGGGCTTGACAGCAGAAGCAGTTGCCAATAAGTACGGCATTAGTCGTGAGGCACAAGATGAGTTCTCTTACAATTCTCATGTAAAAGCAGCAGCAGCTATTGATGCAGGGAGATTTAAAGATGAAATTGCTCCTGTTAATGTAAAGGAAGTAAAAGTAGTAAATGGTAAACGAGTAGAGAACGAATGGACGGTAGATACAGATGAAGGCGTTCGTAGAGAAACAACCGTTGCAGGGCTAGGAAAATTGCGTGCTGTATTTGCACAAGGTGGTTCTGTAACAGCTGGTAACTCTTCTCAAATGTCAGACGGAGCTGCTTTTGTTTTGGTAATGAGTGAGCAAATGGTTAAAGATTTGAATTTAACGCCAATTGCTCGTATGGTATCTTGTTCTGTAGCAGGGGTTGATCCATTGTATATGGGAATTGGTCCTTGTGCGGCTATCCCAAAAGCATTGAGCTATGCAGGTTTAAAATTATCTGATATCGATCAGATAGAATTAAATGAAGCATTTGCAGCGCAGTCTTTGGCTGTTATTCAAGAAGCAGGTCTAAATCCTGATATTGTCAATGTAAATGGTGGTGCAATTGCTTTGGGGCATCCACTAGGATGTACAGGAGCTAAATTGAGCATCCAATTGTTCAACGAAATGCGTAGACGCAACCAAAAATACGGTATGGTTACTGCTTGTGTAGGTGGTGGGCAAGGTATTGCTGGTATCTATGAGTTGTTGAACTAATATAGATTAATGGTTACTTAATAATATGTGTATAAGAAGCTGCTTAAAATTAAATTTTAGGCAGCTTTTTTTATTTACTAGGATGGGAGGCGACAGGAGCAAATTTTTCCACAAGCATTGCTAAGTCTTTATTTTCTGGATTGTGTTTTTTTAGTTCTTCTATAATCGGTAACGCATTAGAATATTCGTCTAATAAGCAATAAGATAAAGCGATATTATACAATACAATTGCTGATAAACCGTAGATTTTGAGTGAAAAATCATAATAGATAATGGCTTCTCTATAAAAACGAAGTTGGAAGAGTAGGTTACCTAATTCAAACGCTAATTTATTATCCTCTCCCAAAGGGTAATAACTGTCCCAGATTCGATGGATGGCTTGATACAAGACCCAGCGTTCATGATCGGTTATCGAATCAATTAAGCCCTGTAAATGGGGAGAAATTTGAAGAAAAATTTGAGCATCATAAGCACTTAACCTTAGGGTTGCTATAATATCTCGAAAGGATAAATCCTCAATATGTTGCTCTACAAATTTCTTTTGGATAAAAAAATCATCAGGACCATAATCATTGACAAAGCGCTCATAAGCATTATTCGTTTCTAGATAAGAACTAGCTTCAGGAAGGAACAGCAGGCAGCCCAAATTTAGGCTTAGATGTTGATGAAGCGGAAAGAGTGCCAATCCTTGTTCTTGGGTACAATACGTTTTAAAAGCATGATAATTGACCGCTAAAGAAAAACTTCCATGGATTGCCCTCGTAGGCAATGGTTGCGCCTCCAATTTAGACCAATGATGTTCGCCTCTATCTGCACTTAATAAGAGCAGACCTTTTTTAGATAATTTCCTTAGGCGTTCGATGCATTTTAGCCCAACTTTTGGGAATAAAAAATGTGTATTGGATAACTTTTTTTGATATTCTTCTAGTAATTTTTTGATGGGAGGACTTGCTTGATAAGCATCAAATTTTGTTGTTTGATACTCATAGACTAATTCTAAAGTAGCCAACAATTCTGTCGAATCTTGTTCAGCAGGGTCAGATGCTGTATGCAAGCTAACTAAGCAATCAAACAATTGCTGATTTTGAACCTTAAATAAATCTTGAGGAATACTGTCAAAAAAATAATTGGCAACTACGATCAATGGTTGTTCTAAGCTGTTAATTCCAAGTACTTTATTTTGATATTCAAGCTTAAGTTCAGTATCTTTTTCGGCATCAAAAAGTGCTAAATCCAACCAACCTTTTTCCAAGTAAGGCCCTAATCTAGGGTGAGTTTTCCAGAATTCAAAATTGGAAGTTGTAAAATCACTTAAAACATAACAAAAGGGAGGAAGTTTAAGGGCACTTTGCGTATAAAATTTTTCAAAATGCTTAAAAAAATGATAACAAAATCTACCATGTCCTGCACCCAATTCTAACAAATAGACGGTCTGAGTACTTTGTTTTTTGAGGGATAAATCTCGCAAAAAAGCAAGTACCAATTCTGCATAGGTTTTACCAACAACAGGATTACTTGTAATATAATGGGGAACGGTTCCACTGCTCCAAGCTTCTACTCCTTTTTGCTCATAATAAGCTCGTTGAAGTGCCCAAAGCTGGCTATCGGAAAATTTTGTTTTTTCTTCTAGTAAAAACATACTAAAGCTGGGATTAAAATAGGCGTAAGGAGTTATCTTATTGGGGGAGAGAAACTAAGTAAATTAATGACGTAGGAAATTCTCCTTTAGTGTACTATTGCTTATGGTCTTAGTTTGCTGTATAAAGGCTAAAAAATACATTACAATAAACCAATGGCAAGACCCTCACAGAGTAATCTACTCTTTTGTCCACCCATTTATGCTTATAACATCAATGTATCACTGTCTAATGCTTCTAGTAATAATGGTTTTAAGAATTTATCAACTTGTTCGGGACCATCTATTCTCCTTTCTATTAATAAATTAGATATAAGAATCATTAAATCTTCCTCATCAAAACTTTTTTTAATAGGCTGATTAGGGATGTAATCATTTACAATTAGCAAGTTAACTGCTTTTTTTGCGTCATCTGGATTAGTGATGTAATGACTAACAACGCCATCAGTCATAGCGTAATATGTTTCTTCAGAAGTTATTTTTGTAGTGCTAGATGCTAATTCACCTGAAGAGTGTCCTGTACTCTTATAAGTAACACTCCAGTTTTCAACACCAGGAATACCAGATCTTGGACCTAAGTTAATAACTGTATTTTTTTGTACTTTATTATTGCTGTCTTTCCAACCTGCATTCATTTTGGAAGCTAGCCCATCAATGGTATCATTAGTACCTTTATGGACTAATGTTGCTCGTTCTGTAATGACTGTCCAATACTCTTTTAATTCCCCATTCGCAAATGCTTCTTTGGCACTTCTTTCAACCTGAGAATGGTGGGCGCTATTATCGGCGCTAGAGATAGCCGTTATATTCTCCCAATTAGTTCCTGAGCCTCCTAGATGCTTATTTAGCATGTGTCCAGCTACCCAAGTTCCTCCAATGAGATTTTGTACCGCACTAGATACTGCTCTAACATCACCATTGGTTGGAGAACCTTTGGAGGCATCTAATTCCGCACCACTCCACTTTCCACCATTGGATTCGTTGGGCAGTTTTTCATCGTTTATTTTTGTTGTATGAGGAGTTACAAAAGCACCTTGCAAAACTTCATTTTTGGTGCCTAATTTTTTGCCCTTTTTCTTTTTATTGCTATTTGCAACTTGTTGTATTTTATCGTTTCCTACAGGAACTTGTTGATGGATCTTCTCTGCCTCACTTTCCAAATCCTTTCTTTGGTTGACATCTACCGAATTTCCCTCTACCTCCATTTGCAGCGTTGGTTTTACTCGACCTTGTTTTTGTTGTATTACGTGCCAAGCTTCATGAGCAAGGTGCTTTTTTTGTCCAGGACCAATGTAAATATTGGTACCTTGCGCAAAGGCATGTGTGTTGTATAAAGCAGGCAAAGGAGAGTTGTAATAAACCTTTACATCATCTAAACTAATCCCAGATAAAGCCTCCAAGCCAGATTTGAGATCATCGGGAAGACCTGTGGTATTTTCAGTTGCTGTCATTTCACTGTTATCGTCTTCTGATTCGTCGTGTTCACGCTGCCATTTTTCAATAAAATTGCGCAAATTAATATCTTGTTCAGAAGGCGTAGCTGCTGTATCTGTTGGCAAAATATCTTGCAAACCAGCCTGAAAATCCGAAGAATTACGCCATTTTTCTAGGGCTAACTGTTCCTCTTTAGATGCTTTAGGGGGAGCTTCTTGTTGAATGGAATTAGCTTCCGTTATTTCTTTTTCGTGGGGGGCTTGAGTAGTTAGATTAGAGGAATCTTGCCAAGTTTTTGCATTAATGTTATGTTTTTCTTCTTCTTGGATATAGTCTCTTTCGGGCATAGTGAGGATTTATTAATTGTACAAAGGGATTTTTGAAAAGTTTTAACATTCAATTACTTATTGAAATGATGCATTAATATACGGAAATTTTTTTATATAAAAAAGATATCTTCTTCTGTAGTCAATAGATATAAGCTCTTTTTTAGTAAGTTCAATCCTCAATCTGTGCTTTTTCCCAGCCAATCATAGCAACCTTTCTAGCCTTATTCCATTTGTAGTCACTAATTGCACCAATAGATCTAATCACCCGATGACAAGGGATCAAATAAGCAATATGATTTTGACCAATTGCAGAACCTACTGCTCTGCTCGCTTTGGGCTTGCCAATAAACTGGGCAATCTGTTGATAGGATTGGAGGTTAGCAAAAGGAATATTGATTAAGGCTTCCCATACTTTAAGTTGGAAGGGAGTTCCCGATAACAACAAAGGTATAGGGCTTGATGCTGTTGAGCTAGGGCTGAATATCTGTTCTACTTTAGCTCCAGTGGCATTATTGTCTTCTATAAAAGTGGCTTTGGGAAAACGGCTTTTTAGATTTTTGAGGGCAGCTTCTTCAGAGTTGGTAATAAAATCTAGGGCGCAAATACCTCGTTTTGTTTGCGCTAGAAAACAAGTGCCAAAAGGACTAGAATGACTACCGTATTGTATTGTTATTCCATTCCCTTTCTGTTGATATTCTCCTGGACTCAAGGCTTCTATTTTGACAAATAAATCATAGGTTCTGGAAGGAGTAGATAAGCCTACTTTTTCCGTCAATTCAAGTAAATTTTTAGAAGCCTCAATTTCTTTTTTGAGATTTTGTAAGGTTAAAAACTGTAGAAATTGTTTTGGAGAAATACCTGCCCATGCTTTAAATATGCGCTGGAAGTGATGCTTGCTCATATTTAAATGAGCAGCAATATCCCCAACTTTTGGTTGGGCAGGTACATTATTGGCAATAAAATGCAATGCCTTTTCGATTCTCTGATAATTAATTGTTGTTTCCATTGTACAAACATACTAGATTCAAAGAAATCAGGCAACCCGAAACGTGCTATTCCAAAAATAGATGGGGTAAATGAAAGATAGCTAACTTATATTAGTTAAGATTAAAATATCAACTTGCATCTAAGGATGGAATAGTTTATCTTTGCTATTGAATAAAAAGTATAAATAGAAATTATTTTTATTTTTTGCTGGTTTTCTATGCGAACAGACATAAAGCTTTTTAAGAAAAATCTGTGTACAAGACAAACTATATCACGAGCAAAGCGAACTATAAGTATGAACGAAGTGAACGATGTAAGCTTGTAGCTAAAGCTACAAAGGCAAAGCCCGCTCATGAGGAACGAACTAAGCGTAGCGACCTCACGAACGAAGTGAGCTAGTAGCTAAACAATTGGACTTAAATAAAGTAAGGGATTAATGGAATTATTTAGATCGTTGCACTTTTAGATTCTAGACCCTATTAGGCTGTTATAGGGTCTAGAATCTAAGATCGAAACATAGTTTTAGCTTAAACTGTACTTTATAAGTATCCTTTACCTGTTTAGCTCGCTTTGCTCGTGAGCACTTCGTTTTATAGTTTGTCCTGTACTCAGAAGAAAAATACTAAATAACTTTTCCAGTTAGAAAAACTTAAAGAGCTGTATTCTAAATCTCCCCAACGATTTAGTGGATGTATATAAAATCAGGGCTTTTTAGAGCTATCTAAAAGCGAATAAAAAATATAGTTTATTTATCATTTCTATAAAACCAATTATACGTTTTATGCGGGAATAATCAATGGATTTATTTTACCCTCTTCAAAACTAAATTTATCTGTTTTTTGACCATGTTTTTGATACTTGTATTGAGAAAGTTGTTAAAAAATGATTGCTATTAAACCATTAAACCTATGTTTTTGACCAAAAGGATCTGGTCGCTTTGTTTGTTGCTTTTACCATTAATTATGATTAATGGATTAATAGATACAGTAACAATACCTCGGATTACTTTGCTCTTAGTTGGCATTCTTCTTACTGTAAGTCTTTTATTATTTAAAGAGCGACAAGCTTTTCATATCCATAGCCATAAATTTATAACTAGCCCATTGGGAGTTAGTTTGATTGCTTATTTATTGTTGGGGCTGTTTTCTTTGACCAATGCATTAAGTTTATCAGATGGTATTTTAGAATGGCTAAAGCTTTTTTGTTGGTTTAGTACGGTTCTTTTGACGACCTTTTTGTTGAAGGAAAAAGGAAGTTCTGTGCTGTTTATGAAAGCAACAACGGTGGCGGCTCTAATTGTCGGAGGAATTGGCTTGTTTGAATTTGTGTCTATTGTCAATCAATTGGATCAAGATAAGATTCTATATGTTGTCAATTCGACATTTGAACACAAAAACCTCTTAGCTACAGGGCTATTACTGAGTGTGCCTTTGAGCTTTTTGTTGTATGCTAATAGCACAGAAAAAATATGGAAAGGCATTGCCATTGGAGCGATTGGGCTAGCACTCTTTTTAATTTTAGTGACCCAGAGCCGTGCAGCATGGTTAGGAATGGGCGTAGGAATTTTGGTTGGCGTGCTGTTGTTATTGGCAAAACCTTCTGAACGCAAAAAAATAGTAAGCCCCAAGTATTTGGGAATGATAGGAGGGTGCCTAATTTTAGGAGGAGGGCTTGTTTGGTTTTTGAGTAGTCAAGAAATTATAGCCAATGCACCTGTGCAACGAGTACAAGCTATATTTACCTATGAAGACACCAAAAACGAACATACAGAGACGATCAAAGAACGTTTAGTATTATGGGAAAATACCATAGAAATGATAAAAGAACACCCTTTATTGGGGGTGGGCTTAGGCAATTGGAAAATTCATTTTCCAAAGTATAGTATAGATGGTTTGCGATCCGAACAAGGGCAGATATTTTTTCAACGACCCCACAATGATTATTTATGGGTAATGAGTGAACTGGGCTTGTTAGGAGGTCTTACTTATTTATTTATTATCGGGATCGTTTTATACTACAATCTTCAATTACTCCTTAGAAAAGAGGTGCAAGGAACAGAGGAGTATTATTCTACCTTGGCAATAACAGGGGGAATAATTGCTTTTGCTGTATTTAGTCTGGTTGATTTTCCTAAAGAACGTCCTGTTCATTTGCTTTGGACGGGAATTTTGATGGCTTATAGTTGGCATTACCATCAATTGTTTATCGCCAAGGAAAAAGGAGATCGCATATCAGCAGCAAACCTAGTCTATTTTATTCCTCTTATTGCAGCGTTTGGACTGTTTTTTATGGGGCAGCGTTGGCAAGCCGAAACGCATTGCAAAAAAGCATTGACGGCGAGAAGCCAAAAGCAATACCATGGCGTTCTCACAGAATTGGCATTGGCCGATCATTGGAGCTATCGTCTAGATCCTGCTGCTACGCCAATTAGTTGGTACAAGGGCGAAGCATTTTATTTTCAACGGCGATTGCCAGAAGCGTTGGAGGCATTCAAACAATCTAACGCATTACATCCTTATCATCTTCATACCCTTAATAATCTAGGAGCAACTTATTTTGAATTAAATCAGTTGTCAGATGCTCAAAAATATTTTAAACAGGTACTCGAATTTGCTCCTCATTTTCCCGATGTCAATATGAATATGGCGGCAATGAGCTACAATGAAGGCAAAACACTGGAAGCCCTCACATATTTAGGCAATTGTATTCCTGGCGATTATAAAGAGCAGCGTTTTTTGCAATTTTTGACTACAATTTGCAAGCGTTATGCCGAAGACTTATTAAAAATACCAGCATTAGAACCATTACATCAATTAATACGAGACTTTTCGACAAAGCAAGAATGGCAAATCACCATTCATCAGCAAGCACAGGAATACCATAGAACATTAAGCGAACAAATTCATTTGGATTTGCTTTTTGTTGCCCAAGAACAGCAAAAGATAAGCGCAGAACAAACCGATTATTTTACCTCGATATTAAATAATTCATCAAACCATTAAAGTACAAAAATTATGAAAAAAAACTTGCTAATATTCCTTCTCTGTTTTTGTGGAGGAATAGTACTACAGGCACAGTCAATTAGCACTGTAGTACCTTCTCAGAATCCTGTACCAGAAGGCGGAAGTCTGTCGGTCGGAATTTCTGGAACCAATACTCATTTTGCACAAGGGAGTGCTACCTATGTGACAGCAAATGTAGGCGGTCAAACGGTATATGGTTATGTCAATGGAGGAGTCACGAATACCAATATGACCGTAGACTTTTATTTACCCTGTGGTGCTTGTGGACCAGCAACTTTATGGGTCAACAATCCGATTGATGGGCAAATGTCTTATCCCAATGCCTTTACGGTTAGTTGTGCTCAAATTACAAGTGTAGATCCAGATACGGTTACTGCTGGACAACTACTTCCTATTCAGATTTCAGGAACTGGGACAAATTTTCTACAGGGAAGCACAACGGTTTATTTCCAGAATGCTTCAACAGGACAAACGCTTTATCCCCTTACTTACAATGTGATCAACAATGATTCTTTGAGCATATTGCTGCCTATTTCATCGAATATTTGTGAAGGTTCTTACAATCTTCATGCTTATTCAGGGGGCAATTGCCCGCTTTATTTTCCCAATGCACTTTACATTAATGGGTTAAATGGACAGATTACAGCCGTTAATCCAGGTGTGGCAAATGCAGGACAAACGTTACCAGTTGGTATTTCGGGAACAGGAGTTGATTTTACACAAGGTACGTTAACCGTCTATTTCAGAAATACAACAACTGGGCAAACCTTGTACCCTACAACTTACAATACCATCTTGGTAGATAGTGTTAATGTAGATTTATCCATTCCGAATTATTTTTGTTCAGGAGCCTACGATGTTTGTTATACAACTTCTGCCAATTATTGCCCGACTTGCTTGCCTGGTGGTTTGTTAATTAATGGACTTACTGTTAGTCCACAAATTGACAGTGTAAGCCCCGATACCGCACAAGGGGGACGACCATTGTCTGTTAATATTTCAGGAACAGGCGTAAACTTCCAGCAGGGATCTTGGCTTTATTTCCAATTGACGAATACCACTACTGGTGCAAGCACTAGTACCTATAATCACTCTGCTAGTTTGTCTGATCCTACACAAACAACAGTTTATTTTCCTTATATACCAGCTGTTTGTGGTAGTTATGACTTATCTATCTACGGAGCTGATCCTTGTGGAGGGGCGGCAGTTACTTATCCGAATGCTGTAACGGTTAATGCGACATTGGATCCTCAGATTAGTTGGATATCTCCAACCACAGGATTAACAGGACAAACTCTATCGGTCGATTTATCGGGGTATGATATTAACTTTATGCAGGGATCTACTAGTTTTGTTATGCGTTTGGTACATGCTACTACGGGGGCTACACTTGCAGCCAGCAATTTAACGCCTGATCCTCTTTATCACTCACGAGCAACGGTTGATTTTAACCCATCGGCTAGTGATTGTGGATTGTACCATTTAGAGATTGACGGGGTTCCAACAGGATGTGGCGACACAATTACTCTTGTTGATTCCAATGCAATAAATATCAATTCTCTGACGAGTCCGCATATTCAGTCTGTATTTCCGAATTATGGGCAATGGGGGCAAACGGTCACTTCAACAATTACGGCGCCAAATGTTGACTTTAACCAAGTTAACATAGCGGATCTGTATTTGTATAATAGTTCAAATGGTGCTTATATCTATGCAACGAACATAGTGCCTAATCCTTCTGATCCAAGTCAAGCCGATGTAACGTTTGCTATACCATCTTGGATTCCTTCAGTAGGTGGACATGATTTCTATGATGTTGTGATTAATAATATTACAAGTTGTGGTGTGCCTTCTTTGGTTTTGCCCAATGGATTTGAGATCTATATTCCTGTTGGAACAGCTAAAACTACTGCTAAATCAGCATTGGAGGTTCAAATATATCCTAATCCAATGAATGAGCAAGCAACACTTAAGATAGTAGATGGAGAAGATCAACCCATGATCTTTAATCTTTATGACATTTTAGGTAAAAAAGTAGCATCTAGAGCCTTAAAAGGTAACACTACGATTACGATAGAACGCAACGATTTATCATCAGGTGTTTATTTGTATCGCCTTTCAGATGAGCAAGGCAATGCACTTCACGTTGGTAAATTAGAATTACGATAGGTTTTTAATAGTTCCGAGGTAAAAAAAAAGATCATCCGTTAAGGGTGGTCTTTTTTTTTTATAAATTGAGAAATTCCAACTGTTCCATAATCATTGGTAAATTTGTCTTGATCCAAGAACCTATACCAGCCAGCAATATGGCTAAAATTAGACCCGCCCAAACAAAATCTACTTTTTTGTACACCAACCAATAATATTTGTCTGCCGAAAACCAAATGGTAGACAACAAACCAATCCAAAACATACTGCCAATGCCATAGAGCAAAGCAATTACCAGAACAGCTAATGCAAGAATTAATGCAATCGTTTCTAAGGCGATTTTTTTGAATAAATCATCACGGTAGGTGTAAATAAAATTGATGTAAAATAATCCTAAAAAAGCAACGAGTGGAATTAAGGAAACCATACCAGTCTCAAATACACGCAGATGAGGTTTTAGTGCACTTAAAACAGGCACATAATTGGTATAAAAAATTAACCAAGATAATAAGGTGAGGACAAAGGTAAAAAGGGTTAATCGCAACAGAAAAAAGGTGTCGTCTTTCTTAAAACCTAGTAGAATTAACCCCGAATTCATGAAGAAAAAGAACCCAATGCTTGAAATAAAAGAAGCAACCGCCATAAATCCAACAAAGCTATTGTTGCCAAAATAAGCAATTAGCCCCCATAGAATAGTCAAGACCCAAGCGCCAATAGTACGGTAAACAGTTGCTTTAGTTTTTCCTTTGCGAAGGTAAATGCTATAAGAAACAAGTGATCCTAATGCAAAGGAGGTAACTAAAGTGGCGTATTCATGTCGGAAAAAATAAAACAATAAAAATAAACTAATATAGGCTAAGGCTTCCCAAGTCTTTTTGATGACCGCAGTTGCTATTTGTATAATTTTTTGGACAATTTTAGTGTTCATAAATTGCTTTATGAAGCGTACTATTGGCTTGAATAGTATTGTTAGTAAAGGTCCTAAAATAACCAATAACAATAGAGCTGAGATGACATAAAAAGCAGAGCCAATCCAGTCAATCCGTTGTGCAGGAACGATTTGTTGAAGCCCTAAGCCTTCAATGTCTACCTGAAACTTATTGATTGCGAGTTGTTCTAAATAGGTTGTTTTTTCTTCAAATACACCTTCTGAAATACTCCCTTCATTCCGTAGATCAATCAACAAATTGTATTGTGCTTGTAACTCAGCGACATCTTTAGGTTCGTAATTGTCAGCAAAACTTGAAAATGCGCAACACAATAATAAGCATAAGAATTGGTATTTCATTGGGAATATATTTAGTGGGATTGCGAAGTTCTTATTACTGGTGGGTATTAGGAATATACTTAAATGAACAACTATTCAAGTTACCAATTTAATCGTTAATATTCAAACTCATTAGGATGCTTTTGTAATACCTCATCAATAATCAAACAGGTCGAACACTTATGACAACGTTTTAATTCCCAATTGGCTGCACCTTCAGGATAACGACAAGACCAAGTAAGTGCTAAGATAGCAGGAGGAATTGCTTTCATCACTTCATACTTAGGCATTTCTTTGAGTGGGAAGACAATTTTTAGGTTTTCTTTTGTTCGTTCACTAACTAGATAGAGTATTTTTTCGATTTGATCCAATCGATCTTGAAAGCCTTCTTGCAAATAATCATCGGCAATAGCTCCTTCTATCAATTCATAAATTTCGGGATGAGCTCTAAGACAAGTTGCCGCAGCAAAATTAACCGCTTCACTATCCCAAATAGGAGGGGGACCCAACTGAGAATAATCGAATGACAATCGACGAAAAGTAAAATTACAAATTCCCATCTTTCGCAATTCATCTAAAATTGCATTAACGGCTTGTTCTTCTTTGACGGTACGGCTTGCACATTCCCCATTAATTAAATTGACCTTAAAAACTAAAAACTGGTCATTAGGATGTTGAGTAAGTGTTAGGTATAACCCTGCTGTGCTATCGATGCCTCCCGAAAAAGGGATGATTCCTCTGTATTTCATTAAGTTATGTTTTAGTAAGTATAATAGTTCATTGATTTTTTTGTCAAAAATGCAAAAGTTATTGGCTTTATTTATTTGATTATCAGTTGGATGTAGTTTTTAACGAACTAATGTAAGTAAGTAGATGAACAATTTAATGTTAATTATTTTTGTCCATCTACTTACAGTCTACTTAGTGTTGTTGTGCTGTAATTTATTTGCAAATGGTATATTCTTTAAAATCTCCCCGCATACAGTGATTGGAACTAGTTGAAGCTCCATAACCACCGCTATTGAGTAGTGCTAGATAATCACCTTCCTTCACAATGGGCAGCGGTTTATCCTCCGAAAAGAGGTCGATGGGCTCGTTTATATTCCCACAAATGGTTGCTTTTATGGACTTCTGGTGGAGGGGCTCTTGCACAGGAACCGCTTCTAAATTCATGTTATAATAAGCATATTCATAGTTCATATTCATACCTGCATCCACGCCAACAAATAATTTGCCCATTTTTTGTTCTACAGTATTAACCTGAGTGACCAAGATGCCCGCATCTTTTACTAAATAATCTCCTGGTTCAAAGGCTATCTTTAAGGCTCTTTTTTTTGCATATTCACAAATGAGTTGTGCCCATTCATCCAAGTCCAATACTTGATCCCCTTCGTTTTGTGGAACCCCTAAGCCACCACCAAGGTTGAGGGTCTTTATGCTTGGGAATAAGGTCAAAAATTGATCGATCTGCTCAAAAATAAGCGGCAGACGTTGTAACTGCTCGGTCAAAAAGCCAGACCCTGAATGACAATGGACTGTTGTAATAGAAAGTGGTGACTTATCGATTAAATGTTTTAATGCTTTCCACTGATCTTTGTAGATGCCAAATTTTACAATGTCATTGCCCGAATATTCTAGACTTTGGTTATAAGCCATGCCTATATTGGGATTGATTCGAATGCCAATTTCTCGAACGTTGGTCAATGGAATAAACCGACGAAGAGCACTGAGAGAATCAAAATTGATACAAATTTGATGGTGTTGAGCTAAGACTTCTAAGTCTTTATTGGATAGAGAAGTTCCTGTATAAGTAATTTGTGTTTCCTTAAATCCATATTGCAAGGCTCGCTCTAACTCATTGGGAGAACAAACATCAATTCCTGCATTGGTTCTAGCTTTTAGATGGCTCAAAATCGCAGGGTGTCGATTGGCTTTCATGGCATAAAAAATCTTAAAGGGAACTTTAAACCTCGCTAGGGCAGCAACCAATTGTTGGTATTTGTAAACAATTCTATCCAAATCATAAATATAAATAGGGGTTGCTTTGTTTTGAATGAAATCGGAAATATTGGTGTGTGCTAATTCTAAGGTTTTGTTTTTATAGTTTAAATCTGCTCTTTCCCACCAGTATTGCTTTTGACGGGGAAAATATCGGGCATAAATAACAGCGGTACATTGACAAGGAGGAGGTCCACAAATTGTACAGTGATAGTGCTCCCGTAGGCTTTCCTCAGTCCAAAAATTAGGAATCTCCTTTACTGCTATACAACCGTTACGCTCCAAAATAGACCCAATGTGGGTTGCTTCGGATTTCCATGCATCGCAAACGACAAGTTCAACTTTATGAGAGAGAAATTCTAAGCCCTTTTGTACTAAAAAACTCGCAACACCATTGCCCTCAAAGTTCTGTGCAACAGCAGTCAAAGATCGATAACCAACTTGGTCATAAGCTTCGAAATAGGCTGAAAACCAAGCTTGTTCCCCTTTCATTTTTTGAGCAACTTCTTTTCTGGAAGCAATTTCCATTAATGAAAAGCCTATCACTTGATTGTTGTGTTCTACAACATGACAAAATTTGTTCTTATCCTGCAAGTAACAATTTAATAGAGATGGGGATAAAAAATCAGCTCCAAATTGCGTTTTACAAATTTCTAGGATAGCACTAAGATGATCTTTTTGTAAAAAGGTCAAAGCGTAATCTATTGTTTTTGGCATAAAAAAAATTTAATAGACGGTCAATAAGAATCAAGTAATACAAATTATGGATTAGTATAAGGAGGGGAGAGCAAATATAAAAATTTAGGAAGATGAATAATAAATTTTACCTGCCTTGTTATTTTATGATAGTTTTCATTGACAATTCGTTTCCGTGCATTTTATACGTCTAATCGAGTTGATTCTATTTGATGATAGAGTGGAGGTGAATGTTTTATGTGTTGTGGTTTTAATTTGTTGATTTTTAGTAGGTTGTGGTTGGTTGTGGTTGTTGAATACGTGAAAGGAAGCTAAACGTTGCTTTTGATTTGTTGTAGCCTTCATTTACTTTTGGTGGATACGTTTTATAAAAACAGCGGCGTATTATGCGCTTAAAAGTTGTTTCTACTAAGTTTAAATAAAAGCGATTAACAATGAAATTATTTTATCTTCTTTTTCTTTTTGGCATAACAGGAAAAATTTATGGGCAAGCTATGACAGAATTAGCACAAGCTAGTTCCTTTATGCAATCGGCCCAAATTAATTTTGAAGAGAATAAAGGGCAGGTTTTAGATACTGAAGCCCAAGTTGCTGCTTATGTAAAGTATCATTACCGACAAGGGGGAACCAATGTTTTTATGTTGCCGACAGGTATTGCTTACCAATTTAGCAAGGTTCATTTTCCAGAGGGATACAACAAAGAACAGTCAAAAAAAGAATTGACAGAAACATACTTGAAAGAGCAACAGGAATTAGCCCAACAAATCTATACCGAAACCTACCGTATGGATATGAATTTGGTTGATGCAAATCCTAAGGCGCAAATCATAGCAGAAGGTAAAAGCAACGATTATACAAATTATTATAATCACAATAGTTTGGGAGTGTATAACTTCAAAAAATTGACCTACAAAGAAGTTTATCCAGGAATTGATTGGGTGATTTACACGACAGAAAAAGGGCTAAAGTATGATTTTATCGTACAACCAGGAGCCGATCCTAACCAGATTCAGTTGGAATTTAAACACCATGAAGATTTAAGAATAAACAAGGACGGCAGCTTTACTCTATCTAATGCTATGGGAACAATTACAGAACAAGCACCTATTTCGTTTCAAGGGGAGAAAAAAGTACGTACTAATTTTGTTTTAGATGGAGCGGTGATTCATTTTAATTTAGGGACGTACGACAAAAATAGAGTATTGGTAATTGACCCTAATTTAGTTTGGACGGTAAACTATGGAGGAGGAGGAGGAATTGGTATGGATGGTGTAGTTGATAATCTCAATAATGTTTATTTGATTGGTTTTACTAGTGCTACTTCAAATATTGCATCTGGAGGACACCAAAATACCAATGGAGGGGGAACGGATGCTTTTATTGCAAAATTTAATAGCAGTGGGGTGCGCCAATGGGCTAGTTATTATGGAGGAAGTGGTAGTGATATCGCAAGAGGTTGTGCGGTTGATAATGCCAATAATGTATATATAGTTGGCAATACAAGTTCTACTAATAATATAGCTTCTAGCGGTGCCCAAAATACCTATGGAGGAGGATTAGAAGATGGATTTGTAGTGAAATTTAATAGTAATGGGGTACGTCAATGGGGCTCTTACTATGGGGGAACTTCTAGCGATCAAAGTTGGGGCTGTGCGGTTGATAATGCTAATAATATTTATATGGTTGGCTCAACACTTTCTTCAACGAATATCGCTTTAGGGGGACATCAAAATAGTCGTAGTGGAAATTTTGATGCCTTTATGGTAAAGTTTAGTAATAATGGGGTACGCCAATGGGGCTCTTACTATGGGGGAACTTTTAGAGATGTAGCATTTGATTGTGCTATAGACAATGCCAATAATATTTACTTGGTAGGGGAGACAGAGTCTAGTAATAATATTAATTTTGGAAGCTTTACCACTTCGTATGGAGGAGGAAATGGAGATGCTTATATCGCTAAATTTAATAGCAATGGTGTTGGTCAGTGGGGACATTATTATGGAGGCGCCAATGAAGATAAGGCACATAGTTGTGCGATAGATAACGGCAATAATATTTTTTTGGTTGGAGAAACAGCATCGAACAATCTTTTGATGTCTGGGCATCAAACAACATATGGCGGTGGTGCAACAGATGCTTTTATAGCAAAATATAATGATAATGGTCATCGCCAGTGGGAGTCTTATTATGGTGCCAGTGGAAGTGATTGGGGCTATGCTTGTACTACAGATAACCTGAATAATGTTTATCTAGCTGGATTTACCTCATCTATAGATTCTATTGCTTCTGGGGGGTATCAAATTATTAATGGGGGAAGTGAAGATGCCTTTATAACAAAATTTAGCAATCTAGGGCTGCGAGAATGGTCTTCTTATTATGGAGGAACAAGTATCGATAGAGGATTTGGCTGTGTTACAGATAATCTGAATGATGTTTATTTGGTCGGCTGGGAATCTGGAAATCCTTTTATTACAAAGTTTGGGGGGACAATATGCCTTTCAACATATGACACCATCACCCCAATAGCTTGTACGAATTATACCTATAATGGTCAGGTTTATACCAGTTCAGGAATTTATATTGATACCTTAACCAATGCCTTAGGATGCGATTCTGTAGTGACGTTAAATTTAACAATAAATAGCCCAACGAGTGGGGTAGATGTACAAACGGCCTGTAGTTCTTATACATGGATAGATGGGAATACTTACACCTCTAGCAACAATACAGCAACGCATACCTTAACCAATGCCTTAGGATGCGACTCTGTGGTGACATTAAATTTAACAATAAATAACCCAACGAGTGGAGTAGATGTACAAACGGCCTGTAGTTCTTATATATGGATAGATGGGAATACTTACACCTCTAGCAACAATACAGCGACGCATACCTTGACCAATGCAGCAGGCTGTGATTCTGTAGTGACGTTAAATTTAACAATAAATAGCCCAACGAGTGGAGTAGATGTACAAACGGCCTGTAGTTCTTATACATGGATGGATGGAAATACTTACACCTCTAGCAACAATACAGCAACGCATACCTTGACCAATGCAGCAGGCTGTGATTCTGTAGTGACGTTAAATTTAACAATAAATAACCCGACGAGTGGAGTAGATGTACAAACGGCCTGTAGTTCTTATACATGGATGGATGGGAATACTTACACCTCTAGCAACAATACAGCAACGCATACCTTAACCAATGCCTTAGGATGCGACTCTGTAGTGACATTAAATTTAACAATAAATAACCCGACGAGTGGAGTAGATGTACAAACGGTCTGTAGTTCTTATACATGGATAGATGGGAATACTTACACCTCTAGCAACAATACAGCAACGCATACCTTAACCAATGCCTTAGGATGCGACTCTGTAGTGACGTTAAATTTGACAATAAATACCATAGATACAATGCTTAGTTTAAATGGTTTGACGTTAACCGCTAACCAAAGTGGAGCAAGTTACCAGTGGATAGATTGTAATAATGGTAATACCTCAATAGTAGGAGCTACGAATCAAAGCTTTACGCCAACAGCAAATGGAAACTATGGAGTAATCATCAATTTTAACAACTGTCTGGATACTTCTAGTTGTTTTAACATCATTGTAAATGGGCTTTCTTCAACCGAGTATGCATTGGGAGTTCGTGTTTTTCCGAATCCAACAATAGGAAAGCTTAGCCTTGTATTGGATGAAGTAATAGAGGAAGGAACCGCTTGTTTGGTAGATGTGAATGGGCGTATGCTAATAGAAACAGTATTAACAGGACAACAAACGGTTCAGTGGAATCTCAATAAATTACCTACTGCCATATACTTCTTAACAATAAAAACCAAAGAGGGAACGTATACTAAGAAAATAATTAAGCAATAAAAGATGGGGGGCAACATCTAAAAAAATGAATTCATGTGTATTGGTACATAGGCGTACTAATGTAAAATTTGTTTAGTGGTGAAAAGTCGTATTAGAAGAGCTTATTGTTCAACTAATGCGACTTTCTTTATTCATAGGGAGTAGACAAAAAATCATAGGCTGCATCAATCAATTCATTGCTTGTTTGATGTTCTGTATCGGGGATTACAGTTAAGGTGATTTTGGAATCAATCCCATTTTGAAGGGCATAGCGATTCATTGCATTCACCCATTTTTGAGCCCTCAAAAAGCGGCTGTTGCCTTGCATGGTGTTGATGTTGATGTCTTTATATTCCGTGCGAAAGGCTCCTTGTTGGGTATCGTGTTCTCCAATTAAAACCTGAATGTTAGTTTTTGCCAATAAATGGAGATCAATGTAATCAACAGCAGTAAACTTTTTTAAATTGGTTCCTAGAGGGTAATTGATAGTCGGATCGGGCCACATATACCAACCAGAGCCACTAACGACGGCTTTATGGATTCGAAGTGGGTGAAATGCGCAAAACCTATGAACAAATTGCCCTCCTCCTGAAAAACCAAAAAGACTGAGTTGGTTGGTGTCGAGATGGTGAAATGTCCCTTTGAGCACCTGAACCAAATCTAATAACCTTAAATCTGCTCTAGTGCCATCAAGATTAAGCCTTTGGTAGTCATTGTCAAATGTTTTTTCACTAAAATGGGGAGCAATTAAAAGCGTATTGTAATCATTGGCATAGTCAATAAAGCGCTTCATGTTCTTAAGTGCAATGCTCTGTCCTTTTTTTCCGTTAGTTTGTCCTGTATAACCATGAATGATGGCAAGCACTTGGGTATTTAAATCGGGGTTTTTTGCCAATTTAGGAGGAACATATATATAATAGACTTGACCATCTTTATATCGTTTTTTTTGAATCCCCTTTTTTACTTTTTTAGGTGGGGGAGGTGCTCTGCGGTGATCCTCCTTGGTATTAGATGGAACATTGGTGGTAGAAGGAGACGAGAGGGGATTATTTTTTTTGGGGGCAAAAACAAAGTACAGAGAAGCAGCTAAAAGGACAACTAATAGTAATTTTTTTGCGAGAGCCATTTGTAGCTTAGTTTAATAAGTAGTTAATTGACGGTGTATTTAGCGTATGTTTTCTATCGAATTGGATATTGGGAAATTGAGCTTCGTCTTGTCCAAAGATAACAATAGTTTTGTTTTGTTTGATAGAATTGATGTATTGGGTTAATGTTAATTGTAATTGAGGGGCTAAGTTTTGGAATTGAATGTCAATTAATATGATTTTTTTTCGAGTTAAAATAGCTCGGGCAAAACAGAGTAAAATATATTGATTGTAGGATAACAACTGTCCCATTTCACCAATAGGCATGTCCAAGGTTAGTTTTTCATCTTGGTTGTTTTGTAGAAGCGCTAAGAGTTCCGCTGCTGCGATTCTTTTTTTCTCTTTTTTATTGTAAGAAATGGCATCAAAGACAGTTTTTCCATAAAGGGGCCAATCTGCTGAGATAATTGTAATTTTTCTACGGATTACTTTAGGAGCTAAATGTCGAATATTTGTTCGATTTACTTTTATTGTTCCACTATAATTTCTATAAATACCCAACAGTAATTTGACAAAAGTTGTTTTTCCTTTTCCTGTAACCAAGGAAATTGATTTGGAGCGAATAGTCAAAGATAGGTTTTCAAACAAAACCTTATCTCCTAGTTTGAAATTTAGATTTCGAACAATAATTCGATTGCCGCTTATTCGTTGAATAGAAGGATCTATTTTATTTTGATCCGAAGGCAGATTGAGAATATTTAATAATTTAGAGAATGAAATATTTCCTAATTCCCAAATGCTATAAACCCGTAGTGTTCTCCTAAAAAGGGGCAAAATGGTAACCAATAACAATACGGTTATTAGAAGTTCACTGCCCGATTGCCAAGACGATAAGTGTACAAACGCTAGGATACCAGCTAACATGATATAAACCATGGATTTGGTGGTGGCTTGGATAAAGCTATTGACTATATGGTAATTAACACCTAGGTCGAGTATTTTTTTGACTCTTCGCTCATATTTTTTATACGCACTTTTTTCTTTATTAAAAGATTTGACAGAAAGGATACTTCTAAGGTGAATATTGACAAAGGAGAGTAAATTTGATTTCCTATTGCGGCGAACCATAGAAATACGATACAACCAGCGATTGACAAAAATCATAAAAACTAAGGTAATGAGTGTACAACCTATGATGATTAGACAAATGGTAGGGTTGATCGCAAAAAGAACAGCCATTGTTAAGGATAAAAATAAAATATCAATGGTAAATTGTAAAATGCCCTTTGTTAAATAGCCTTGGATACTTTTTAAGTCACCACTGTAGCGCAACAAATAGCGTCCTGTTCCTTTTTCGTCATAAATCGCTTGCGTTAAGTGTAATTGTTTTTGGAATAAAATTTTTCGCAATTGGAACAAAAAAAGCTCGCCCATTACTCCCTTGCCTAAACGCTCCAAAAAATCAAAAATACTTGTAATGACGATTAGCCCCAAAAAAAACATCAAAAAATGGGGAATCGTATCCGTAAAAGAAATTGGAAAAAATTCTAACAAGTATATTTTAGGAGAGTTCGTTTCAAAGGCTAGGCTATAGTATTTAGCCAAAGCAATTGGAATCAGTATTTTTAAAATACTAGAGCAAAAACCAATAATGATTACGCCAGTAACTCGAAGCTTGTTTTTGGATAAAAAACTAAGTAGTAATGTTTTTTTAGAAGTAGAGGTCATTCAATGTATTCTAGTTACAAAATTAATAAGTACAATTATGATAGGCGGAACCATTTCTATCTGCTACGCCTAGATACTTATTGTTTATTTTTCTTTTGAAAAATTGATCGGAATACTAAGGGGAATTTTTAACAGAAAAAATACAGAATACATTTAAAACCTCTAAAAAAGATGGCTTAAGATAAAAAATGTATGTTTTAGCAGATGCTTATTCTTAGTATTTTCTGCATAGATTGTATTACCCAATCAATATACGATTTCTAATTGTAGCTATTGGCTAATTCCACAGTTACCTTATTTTTTGTCGGATCAAAAATATGAATTACATTAGGATCTGAAAGCCCATCAAGGTTCAAAATTGGAATATCAACCACTTCTTCAACTTCTCTTGCTAATAGAGGACTCGCTGTAAAAAGCCCACCTACAGCTGCTGGTTTTACGCCCCACTCTGTTAGCATATTATACCCTAAAAGCGCACTCATACTATCACCTCCAGAAAAAACAACACTATCTACTGTCGCTAAAAATGGCTTGTGCTGAAGCAGCATGCTAGTTTCTCTTTGAAGAAGCCCATCGGCAATTTCAACAATGGTATATTCAGGATTGTATTTACTGGTTAGATTGGTTAAGCTTTCGTACAAATCTAATAATTCTGTTCTACTACACAGATAGGTAGATGGATAACCCAACGTAGAAAAATCAGAAACAAAACAAGCTCCACAGTCTCTTACCAAGGAACGATCTTTGGCATAAACCGTACCTGTTAATTTAAAATAAGCAACTTTGGCAGATCTAGACATTCCTCTACATAAATAGGCAGCAGTTGTTGTTTTGCCACTGTCCATACTAGCTCCTAAGGAAAGAATAACCTTGCTTTTTCGTTTTTTTTGTGGATTAAACCTACTGCGTTTATGCGATAAATATTTAGTATTAATAACCTTTCCATCCTTGGTAGCATAGCCAATCATTCTTAGTTGGGTCGGACCCTTTGCAGCTAGCTTGGCATGCATTGATGTGATGACCCCTATCGCTCCTCCTTTTCCTAAAATTTGATAGTTTTCGCAGTATTTTTTAGGAACAAGTCCTTCAAGTTGTCCCGTTGCATAACGACTACCAAAAGCAGCCATAATAATGTCGCCAGGAAAAATATAACGGTTGTTTCCATTGAGTCCCTGTATAGAGGAGTGTTTGCCCAATTCTAATACTTCAAATACTGCAACATCACCAGCCTTGGGCTTGTGGTTATACTTTATATTTTGGTCGATGTCAAAATCTTGAATCCCTTTGCAAATTATTGCTATCTTAATTTTATCTCGCATTTTTTTTCTTTAAGGCAACTTTTATTCTATAACTAAGGTGCAAACCAATAGCAGTATAGTTATTAAATGGTTGTTGTGTTTTTATAGAAGTAGGATTAAAAGGATAAGACACATTATCTAACGAAATGGGTCTTTTGTAATTAATATCAGTGTTGGGGAATATTCCTGTATTAAATTCCCATTGAAAAATAACATACAACGTACAATTAAATAAGACGTTCTTAAATGGACGAAAGCTAAAACCCGTTTTTACTCTAAAACGATGGTAACCATTGGGTGAATTATACCCAGTTATTTGCCCTTCATTATTGTAGTAAATAATTGGTCGCCCTCCCAAATAATAATAAAGAGAGGAAGCCAAATAAGGGCTTATACGCCACGGCCATTTTTTGTTAGCATAGTAGATACGTAGCGTATAAATAAATCGCACTCTATGCTTTTCTGGTTGTGGAAAAAATAGTTGAGCTACTGCATAATGTTTAAGTTTTAAATGATTATTTTTTTTTAATAATTTATGACTAACATTGTAATTAAGTGTAAGTCGTTGATAACTAGTTAACCCTAGTGGATTATTAGAGAAGCCAAAATTAATGTGTCTGCTTCTCCAAGGATATTGAGCACTAGAAAATTCAATTTGGAGATAGTGTCTTCCCGTTAGTTTATAGGCAAGTGTTACGTCTGTTTGCATAAAACCAAATCTAGCATCAGGCAAATCAACACTATATAACTGAGCAAATTTACCTTTAAAACGTTTGCCTATATTTACATTGACACTATAGCCGAACCACGATTTTATTCCGTCTGTTAAATCTTGTGCTTGCAAATTAGGAACAACCAATGAATTTACAAGCAGAAATAAAGCAAGGTACCTATAAAATTTCATCCTTATTGATTGATTACTAAGTCAGGGAGAACCAGTTGTTGGTTGATACTATCTATTGTAACATTTTGAATGATTGGTCGTACCCCAGAAGGAGCTTGGTCGTCTTTGGTATACGCATAGATTTGGTAGGTACCTATAGGCAATCCCGAAAACTCAAAAAAACCATCATAGTTTGTTCGTTGGCTTGATTCAACATTAGGACTATTATCATAAATAATATAGACCCGTTCATCAGGAGCATAGTATTGATTTGTGCCATCATCTACCAAAACTTTTCCTCGGATGGAAGCAAAGCCCTTTACATCATTATCTAGAATTACAAGATCTTCTACTTGTACTAACTCTTGTTGCTGAGTTATTTCTATCGTCTTCATAACAGGACTATAGCCAGAAGGAGAAAGAAAAGTAGAATCTTTAGAGTAGGCATATAGCGTATACTGCCCCATATTTAGATTTCTAAATTCATAGGAACCATCAAAATTAGTTCTTACCCGATCTCCATACGCTGCGTTATCTCCAAAAATAAGATAAACACTTTCATTATTAAGATAATAACTCTGCTTAAGCACAGAAAAATCAGCATTATAATTTTCAAGTTTTAATTTGCCAACAATAGCAGCATTTCCTCCTAAACCAGGTTCCTTAGCGCAACCTATAATGGATAGTAAAACAATAATCAAGGGGATCTGTTTCATTGAAATAGGACGTTAGTAATGGATTAATAGTTAGTTTTTAATAAACATTACTCCGTTAGAAACCACAGTAGCACCACAGGTACCACATAGTAGCAACATAACTAATCAGCGAAGTATTAAATGAAAGGTTGAGTTGTTTTTTTATTTGTTAAAGTAAAGTTAACATTTTTTTCAAACTTAAGGGAATATGCCAACTTTTATTAAAATGTTAATTAAGTGCAAAAGTGCTTTTTTTTGAGGAAAATAAATAGCCTATTCTTGCCAAGGATAGGTCCATTCTTGCCAAAGTTTATACATTTGTTTAATATTTAATTGTGATAAAAATATATGGTAAAATTCTTTTTTTTAGCGTAAAATAAAAATTATATTTTTAAAAAATAGGATAGCAGGATATTATATAGAGTGTAAAATAATATATACTTGCCCCTAGATGTTCCCTTATTTTATTAATCTGCTATAGTTAGCAAAAGCAATGTAAAAAGAAAAAGGAAGTTGACTTTTATGGTGCTCTAAACTTATATGTCAAACATTATTTATACCTTTGTCTTGGTCTATAAAAGGGAATAAAATTTGAATTTTCTTACATTCTATTTAGTAAAAGAAACGGGTGTTTATATGTTGGTTGGTCTGTGAATTGGAATTAAGAATTTAATGGTTTGATAATTAGGTTTTTATGTTTTTAGAAGCCTATAGGTATAAATAGAGGAAGGGGCTGGATGAATTTTAGTGATAAAACAAAAATAGATAAAGCACAGCGTGCAACATAAGATACATTTAATATTATGGAAGAAAAGATCAAAGCTTTTGAGCGTCTGCTCAATATTATGGACGACCTAAGAGAAAAATGCCCTTGGGACAAAAAGCAGACTTTAGAAAGTTTAAGTATATTAACCATTGAAGAAACCTATGAGTTAGTAGACGCTATTCAAGAAGGAAACCTAGAGGAATTAAAGGGAGAGATTGGAGATCTTATGTTGCACATGGTTTTTTATGCTAAAATAGCCAGCGAAAAAAAGGCATTTGACATTGCGGATGTTTTAAATACGCTTTGTGATAAATTAGTACATCGGCATCCTCATATTTATGGAGATGTAGTTGCCGAAGATGAAGCAACCGTTAAGAAAAACTGGGAATTGTTGAAGTTGCAAGAAAAGGGAAAGACTTCTATTTTGCAAGGGGTACCCAAATCGTTGCCCTCTATGGTTAAGGCTTATCGAATTCAAGAAAAAGTAAAACAAGTTGGGTTTGAATGGGAAGAAATTGAGGATGTTTGGGACAAGGTAGAGGAAGAGCTAGGCGAATTGCAAATAACGGTAGACGATAGAGAAAGCTCAGAGCGTATTGCGGATGAGTTTGGCGATGTTTTGTTTGCCTTGATTAATTATGCCCGTTACCTAAAAATTGATCCAGAAGCTGCTCTGGAGAAAACCAATAAGAAATTTATTCGACGATTTAAATTTATTGAAGATAACGCAAATCGGGCATTGGCTGATTTGTCTTTGGAGGAAATGGATGAATTGTGGGACAAAGCAAAACGCTTGGAACAGAATAAATAAAAAATTTATCACTCATATAAACTGAAAATTAATCATGTATGTTTCTGACCGTTTAAAAAACATGGCGGAATCTGCCACGATCAAAATGGCTCAATTGGCAAGAGAACTCAAAGCGCAAGGCAATGAAGTTATTAGCTTGAGCTTGGGCGAGCCTGATTTTGATACTCCCAATCCTATTAAAGAAGCTGCTTACAAGGCATTGCAAGAGGGCTATACTAAGTATACGCCTGTTCCTGGGTTGGTTGAGCTGCGAACGGCAATTGTAACGAAACTAAAAAGAGACAATAATCTTGATTTTGACATTAATCAAATCGTGGTCTCTAATGGTGCGAAACAATGTCTTGCTAACCTTTCATTGGCATTGCTTAATGAAGGTGATGAGGTGGTTATCTTTGCTCCTTATTGGGTTTCTTATAAGGAAATAATTGCTTTGAGTGGTGCAAAACCTGTTTTTATTAATGCAACCATTGAGAATGATTTTAAGGTCACTGCTGATCAACTGGAAGCTGCCATTACTGATAAAACACGTATGGTTCTATTTTCTTCTCCTTGCAATCCTACAGGAATGGTTTATACCCAACAGGATTTTGAGCCATTGGTTAAGGTATTGGAGCAACATCCTGAGGTATTGGTCGCTTCAGACGAAATCTATGAGTACATCAACTTTTTAGAAGAAGGTCATTTTAGTATTGCTAGTTTTGAATCAATTGCTGATCGTTGCATTGTTATTAATGGCTTTTCTAAAGGCTTTTCTATGACAGGTTGGCGATTGGGCTATATGGCAGCTCCTCGTTGGGTAGCGGCAGCTTGTGCCAAAATGCAAGGTCAATTTACTTCTGGAGCCAATGCTTTTGGGCAAAAGGCAGCAGCAGATGCTTTGTTAGCAGATATGACACCTACGCATGAAATGAATGCTGCATTTAGAAAACGTCGTGACTTAGTACTTTCTTTACTCAAAGAGATTGATGGTTTTAAGGTTAACTTCCCAGAAGGAGCATTTTATGTTTTTCCTGATATAAGCGCTTTGTATGGCAAATCAGTAGACGGTAAAGTGATTAATAACTCTTCTGATTTTTGTGAGTACATTCTTTATACAGCACATGTTGCCATTGTTGCAGGGGTAGCTTTTGGTGCTGATGATTGTGTGCGTATTGCTTATTCTACTTCTGAAGATCAGTTGATAGAGGCGATCGGTAGAATCAAAAAAGCGGTAGCAGCATTGAGCTAAAACCGCAGGTTAATGGTATAAATTCGGCAATTTGAAACAGTCTGTTTTCAAGTTGCCGAATTATTATATTTACTGAACAATAGAAAATAGATCAATAGGTGCTCCTCCTAATGTGGTTGTAGATTCATAGTTGAGTCCTATCTTTTGAAGCATATTTTTAGAGGCGCTATGATCTGGGCTAACAATGCCATAAATTTTGGATAAATTTAAGGTCTGGAACCCATATTCTTTTAAGACAGACAATACTTCAGTGGCATATCCCAGCCCCCAAGCACTACGTTTTAGATGCGCTCCTATATGCACTATATTTAATACCTCCATTGTATTTAAATTGGCCGTTCCAAGAAAGCGTTCATCCTCTATACTACGCACTGTCCAAAAACCTAAGCCTTGTGAATGGCGATTGGCTGCTACTTTTTGATGCAGAAAAGCCAAGTATTCTTCTTCTGTTTTGTTTTGAAGGGGAGGGATAAATGCATTGGAATTAGGTTCTAAATACATGGCTACTATTTCCTCAAAATCAGTAACCGATAAGGGGCGGATAATTGTACGTATTGTGTTCAGTTGTTGCATGATGTATATTGAATTGAGATGAATTTAAAATTAAATATTGCCATTATATAAAAACTTCAATAAGTTAGCCCTTAAAATGTATGATGTTTTACTAGAGTATAATTAGCGGTTTGAAAAATAATTGAAGCCGTATTGTCAACGGTGTGGTCTCGTTTTACCAAACTATATTGCGCTTCTTTTAGTGGTTTTTGAATGGAATTTCTACCTGTAAAGAGCCGCAATGCTCTTGGCTTTTGAAAAATAATAAGGGCCTTCTCAGGCGTTTCCTGTCGTATAAATTGATAGATGCTTTGCAACTCAGCAGAATGGGCTTCGTTAGTGTCTTTTTGCCAATAATAAACGCTGGTACCTAAGCTTTGGATTAAACTGACCGTAACTAATGTTCCCAATACGATTTTTCGCTTTTTAGTAGATGGTATAAGTGCATAAATGCCTTCTATCAGATAGAATACTAAAAAGGGGAGAACTGGAAACAAAAAGCGCATTCCCTGAAAACTTACCCAAAGCAAATAAATGCCTATTGTAGTACCTATATAAATGACAATGGATGGATTACTTATTTTTGTTTTGAATAGCCCTATGCCAATGATACCGCATACGAGACTAGCCAAAATTCCTTGGATTAGGAGGGGCAGCCCTCGAAAAATAACAAAATAATTTCCAATAAGTAACCAGTAATAATAGAGGTTGTTTAAAATGCTGTTTAGTGTGATTGTGCTTAATAACTGGAGCAGTTCGCTTCCTGTACTAGGCAGTAGACAATAACGAATACCTGCCGAAACTATAAAGGCAAAATATGGTAGCCCTAATATCCACAGGGCAAGCTTTGGTTTAGAATAATATTGATGAACCAATAGACAGGGCAATAAACAAATTCCAATATCTCGAATGTTATAGCTAAAAAAAATCAACAGACCCAATAAAAACGCTGGTTGGGGGCGCTTATATTTTTGTTGTTGAATTTGATAAACACAAAGCAGACTGAAAAAGAAAAAAGGTAAATCGGATAAAATGTGGTCTGAAAAACGGATAAAATGATAATTTAATGCCACCAATAAGGTAATTATAAATGCTTTGCTGCTAGATTGGCTTACTCTTTTAAAAATGAAATAAACGAGTGGTATACTAGCAATAAAAAATAGCAAACAGTAAACTTTCATAAGCCATAAATTCATTCCCCACAGTTGGTACATTGGCAATAATAAAAGCGGAAAGCCAGATGGATATAAATAAGGACCTACATGGGCATAAGAGTTGTCCATTGCATAGCGATTTTGTTCCAGTAGGTTTACTAGGGTTCCTTGGTCGAGTGCTTGGCATTGCTCTAGATATAGGGCAAAATCATCTGCCCAGTTGTGCCCCTGATCAATGCAAGATAAACCCAATAGAAATGCAAGGAGACTTACGATAGATAGGCTGTATTGAGGAGAAATTGTCATGAATTGCTTACTGTATGATGATAATGCTTGTGATAAACTTAGGCTATTTTTTTGCCCCAAAAAGAATTTAGAGCGGTTTGAAGATCAAGGTTTTTATTTTTGATCATCCAAGCAATTTCATATAATTTGATTAGATGGGACATCGCAAGCGTTCTAGTCGGGTCACCAGGAGAACAGTGAAACTCTGCTTTTTCAGAAATAGATATGCCTTTGCCATGGTCTGTTAACGTAACATAAACAATTGTTTTGGAATCAACGCCAGACATTCCTATTTCTATATCCGATTCCCATCGTTGATTATCTGTTGCTCCAACAAGAATAACATTATCTTCTATGTTTATCCAATTAATTACTAAATGCGTTATTGATTTATCCATTCTTTTGAATTGCCTTTATTGACATGATTTCCATTTTGTAGCCCCTTTGCTAAAATTAACAGACGACTAAAAGATAAAATATAAATATTTTCTTAAATTTAGAAAACAATATACTTTGCTGATGCAAAAATAAGAAAGTATTTCTACTTCAAACGTTATAAAATATGAATCCAAAGATTAGAAAAGGAAGTGCTCCAACTGCCAAAGTTATTTACAATTGGAATGGAAAAAAATTAATTGTGGGAAATGCTAGTTATGGAGACGTAGTGTATAATTTTGATGGTGTTTATGTTCGAGCAGGCAATTCTAAATTTAACAAAGCCTTGTACAACTGGGATGGAACCAATTTGAGGTTGGGGAATCACAAAGGAGATAATATCATCTATAATTATAAAAATGACTTACTGATTGATGGCAGTGCTCCAACAGGCAATGTAATTTGCAACTGGACCAATAAAATGCTGCGTATGGGCGGTCATGGAGAAGGAGATATTTTGTATAATTGGGAAGGGGATATTCCCGTACCAATTATTATTATTGTGTTGATGGAAGAAGGCGTAATTGCTAAAAAATTATAGTGCTTATAAACTTAATCTTTTAAGGCTTCTACAGCTTCTCCAATTCCTCGAATGGTCAAAGGGAACATACGCTCCTCCATAAATTCATTGAGGATTTGGATAGAACGAGTCCACCGCCACTCTTTTTGAGGAACAGGATTTAGCCAAACCATGGCTGGGAATTTCTGTTTGAGGCGATTTAACCAAACAATTCCCGCTTCTTCATTATAATGTTCGACACTGCCATGCTTCATCATAATTTCATAAGGTGACATCGAGGCATCTCCCACAAAAATGACCTTATAATCGCTGTTGTATTTATTGAGGACATCATAAGTAGAGATAAATTCCCCCCAACGCCTTGTATTGTCTTTCCACAGCATTTCATAAATACAATTGTGAAAATAGTAGAATTCTAAATTTTTGAATTCATATTTGGCAGCAGAAAAGAGTTGAGAACAAAGGGCGATATGATCGTCCATAGATCCCCCAATATCAAACAGCAGTAAGACCTTGACGTTGTTCTTCTTTTTGGGCAACATTTTGAGTTCCAACATTCCTGCATTTTCAGAGGTTTTTTTGATGGTTTGTTGCAAGTCAAGTTCCTCCTCTGTTCCTTCTCTGGTAATTCGGCGTAGGCGTTTGAGTGCTAGCTTAATGTTACGAGTTTCAAGCTCTACATCATCTTTTAGATTTTCAAAGTCCCGTTTATCCCAAACCTTTATCGCACGACGATGCCTAGATTCATGTTGTCCGATTCGTATCCCCTCAGGGTTGTAGCCATAAGCACCAAAGGGAGACGTTCCTCCAGTTCCTATCCATTTATTGCCTCCTTGATGACGTTCGTTTTGTTCTCTAAAGAGCTCTTGGATACGTTCAAGGAGTTTTTGGAGCCCACCCATGGCTTTAACTTTTTCCATCTCTTCGGGTGAGAATAAACGTTCGCCGTTTTGGCTAAGCCAGTCTTCTGGGATTTCAAATAAGGTTTCATCTGAAATAGTTTCAATGCCTTTAAAATACAATCCAAATAGACGATCAAAATCATCTAAATGCTTTTCGTTTTTAATCAGTGAGATTCGGCACAAATAATAGAATTCATTCACGCTTTTTTGAATCACACGCTTATTTAATGCTTCAAGCAAAGACAAATACTCCACCAAACTAACAGGGAGGCCTTGATTTTTTAGTAATAAGAAAAAATCTAAAAACATGCTAGGCTTTTTGCAAATGGTTGAGTAATGCTAAATCTTGTTCGTTTTTGATAATGGCTCCAATTAATGGAATTTTTCCTTGTTCTTGTGCTGAGCGAAGCCCTTCTGCATTAATTTTACCCACCATCAACAACTTGATCCAATCCAATAATTCACTCGTAGAGGGCTTTTTTTTGAGGCCTCTAATGGCTCTAATTTGGGTAAATTGTTCAATGGCTTCAGCAATCAAATCTTTTTCAAGATTAGGATAGTGAACATCAACGATTTGCAGCAGTGTATTTCGATCAGGGAAAGAAATATAATGGAAAAAACAACGTCTCAAAAAGGCATCAGGAAGTTCCTTTTCGTTGTTGGAGGAAATAATTACAATTGGGCGATGTTTGGCTTTGATGGTTTTATTCAGTTCATAACAGAAAAATTCCATTTTGTCCAATTCCAACAATAAATCATTGGGAAATTCGATATCAGCTTTGTCAATTTCATCAATTAATAAAACCACTCGCTCATCTGCTTCAAACGCTTCCCATAGTTTTCCTTTTATAATATAGTTGGCAATATCGTGGACTTTTGCATCTCCCAATTGAGAATCTCGTAACCGAGAAACAGCATCATAATCGTACAAGCCTTGTTGTGCTTTTGTTGTTGATTTGATATGCCAAGTAAAAAGCGGCTTTTGAAGTGCTTTTGCAATTTCATGCGCCAATAACGTTTTACCCGTTCCTGGTTCTCCTTTGATTAACAAAGGTTTTTCCATGGCAATGGAGGCATTAACCGCCAGTTGGAGGTCTTCTGCGGCAATATAGTTTTCAGTTCCTGTAAATTTCATGTTCTAATCAATTGAATAATTCGAGGACAAATATAGTTATTTTAGATTGGAATGAGCAGTTTTATTTAGAAAGTACTTTGGACATTTCCTTCGATTTGTATCCACAATTCGGGATAATTTTGAGCATTGCTGTGTATCATAATACTAGAATGGAATTCGCTGTCATCAATCGGTTTCCATTTTAAACGTATTTTGGTGCTTTGGTTAGGAGCGAGCGTTTTCTTTTTTATTCGGACAGAAGTGCAGTGGCAACCTTCTTCGATTTTGGTGATCATTAGTTTTTTGGAACCTGTATTGGTTAAGGTTAATTCTTTTTTAGCGCCTTTTTTTGTTTTAATGCTACCAAAATCCAATAAGGTATATCCATCTGTATTAATATCCAACTCTTTGAGTTCTATATCTTGTGCATTGCTGCTAATAGACAACAGCAAAAAGAACAATAATAGGGGCGTTTTTATCATAGTAGTTTTATAGCATTTAGACTGTTGAGCCAATCGTATATTTTATCAACTTGCAATCCATTAGATGAACGGGATTGTTGGGGTTCTGCACTTTGACCGTCGTTAATTTAATTTTTTCGCTAGTTTCCACTTTGGTTCGACTTTCTTGGGGAAAAGAATCGTATTTTTCACTAGGAATTAAGGCAATACACTGAAACTTTTCTTCGGGAGAATACCCATGTACATAATCAAAAACCTTATAAGGAGAATGCAGCAACCACATACCTCTAATCCTAAGATTGGTTATTTTGAGGGGATCAACCCCATTAACACGTCCAATTTCATTGGTTGGAGAAAAGTCAACGTTAGGAATAGCTTCAATATTGGTGGTAAGGTTTTCTTTTAGAGCAGTATAAACTGTTTCATCCGCAGCATAAAGACTACCATCAATAAACCAGAGCGAGGAGAGCTTATTTTTGGATTTTTTTGGAAGATGCCCAATTACATAAATAAAATCTTTGACCGCCCAATCTTCACATTTTTTGCAATGTTCTGTAATTAAAGAACTGTTAGCAAATAGTTTAGCTTTAGGAGGAGAACTATTTAATTGAAGCTCAGTGGTCAAACTTTCCGTTTTCTTGACCTCTATTGCATCCCCTCCTCGCAACATTAAATCAGGAGGATTGCGCTTGCTTCCTTGATAAGAATAGACGGCTGCATAAGCCTCAAGTCTTTTGGCTTTGTCTTCTTCTGAAAAGGTATTCGCAAAAGCATCTTTGACAAAAGTTTCTAAGCCCTCTCCAACATTATTGGCTCGATTGTTTCCAAAGGTAATATCTTGAACCGTTAGATCAATCAAATTAGAAATATTGTAAATGGCTTCTAATAGATTACTCATTGACTGGTATTATTTTGAAGAAAGACCTTGTAAAGAAGTGGCATGAGTTACCGCATTCGCTTCCAATTGTTGTTTTATATTTTCGGCTAGAAATTTGGCTAAATTGACAGGGACAGCATTCCCAATCATTTTGTACCCAGCTGCAATCTTTTTGTAATGAAAAATAAAATTGTCAGGGAAGGTTTGAATTCTCGCACATTCTCGCACACTTAACCTTCTGTACAAGTCCTTTTTTTCAGGAACAAAGATGCGTACATTTTTTTCTACCAGTTTCATTTTTGGAGCCTGCGGGTGAATGGGCGCATGTCTTCCTCCTGCTTGAATCGTAAACGACTGCTCGTCCCATGTTCGAACTCTATTTCTAGACATATACATGGAGGAAAAGCCCCCAATCATATATTCATGATTAGGAAATTTACAGCGCTCACCATTGGTATGGTTCATTTCTAAGGCGGGGAGTACATTATCTTGCAAATCCCCAATAGCAGCTTTGAGTGATATTTTAGGAAAGGAAAGGTCTGGAAATTTAAACGTAAAATTTAAATCTTTTCGGATGCCAATAAAGAAAACCCTTTTTCGATCTTGTGGGACATTGTAGTCGCTTGCATTGAGCAATTTAAAAGATAGCTCATAACCTAAGCCTGCGTTTTTGAACATCTTTTTGATGTTTTCTAAGGCTTGGCTGTGTCTAGGCAATAACATGCCACTAACATTTTCTGCTAAAAAAAACTTAGGTTGCTTGGCTTCGAGAATTCGAATGAAATCAAAAAACAATTGTCCTCTTTTATCTTCCAAGCCTCTTAAGGCTCCTGCTTCACTCCAACTTTGGCAAGGAGGACCACCAATAATGCCATCACATTCGGGCACCTCATCGGCCTCCACCTTTGTAATACTCCTTCTATCTAGAATAGTATTTAAATGATTTTTTTCATAAGTTTCCCAGATGTCCTTATCGTACTCATTAGCCCAAATTACATCAAATCCAGCTTTTTCGAAACCTAAATCTAATCCCCCTGCACCTGCAAAAAATGAAACTATTTTCATCATATAACTAATCTTGTTTTCCTTTTAATAGGCTTATTGAACTCAATATTATTTGTAAGCACTATCCCATCTCATGGGTCATAATTTTAACAAAGATATTCCGTTCTATTGAGAAAAACAAACAATTTGTTTTTAGAGTTCTTAGAAATAATTTTTGTGTGAAAAAGAAAAATTATTAGATAAAAACGCAAGTACGCAAAATTACGGAGCTTCTTGGTTTGTTTCCTTACCATTCCAACCATGAATTAATTGCCCACCAAAATCATGTGGAAACTCCTCTAAACCAGGAAATCCTAGACGAATATCACGCCCTGAATGGGGGATGTGGTTGGTGCCAAAGATATAGTCCCAACAACTGAGGGTAATTCCAAAGTTAATCCCATTGGGTTTGTCGCTCGGAAGTTCGTAAGAATGGTGCCAGATGTGCATTTCTGGACTGTTAAAAATATATTTAATAATTGGGCTAATGGCCAAACCAACCAAGGCAGAAATACCAACAATGGCTAATCCTCCAATTCCAGAAGCTTCAACAGCAACAAAAGCGATAAATAAACCAATTAAAGTTCCGAAGCCAAGTCCTTTGACCCATTCGGGGAATTTAGCATTAGCATGGTTATAATGACCAACGATTAGCGTAAAAATATGAATGATAAAGAAGTCGTTCAGCCCAATTCCAATTAGAGCCAGTGGCAAGTATTCTATGCTTTTATACACGACATTTTCCATCCAATGATAGCGTAAATGTGCGGCAAATCCCATTTCTTCTACAGAGTGGTGTACTTTGTGGAATTCCCAAAGAAAAGAACTACTATGTAAAAGACGATGCACCCACCATTGTACAAAATCTCGAACAATAAAACCTAAAAGAAGATGCACCCAGATGGGCATGGCTTGTACTTTTATGGCGACTAAGTTGTGGATACCAACCAAGGCTAAAGCATCTGTAAATAGATTGACAACTACATTAGATGCGGCTTGAAAAATAATGAGTGAAAAAATGAAAAAATTAAAAAACATGTAAAAAGCATCCAACCAAAAATCTTTGCGAAATTTAGCTTGGTTCTTGCGCCAAGGACTTGCTATTTCCAACAAAAAGAAAACCACAGAGATCAAAATTAGTAGATAAAAGTAATTTTGCCAAAGTGGCTTGTACGTATAACTTAGCGTGATTTCATCGACCAAAAAATGGTAATAACTAGAATAGGTATCGGTTAGAATTTTTAAATAATCACTCATGTTAATTTTGTTAAATCAAGGAAATAGCAAACGGTTGGAGAAGGTAATCAATTAATTTGTAAATTTTAACTGCGTACAGGACAAACTATAAAACGAAACGCTCACGAGGAACGAAGTGAGCTAGTAGCTAAACAGGTAAAGGCTACTTATAAAGTACTGTTTAAGCTAAAACTATGTTTCGATCTTAGATTTTAGACCGTTTTGTTTTTAACACAGCACCTAAGAGCACAGCGATCTAAAAATAGATAAAAGCTGCCCCAATTTTAATTTTTACAAAAATCATCGGCTATAGAACCTATATTATTTATAAACCTACAGAAATAGGCAAATTTTTATGATAACTCCATTCTATCCAAGAGCCGTCATAATTAGCAACATCAGAATAGCCAAGAAGTTCGCGAAGAACAAAAGTAGTATGTGCAGAGCGCACACCAGATTGGCAGTAGACAATAATTTTTTTGTCTTTAGGAATCTTTTTGAATCGAATCGTTAGCTCTTTGAGCGTTCTGAAAATACAAGAGTGTTCATAAGCAATTGCTTCAGAATATTCCAAATGTACAGCACTAGGAATATGCCCTGCCCTAAAAGCTCCATCTTTGATGGTTTTGCCTGTAAACTCATCTAAGGATCGGCAATCTAATAAGAAAACATCGTCATTGTCTATTGCAGCCAAGACTTCTGCCTGATTGGCTTCCAATTCTGGGCGTTTTTTATCTGCAAAGGTAAACTTTGCTGCTTTTTTTGGCGTTGGTGCTTGGCTAATCCATCCCTTGGGGCTATTAAGAAGCCCTCCATTGAGCAAATAAGTATTGGAATGGCCATAGACAGACAACATCCACCAGAGGCGAGCAGCATCAGGATTCCCTTTTGCATCGTACAATACAATTTTACTTTTGGCAGTTGCTCCTAAAGCACCCATAATTTTGGCAAGCGCTTCTTTTTCTAACATCATTCCTCCGAACGGAAATGCAGTACTGCGTATATCTGGTCGCCATAGGTGATGAGCACCTCTTAAATGCCCCTTTTGATAAGCTTCCTTTTTGCGAACGTCAATCAGGATAACCTCAATTTGAGGATCTTCTTGCCAAGATAAAAGTTGCGCAGGGGCTATTAGATGCTCCATATAAGGATATTCATCGAGGCTATTGGGTTGGCTAGAAACGGTTTTGTTGAGTTTAGGAGTAGTTTGTTGGGGGGGCGTTGCATTTTCACAGCCTATTAGAAATGCTGTACAAATAAGTAGGACTAAATAATGGGAATGCATATTTTTATTTTGAAGGTGAAAAAATAAATGCAACTGAAATTGGATTTGCTGAATAGGGCAATTGTGGGAATGGTTTGGAATGAAGTATTTGTGTGGTCAAGAAAATAGTAAAAAATATATAATTGGTTTATTTATAGGGGATTTTTAACTGTTCTTTAAGAATCGTATTTTTATTTTGGAAAGCAGGCAATACAATCTTTTGAACTAGGTTTTGTTAAGAAAAATAAAAATCCGTCCACTATTCTTAAACAAGAAGCAGCGCATATTTTGATTCCTTGATGAATATTGTATATTTGTTATATACCTATGGTTTCTTTTAGAAGGAACTTTTTGGGTAGTATTACTATTTATAATAGTGTAAGTACTGTTATAAAAAATAGTATTTCAATTATTGATTTGTATATATTTGACTGTTGGCTAAGAAAATTAAATAAGAATGAGTTACTTCCATGGAGAAACCCCTGATAATTATGAGCAAAAATGCTTGTGTACACTAGTTTTAGATACTTCTGGATCTATGAGTGGCGCTGCTATTAGAGAATTGAATCGTGGGTTACAAGAATTTTATGCTGCAATAGAAGAGGATTTAATTGCTGCTAACCGTTTAGAGGTTGGTATTGTGACCTTTGGTAGTAGTATCAAAACAATTCAAGACCCAGCACTGATTGATAATTTTGACATGCCTACGTTGACCGTAGCAGGAACAACTCGTTTGGTGGATGCTGTGCGAGAAGCGATGCGAAAGACAGAGCAACGTAAACAATGGTATAAAGAAACAGGACAACCTTATTATCGTCCAATTATTGTATTAATTACGGATGGAGAGCCAGATCGAGATCAAGATGTAAATGGACTTTCTTCAGAGATTCAATCTGCTGTAGATGCTAAGAAATTTACATTTTGGGGCTTGGGTGTCAAAGGATTTAATCAGCATGTTTTGAATGAAATTTGCCCTAATTCTGCTCCTGCAATTCCATTGTCAGGGTACAAATTTGCAGAATTTTTCAAATGGCTAAGCAATAGTATTGGAATCATTACCAAATCTAAAGAAGGGGATAGTATAGAACTTCCTCCTGTTAGCGATTGGGCACAAATGAAATTTTAAGGTAAACTTAAGCAAGGATAATAATTGGATAGTGGAGCAATGTTGCCTCATTATCCTTTTGGTTTTTAAGCTATGCAGGAAAATGTAGAAGGATACAAAACTACGAGGACTTAATTAGTTCGAAAATTAGTGTAGAAAATCCTGCATTAAACTGTTGAATCTGTGTACAGGACAAAACAATTGGAATTAAATAAAGTAAGGGTTTAGTTGAGCTATTTTAAGATTTTAGATTTACCTATGCCGTTGATGTATTAGATCAAGCCTGCTCGATCATTACATTCATATTTTTAGATGTTAGACCCTACTAAGCAGTTATAGGGGCTAACATCTAAAAGCAAAGCGGTCTAGGATCTAAGATTGGAATATAGGTTTTAGCTTAAACCGTACTTTATAAGTAGCCTTTACCTGTTTTGTTCTGTATATAACTGTTGAATATTAAACTGATAAAATGTCTAGTGATAAAAATAACTCTAATTGGATAGTAGCTTATGCTTCTGTTATTGGTAATGGTCATATTTTAATGAATCTACCTTGCCAAGATAGTTGCGCTCACCAAAGAATTAACGATACTTGGGGAGTGGCAGTAGTGGCGGATGGAGCAGGTTCGGCGGCACATTCTGATATAGGTTCTGATTTTGTGGCTCGCAATATGGCACATTGTTTAGAGGAAATTGTAAAACGAGAAGAGTGGAAAACCGCAGATCGCTTGCCAACGGAGGAAGTGTGGCGAACAGAAGCGCTTAAGGCACTTCAGATTGTTCGACAACGATTAGAACAATTTGCAACCGCCAAAGAACATAAAATTCCAGATTTAGCCTGTACGGTTTTGGCGATTTTATACGCTCCTTTTGGTATTTTGACAACGCATATTGGTGATGGACGTGCTGCTTATTCTGTTGAAGAAGGAAAATGGGAGGCTTTAATAGAGCCTTTTCGTGGGAGTGAGGTAAATGAAACGGTATTTATTACTTCTAACATCTGGACGACAGAGGGCGTTGATCTCTATATTCAATCGGGGATTGTCAAAGGAGATATTCGTGCTTTTGCTTTGTTGAGTGATGGTTGCGAAAATGGGTCTTTTGAGGTAAACGTTTGGGATGAAGAAAATGAAAAATATCACGATCCTAATCGACCGTACAACAAGTTTTTTGAGCCGAATCTAAGAGGTATGCTTCAGCTAAAAAAAGAAAATAAACCTCAGGAGGAAATCAATCAGATTTGGGGAAGCTTTTTGACCGAGGGAAGCAAGCAGTTTAAACACGAAACGGATGACAAAACAATGATTCTTGGTGTTGCTGTTCCCAAAGAACTATAACAGACCTTAAGGCTGTTTGTCCGATTAACCCCAATTCAAAATACGCTAATTCTCAGTTTTAGAACGTGCCAAAACAATTCTACATAAAAGCAATCAATCAAGCTATTGTAATTCATGATACTCCCTTTGCTTCAGGGGGAGAGGGCGAATTGTTTGAGGTATTGGCTCCTGCGGAGCTTAAGAATACTGTTGCAAAAATTTTTCATCCTTCTAAACGTGATGCTGAAAAGGAGGCAAAGATCAATTATTTACTCAAGAACCCTCCTAGTTTTGAGGGGAGTCCTACGGAGCATCCTATTGTTTGGGTTAAGCATATTTTACACAATGCTAAAGATGAGTTTGTTGGGTTTTTAATGCCTAAGGCAACAGGTGAAAAGTTAGAAATTTTGACTTCACCCAAATTGCCAAAGTATCTTGGTAAAGAGTGGAATCGATTTAAACTAGGGGGAAACGAAGCATTGCGGTTGAGACTAAAGGTTTGTTACAACTTAGCAGCAGCCTTGCGTACCATCCATGCCACAGGAAAATATGTACTGGTTGATTTGAAACCAGATAATATCCTAATTAAAAGCAATGGTGTGGTTGCTATTGTTGATACCGATTCGATAGAGGTTATAAAGGATGGAGCAACGTTGTTTCCTGCCACAGTAGCGACTCCTGAATACACACCCAATGAATATTATGCAGGCATTCAGCCAGGCAAGGTTTTGATTAATACCTCTTGGGATAATTTTAGTTTAGCGGTTATTTATTATCGAATGTTATTTGGGGTGCATCCCTATGCTGCTACTGCTAAGGCGCCTTACAATAACATCAATGCATTGGGCGATAAAATCAAACATGGGCTTTTTGTTCATCATCCTGATTTGGTCAATCAATTTGTAGTAGTTCCTCCTCCGCATCGAGCTTTTGGAAAACTGGATGGACAACTGCGTAGGTTATTCTTAAAAACCTTTGTAGATGGTTATGAAAACCCTGAAAAGCGCCCTTCAGCAGAAGAATGGGGGCAGGCATTGCTTAATAATCCTTTATTGCTAACGAATCGACCGTTGCCTTCCAAAGCACTCAAACTCGAAGAAATCAATGATAAAAATTGGTATGTTTTGGCTTTGGAAAAGGCGCTACGAGAACAGAATTTGCAATTGCCGAAAGAAAAGAGCAATAAAAAAGCAACATTGCCCACTCATTATACCACCCAAGCTTTGTTGCAAGAAGCAATGACTTATTATAAACAAGCTGCTACTGCTATTTGGAAGGTTGCTCGTTATGCAGGGATGGTTATTATGGTGGTTATGACCTTATTTATTGTCGCAACTATTGTGGGTGGGGCTCCTTTTGGCGATGTTGTCTTTGCATTGGATTCGATTTGGATGGTTATTACGTTCTTACCAAGTTTAATTATTCAAATTGGGGGCTTTGGTTTACTTTTTTTATTCGCAATTAGTCCTTTTTTGATTGCTACTTTTCGGCAGTTTACAGGGATGGCAAAAGATAAAACACAGGCCGTTCGAAAAAATTGGATTGGTAGCTTCTCTTTTACCGATGCCCAAAAGCGAAAAAGCTTAGAAGAGCTGCAATACACGCTTTATAATCAACGAACAAAAACCAAACAGCGATTAAGAGAAATTAAAAATGAATTGATTGTTTGGTCTCAAATAAAAACAACTAAGGAAAAAGAATTTTTCAAAAAAAATAATCAAAAGATAGTTGAGTCCAATCAAGAAATATCAAATCAATTAAAAGCAGAAAAAAGAGCCATTCAAGTGCAGGATGAAAAGGCTAAGGCATTGATGATTGAGGAGGCGAATGTTATCAAAAAATTGCGCAAAAGTTCTCAACAACAATTAGAGGAGCATCCTGTCTATTCTACCATTAAAGGCAAAACGATTCATCAGAAAATGGCTTTTTTGTCCAACGATCAGGGAACTGAAAACTCAAGAATAGATGCTAAATCTATTTGGGCAGAATTGCAACAATTAGAACAGCAACTAAAAAATAGCTTGCAAGAGATAAAGGATAGTTATGACAAAAAGCATGCGGTCTTATTAGGAGATACCAGCCAATATAAAATTAGAATTGACGACTTGGTAAAGGGATCTGTTGACAATATGCGCCAAAAAACTAGAATTGATTCTCAATTGATGGATAAGAGCTTTAAACGTTTGCTCAAAAGTATCAAGAGCCTAAGGCTAGAGGTGGACAGCAAGGAGTCTGAACTGGAAGCAATAAATAGTGAAATTAAGTTGTTGAAGGACGAATTGAGAAGGTATATGTAGTTTTTATTACACCTTTGAATTAGTGAAAATGCCTGATTTTTAGTGATAAAAAAATAAATAAAAGCCTGACTTAAACAGGGTTTGATGAATGCTAATTACCCACTTTATTCTGATAAGTCCTATTTATTGTTCTTGCGCTCCCTGAAAAAAAATGGTAGGTTGTGTTGATTTCTAGGGTTTCTTTACGTTATAAAAAACATAAATGTATTAGATCCTGTTGCAATAGGAAAAATACATTTTTAGCTAATCCCCCTGTTGTCGTAGTGTAATAGAAAAACTAAAAAAGCCACGAAGTATTATAAATAAAACTCCAATTATTTAATCCAGAATAATAGTACAAGAAAATAGAGCAAAAGACAAGCAATGGGTTGATTCGTAAAATTAATCCCCAATAGAATTTTAGAGGAAATAATTTTTTTGTAGTTGTTTATTCTGATAGAGCTATAAATATTTATAAACGAAGTGCTGTGTTCAGTATTAAGTAGATAGATATTTACACATATACTATGAAAAAGAACTACTATTACACCCTAAGTTGCTTGATTTTAATGTTTGTGTTCATTCAGAATCTATCTGCTACCCATATTGTGGGAGGGGAGATGAATTATCGTTGTTTAGGAGGTTCGCAATATGAAATCACATTGACGGTTTATCGAGATTGTGAAACAAGTGTCGTACTATTTGATGATCCCGCTATAATTGGGATTTATGATGGAAACAATGTTGCTGTGCAGACGCTAAATGTTCCGCTCAAAAACGAATCTATGCTTAATGCTACATTAGCAGATTCTTGTTTGGTTGCTCCTCCTTCTGCTTGTATAATGCAAGCTATTTATATAGATACCGTAACCCTTCCCGTTATAGCGCAAGGCTATGTTATTTCTTATCAACGTTGTTGCCGTAACAATACCATTGTAAATATTTTAGGTCCTGGGCAAACAGGAGCAACTTACTTTATTGAAATCACAGAGACAGCGCTATTGTCTTGCAATAGCAGCCCTGTTTTTAGGGATTTGCCCAATATATACTTGTGTCAAGGAGAGCCACTTGTCTTTGATCATTCTGTTGTTGATTTGGATGGAGATTCTATTGTTTATGAACTTTGTTATCCTTATTCGGGAGCTTCCCCAGCAGCTGCTACTTCCAATTCACCCCCCCCTTACAGTCCTGTTATTTTTAATACTCCATTCAGTGTTTCTGCAATGTTAGGCACAACAGATTCACTAAAAATTGACGCTTCCACAGGCATTTTAACAGGAACGCCCTATATTAATGGTGTATTTTTGGTAGGAGTTTGTGCCAAAGAATATAGAAATGGCGTTTTATTATCCACAACCATACGAGATTTTCAATATAAAGTAGGAGCGTGTCAACCTGCTTCCGTTGCTCAATTCGATCAAAGTTTTCATAATTGTGACGATTTAGAATATCAATTTTTTAATACCAGTACGCTAAATGTTGGGGGATATTTTTGGGATTTTAACGGCCTTGGAACCTCTACCGCTGCCAACCCTATCTTTACCTTTCCCAATCAAGGGATTTATACCATAACGCTAATTGCAGGGGCAGGTACACCTTGTGCAGATACGACTGTTGGAACAATAGATGTACAAATTAGAACCATTGATTTATCCATTTCTCCGCCTCAATTGGTCTGTGCAGGCGATACCGTTAAGATTGGTGTTGTGGATCAGTATGCTAGTATTACAGGGCCATCAACTTACTCTTGGGGACCTGCCAATCAAATTATAAGTGGTCAAGGAAGCGATAGTGTTACGATTGTTGCCAGTAACAATTTGACGGTTTTTGTCAGTGGGGTCAATAGTCACAGTTGCCAAAACTCTGCTATTACAACCATTACGACACTTAACAAAAATGTAACTTACGATACACTTCGTCCCATTTGTAATACTTCTTTGACGGTAGATTTTCAAAACCCTTTTTCTTCCAATCCAGCTTTAACCGATTATAGGTGGGATTTTGACGGCTTAGGGACATCTACCGCTATTCACCCATCCTTTACCTTTCCAGATACTGGGAAATATGATGTTGTTTTATTAGTAGGCCCGACTGCTACTACCTGTGCCGATACATTTTATGTACATGTTGATTTAGAATTGAGCGGTTTGGATTTAACGCCTTTAAACCCATTGTTTCCTCTTTGCGGAGGTGATTCATTGTGGCTGAAGGTAGAAAATAGCTTCAAAGATTATTCAGGGGCTACTATTTATAACTGGACTCCGAATGCTATGATTGCAGCAGGGCAAGGCACCGATAGTGTCTTAATAATTGGGCAACAAGATGCGACCATAAAGGTTTATATAGAAAATAGCTACGGATGTGCAGATTCTTTGCAGACGATGCTAAATGTAACAACAGTACAAGCTTCTTTTGATACAGTTTCTGTTCGTTGTAATACTTCGTTGATTGTTCCTTTTCAAAATACTTCAATAACCAATCCGACCAATAATAATTATCGCTGGGTTTTTGATACCTTAGGAACTTCAACGGCTATTAACCCTACTTATACCTTCCCCGATACGGGGTGGTATACGATTCAACTTATTGCTGGCACTACATCCATTCCAGGGCTTGCAGGCTTATGTCAAGATACCGCAACGTTAGCACTTTATTTGCCTTTGGAAGGCATCGATTTGCAGGCGATAGCGCCTATATCGGGGTGTACTAGTGATTCTATACATCTAAAAGCAGTTGATTTATTAGATGTCTACTCTAGTTCTACACAGTATGTTTGGACTAGTACAGGAAGCCCAATTTTAGCAGGGCAAGGAACCGATAGCATTTTTTTGATGCCCAATCAAACAACAACAGTTTCGCTAATAGCGACCAATAATTATGGTTGTTCAGATACCATTTCTACTATAATTGATGTGACGAATATTCAAGCGGGATTTACCCCTCTGCTGGACCCTTGCAATACTACTTTTGACGTTGATTTTCAGAATGCGACCAATACCAATTTATTGGGGATTAATTACCACTGGGATTTTGGAGGGTTAGGAACTTCCACAGGAGTGAACCCAACGCATAGTTTTCCAGATACAGGAATTTATACCGTCACTTTAATTGCGGGCGTTGGAAATGTTTGTGTGGATACGATTAGTTCTACGGTGCAAGTTGTATTACAAGGAGTGGATTTACAAGCTATAGCCCCTCAGACAATTTGTAATGATGGATTAGCGAACCTCAAAGCAATTGATCGCCACGATGCTTATTCAAGTACAACACAATATACTTGGACAGTCAGTAATGGAAACCTTTTGACAGGGCAGGGAACCGATAGTATTTTAGTTGATCCCAATCCCAATTCGTCAACAGTTTCTGTTTTGGCAACGAATAATTATGGTTGCTCAGATACAACATCTACTACTATACAGGTTGATGTTGTAGAAGCCTCGTTCGATTCTTTGGAACTGCCTTGTAACACTTCTTTGGTGATACCTTTTGTTAATACAAGTACCACGAACCTAGCAGGGGTTAACTATCACTGGGATTTTGGAGGGTTAGGAACTTCTGTAGGGGTAAATCCTACCTATACTTTTCCAGATACAGGAGCTTATACCGTAACCTTAATAGCAGGTCAAACAGGACAATGTACGGATACGATGTCTATGGATGTTTATCTGCCTTTGGAGGGAATTGATTTGCAAATAATGCCCAGTCAGACCATTTGTGAAGGGGATTCTACTTGGTTTAGGGTCACGGATTTGTTAGCAGCCTATTCGAGTTCAATACAATATACATGGAATAGTACAGCAACAATACTAGATGGGCAGGGAACGGATAGTGTGTTGGTAATGGCTACTTCTAATTCCAATCTTGCGGTTGTTGCAACCAATAATCATGGCTGTTCGGATACGACTACAGCAGATTTAAATGTGTTGATTGTTCATGCTAACTTTGAACTGGATACCGTCCTTTGTAATACATCACTAACGGTTGATTTTAGAAATAGATCAACAACAAATCCTCAAAACAATCTATATGAATGGGACTTTGATGGTTTGGGAACTTCTACTGGAATTGACCCAAGTTTTACCTTTCCAGATACAGGAATATATACAATAAGCTTGGTGGCAGGATTGGGCAATATTTGTCCAGATACCTTGGTGCAGACGATTGATTTAAAGTTGGACGGCTTGGTTTTACAAAACCTTCTTCCTATAACAGTTTGCCAAGGCGATACCGTTGGATTTAGAGCCATAGATCAATTGGATGCTTATTCTAATACAACCCAATATTTATGGGAGCCTACAGCTTCTATTGTATCAGGGCAAGGGACGGATAGTATTTTATTGGTTCCTATGAATAGCCTTCAGTTGGAAGTGGTGGCAACGAATAATTGGGGCTGTTCAGACTCTACGTTTACTACTGTAGATGTTCGCATAGTAGAAGCTGCTTTTGATTCTATTGATTTAGATTGTAGTTTAAATTTGGAAGTGCCTTTTCAAAATACATCTTTTGTTAATACAGGAACAACAGCCTATGCTTGGAGGTTTGATAATCTAGGAACTTCAACACAAGAGAATCCAACGTACACCTTTCCAGATACAGGAGTCTATACCATTCGTTTGATTGCCGATGCAGGGTTATTGTGCCCCGATACCGTAGAGCAACATATTCATGTAGAATTAAAAGGGTTGGAGATAACGGCGACCAATGCACAGGTTTTTTGCGCTAGGGATACTGCTTTGCTGGTTGCTACCAATCTTTACGAAGGTTATAGTAATTTTACAACTTATGATTGGGAACCTTCTCATTTGATCCTTTCGGGGCAAGGAACGGACAGTACGAGGGTTACGATCCCTTCTAATACAACATTTACAATAATCGGAACCAATGCTTTTGGTTGTAAAGATACCACGCAAGCAACAGGAACCATCCAATATCCTACCCCAACTTTAGCAGTAACGGTATCGCCAGATAGTATTTTTGTAGGACAAACGGCTGATCTAAGTGCCACCGATGACTTAAACTATAATTACTTTTGGACGCCCGATACGACCTTGAGTGCCTATGATGTTTATGATCCAGTTGCTAGACCAAGAGTCACTACGACTTATTATTTGACGGTAGAAAATGAATATGGTTGCCAAAATAATGATTCTGTAACAGTTATTATACGACAGCCTATTTGCGATGGCCCACTTGTTTTTATTCCTTCTGCTTTTTCGCCTGATGGAGATGGTCATAATGATGTCTTGATGGTGAATGGGAATAATATAGAAAGCATGACCATGGTTATTTTTAACCGTTGGGGGCAGAAGGTGTTTGAAACCAACGATCAAAATAGAGGTTGGGATGGAACATTTAAAGGAAAAGAATTGGCTCCCGATGCCTATGGTTATTACATGAGATGTACCTGTAAACAGGGAGGAGAGTTGCAGTTAAAAGGCAGTATTACCTTATTGAGATAGTAGGGGCTAACTTTTGGAGCATTACAGAGAGGGAAAAGATATAGTGAACAATTACACCTTGGCGTTTTGCTGTTTTTTAGGATGAAATCATAATTATACTGAATTAAGTTATATTTTGAACAACTTGAATAGGAATGTAAGATAATTACTACTTAGTAATGTATAAATCTTTATGAAAAAATGTTATCTTCAAACGTTATTGCCTCAATTAGTTAATGAAGTTATTCTTAAGCAATTTCAATAACAAGACAACCCAATTTTACCTAGTCATTGATGAAAAAAAATTACCTCCATATCATTTGTGTCTATCTGCTTATTTTGAGTGGTATACCACTGAATGTGTCAGCGACTCATATGGTAGGAGGGGAAATAAATTATCGATGTTTGGGGAATGATCAATATGAGATCATGGTAACGGTATTTCGTGATTGTGATACAGGAGTTCCTTGGTTCGACGATCCAGCTTCTGTTGGTGTATTTGATCTCAATGATTCCTTAATTTATGATTTAAGGTTGACCTTAAGAAATAACGATACCTTAGATTTAAACCTTAGCGATCCCTGTCTGGTTGCACCGCCCAATGTTTGTATTCATACCACGACCTATATTGATACTGTAACATTGCCTTTTCAGGCAGGAGGGTATCAGATTGTTTATCAACGTTGCTGTCGAAACCAAGATATTGTTAATATTGTAGCTCCAACTTCAACAGGAGCAACTTATTCGTCTTACATTTCTGAAGAAGCCTTGTTGACTTGTAACAGCAGTGCTCGTTTTGTTGAGTGGCCTCCAGTCTATATTTGTGCAGGAGTACCCATTGTATACGACCATTCGGCTTTGGATCCTGATGGAGATTCTATTGTATATGAATTGTGTACTCCATTTACAGGCGCCAGTCCCAGCCAATCTAGACCACAGCCCCCGAATAATCCACCTTACAATCCTGTAACTTGGCAACCGCCTTATAGTGTAGATAATATGTTAGGGGGACCAGACTCTTTAAGAATTGATTCGCTGACAGGGGAGTTGACAGGAACGCCAGATATTATTGGTGTTTTTGTAGTAGGAGTCTGTGCCAAAGAATATAGAAATGGTGTTTTGATTTCAACCACTCGCCGAGATTTCCAATACGTTGTTGGTGTTTGTGGTCGTTTGGTATCTTCTGCTTTTTTTGCTCCTTCTATTCAATGTGACAATTCGTTACTGGTTAATTTTCAGAATAGCAGTACCAGTTTAGGGACAGGGTTTACTTGGTTTTTTGGAGATACAACCACCAATACCAGTTCATCTTATCCTAACCCTTCTTATATTTATCCCGATACGGGAAGATATACCGTTACACTGATTGCAGATCCAGGGACATTGTGCGCAGATACTTCTGTACAAGAAATTAATTTACAATATGAATCTATTACGGCAAATTTTGACGTTACAACAGCAAATTGTACCGATTCTTTTTTCTTGGATGTAACAGATTTGACGATTGATTCCATTAGCCATATTGTGCGTTGGAATTGGGATTTTGGAAATGGATTAACCGATACGGTACCTTATCCAACCACCATTTATGACCAATCAGGAACGTATATTATTACATTGGATGTTCTGGCTGCGAATGGATGTACGGCTAATTATACAGATACCCTAAGCCTAGATTTACCGATGATCTTTAGTGCAGATACCGTAGGTATTTGTACGGGGGATAGTACAGTAGTTTTAAATCCAGGGGGGAATCCCAATCATACCTATCTTTGGTCGCCCGCAACAGGATTGAGTAGTGCTACTGCTGCTAGTCCCATTGCGTCCCCTACTGTTCCAACGACTTATCAGGTTACAGTAACGGTTCCTAATGGAGTCGATACCTGTTTGCTAGAAAGGAGCATCACCGTCATCTTTCCTCCTTCAATTACTTTAGACGTTTTTAGAGATACCTTTACATGTCAAGATTCTATTAGTATTGTTGCTTTTAGTAATACCGCACAATTGATAGAGTGGACAACAGACCCTACTTTTAATACGATCTATACCACAGGTGATAGTATTCGCATTCCTGTGACAGGAGTCGTTCGGCTCTTTGTTCGAGCAACAGACCTAGCAGGTTGCTCAATTATTGATACAGTAGATGTTTACAAACGAAATACACCTGTTGTTGCCAATTGGACATACGATATTCTAAATTGTGATACTAGTTTTACCGTACAATTTACAGATTTAACGACCGACACATCTGGAGGAGCTATTAGTACTTGGTTTTGGGACTTTGGAGACCTTACAAGTAGCAACCAACAAAATCCAGTACATACTTATGCGCAATCGGGGGGCTATTTGGTTGCCATGGAAATTGTGACGGTTGATGGTTGTATTGGGCGAGCAGAGGATTATATTAATATTTTAATACCTCAGTTAAACAGCAGTGACACGGTTGGGATTTGCCAAGGAAATACGGCTGTTCAGTTGAACCTTAATGGAAATGCAGCCCTTCAATATCAATGGTCTCCAGGAGCAACCTTAAATGATAGCACTGCGGTTAGTCCAATCGCAACACCCGCTACACCAACTACCTACACCGTGACTATAACGGCTATCAATGGTCTAGATACCTGCATCAATATTGAGCAAGTACATGTTAATTTTCCTCCACTAGTGAATGTGACGGTGCCTTCTTTGACTGTTTACTGTGGGAATACTGCAAGCTTAACGGCAACAAGTCCCACTGCTTTGTCTTATGAATGGGCGGGTGATCCTAGCTTTCATACTATTTTGGGAACGGGGAATCCTTATATAGCAACACCAGCGACCTTTCCTTATGCAGGTTATTATGTACGAGCAACAGATGCTTATGGCTGTACTGCAACAGCTTTTGCTTTGGTGCAACAGAATCCCGTACCGATTAGCCCCAACTTTAGTTACCAATCGTTGGGCTGCTCAGATACAATGGCAATACAATTTACAGATTTGACCTTGGATACAGCAGTAAGCCCTATTGCTAGTTGGTTGTGGACTTGTTCCGATGGACAAACCTCTACCCAACAACATCCGCTTTTAATTTTTACGCAGAGTCAGGCTACTATTGTTAGCCTTCAAGTAACCTTAGCCAATGGCTGTACCGCAGTTGTTAGCGATACCTTAGTGCTTAATATAGCTTCTTTGACCAATGATTCTACAGTAGTTCTATGCAATGGAGATGCTACCGTTGTTTTAAATGCAGGAGGAAATCCTAACTTGAATTATCAATGGTCACCTGCTGCTTTTTTGTCAACGAATACGGGACCAACGCCTATTGCAACGCCTCCAAGTACTCCTTTTGTTTATACGGTAACGGTAACAGGGTATAGTAGTATAGACACTTGTGTTGCCATACAAGATATAACGGTTATCCAAGCACCACCAATATTAATAGAAGTACCTAAAGACACGATAACATGTGCAGGTGTATTTAATATACAAGCTAATATTACCAACGCCACACAAATAGATTGGTCTTTTAGCCCTTTATTTAATCCTATAACATTGTCCAATGTTACTAGTTTTTTTATTGGCTTACCTGCTGCTCCTTATGATTTATCAATGTATGTACGAGCAACAGATCAGTATGGTTGTATAGCAGAAGATACCGCAAGGGTACTAAGGAGGAATGTCCCTATTCCTGTTAATTTTGCGAGTCAACTCAATACTTGTGAGGATACTTTAGAAGTCGCTTTTACCAACAACACCCTATTCCCATCAGGGCTACAATTACAGGGATATAGCTGGAATTTTGGGAATGGAAAGACGACCGCAACAACACATGGGCTTAGCCAATATACAACGAGTGGGACTTATCATGTTAGCCTTACTGCAACCAGTGTTAATGGATGTACGGGAACCTTTGTGGATACTTTAGATTATAATTTGCCCATTATTAATTCCAATGATAGTATAGGGCTATGTGGTGGCGATTCTATCCAATTGAATATTGGCGGAAATACCAATTTGAGTTATCAATGGTCTCCCATAACAGGCTTAAACAATCCGCTAATTGCAAGCCCAATGGCAAGCCCTAATTCAACAACAACTTATACGGTTACGGTTACTGCTCCCAATGGGATCGATACTTGTGTTATGGTACACGATGTTGTGGTTGGAGTAGATGCTTTTGTCTTTGAAGCAATGGAAGATACCGTACTGTGTCGAAATCAGATCGAGTTGATGGTAAATGCCCCAACAGCTAGTAGCATAGAATGGTCTTTGGATCGAGATTTTAATTTAATAATTGGGGCTGGAAATCCTTTAGTGACCAATATTAATGATGCCCGTTGGTTTTATGTAAGAGGAACCGATCATTTTGGTTGTGAAGGTTTGGATTCTGTTTTTGTTCATTACCGAGGCAATAATATTCCAGTTGATTTTAGGATGGTTCCCGTTAACTGTGGCGACTCTTTAATGGTTCAATTTCAAGATATTTCTAATGATAGCATGATTACCAATTGGAATTGGAACTTGGGCAACGGACAAGTTTCAACGCTTCAGAACCCTATCGCTACTTATTACGCCGATTCTAATTATACCATAAACTTACAGGTTCAAATAACGGGCAATTGTACAGGGCAAATTAGCAAGCAATTGTCTGTTCAGATTCCTGAGTTAGAAATCCCCAATCAAAATTTAACAGCATGCACCAGTGATTCGCTTACTTTAGCCATTCAGACCAAGCCTAATTTGACCTATGTTTGGTCGCCAAGTCTTGGACTATTGGATTCTACGGTTGCCAATCCTATTTTATTACCGAGTGTTAGTACAACTTATAAAGTAAGAGTATATGCCTATTCCAATTTGGGAGGTATAGTAGATACTTGTTGGTTAGAGGATTCTATACAAGTATTGGTTAATCCTGAACCGACACTTGAGGTGCAGGGAGATACCATTCTTTGTGATGCTGCGGTTCACCTTGTCGCCAATAGCCCGCAACTTAATAATTATGAATGGGCAAAAACAAGTGATTTTCAAGTGATTATTGATACAGATTCTTTGTTCTTAGGAACCTTAAATTCGAGACAGGCTTCTTACTATGTTCGGGTACAAGATAGTTTGGGCTGTATTGCTGTAGATTCAGTAACCGTCAATGGGTATTGGGTAGCCATTACGTTAGATTCCTTTTATATAAGTTGTGATACACAGCCCATTTCATTGGTGGTGCACAACCAAAATGCTTTAGATGCTCTTTCTTATACATGGACACCTGCTACCGCTATTTTAACAGGGCAGGGAACAGACTCTATAACGACATTTCCTAACACAGGAACTAACTTAACCGTGATCGGAACCAATTCGTACGGATGTATAGATTCAGCTCAAACGATTGTAAATATTGCTCCCCCTCTAAACCTGACAGTGCCAAGCGATACCTTAATTTGTGATTCAACTATAATGCTTACAGCAAGTAGTTCGCAAGCAATGGTTCAATATAAATGGTCTAATACTTCTAATTTTAACAACCTTCTAGGGCAGAATGCCAGTTTATCAACCAACGTTGTGAACAATCAGAACGTTTATTATGTACAAGTAGAAGATTCTTTAGGTTGTAAAAAAGTAGATTCAATCAACATTGCTTATCGACCTGTTGCTATTTTGTTAGATTCAGCAGCTATTATTTGTACAACAGGAACCGCCTCACTGGTCGCAACTAATTTAACCATAGGAGATAGTTTGACATACAATTGGTTGCCGAATGGAAATATCTTATCAGGGCAAGGAACAGATAGTATTGTTGTTGGACCTTATACAACAACTACTTATAGTGCTACCGCAACGAATCAATATGGCTGTACAACAACAGCTCAAACAATAGTAGCAGTATCTTTAAACAATCCACCACTCTCTATTAGCGCAAGTACAGATACTATGTATATTGGAACCGATGTTCAATTAATAGCTACTCAGCAAGCAGGGTATAGTTATAGTTGGGCAAGCGATCCAACATTGAGTTCAACAATAATTTATAATCCTATAGCAACACCAGAGGCAACAACAACGTATTATCTAACAATTACAGATGCTTGGGGGTGTACAACGATGGATTCTATTACAATTTATGTAACAGACGGATTGTGTGGCGAACCTAATATTTTTGTACCCAATGCATTTACACCAGATGATGACGGTCATAATGATGTATTTTATGTAGAAGGTGTTAATATTACAGATCTTAAGTTGATTATTTATAATCGCTGGGGAGAACAGGTCTTTCAATCCAATGCTAAATCAATGGGTTGGGATGGCACCTTTAAAGGAAAAGATTGCCCAACGGATGTCTATGGCTATTATATGGAGTGTAGATGTTTGGATGGAAATGAATTTACAAAGAAAGGAAATATAACTTTACTAAGATAAAAACGAGCTTTAAGAAGCTTTTACTATGAACTATTTAATGAATTTATGTTTGACAGCATTACTGATGAGTATGGCTGTTGGGGTACAGGGACAATGTAATAAAAACAATATTAAAGTACCACCTAATTTAGAACCTTATAATAAAAAGAACCAACCCAGAACATTAACCTTGGAAACAAGAGGTATCAAGGAATTAAAATTATTGATTTATACCACAAACGGTACCAAGGTTTTTGAGTCAAGTTCTGCTTTAGTAGGTGCTTCGGAGGAAAAAATTAAGTTGTTAGACACGGGTTGGGATGGTATGCAATTGGGCGAAAATTTAGCTGCTGGCATTTACATCTATTCTATGGAGGCGCAATGCTTGGACAAAAGCATGATCCGAAAAAGTGGATCAATTATTTTGACAATTGATGCAACAAAGCCAGTGGATCAACCATAGATTGTTGTTGAGCAATCTATACCGTTCAATAGTGCTTAGAAATTTTAATCGTGAAACAACTCAATGTTGGGTATACTTTTATTTACACCAGCAAGAAAGCATAAAGTATTTAAAACAGTATAATATGATGAAGAACATTTATTTATTTTGTTTGGCATTCTTAGTCAGTCAATCGCTGTATGGGCAGGATATTCATTGGTCTCAATTTGAGTATGCGCCACTTAATCTCAATGCAGCACATACTGGACTGTTTAATGGAGATTATCGATTAGTGGGCAACTATAGAAGCCAGTGGTTTGATGTGCCTGTTGGCTATCGTACGGTTTCGTTAACTTTTGACGCACACTTATTGCCTTATCAGTTAGAAAATGATGTGTGGGGCGTTGGTTTGACCTTTAATCATGATCAAGCTGGAGATGGTCAATTGAGCTTGCTCAACATTATGGCATCAATGGCTTATACCAAGCGCATTACCAAAAACTTTTTTATAGGGGCTGGGGTTCAATTGGGGTACAATAACCGACGTTATAACTTACAAAAATTGACCTTTAACGATCAATTTAATGGAGATGTATATGATCCTAACTTACTTTCTTACGATCAGACAAAATTTGCAGGAAAGACCAATATCAGCTATTTTGACATCAATGCAGGGCTCAATTTTAGGTATCAATCTAGCCAAAGAATGTGGATTAATTTAGGCGGTGGTGTTTTTCATCTAACGCAGCCCAATATGTCCTTTTTGGGACTAGATGGCGTGCGTTTGCCAATTCGTTGGAATGCAATGGCCAATGCTTCTATTCAGGTGTCACAGCGAATTGATATTATGCCAAGTGTTATCTTTCAGCGACAATTAGATTACCAAGAAATTGTTTATGGCGCTATGTTGCGTTATCATTTTAATGTCAATCCAGGGCGTGAAACGTCTGGCGAGATAGGCATTATGCATCGTTGGGATGATGCTATTATTGCTCGCATAGGTTTTGCTTATCAAAATTGGCATGTTGGATTAAGCTACGATATTAACGTGTCAGGTTTTGAGGCAGCTACTAGAAATAATGGTGGTTATGAATTATCAGTGGTTTATATTTGGAGCAAGGTACCTAGTTTGGGAACAGTCAAAACTTGCCCAATTTTTTAGATTGGTTAATCATAACTCATTCGATAAGATAGGCGAGTGAGGGAGAATTTTTTATAAAAAAAATATTGAATTTAGTACATTAATTAAAGGACTGTGTACTTAGAAAGTTAAGAGAACAACTACATGAAAAATCGCTCAAATTTAACAACAGCTCTGTGTTGTGCACTAACTGTATTTTTTCTTTTGCCATTTGTTGCTGTACAAGGACAAAATTTAAAAGCTTATGAAAAAGCAGCAGATGATGCATTTGCTAAGCAAGAGTATTATAATGCCATGCACTATTATGATATTGTATTAAAATCTAAAAAAACGTCAGGCATTTATTACAAATATGCAGAATCTTGTCGTTTGTCTTATGCCTATCAAGCAGCAGAGGAGGCGTACAAAAAAGTAATTGATAGCAAGGACAAAGGGCGTTATCCTATGTTGGAGTATTATTACGGTCTAACCTTGAAACACAATGCAAAATATTCAGAAGCTAAACGGGCATTTAAGTATTTTTTGGATCGTTATAAAAAAGATAACTTTTATAAAGCAAAAGCAGCGCAAGAAATGAAATCTTGCGATTTTGCCAAGCAATTGGTCAAACGCCCAATTCCCGAAAATGAATTGGAAATAACCCATCTTAGCGAGCAGGTGAATACCAAGTATTCCGATTTTGGAGCTCATGAAATAGAGGGTGAATTGTATTATTCTTCCTTAAGGTTTGATCGTAAACGAGAAAAGGGGGAAAAAAAAGAAAAAGACCTGCACAAAAGATTGGTTGCTAAGTTGCTGTCTACTCCTGATCATGAAAAGGAAAAAGGAAAGGAGGTAGAAAATTTAAATTTACCTTATGAGCATTCTGCCAATTCCGCTTTGAGTCACGATGGCAAATACGTCTATTTTACCCGTTGCTCGGGCAAACGCACGGATAGTTTACGTTGTGAAATTTATAGAAGTGAAAAACTAGACAATGGAAAATGGTCGGCTCCAGAGCGATTGCCCAATCCGATCAATTCTAACACTGCTACGACTACACACCCTAACTTAGCTTGGGACAATACCTCTAATTCAGAATGGCTCTATTTTTCATCCAATCGAGCTGGTGGACAGGGAGGAATGGACATTTGGAGGGTAGAACTAAAAGAGGACTTGGCAGCGTCGGAGCCTTATAATTTAGGAAATGTAATCAATTCTAAAGATGCTGAGGTAACCCCATTTTACGATAATAAGAATGACCGCTTGTATTTTGCTTCAAGGTGGCATTTGGGCTTGGGAGGCTATGATATTTTCTACAGCGAAGCAAAACCTCATGGCGAATGGGGTGCACCTGTTAATCTGGGCATTCCTTTTAATTCAGCAGCGAACGACTTGTATTTTGTCATCAATGAAAATGACACAACAGGTTATATTGCTAGTAATAGAGATGGTTCCCGTTCTTTGACTAAAGAGGCTTGTTGCAATGATATTTATCATTATGCCTACTTAAAAACACTACCACCTGATACGCCTGATGTTGTGCAAATAGATACGCCTGATGTTGTTGTTGTACCACCTGTAGATACGCCCGATATTGTAGAAGTACCTGTAGACACCCCTCCTGATGTGGTCACTGTACCTGTAGATACTCCCACAACTATTGTGGAGGTGCCAACAACAGATGTGGTGAAAGAGTTGGATGATTTGTTGCCTTTGAGCTTATATTTTCATAATGATGAACCCGATTCTAATGTATCCGTTAAATTTACCAATACTCCTTACGAAAAAAGTTATGCTTATTATACAAGTTTAATTGAAGACTATAAAGCAGAATATTCCAACCAATTTAACCCTGAAAGAGCTGCTGTAGAGCAGGGAATTGTGCAGCAATTTTTTGATGACAAAGTTAGAGGCGAATACAATAGAACACAGGAGTTTTTTGATAAATTATTGGTTGTTTTAGAGAAAGGAGCAAAATTAAAATTATATATCAGAGGCTATACCAGCCCCAAGGCAGAAAAGAGTTACAATGTTGCTTTGGCGAGTAGAAGAGTTGCCAGTTTAAGAAGCTTTATGATGCGTTATAAAGGAGAAGCATTTAAGCAATATGTTGATAATAAAAGCTTGATAATTAAGGAGGCTATCTTGGGTGAGTCAGCCGTTCCAAGAGGGGTTAGCGATGACCATAAAGACCCTGCTAATTCCATTTATAGCGTGGCGGCTTCGCAAGAGCGAAAAGCTGAAATTTCGGTCTTGATTCGTCAATAGTATTGTCATAATGTTAAAAAAATAAAAGCCCTTTGCAACTTCTTGCAAAGGGCTTTTGTCGTCTTAGTAGTTAAGGATAATAATGTACCTTCGAATAAAAAACTAAAATTAAATTTTGTTAGCTATTGTTTAATCCTATTTATATATATATGAATAGCGAATTTACAGAAAATAAGAAACCCAAACAATAGAAATCAATGAAAACATGATCTTACCTTCATGTAAAGTTAGGTTTAAATTTGGTCTAAAAATAAAAAACGGGTACTTTTACGGGCAATCACAAAAATCATGTCAAATACTAAGGTAGTACTACCTTAAAATTTTAACCAATTAATTATATTTTATTACAGCAACTTTTTACCCCTTCAATCAATTTATAAATTGGTTGTATTCAAAACGTTTAATCATGAAATACATTTTTAGTTTACTTTTATTGGTGAGTTTTTGTTGCTCGGCCTCTAGTCAGTGTACTTATGTGATTGATCTGCAAGATTCCTTTGGTGATGGATGGAATGGCGCAAGCATAGACGTGAACATCAATGGTTCACTCTTTGCCAATTACACGTTACCGACAGGATCTACTGGTCAAGTTACTTTTAACGCAAATAACCTTGATATTGTTACGTTTACGTACAATTCTGGTTCTTATGATAATGAAGTAACTTATCAAATCTCAACTGGGGGCGCTCAGGTTTATTCTGATGGACCAAGTCCTACTATTGGATTGGCTTTTACACATCAGTGTGGCGGTTGTGATCCTTCTGGGAGTTTGACAGCGACTAGTGTAACAGCAACATCAGCAGACATTGGATGGACAGCTGCTGGCGGTAGCCCTACCAATTGGATTATAGAATATGGGCCAACTGGCTTTGCTCTAGGATCTGGAACATCAGTAACAACGGCAACCAATCCTCATGCCTTATCTGGACTAACTCCAAGTACTACTTATGACTACTATGTTTATAGTATATGTAGTTCTGGAGATACTAGTTTAGCGGCTGGTCCTGCGACTTTTGTTACTCAATGTTTAGCAATTACAACTTTTCCTTATTGGGAAGGATTTAACTCTTCTTCTCCAACCCAAAATTGTTGGAGAGTAGTAAACCAAAATGCAGATGCGGATGCTTGGGATATGGATTATACAACCAATCCATTTGAAGGCGATGAGTGTGCTGCAATTAGAACCGATTTTAATAATGGTCAAAATGATGATTATTTAATTTCTCCAGAATTAGTATTAACTGGAGGAGAACGTTTGAGGTTTAAACATCGCTGTAATTCTACCAATGAACCAAATGATTTTAGAGTTTTGGTCTCAACAACAGGAAATGATCCTGCGGATTTTACAAACGTAGTATTGGTAGATACATCTACAGAAACAAGCTATGAAGAGGTTTTAGTTGATCTATATGCGTTTACTGGAAATGCTTACGTTGCATTTCATATTCCTAATGGCGGCTTAGATGGCTGGATAATGTATATCGATGATGTATTAATTGAGCAGCCTACGGCAAATGACGCTGGTGTAACAGCTTTGGTTCAGCCTACTATTCCTACAACGGGTGGTTTTACACCTGTAGAAGTAGAGGTAACTAACTTTGGTATTTCTCCTTTAAATTCTTTTACGGTAGAATGGGAAGTTGCTGGTGTAGCGCAACCTTCTGTTGCTTATACAGGAACTAGCATTGCTCCTGGTGACCAAGCTACGATGTTGCTAGCGAATGTTAACCTTCCTGCTTCATCATTAGATATGAAATTTTGGACGATACTACCAAACGGACAAACAGACGAGGATTTATCAAATGATACATTAGATTTAATGCTTTGCCCTGGTTTGTCAGGAACCTATAGCGTAGGACACCCTTCTTCTGATTTCCCAACGGTAGAAGAAGCTATGGATGCCTTGATGAGTTGTGGGGTAGATGGTCCTGTTACTATGGAATTCCAAGCAGGGACTTATGTTGGTCCTTGGTCTATTGGTAAAATTCCAGGTGTTAGTGCAACCAATACGGTTACTTTTGATGGTTTGAATGCAACAAATACAATTTTAGTTCATGATGGATTGGGCGTAGATAAAGCGGCAACGTTAGTATTGGATGCTGCAGAATACTTTACCATCAAAAACTTTACCATTGAAAACACAGGTACCAATACTGCTTATGGCGTGTTGTTTATTAATAATGCAAGTCATAATACAGTAGAAAACAACAATATTACCGTTCCTGTTGGACCTAGTTTGACCAATGTAGTTGCTGTTTTGGCTTCTGCGGGATATTCTAACAGTACAGGGATTGCAACAGAAGGAAATAACTCAACTTGGAATGTGGTTAAGAACAACGATATTAGTGGAGGTGTTTCTGCTGTTATTTTTGAAGGGGGAGAGCGTGATTCTATGAATGTTGGAAACCAAATTATTGGAAACATGATTCACGATGCTCAAAACTATGGTATTTATGCCGATGAGCAAGATAGTTTTGTTGTTAATGGCAACAAAATCTACAATATACTAGCAGGTGGTAGTGATGCTGTGATGTTATTTGACATCGGAAACTTTACCATTTTAGGCAATGAAGTTACGGCTTTGGATTATGGTATTGCTGTATTTGGTGGGTTTAATGATCCTTGTAGAGGTGGTTTGATTGCCAACAATATGGTAGAATCAAACGATGAAGCATTATACCTTAGAGATGTGAATTTAATTCAGGTTTCTCACAATACCTTCAAAGGAGGCAATCGTACTTGTTTCTTAGATAATCACTTGAACATTGATTTCCGTAACAACATTATGGAAACTGCTACTGGAACTTGTTTCTTTTCGTTTGACAATGTAAGTATGGCAGCGATGGATTACAACCTTTATTCTATAACAGGTAGTGGTGATGCTGTAAGATTTGGTACACCAACTTATGCTACTTTAGCCAACTGGCAAACCAACCCTGCGGGTTATGGAGCCAACTCTGTAACAGGGAACCCTGGTTTTGTAAACGGTTTGCATGTAAGTGCTGCTCTGCCTGTTGATGCAGGAGATGCTAGTTTGTTAATTCCAATTTTAGAAGATTTTGACGGCGAAACTCGTCCAATGGGTACAGCTCCTGATATTGGAGCAGATGAGCATATTGTAATTGCTGATGATGCAATGGCAGTAGGTTTAGTAGCTCCTAGTGGTTGCGGAAGCACCAGCGCTGATGTAATTGTTGAAGTTGCTAACTTGGGTTCTAATGCATTGCTTAGTGCTCCTATAACAGTGAATGTATCAGGTGCTGCAACAGCTACTTTTAATACAACACAACCATTGATTGCATCTGCAACAACAGCGCAGATCAATATGGGAACCATCAATACAGATGCTGGTGGAGTATTTAACTTTGAGATTATTGTTTCTTCTAGTTCAGATATGAATCCTTCTAATGATACGGTTAATGTTTCTGTAACTATTTTGCCTAGCAACCAAGCTGCTTTGTCAATGGTTGGAGACAATATTGTATGTGATAGTAGTAGAGCGATTGTTGCTGCAACAGCTAGTTATGCACCAGCAACAATTCTTTGGTACGATGCTCCAACAGGAGGTAATTTGGTACACATTGGCCCTTCTTTCAGTACAGGTGCATTGAGTGCAACAACAATGTATTATGCGGAGGTACAAGGTTGTAATTCTCCTAGAGCAATTGCAACAGTAGATGTTGATACTTTAGGTATTAGTATTGATCTAGGAGCAGATCAAACGGTTTGTGGTGGTTCTGCTGCTACAATTACTCCAACAGTAACCGTTTCTCCTGCTACTTCTTTGACTTGGTCAAATGGTTCACAAGCTGCATTTATTGATGTTTATGTAGGCGGACAATATTCTGCAACAGTTATTAATGCCAATGGTTGTGTAGGAACAGATACCGTTGATATTACCGTATCTCCAACACCAAATATTGGACACGCAATTACAAATGTCTCTTGTGGCGGTTTGGGTGATGGTGCGATCAATTTGACCGTAACAGGTGGTTCTGGACCTTACTCTTACCTATGGAATACTACTGCAACAACTGAGGATTTATCAGCGATTGCTGGTGGTTCTTATACGGTAACAGTTACCGATAGTGGTACTACATCTAACTGTGCTTATGTAACGACTTTCCAAGTAACAGAGCCTACTGCTCTTTCTACCAATGTAAATGGAACAGGTATTGCTTGTAATGGTAACGATGGAACAGTTGATATTGCAGTAGCAGGTGGTACGCCTAATTATACCTATAATTGGTCTACTTCAGCAACTACTCAGGATTTGACCAATGCTCCAGCAGGTACTCATACCGTAACAATTACAGATGCGAATGGTTGTACTTCTACAGTAGGGGCAACAGTGGCAGGAGCTACTCCAATTGTAATTACGGTAGATACTATCCATGCTGAGATTTTAGCTATAGCAGGAGGAATTGAAATTACAGCAACAGGCGGAACAGGAAACTTCCAATATGTGTGGAATACTGGAGCAACTTCAGATGACATTACTGGTTTGGTGGCAGGTTCTTATGATGTAACAGTTACGGATATTACAACAGGTTGCCAGCAAGTATTGACTGGAATTGTAGTGCCTTACAAATTGCCTGATTTTGTGAACAATATTCCATCTTTAGATGCATTCAAATTGTTCCCTAATCCAACGGCGGATAAAGTATGGGTAAATATGACCTTAAAAGAAACAACTACTGTTCAATTAGAAATCATGGGAGTGACAGGAAAAGTATTACAATCTTTTGCTCCACGTGAAACTTTAGAACAAAACTATGAGATTGATTTATCAACTTATCCTTCTGGAGTTTATTTAGCTCGATTTGTGATTGGGAATAAGGTGATGACCACAAAGGTTATTGTAGAGTAAAAATCCTTTTACGGTATATGAAAAAAAGAGATGTCAACAAATTGACATCTCTTTTTTTTTGTGAAATGAAAGAATGATATAAAATTATGTACAGAAATGTTTGATTGCTATTGAATTAATGAGTTTTAAAGTGTTAAAAATTTGTTATAACCATAAAAACCGTTAATTTTACTAACCATTAAAAATGAATTTTACTATTAACATTAGTTTATTGAAGCGTTATATTGAATTGGTTGCCAACAAAACTATAATTTAGATTAATGTTGTTTTAAAATGTTGGTAATTAAATAAATATGATTTGTTTTTAATAAAAGTATACAAGTAGTGCTGTATTAACCTCGTGAAAAAGCATAGCTAATCAATAAACTATTTATTAACATGTAGTACAAAAACCTAAGTTATGAATTTGTTTATTAAAAGATTTGAAAAAATACAATTACTAGCCCTAGTTGTATTTTTTTTATGCTCGCATGATACGATCGGGCAGTTGTCATTACCTTGGATCGAAGATTTTGAAGGGGCAACGGCAGCAACTTATACGACTAGCCAAAATCCCATTCCTGGATTGACAGGGACGGGTTATTCTTGGGAGGGACAGCTTGGTCCTTCAGGGCGCTTAAGAACGAATGCAGGGGCTGGATTTTATCATGGAGGAAGTCGTGCCATTACCTTAGATCGGAGCACTTCTGGTGCTACCGTTACCAATTATTTAATTGCGAACCTAGATTTGTCAAACTATGGCGGTTCTAATGATTTGGAATTGACTTTTTGGTATTCTAACCATGGAGAAGAAAGCAGCCCTAATGACCGTGTATGGATGAGGGGAAGTTCTTCTAATGCATGGGTGCAGGTATACGATTTGTATGCCAATAGACCCGCTGTAGGGCAATATGCACAGGTGGTATTAGATATTGATGCACTGATGCAAACTGCTGGGCAGGCAATAACTTCAACTTTTCAAATTCGATTTGGTCAGGAAGATAACTTTCCTGCTTCTTCTCCTACAGCATCAGATGGGTTTTCTTTTGATGATGTATCTATAACAGGTTCTCTTCCTTTGCCCAATAATGCAGGGATAACAGCCATGTTGTCTCCAGTAACAGGAGCGGCGGCTGGGACTTATCCTATTGATGTTACTCTACATAATTTTGGAAACAATGCCTTGGACACCGTAACGGTAGAGTGGGAAATGGGAGGAGTTGCACAACCGTCTGTACTTTTTACAGGACCTACTTTGGCTCAATCAACAGGTACTACAGTTAATTTATCTGCTGGTACGGCTTTTCCTGCTGGTACTACTGCACTAAAGTTTTGGACAAGTAATCCTAATAATTTACCAGATCCAGAAAATGGAAATGACACCTTAGAGGCATTTTTCTGTACGGGACTATCAGGAGTATATACGGTAGGTACGGCTACTGCTGACTATCCCACCTTTCAAGATGCTTTATCAGCTTTGTACTCATGTGGTGTTAGCGGACCTGTTACCATGCAAGTGCAAGCAGGGGCGTATACTTCTTCTTTGGTGTTAGATCAAGCTATTCCTGGTATTAGTGCTACAAACACTGTGACATGGGATGGTTCTAGCCAAACTGCGAGCATTATCGTTAATGGTGGTGCTGCTGTAACCTTAGATGGTGCAAATTATATTACCATTCAAAATTTTGTCTTGGGAAACACGTCTACTTCTCAAGGTTGGGGTGTTTTATTGACCAACACCGCAAATTATAATCAAATCTTGAACAACCGTGTTCAAATGCCAAGCACCAATGCTTTTAACACAGCGGGAATTGTGGCTACTGCTAGTCCAAATTCTGTTGGATCAAGTGGTAATAATGCTAATTATACTTTAATTGAAGGAAATGTTATTACAGGTGCAGATCGAGGAATTTCATTGCGTGGACAATCTACTTCAAGTTTTAATGTAGGAAATACAATTCGAAACAATGATATTTCGGATGCGGATAACTATGGTGTCTATTCTTATTATCAGGATTCTTTAGTTATAGAAGGAAACTATATTCATGATTTTCCTAGCACTTTCCACTACGGAGTATACGCTTTCTATAGCAACAATTATGATGTAGTTGGAAATGATATTAGAGCAGAGGATTATGGTATTTATATGAATCGTTCTAATTCTCAAATGCCCCCTCAACGTAGAGGCTTAGTTGCCAATAATATGGTTCAATCTACAGGAGATCGAGGTATTTATATGGTAACGACAAGATCAACGGATTTTTATCACAATACTATTGTCTCAGCGGTTACAGCTTGTACTTGGTCTAATTTTGACAATACAATAGATATTAAAAACAACATTTTTGTTAGTACTGGTCTGACTAGCTTTGCTTTTGAAACATTTTCTGTATCTCCTTTGCTAGGGATGGACAACAATGTATTCTATACCGATCCTGCCAATCCTAATTTGATTGATTTTGGAGGGACGTTTACTGATTTAGCAGATTGGCAAACCAATGGATTATATGGTTATGACCAAAATTCACTAGAAGGAATGCCTCAATTTAATAGTCCAACTGATTTGCATGTGGATGGAGCCTTTTTGAATGATAAAGGTGTCGTTACTACTGTTACTACAGATATAGATGGCGATGTTAGACCTGCAATAGGAGCTACTTCGGTTGATATTGGAGCAGATGAATTTACTCCTCCTGCTAACGATGCAGGGGTCTCTGATTTGGCAAGCCCAAGCCTTCCTATAACTGGTGGTTTTGCGCCTGTAGAAATTGTAGTTACCAACTATGGAATTAGTGATTTAGCCTCTTTTTCTGTTGAATGGGAGATAGGTGGTGTTGCTCAGGTATCGGTTCCGTATACTGGTGCCCCTGTTCCTGTTGGAGGAACAACTAATATGATCTTGGCGAATATCAACTTCCCTCAAAATACAACTAGTTTACGTTTTTGGACTACTCAGCCAAATGGAGTAACCGATGAACGCCCTAGTAATGATACGCTTGATCTAAATTTATGCCCTGGTTTGGCAGGTACTTATTCCGTAGGGCACACTACATCTGATTTTGTGACGGCTGCGGATGCCATAGATGCCTTGATGACTTGTGGTGTTAATGGTCCTGTTACCATGGAATTTGTAGCAGGAACTTATACTGGACCTTGGATATTGACCGAAATACCTGGTGCTAGTGCAACAAATACAGTTACTTTTGACGGATTAAATGCTGCTAATGCTATCCTAACACACAATGGTTTTGGAGTAAATACAGCAGCTACTTTATTGTTGGATGGTGTAGATCATTTTACCATCAAAAACTTTACAATAGAAAATACGGGAACCAATACAGCTTATGGTGTTTTATTGACAAACTCAGCCGATTATAATACCTTAGAAAATAATACAATTACAGTACTTTCTTCTTCTAGTTTAGCGAATGTAGTTGGAGTATTGGCTTCAGGGAGTTATACTTCTAGTACAGGAAGTGCTACAGAGGGTAATAATGCCAATCATACTTTACTGACAGGAAATGATATTAGAGGTGGTATCTCTGCTGTTATTTTTGAAGGGGGAGCGACTAACGTTGAAAATGTTGGAAACCAAATTATTGGAAACATGATTCACGATGCTCAGGATTATGGTATTTATGCCGATGAACAAGATAGTTTTGCTGTTAACGGCAACAAAGTGTATGATATACTAGCTGGTGGTAGTGATGCTGTCATGTTATTTGACATTAGAAACTTTACGATTCTAAGCAATGAAATTACAACGTTGGATTATGGTATTGCGGTATTTGGTGGGTTTAATGATCCTTGTCGAGGTGGTTTAATTGCCAACAATATGGTAGAATCAAACGATGAAGCATTGTACATTAGAGATGTGAATTTAATTCAGGTTTCTCACAATACCTTCAAAGGAGGCAATCGTACTTGTTTCTTGGATAATCACTTGAACATTGATTTCCGTAACAACATTATGGAAACCGCTACAGGAACTTGTTTCTTTTCGTTTGACAATGTAAGTATGGCAGGGATGGATTACAACCTTTATTCTATAACAGGTAATGGTGATGCTGTAAAATATGGTACTCCAACTTATGCTACTTTAGCCAACTGGCAAACCAACCCTGCGGGGTATGGAGCCAACTCTGTAACAGGAAACCCTGGTTTTGTAAACGGTTTGCATGTAAGTGCTGCCTTGCCTGTTGATGCAGGAGTTGCTGGTTTGTTAATCCCAATTTTGGAAGATTTTGATGGAGAAACTCGTCCAATGGGTACGGCTCCTGATATTGGAGCAGATGAGCATATTGTAATTGCTGATGATGCAATGGCAGTGGGATTGGTTGCTCCTAGTGGTTGTGGAGATCCTTCTGCTGACGTAATTGTTGAGATCGCTAACATTGGCTTTAATGCCCTAATTAGTTCTGTGGTAACGGTCAATGTATCAGGTGATGCAACGGCAACATTCAACACTACGCAACCATCAATTTTACCTGCTACAACAGCACAAATTAACATGGGGACAATTAATACAGCAGCAGGGGGAACATTTAACTTTGAGGTTATTGTTTCTTCTAGTGCAGATTTAAATCCTTCGAATGATACCTTCCGCATTACATTAAATATTCCTCCAAGTAATCAAATCGCACTGTCAATGACAGGAGATACAATGGTTTGTGATGGAAATACAGCAGCCATTTCTGCAACAGCTAGCTATGCACCAGCAACAATTCTTTGGTACGATGCTCCAACGGGTGGTAATTTGGTACATATTGGCAATGCTTTTACAACAGGAACAATTACGGCTAATACAATGTACTACGCAGAAATACAAGGTTGTAATTCTCCTAGAGCAATTGCAACGGTAAATATTGATACTTTAGGTATTAATGTTGATCTAGGAGCAGATCAAACCATTTGTGGTGGTTCTGCTGCTACAATTACTCCAACAGTAACCGTTTCTCCTGCTACTTCTTTAGTTTGGTCAGATGGCTCTTTAGCGGCATTTATAGAAGCATCTACTTCTGGAATGTATACCGCTACTGTTACGAATATTAATGGTTGTACCGATACGGATACTGTAAATGTTACGGTATCTCCAACGCCGAATATTGGCAATGCAATCACAAATGTTTCTTGTGGTGGTTTTGGTGATGGCGCTATCAATTTGACCGTAACAGGTGGAACGGGACCTTACTCTTACCTATGGAATACTACTGCAACAACTGAAGACTTAACAGGTCTTAATGGTGGTTTTTATATGGTAACAGTTACCGATAGTGGTACTACATCTAACTGTGCTTATGTAGCTACTTTCCAAGTAACAGAGCCTACTGCTCTTTTTGCTAATGTTAATGGAACAGGTATTGCTTGTGATGGCAACAATGGAACGATTGATATTACAGTAGCAGGTGGTACGCCTAATTATAGTTATAATTGGTCTCCTTCAGCAGCAACTACTCAGGATTTGACCAATGCTTCAGCAGGTACTCATACGGTAACGATTACAGATGCGAATGGTTGTACTTCTACAGTAGGAGCAACAGTGGCAGGAGCTACTCCAATTGTAATTACAGTAGATACTATCCATGCTGAGATTTTAGCCATAGCAGGAGGAATTGAAATTACAGCAACAGGCGGAACAGGAAACTTCCAATATGTATGGAATACTGGAGCAACTTCAGATGACATTACTGGTTTGGTGGCAGGTTCTTATGATGTAACAGTTACGGATATTACAACAGGTTGTCAGCAAGTATTGACTGGAATTGTAGTGCCTTACAAATTGCCTGATTTTGTGAACAATATTCCATCTTTAGAGGCATTCAAATTGTATCCTAATCCAACAGCGGATAAAGTATGGGTAAATATGACCTTAAAAGAAACAACTACTGTTCAATTAGAAATCATGGGAGTGACAGGAAAAGTATTGCAATCTTTTGCTCCACGTGAGACGTTAGAACAAAATTATGAGATTGATTTATCAACATATCCTTCTGGGGTTTACTTAGCACGATTTATTATTGGGCAAAAAGTAATGACCACAAAGGTTATTGTCGAATAATTGACCCTATCTTAACGAATTAAAATTGGAGATGTCTTTTAGGCATCTCCTTTTTTTGTACTTTTATCTATACTTTAAATGTTAAGAGAATTATTATTATGATACGGACGACAAATCTGAAATTTGAATATTCTACCAATCAACAGTTTCAATTTCCTGACATTAACTGTCAACAAGGCTCGCATTGGCTGGTTTTGGGGCAATCAGGCTGTGGAAAAACAACGCTTTTGCATTTGTTAGGAGGTTTGAGAAAACCGAATAGTGGTGAAATTATTGTTCAAAACGAAGCTATTTCTGCAATGAGTAGCGATGCTTTAGATCATTTTAGAGGGCAACACATTGGGATTATTTTCCAACAGTCGCATTTAGTCAAAGCATTGACCGTCGAAGAAAATTTGCTGACGGCGCAGTATTTGGCAGGAACCAAGCAAGACAAAGAAAAAATTAGAAATATTCTAACAAAGCTCAATTTAGGCGATAAGATCAAATCAAAACCTCAAAATTTGAGTTTGGGAGAACAACAACGGGTTGCTATTGCTAGGGCATTAATTAATGATCCTGTGCTTATTCTTGCAGATGAGCCTACTTCTAGTTTAGACGATAAAAACTGTAAGGAAGTAGTTGAATTACTATTAGAGCAAAGTAAGAACTTTAATGCAACCTTATTGATTGTAACGCATGATGGGCGATTAAAAGAACTTTTTGAACATCAAATTTTATTGGAAGAAGCAAAAGTAGTTTAGATGTGTACGCTAACCTATATACCAATTGAGAAAGAAGCCTTCATTTGGACTCAAAATCGAGACGAATCGCCACTTCGTACGGCTTCAGGTTTAGTGCAAAATACAACTAAACAGTGGATTTACCCACAGGAGCCGCTGAGTGGTGGAACTTGGATTAGCATAACTCAGGCAGGGAGAGTGGTTAGCTTATTGAATGGTGCTTTTGTGCAAAATAAATATGTCCCCTCTGCCAGAAGTAGGGGGCTTATGTTGTTGGACTTTCTGGATTATACCTTCTTAAAAGATTTTGTAGAGCACTATACTTTTGAAGCATTAGAACCTTTTACAATGGTGGTCTATGAGCATGGGACGCTATGGGAGTTTCGTTGGGATAAGAAGCAAAAATATTTAAAACAATTAAATGCCCAACAACCTTATATTTGGTCTTCTTCTACCTTATATCCCGCATCTATAAAAGCTTTGCGCCAACAGTGGTTTGCTGCTTATTTAGAAAATTATCCTGTGAGAACGAGGACTAATATTTTGAATTTTCATCATCATGCAGGAATGGGAGATCTTCAAAATGATTTGATTATGGATAGGGGCATGGTCAAGACGGTTAGCATTACTTCGATTGTTAAAACAATAGAGGAAATAGAAATGAACTACTATGACCTAGTTCGTAAAAATGTAGCGCAACAAAAATTACGGTTGTAAACACTTTACCTATATAGATTCAATTTTTACTCCTATAATCTTTTCTAGGCTTTCTTTGAATCTAGCGATATCATTTTGACGGATGGTAACGGTCAAGGTTGTTTTTTCTTCATAAACAGCATTAAGAATTGTAAACCCCTCATTTTTAAGATAATTCATAACATCACTAGTTGCGACATAATCAAAGATGATATGGAATTGGTCTTCAATGATTTTTTCAATAATATCAGCCTGTTCAAAAGCATCTTTAGTCGATTCTTTATAAGCCCTTTTGAGCCCAGAAGTTCCTAACTTAGTTCCTCCAAAATAACGCACCACCACCGATAGAACATTGGATAAGCCAAAGCTATCGATTTGCCCTAAGATTGGTCGTCCAGCAGTTCCAGAAGGCTCACCATCATCATTTGCTCTAAAACGTTTGCCATCCAAACCTATTCGGTAGGCATAACAATGGTGTCTAGCTTTGAAGTGCTCCTTTTTTACTTCTTCTAAACGCTTTTTTACGTCTTCCTCTGAGTAAACAGCAAAAGTGTAGGCCAAAAACTTACTCCCTTTTTCTTTGTATTCTCCAATACTTGGCTCGGCAATGGTTAGATAGGTATCACTCATATTGTTTATAACCAATTAGTCAATAAAAATATTGACGGTATTATTTTCAATTAATCCTTTTTGAATAGCAGTGTGAAATAGATGTTCAACGGCAGCTTTTCCTTTGGCTCCTAAATCAATAGAAAAATCGTTTACATATAGGTTAATATGTTGTTGTACAATTGCTGCACTCATTTCCTGAGCATGTTGCTGGATATAAGGAAGTGCTGCTTGGGGATTGGCAAAGGCAAATTCTATGCTTCTGCGCAATACACGATTGATTTTTTGTTGCAGATTCAAAGGCAACGTACGTTTGACAACAATACCACCTAAAGGAATTGGCAACTGAGTGGTTTGTTCCCACCATTCTCCCAAGTCAATAATTTTGACCAAGCCTCTATCTTGATACGTAAATCGATTCTCATGTATAATCAATCCAGCATCAACTTCCCCTTGGAGCACCTGCTGCTCAATGTCAGAAAACAATACTTCCTCCTTTTGTTGTGCGGTAGGAAATGCAAGACTCAATAAAAAGTTAGCGGTCGTATATTTGCCAGGAATGGCAATTTTTTTAGTCGCTAATTCTGTTGTTGGAATGGCTGTCTTGGCAATTAATAAGGGACCACAATTATTACCCAAGGCAGAGCCACTGGTAAGTAGTGCATAGGAATTGATCAAATAGGCATAGGCATGGTAACTGAGTTTGGTAATATCCAGCTCGTTTGCAAATGCTTTTTGATTGAGTTGTTCGACATCTCCGAGTTGAACCTCAAATTCTAGCCCTTCTGTATCAATTTTATGATGCACCATCGCATCAAAAATAAAGGTATCATTGGGGCAGGGAGAATAGCCAAGTGTTAGTTTCATCTTATTCTGTTGTTGGGAGTGGGCTGTTAATGATCTTTTTTGCTAAGGCTGGAATTTTGGCAACCTCTTGCTTGTCTATTTCATTTCCTTCTACAGCAATTCCTTTTTGTAGAACAGCAATTAACTCCTCATTGTTGAATAAATAATCATAATCCTCTTTGTGTACCCAAATAATGTTGTCTGCCAACCAATAAACATCAATAAAACCTCCCGTAAGATAAATGATTTTTGTTTTATAGGGGCTAAGCTTTTCTTCTTCTTTGTAATAAGTAGTTGATTCTGCAACAAAGGCCTCATCTCCATCTCGGACTGTATAATTGTTAATCGAACCATCTAGTAGCCCTGCATCAATTTTGTCTTTCTGAGTAGTGGCACTTTTGATGGTCGTTTCTAAGTGCACTGCTGCTGCTTGTTGAGTGGCGGCTTCTTGTTCGGCTCTCTTATCAACTGGCAAGCGTTTAGGAAATGCACTTTGAGAGGGGTCAGCGCTACAGGCTATTGCGACCAAGTAAAGGAAAAAAATAAATAAACTATTTTTCATGATTATGTACTGAGTACAGGACAAAAATTATAGCTGTTACAGGTAGATTCATAATTTTTGTCCTGTATATAGGTGAAAAGTAATGTTAATATAGACAATTAAAAAATACAACCGTCATTATTTAGCAAGAACCAAAGGCTTTGAAAAGCTAGCCACTTGACCATTTTGCTCTAAAGTTAATTTAAAGAAATAGATGCCATTGGCTAAATCCTTCGCATCAAAAGTATATTCATAAAGACCTGTTGCTTGCTGTTCAGCAGCTAATGTTTCTATTTTTTGCCCCCAGTTGTTATAAATTTCTAATACAACTTGTTGCGTACGGTGCAATTGGTAGCTGATGGTAGTTTGTTGTTGAAATGGATTGGGATAGCTATCCAATAATTCCAGCCCCATGCTTTCTTGTTTGCTAATGGCATTGGGAGGGCTGCAAGTTGTGGCACAATAACCACAACGTTGAGGAAGCGTACAGTCCATTACAAAAGGATTGACTCGATTGTTTTGAAAAGGAGCAATTCTAGAAGTACGTAGCCATTCTAAACTATCAACAGGATCATCCAAATGCCATTGGCAAAGTGTGGCTTTTTGAAGGTGAAAGAAATTAGGATCGGCGGCATCTGCTTCGGATCTATACATTGTATAATAATAAAACATAGCTCTTGCAGCATTTCCTTTGTGGTCATCTCTAGGTTCAAATAAAATACCATTGTCTTGTTTGCTGTGCAAAGGCAATACATTGGCAGGAGGGGCAGAAGTTAAGGTATTGGCCTCAAAATACCATTTGTCTACATCATTAGGAGCAATTTCGCCCAAGGGAATAGATCCACGCCCATTATTAGCCGCAGAACGGGTAGGGAACATATGATGAAGGTCACTTTTTCCAGCCGAATTAATCGCTTTGCTTTGAGGGTAGGTGTGTTCTGTGTTAACGCTAATGGTGCTGTTGTTGTCTGTCATTGCTGTCGTTGGGTCTGCCAGAGGGGGAAGATAACGTTTCAAACCCGTATAAACGCAAGTGATGGTATCGTTTTCTTCATAAACATATTTAAACATATTGTCCCTCGCTTGTCCATAAGAGGGCAAACTTGTCGGCTTGTAGTTTAAACGTAAATTGGTTGTCAATACCGTTCCCGTTTGTCCAGCAAAGACATCTTGATGACTATATTGGGCACTTATTTGATGGGTAATTAGGAGGTTGACGAAGAAAAAGAGATATAATTTATGCATTGATTTGAATGACTAATCATTTCAATGAAGATGAAATGATGGATAAAAAAATAATAGAAGGTTGGCAAGATACCGTTTTTTTAGCAGTTTTGAAAAGATAAGTTGTTTGTTAATCGCTTAAGCATAGAAAGCAAGGAGCGGTAGAAAATCGGAACTGTTGTAATGGGGAATGATTGTTGAATACCCACCAAAAAAAAGACTATCCTATAGTAACGATTATCACGAATAAAGTTGCATGGATAGATATAGCCTTTTTCTCTATGCTAGTCTTTTGTAGCCCTTGCTACAAGCACACGCAGTTCACTACGTTCATCATCATCAAAAGACGAACAGCCTTTCCAAGGATGTACGTTTTTGCTAAAGAGAAAAATCAGAACATCTCTCTGCTCATAAAATCTATTCGTGATAATCGTTAGTTGTTGTCTTAAAATCTAGTTATCTTTATATATTATTAGTTCGTTGGGAAAATGTATTCAATTGATTGTTAATAGTTTAGTAGTTTTATTTTTTTTAGTTAAAGTGCTGGTTATGAGTTGGATATAACTGCTTGTTTTTGCGTTTTTGACAAAAAAATCAAAACTAGGTAATATAGTGCACAAGCAGCTTGGTGCAATGCGCCAACAGGGCTGCCAGCACCGAAGGTCATCAACGAACTATTATTTATAGTAGTCCGCTAATTAATCAAATAATAGTATCCCCCAAGCAATTTCATTACTTGAATAAGCGAAAACGACAATGGCAAAACTAACTTTAACCGAATTAGAAAATTTATCTCGTTTGTTATTGAGTTCAAATGATACGAATGTAGCGTTGGGATTAGAGATTTTAAAAAATCACAAAGAAGCAACTCCTTTGCTTTGTAGGGAATTGATCTTAATTTGGCAATTGCACCATGATTTGGAAAAAAGAATCGATGTTGAACAAGTCCTTCAAGCCAAGTACTCTGGGCGACAAATGGAACAGTGGGAAAAAGGATTTGATGTATTTAGAATAGTTCCTACGATTTATCGTTACACGCCTAAAGTACGTCGATTGGTGCAAGATCACGAAAATGTACGAGCAGACTATCAGGCACTAATTGAACGAAATGCAGCTTATAGTTTAAATTATTATCTCGTTGGCAAAAAGTTGCATCAGACCTTTAAAAAGCACTTAGATATAGCCGAAATTTATTATCGGATTGTACTAAAAACAAACCCCACACACGAAGACAATTTGTTTTATTTGGCGTTCTTATTAGATAAATCTGAAGAGGGCTATGAGGAGGCTTTAAAGCACTATTTGACCATAGAAAGCATCAACCCCAATTCATCTGCAACCTTGAATAATATAGGGCTGATTTATGACAATACAGGTGAATATGAACTGGCTTATAAATATTACAAAAAAGCTTTAACGGTACATCCCAATTCTACCTTGCACATGCGTAATTTGGCGAGTTTGTGTACGACTAGAATGGATGGCGCTGCTTATAAAAAGGAGGCTAAAACTTTGTTGATGAAATTGCTTAAAATTGATGCTCAATCTGGATCTAATTGGAATAGTTGGGCGGATTATCTTTGGAATATTGAACAGAATCACGATAAAGCAGAAGAAGCTTACCTCAAAGGTTTAGAGGTAGAACCCAACAACCCTTGGTTAATTGGTAATTTGGGGGAACTTTATATCGATATTCGAAAACAGTATGAGAAGGGCTTGGACTTGTACAAACAATCCCTTGAGCTGAAAGAGTCTCCTTATCGTTTGGTAACAATGGTTACTCTTTTAGTGGATTATTATAAGGACTATGCTTTGGCCAAAAGCTATTATAAAAAACTTGTGGCACTATCTCCCCCCAATCAAATTACTCGCAATCGATACCTTAGAGACGATCAATGGGCGGCTTTTTTAGCCGCAGAAAAAGTATTGTTAAACAAATTAAATGCTTAGTTGCTTAAGTAATGATTGGATAATTGGAAATTCCCAATTATCCAATCATTATACGATAGGGTTAGTTAATAACAACTGTTTTGCTTGATTTTTCCCCTTTACTGTTTTGTATTTCTAGTAAATAAAGCCCTGCAGGGATAGAAGAAGCCTCCCAATATCCTGTTATCTTTTGTGTAGATTTAAGCTGAGTCTCACTTTTTATCATACGACCATCTATCGTGTAGACTGTTATCGCTAGTTCTCCTGTTGCACTACTTTCATAACTGAAGTAGAAACCGCCTAGGGACGGGTTGGGGAAAATGTTTAATAAAGAATGCGATTTAATAGAGGAAATGCTAGAAAAAGGATCGTATTCTACAGCACCAATATCTGGGTTTGTACGAGCATGCCCCAATATATCCTCTGAGGGAGCCTGATTGGAATTTGCTGCATTAATAACAGGACTATTAGAAGCAGGGGTGCCATAGTTATGAACTAGGCTTTCAAATGCTTCTCGAATCGTTGTTGAGCCATCGTTAAATTGGTTATTGGTAGCGTTGTAATGAGGGACAACCAAATTGCTAGGATCACTCAATAAGGGATCGTTTTGTAGGCGATTTAAGTCATCTGTATAATTAATTAAATCATTCAGTGAAGAAGGAATAGAAGCATTGTTATTCCAATAAATATTATTATCCAGTACAAAATAGTCCGTTTCTGTAAGCGGGCAATCCGAAAAATCGGTCATAGTGCCTGTTGGATCAGACCAGATATTATTATAGATATAAATGCTATCGTTGTTGGGATTATCTCCTTCTGTATTCAATCGAAAGGCAAAGGCATTACTTGGCATATTTCCTGTCACTGTATTATTTCTAAATATGATATTTTTGCCTCCCTTAACCCCAAATGGTGCACGCATATAATTGTTGCTGTTCCCCAGCATTAAGTTATTTTCAATCATTACGTCATAGCCCTCATAAAAAGAGTTGCCATCTTCGCCAACCAGCACAAAATTAGTACCTGAACTACCTTCGTAGTTTAGAAATACATTTCGGCGGATTGTTATATTGTGAGAGCCTGTGTACAAATCGCTATTCCCATTACTATCCTTAATGACAATATAGCTGCTGGTAGTATTGTTGTTGTTGCGATTGCTGCTAGCAAAATCATTCAAAAAAATATTATCTTGAATGATTAGATTCTCAACGCTATTTCCATCAATATGTTCATCGCTTCCAGTTTGATTAAAGAATAGGTTGCCTTGCAATGTAATATTGTAGCAGCTATTGTTGATTTTTGCCAAATCATTGTTATAACTGTCATGTATAATGCAGTTCTGATAAACAATATCATGAACGGCTCCATTGCCATTCCCATCAATATGTATCACGAGGGGAGCTGAATTAGCACCACTATGAGCAATATCAAAGCCGTCAAACGTCATTCCGTGACAGCCACTAGAATGGGAATAAGCTGTCATAACAGTAGAATTATGCCTTAGTTTGGCTTGATAGGGCAACTCTGATTTGACCAAAATACCTATTGGAAATGATCCTCTAATACGAATACGCCCATTGTACGTGCCTGCTTTTACCCAGATTGTACTGCCGTCAGTGGCGTTGTCTAAGGCATGAGTAATGGTAGCCCAAGGGCTATTTGTTGAGCCGTTGCCATTTGAATCACTACCATTGGTTGCAACATAGTAATTTTGCTGTGCGTGTAGATGGATTGTAATGCTGAGTAATAATAGAATAACTAATTGTAATGTTTTCATAAATTTGGATTGGGGGATTGGGGTGATAAAAAGTGTTTAAATAAGGGAAAGCAATAATATAAATAAGTAACTAAAAATAATAATAGTTGACTCGTTATTTGTTTCATAATGAAAAGATTAACAGTTCGTATGCTTAGGTCAACGAAGCATTGGTAATAAAAAGGATTAAAACTTCAAAAACTATAATATATGCTAACTTATAGTGTGTATTTCTGGGAAGTAGTTATTTTTGTAGAGATGCTATTTTTTTCTATCAAAAAACAAAGATTTGAACAAAGAATCAATTGATCTAAATCCCGATTTTAAGGCTTGTTTGCACGAGATGGAGCGAACCAATAACTGTCTATTTATAACGGGTAAAGCAGGAACGGGAAAATCAACGTTATTGCGTTATTGGAGAGCAGGAACTCGAAAAAAAAATGCTGTCTTAGCTCCAACAGGTATTGCTGCCTTAAATATTGAAGGACAGACCATCCATTCTTTTTTTGGTTTTCCACCCAGACCGTTAAAAAAGGAGGAAATAAAGGTAAGACGCAATCGAAAAATGTTTCAAGCACTGGAGACCATCATTATAGATGAAATTTCTATGGTGCGAGCAGATATGATGGAGCAGATTGACTTCTTTTTGCGGGTAAATCGAAATAATCCTGCGCCCTTTGGTGGAGTTCAGATGATCTTTTTTGGCGATTTGTTTCAGCTTCCTCCTGTCATAGCATCTAGGGAAGAAAAGATACTTTTTCAACAACATTATGAAAGTCCCTATTTCTTTTCAGCAGCTGTTTTTAAGGATTTAGAAATTAATATGATAGAACTTCGGCAGGTGTATCGCCAAGACAATAGGCGCTTTATTCGTTTGTTGGATTCGATCCGTTTGCGCCGAATTGATGAAGAGGAGTTTAATGAATTAAACGAACGCTATATAGAAGGGTTTGACGACGATGATTATTATGTGATTTTATCTGCTAGAAATGCAGAAGTAGATCGAATTAACGAACAAAAATTGGCAGAATTAACGACAGAGACCTTTTCTTATGTTGCCAAAATAACGGGATCGGTATCGGTGCTCCCCGCAGAAACCCCCTTGCATCTCAAAGTTGGAGCGCAGGTTATGTTTCTTAAAAATGATCCTAAACGGCGTTATGTTAATGGAACGGTTGGTAAGGTACATGCCTTGACACAAGATGCAATCAAAGTGGCTATTTTAAAACCCAATGGAACAATTGGTTACATCAATGTTGAGCCTTTTGAATGGGATGTTGTAAAGCACAAAATCAATGAAAAACACGAAATTGAAACGGAGAATGTAGGAAAATTTACCCAATATCCACTGCGTTTGGCCTGGTCCATGACGATTCACAAAAGCCAAGGAAAAACGTTTGATCGAGTTATTATTGATATGGGAAAGGGAGCCTTTGAATTTGGACAAACCTATGTTGCTCTAAGTCGTTGTAGAACTTTAGAAGGAATTGTATTGAGGCGTCCTTTGCGTCCACAAGATATTTTTGTAGATGAACGGGTTGTTGATTTTTATCAGCAGCATTTTTAGCGAACCAGCAAAAATGTATTCTAATTAAGGTCTAATTTTTTGCATGTTCCGTTTTATCAAATTCTAACTGGCTATGAATTTGACCAATCCTCTGTTTGCTTGTTGCAAAATGTCAGGCAAGGTACCTATTGAAATTACCAACGTTAATACTTATGTAAATTAGGGATTGACTTTTTTGAAATAATATAATATGACATAATAGGGATTATCAATGGGATCAAAACATTTTACTCCTATTAGATCCGTAGCCAAATTATTAGATTGTTGATAATAATTGGCCTTAATGTGTTGATGAATTTCAGATAACGAATACAACGAATCTACCTCTAATTTAATAAGGTGATTCTCTTGTTGGGTTGTTACTCTGACAGCTGTGTGCAAATAACGTCGGAGAGAACTTTGCATAGGGCTACCTGAATAGGTAGAATTCTCATAGACAGCACAAGTAAAAATATATTGACTGGAATCCTCAAAATGTTCTATAACATTTTGACTTGAATTTAGTCTATCTCTAATATTTGCTGCAATCAGTATATTTTTTAAGAAAATACCCATTGAATCAACAGGAGTATTTTCATGGAATAACCGTATTGAATCAATGGCGTGTAAAAGTTCAGCGTCAGCCAATCGAGCACACGAAAAGTTCACAAGGGTTTCTTTGGTTGTTTTATTTTTGTAAGAATTGTATTCAAATTGATGATTATAAACTTCTGAGGATTCTTTGTCGGATGTATCTAAATATGCAAGCGTAGTCTTTAAATCTCCTAGGGAAGCCCTACAATTATCTCCTTGGTATGGAAATAACGTATATTTAAATAATGGGTTAGTAGAAGAAGTAACTTCTGAATAGATTAATATTTTGTCTTTTTTTTGCAGTTCTCCTACGACTCTAGCATTTCTAGAAAAATGAATATAGGGGGCAGCATGAGGGCTAATATAGGTTCTACCAGCTTGAATTTTAGAAAAAATAATAGGTGCTCCTTTATTTTCCTCTTGAATAGATTTTAAATTGGCGCAAGCACAAATATTAACGAGTAAAAATGCAAATAATATATTTGTCGTGTTCATACGATATTAATTAGTAAATCACCTAAAGCAAGTATCGTGACCACTGGAGATTAAGAGTTTTCCTATAAAAAAATACAAGGTTTAAAAGTCAACTATTTATGACTTTATTTTTGGAGTAAAAATTTGAATAAACCTAGATGTTGTTTGTTTTTAGGAAACAATTTCGTTCAAGCATTTTTATAAGAGAAACCTTAATAGAAGGGATACACGGTTATAGGGTTAAATCATGTATAGAGTATTCTATATTAATAGGTTGATAATTTCCAACTTAGTTTTCAATTGCTAGAAATATTCATCTAAATTTAGAAAATATAATGAAAAAATGCAATTTTTTCTGTTACAATACTCTGTTGATTTTTTGCTTTTTGTGTAGAAAGCCAATGGAGTATTATCTGTTAAATACTTCACTATAATTGATCTTAAACCCTTATTTAAATTCAGTTAAAATAAAATATATAATTTTATTGCTTTTTGTTAACTTTTTGATCGTTAATTCGAGTGCTCAGAATACTTTCTTTATGGGAACAGTATCAACTGGAGGCTCACATAATGAAGGAACCCTTTTTAGAACAGATAGTGTGGGTATGAATCTAACCGTTACCGCAAATGCTGGTGTTTATATCATTGAGGTATGTTCAGAGGAAGGGATATTTGTAGAGCGTATTGTAAAAAATTAAGCAAAAATGAGTGCTCATGCATAGGCATAAAAAAAGAAGAGTTTTCCCCTTCTTTAAAAATGATTGTACGATTACTACAACAGCAAACAGCTATAAAAAGTTCACAGAAAGGCTGATTATTTTTAAATATTTATTTTTAGTAATTGTCATTGTGTTTTTAAGTGTTGACTATTAATGCTTTATTTTCGTTTTGTCATTTTTTTTATAATGAATAAAAATGCTATTCTGAGAAGAAAATAGATAATACATAAGTCTATCTGTAATAGTGTTTGAGACTGCTTTATAATTGGGGCGAGTACAATTTTTTGGGGAATAACTTCTAACTTTTAGTTAAGGGGTTGTATCCATCTTTTTAAAAACCTACCTTTGTGGCAATTAAATCCTAATTTTTTAGAACATTATTCTGTCAGCCCTCAAAAGGGATAGACCAGCGAGTTCGGCTCTGCGTGGTTTAGTATGGAGTAAGGTGCTACCAACCTTTTTATAAAACAAACTCATGAACTTCAACAACTATTATACCTCAAAAACATCAGAAATAGGCAAAAGTAAAACGATAATACTTTGGCTAGGAATACTTTTTCTTTTACTTGGAAATATTGCCAATGGGCAAGTTGCATTAGAGTGGGCAAAAAGCATGAAAGGAACTACTCATGGAGTGGTGAACGCCATGACTACCGATAAGTGGGGGAATGTTTATACAACGGGCTACTTTTATGGTACCGTAGATTTTGACCCTAATACAGGAGTAGATTCATTAACGGCTGTTGGGGGATACGATATATTTATCCAAAAATTGGATGCAAAAGGCAATTTACTTTGGGCTAAGTCTATGGGCGGAAGCTATAATGATGAAGCACATTCCATTGTGGTCGATGATTTTGGCAATGTTTATACCATTGGTCAATACTATTGGACAGTAGATTTTAACCCCAATGCAGGAATAAACCCGTTAACCGCTTTAGGTAGTTCAGATATTTTTATTCAAAAACTAGATGCCAATGGGAATTTTGTCTGGGCAAAAAGTATCGGAAGTACAGATCAAGATGCAGGATATGGGATTTCAATGGATCATTTGGGGAATATTTATACTACAGGATGGTTTCGTGCTACCGTAGATTTTGATCCTAATATAGGGGTAAATAATTTGACAGCAGTTGACCATGAAGATGTATTTGTTCAAAAATTAGATGCTAATGGGAATTTTATCTGGGCAAAAAGCATGGGAGGAGTTAGTGGAGACGAAGGGCGTTCTTTAGCAATTGATGACCTAGGCAATGTATATACAACAGGAAGATTTAGAGATACGGTAGATTTTGACCCTGGAGTAGGGGTTTATAAGTTGGTTTCTACAAGCTTATATGATTTGTTTATCCAAAAACTGGATGCCAATGGGAATTTTGTTTGGGCGAAGAGCATCGATGCTGATATGGGGCGAGCGATAACGGTTGATCACCTGAACGATATTTATATTACTGGAAGTTTTAGTGGTACCGTAGATTTTAATCCAAATGGAGGGGGAAGCACGCTCACTGCTGCCAATACAGATGTGTTTGTTTGGAAACTGGGGCAAAATGGGAATTTTATCTGGGCAAAAGGTTTTGGTGGAGCATTTCTGGATATTGGGTATTCAATAGCAACGGATCGCTTTAATAATGTGTACACGATGGGGCGTTTTAGTGGTCCAGCAGATTTAAATCCTAATGCAGGAGTGCAGTTGGGAAGTTCTAGTGGCAGTATTGATATTTTTATTCAGAAATTAGACGCTAATGGAAATTTTATCTGGGCAAAAAGTGTAGGAGGACCCAATTATGACAGTCAAACCAATGGTGCTATAACCGTTGATCATTCTAATAATGTTTATACTGCGGGAAATTTTGTTAGAACAGCAGATTTTAGCTTTCATACAGGAAGGGTGAAATTGAAAGCGCTCAACTCCGATCTATTTGTTCAAAAATTAAAGCAAAAAGGAATTGTAGGACGCATCTATCACGACTTTAGCCAAGATTGTGTACAGGATACCAATGAAGTTAATTTACCCAATAGAATGCTCATTCTTAATCCAGGAAATATAATTACCAGCAGCAATGCAAATGGTATCTGGGCTTTTGATTCGCTTCCTATTGGAAATTATTCTATTACTGTTGATACGACAGGGGAATGGCGCCCCACCTGTCCAATAACACAACATTTTTCAGTGGTTAGTTTTGATAGTCTTGTAGAAGGACCCTCCTTTGGTTTTGTCCCTAGGGTTGTTTGCCCCAAACCCAATGTTACAATTCATGCCCCTTTTTTGCGTCCAGGATTTTCTAATCAGAGAATTTATGTTCAAGCAGAAAACCAATCCCATGGCACAGGATCTTTGGATAGTGCCTATGTTATTATAGAATTGGATAGCTTATTAACAGTTCAATCCGCTAATCTACCTTATACCAATTTAGGAAATAATCAATATAGTGTGTATCTAGATACGCTATTCCCTAGTTCTGTGGTAAATTTTTGGCTAGATTGCCAGTTAAGCAATCGTGCAATTTTGGGACAAACCCTATGTTTGCAAGCAGCGTTATACCCAATTAAGGACTGTGCTTTAGATACTTTTCCAACGCTTTTTCCTCCTAGAACAATTCCTTGCTCTAGCATCTATGACCAATCTCATTTAGATATTGATGCTTTCTGCCAAAATGACTCCATTCATTTTATGATTGTTAATAAGGGGAGCGGAAATATGTCTTGTTTTTCACCAATACGATTGTACATAGATAGCATTTATACACTTACAGATTCTGTCTTATTAAATAGTGGAGATACCGCTATTTTTGCCTATTCAGGAGATGGAAGAACATGGAGAATGGAGGTCGATCAACATCCCTTGCATTTAGGCAATTCAAAGCCTTCTGCCACCATAGAATTATGTGGAAATAGACAAAATTGGACGCCCAACTTAGTAACTGTTTTTCCTCAGGATGATGCAGATCCACAGATAGATATTTATTGTGGGATTGTAGCGGGAAGTTTCGATTCTAATAATAAACAGGGATTTCCTTTAGGGGTGGGAACTGCTCATGACATCTTACCCAATCAGGAAATGGAATATTTTATTCGCTTTCAGAACACAGGAACGGATACTGTATTTACAATCGTTATTCGAGATACGCTATCTATGGATTTAGATATTAACTCTGTACGTCCTAGTGTAGCTAGTGATAATTATAGTTTTAGAATTTATGGACCAAGGGTTTTAGAGTGGACCTTTAATAATATTAGGTTGCCTGATAGTACGACCAATAGCGTTGGTTCTCATGGTTTTGTTGCGTTCAAAGTGAACCAAATTGCCAATTTATCGTTAGGAACAATTATTGAAAATACCGCAACGATTTATTTTGATGCTAATCCGCCTATTTTTACGAACGCAACAGCGCATCAGATTGCAGGACCTCAGGATTTAAATTGGGAGGGAGAACAGACCTTAGATGTTGCAGCATGTGAAAGCTATCGTTACAATAATAAACTTTATACTAAATCGGGAACTTATTGGCAAGCAATTAATAACGGAGGAAGAGATAGCTTGTATACCATCAATCTGTCTATTCTTAATTCAACCGCTCTTTTAACAGAAAATGCTTGTGGCTGGTATATGGCACCCGATAGTCAGATTTATACCAACAGTGGACAGTACACAGCACTTATCCCAAATGCAGCAGGTTGTGACAGTATCATTACTATTCATTTAACGATTAAGGACAGTACTTTTGCAACCATTTACGAGACAAGCTGCGATTCCTTTATCGCACCCGATAGCCAAGTTTATGCCAACAGTGGACAGTACACAGCAATTATCCAAAATGCAGCAGGTTGTGACAGTATCATTACCATTCATTTGACGATTAAGAATAGTACTTTTGCAACCATTTACGAGACAAGCTGTGATTCCTTTATTGCACCTGATAGCCAAGTTTATACTAGTAGTGGACAGTACACAGCAATTATTCCAAATGCAGCAGGTTGCGACAGTGTCATTACCATTTATTTGACCATACCTCAAGTTCCAACTTTGACCCTAAACGATACCGCTTGTGGGAATTTCTATATTGCTCCAGACGGACAATTTTTATTTACTTCAGGACAGTATACTTTTTTGATGCCAAGTTATCAAGGGTGTGATAGTACGGTTATTATTAATCTTGTGTTTTCTCAACATTCATCGGTTAGTATCAACGAATATGCTTGTTCTAGTTATATTGCCCCTGATGGACAAGCTTATTTTTCTAGTGGTCAATATACTGCTACTATTCCTAACTCATCAGGTTGTGATAGCACTATAACCATAAATTTAACCATAGATAGCTTAGTAGACAGCAGTGTCCATCAAAATGGGTTTACCTTAAGTGCTAATGCAGTTGGGTATACTTATCAATGGTTGGATTGCAACAATGGAAATGCATCTATTTCTGGAGCGACCAATGCATTTTATACGGCAACTGCTAATGGAATTTATGCGGTTCAAATAACCAATGGAACCTGTACGGTCACTTCAAATTGTATTAATGTTACAGGGCTGTTGTTTCCTATGCTAGAAAAAAATATGGGAATACAAGTTTATCCGAATCCGACCACAGCTTTATTATATTTATCAAAAAAAGACAAGGATGAAATCAGGATTAGCCTAATAGATAATTTAGGTAGAGTCTTGGTTACTAGAACCTCAACCGCTCTTCTTACAACAATAAATATGAACGATCTTCCATCAGGTATTTATCATTTATCAATCAATAATGGTCAAGAATCCATTACCCAAAAAATAGTAAAGCAATAGGAATACAATTGTTCTGTGCGGCTTTCAGTACTTCTTTTATTTGAGAATGAATGTTTATGAAAAGTCGCACAGAATAAATCCACACAAAATTGGTCTAGGGAGTATGCCGCTTATTAGAAAAATAAAAAGGCATATAAATAACAAAAAAGATGGGTAAGATTAAGAACTGTCCTTGAATGACATAATAAGGCCAAGGACCAAACCAATCCAAAACAGAACCAACCGTTGGCTTTTCGTTGAGATAGGCATAGTTGGAACCTAATAAATAATTCACACCAATAATAAGGATAAAATAGATTTGTAGAACACCAAAAGATTTAAAAATACTCTTAAAGGTAGGGCGGTATTGATAAACATAGGTGGCATATAAAATCATCCAAATCAAGCCCGCATGTCCCATCCAGTATTTTATAAAATTATAATGAGGAAAATTATGATACAAATCTGGTGTAATAACGGCTTGTAAGGTTCCTCCCCAAATCCAAAAAACAATAATTTCATAGATCAGAAAACTGCGAGTTAGTGTAAAAATAGGCATGGTAAAAGCCATAAAGGAGCATAGATATAGCGGCAAATCAATGGCTAAATCAAATTTACCCAATGAAATTTCTGCAATGATCCACAATACAATGGTAAGCGATAAAGAACCACCAATGTAATTACCCAGTTTATATTTTTGTTGTTCTGAGCAATATTTGTTGGCAATATAAATAGAACAGATTGTGAAGAACGAAAATAAAACTAAGGCGGCAATATGATGTGAGTTCCCAAAACTAAAGTTGTGGTTGTCTCTAAAAAATGCATTGATCATAGGATAGGGATGTTGGGTTAGCTCCAATTTGGAAAAAAAGCATCTTCAAAATGTCGAATGGATAATTGCGGTTCTAACAAAATAGCAATCACATCAAACCGAAACTCTGCTTCATAGTTGGTTCGATACATATATTCAATTGCTAGCTCGTAGATGAGCATTTGTTTTTTGGGAGTGATGGCTTCTTCTGGCATTCCAAAAGTAGCTTTTTGGCGTGTTTTTACTTCTATAAAAACAAGTACCCCTTGATGAAAGGCAATGAGATCAATTTCGCCTTTGCCCCAACGCCAATTGGAATCTAGGATCTGATAATTTTGGACGATTAAGTGTTTTTTTGCAATTTGCTCACCTAAGTCGCCAACATCATTGTGTTTCGCCATAAAATTATTATATTGCAGAGTTATTTGGATAAGTCAAGAATAAGCAAACAAGATAACAAATTGCTTATTCTTGACTTATTTCTTGTAGAAAAAATAGGATATACTAAAATTAATAATTCTAATGTTGTTTTTAGTATAAAATATTGTAAGGTAATGGTTAAGTATATATGCAAAATGAACAATAATAATTTTACATACTTATTTAAGCAATCTTGTTAAAGAATAGATATCGGAGCAAGAGAATTTTAATGTACTTTGTTCTAGTGATTCAAATAACATTATTATCCAACCTTTGACCCTTTTGGTAGAAGGGTGAAACTTAAAAAAAATAAGGAAAGTTATGATGAATGTTTTTATCCAGGAGTTTCCTAAGCAATTAAAAACGGCTTTAGAAATTGGGGAACAGGCAACATTGAGTAAACACGACCGACCTATCCATAATATAATTGTTTTGGGAATGGGTGGTTCTGGTATAGGAGGAGATTTTGTCGCTGAATTTGTCCGAGATTCTTGTTCCGTACCTTTTTTGTCTTGCAAAGGATATGATTTGCCTGCTTATGTAGGTGAGAATTCATTGGTAATTGCATCTTCTTTTTCTGGTAATACAGAAGAAACACTGCTTACATTTGAAAAAGCATTAAAGAGAGGAGCCAAAATTGTTTGTATTTCTTCTGGTGGAAAATTGCTTGAAGAAGCAAAACGATTAAATTTAGATTGTATAAAAATACCAAGTGTCCAACAACCTCCTCGATCTTGTCTGGGCTATTCTTTGGTACAACAATTGTTTGTTCTAAACTATTTTGGCTTTGCATCCAAGCAGTGCATTGATGATTTAAGAAAATCAATTGCCTTATTGGAGGAGCAACAAGAACAGATTAAAGTAAAGGCAACCAATTTGGCACGCAAAATGCATGGAAAATTTCCTGTAATTTATGCTACAGATCGTATGGGAGCTGTTGCTTTGCGTTTGCGTCAGCAATTGAATGAAAATTCTAAAATTTTGGCCTTGCACCATGTCTTCCCAGAGATGAATCATAACGAATTAGTGGGATGGAGAGAACAATCTGGTGAATATGCTGTTTTATTATTCCGTTCAGGAAGTGATTTTGAACGCAATCAAATGCGTATTGAAATTAGTAAAGGGATTATTAACAAGGTAGCAACGTCAATCCTAGAAGTTGATTGTATGGGCGATTCTCTAATTGAACAGGCGATGTATGCAGTACATTTGGGAGACTGGATTTCTTGGGAATTGGCAGAAGCTAGAAAAGTAGATTCTATTGAGGTAAATGTTATCGATTTATTAAAGCGTGAATTGGCTGCTGCTGCATTGGGGTAATCAATAAGGCACAATAGAGAAATGGGCAAAGAAATTATTTATAAAGACTTGGGGGTAATTCCATACACCGAGGCTTGGGATTTACAAACCAAACTTTTTGAAGAGGTTGTTGAACGTAAGTTAACCAATCGAAAACTCGAAGTGGAGGAGCAACAAGAACAGTTTCATTACTTGCTTTTCTGTGAACACCCGCATGTATATACGCTTGGTCGGAATGGAAAAGAAGCACACTTGTTGTTAAATGAGGCTACTTTATCGCAAAAAAATGCAACGTTTCATAAAATCAATAGAGGGGGAGATATTACTTACCATGGTTATGGGCAGTTAGTGGGGTACCCGATTTTAGATCTCGATGAGTTTTTTACAGATATAGGGCGTTATGTTCGATTGTTGGAGGAGGCAATTATTCGTATGCTTGCAGAATATCAGATTGTAGGGGAGCGAATCAAGGGGCTTTCTGGGGTATGGATTGGAGTAGGAACAAATAATCCTCGAAAAATCTGTGCAGTTGGGGTACATTTGAGTCGTTGGACAACAATGCATGGTTTTGCTTTAAATGTGAATACTGATCTGACTTACTTTAGACATATAGTCCCTTGTGGAATCGATGACAAAGCAGTGACTTCAATGGAACAAGAATTAGGTCAGGTAGTTGATTTAGATGAGGTTAAGGAACAATTAAAACGTCATTTTGCAGATTTGTTTGAGGCAAATTATAAGTAACCTAATACACTGGCTTTTACGAGTATAAAAACACACACATACATTTTATACATTAGATTAGGATTGGTATAAACAGGTTTAGTAATTTTACAAGCTGTATGATGCCATAAAATTGAAAAATATAAGTATTAGAAGATGAAGAAAGATATTCCGATCAAAAAGGTAACCGATATCGCAATTGCTGTAGTTCCCAGTGAAGAAGACAAAAATTTTTGGAATGTATATCTACTAAATCTAAAAAAGGAGGAAATTAAAAATGTTTTTATAAGCTCTAGAGGCTATGGAGAAATTGATGGAGAGAAAGTAGAAACGACCCAATTGCGTTACTTTTACGAATATATTGGCGCTGAAATGGCAGTCAAAATTGAACCCATTGACTCAAAATTATTCCAATTAGCAAACGAGTACTGGATTAGTTTTAATTATGATGGCTTTATGTACGATAAAAAATACGTCTTTGTACAGGGAAGTTTTATTGAAGTTAATCTAACCCATATCCCAATTGTTGAAAAAAGAGGGGTTATGATACAATAAAAAAAAGCGGAATTGATTTTTCAATTCCGCTTTTTTTATTGTGCTTCATGAGGGATGAATTTTAAATCAAATTCAATGGGTTCCTCGTCAAATAAGATCTCGAATTTAATCCATAAATGATCTGAATTGACCTCTTTTATTTCTAAGTCAAAATTAGGATTAATTACTATTAAATTGTCTTTTAACTCATAGTGCTCCTCCTTTTTTAAACCAGGCATCATATCAGGCAACAACTCGCATTTAAATTGTTCAGTTGTAAATGTAAATATAAGATTGTTTAGTAATTCTATTCCTTCTTCACTGCCATTTTTAGTCCCACTTTCAAATATCCATGAGCCAACTAGTAAGTCTTTTTGTGGACTGCTTGGGCTATCTTCGCAAGAGATGAACAATAATAAAGAAAAAGAGATAAGTAGTAGTTTTTTCATTGTTTGAACGTATTACAATAGTCCGTTAAAAATGGCATCATGGATTCTTTATAAGAACCAAAGGATTATACATCAAAAAGCTAAATTAACGGGCTACTATATTAAGTAATAATGGTTTGTTGAAAAACCGAACCAAGTACAGTGTAAAACCCGCACAATGAAACTGAAAAATAGTTGATTGAGGGATTAGTTAAAAACACTGTCTCTGAACTAATATAAGAATTCATTGAAATATTAGAAATTAATCCTTTGTGCATTTTTAACTTTTTGACAAAAAAAGTGAAGAAAGTTAGAATGGAACTAAAAAGTACAAACTTTAGTTAATAACAGGGATGATAAATCACTAGAAGTACCAAATATTATCTTTTTCACTCATTACATTTGAGTACAGGACAAACCCAGCTTGCTTGTGAGTGCTTTGTTTTATCGTTCGTCCTGTACACAGCTCATTCATTCAAATCAATAAAAAATGCAATCTCGCAAATATGGTAGAACGTATCATTTGCCTTTTTCTCAGGGAGTGAGCAATGATGATAAAATATTAAAGGATTGGCAAGGGCTATTAAAAAAGGAGCTATTAATTACTGAAAAGCTAGATGGAGAAAATACTTGCCTCAAAAGCACAGGTGTTTTTGCTCGATCCCATGCTGCTCCTACTCGAAATCCTTGGGCTAAAAACATGTGGGTTATTTGGGATCGCCTGAGAGATAGTTTAGGGGATTTAGAAGTATTTGGCGAAAATCTATATGGTATTCACAGCATAGAATATCAGCAATTGTCTTATCATTTTTATGTTTTTGCGATTCGGGAAGGGGATCACTGGCTTTCCTGGGAAGAGGTCTTATTTTTTGCCGATATATTGGACTTGGCTACCGTTCCTGTTTTTGAAATGGGAAAATTTACAGAAAAAGAACTAAAAGAGTTGATCACTAAACGTATGGAACTAGGAAGTGCATTGGGCGGAGACTGCGAAGGTTTTGTCCTTCGAAATGCCGATGGATTTTCCTCAGTAGACTTTAAATACAATGTCTTAAAATACGTACGTAAAAATCATGTACAAACCGATGAACACTGGACTCGAAATTGGAAAAGGGCTGCCCTCTGGTATGAAAAACCTATGGCACAAAGATTTAACCCCTAATTGGGAACGTATTGAACAGAAGCAATGGTTTCAGGATATGCAAAACTGTCAGCAAGATCCTATTTTTCATGCGGAGGGAGATGTGGGAATTCATACTAAGATGGTATTGGATGAATTGATAAACTTAGAGGCGTTTAAGGAATTGGATCGATATGAGCAAGAAATTTTGCTTTGGTCTGCTTTATTGCATGATGTTGCAAAGCCTCAATGCACAACAACGGATGAAGAAGGACATATTCGAGCGCCCAAACATAGCGAAGTAGGAGAAAGAATGGCTCGAAAATTATTGTGGAACATGGATTTTAAAGCAAGAGAGTTGATTTGTTCCCTCATTCGTTTACATGGCTTACCCATTTGGTGCTTGAATAAAGACAATCCTAACCGAGCTGTTGCCATGTCTAGTCTGAGGCTAAACAATAAGTTGCTTTATCTATTGTCCAAGGCGGATGTATTGGGGCGAAAGAGCAATAGTCAGGATGATTTTTTGGATCGGGTGGAATTGTTTAAAGTGTTTTGTATAGAACAAGAATGTTGGGAAACCCCTAAAGCATTTCACAATCAACATAGCCAGTTCAAGTTTTTTATAAAAAACGCCATTTACCCTGCTATTATTTATGACGATACACGTTTTGAAGTGATTTTATTGTCGGGCATTCCTGGAAGTGGTAAAGATACCTATGCGCAAACTATAAATTTGCCTATTATTAGTTTGGACGAAATTCGTCAAGAGTTAGGGATCAAATATACCGATAAAAAGGCGCAAGGCAAGGTAGCTCAATTGGCTTATCAAAGGGCTAAAGAATATGCTGCTCAAAAAAGAAGCTTTATTTGGAATAGTACCAATCTGACTACAGAACTTCGTTCTAGAATCATCAACACACTAAGTGTGTACAACCCAACATTTAAAATTATTTACATAGAAACTTCAATAGAGAACATCTTGGCTCGGAGAAGAGCAACAATCCCCATTCGAAAGCTAGAAAAAATGATACAGTCCTTAGAAGTTCCTCAACCGTATGAAGTGCATGAAATCGCTTACTTTAAAAATTAAATATTGATTTTGTAACACAAAAATAATTTTAATCTGTTCTTTTTTCGGGTTTTTTATATTAACAAACAAAATAAAATTTTGTAAAAAAAATAAAATTTTGTCTAATCAATGGATAATATTGTATATTTGCAATCACGCATCCATTTAAGATGCAAATTTTTATTCAATAAATAGTTGATTGTTATATTTTCTATTTATTTATTTAATTTTTTAAAAGATAAAAACATATGTCTGGACACAATCACAAGTTGGACAAAATAGATTTAAAAATTTTGAAAATCTTGCAGGCAAATAGTAAAATTACAAATTTAGATTTATCCAAAAAAATCGGTTTGTCGCCAGCTCCAACATTAGAACGTGTAAAGAAGCTTGAAAGCTCTGGAATTATTAAGAGTTATCATGCTCAAGTTGACCCTCAAGTAATTGGTTTAAGTGTAAAGACGTTTGTATTGGTGTCTTTAGCTTGGCAAAAAGAAAATGCGCTAGAGAACTTTATTGCTAAAGTTGCTGAAATTGATGAGATAGTAGAATGCTATATCATTACTGGTGAGGCTGACTTCTTGATGCACCTAGTTTGTAAGGATATTCCCACTTATGAGCAGTTGTTATTCAAAACACTTTCTAAAATAGAAGAAATTGAGCGCCTAAAAACTTTGATGACTTTGTCTACTGTAAAAGATTCAAAAGTGTTACCTTTTGATTATGATACGGTTCCTTTTAATGGAGGAAACTAATCATTGTTTAAAACCATATTGTAATAAAAATGCTCCTAGGGAATTTGTTTCCTAGGAGCATTTTTGGTATAAACCATTAATAAAAAAACAAGCAATGAGCTACGCTTTAAACGAAAAGGTAACCCATGCTTGCTCATCATATAGTCTCTTAACGGATTAAGGTGAATTCACCTTTTGATGAACTCGGATTAGGATCACTTGCTTTCTGATACTCAATTAGGTAAATATAAACTTCAGTTGGTTGAGGAACACCTTGGAATGTACCATCCCAACCTTCGCCATGAGCTTCGTCTCCATTATAGACTTCTTGCCCCCAACGATTGTAAATTCTAAATACCTTTACTTCTTCATCGCTTAAGGTGACTGGACGGAAAGTATCGTTTATGCCATCCCCATCAGGAGAAAAAGCAGTTGGAATTCCTTGGAATGGAGCCTCAACAGTAAGCCAAACGGTATCTGTTGCCGTACAAGTTGTGTCATTAGTGGTTGCACTAGCAGTTACAATATAAGTGTAATCACCTGCTGGATCAGGATTAGTTGTTGTTTGGGCTGCAGATGGATTTGCAATATTGGCATTTCCTGTAACTGGATCAGCGCTACTTGTCCACGCATAATTAAACCCTGTAGAACCTGCTGAAAGAACAACAGAACTATTCAATGGCACAGAAACACTAGTCATACCCGTAACACTTACATAAGCATCTAGTGTTGGAATAACTGGAGCGTAAATGGTTTGGCTAGCTGTATCGGTACAACCGTCACCATTGCTTGCTGTTACGGTATAACTCCCTGCACCTAGATTAGTTATTGTACTATCTGTACTATTGTTACTCCATGTGTAGCTAATATTGTTACCACCTGTTGCACTAGCTTGTAAGGCACCAATTGCTTGGAGATCGCAAGATAAGAATCCTGTTAGTGTGCTGATATTAACAGCAATGCTCGTTGCTTGCTCAACCGTATAAGCGCCTCCACTAACGGTACAATTATTATCATCTGTAACAACAACAGAATAATTACCCGCAATAACTCCAGTTAAATCTTCAGTTATTGCCATATTATCCCAAGCATAGGTATAGGGGCTTGTTCCTCCAAGGACTTGAATGTCTACAGCACCACTGTTGGGAGCCGCATGACAACCAATATTGGTTGTGTCTAATAAAGATACTGTCAAAACAGGTGGGTTGTTAAGCGTGATGGTGTGTGTGCCTGTACAACCATTGTTTTGATCGGTAACGGTAATCGTAACAGTGCCTGCTGACAGACTAGTCGTATTACCTGTAGCGGTAGAAGCAGCTCCCCAATCAAAGGTATAATTGCCTGACCCGCCAGCAACAGTTAAGGTAGCAGAACCGTTGTCTCCATGACACAGTGGATGCGTTATTGTGTCAGTAACGGTTAGAAGGATAACAGGAACAATAGAAACACTTGCTGTGTCACTACATCCATTGGAATCTGTAACGGTAACGGTGTAATCATCATTAGGAACAGCAATAAGATCTTCTGTTATTGTTGAATTGCTCCATAAATAGGTTAGCGTACCTACACCACCACTTGCTGTAATATAAATATTACCATCAGGAGTACCATCACAACTGTTATTGTTGGTACTATCTATCGTAATCAGAATTGGATTAGGCACGACTAGCGTTGTTTGATCGGTAGCTGTACAGCCGTTTGCATCGGTTACGGTTACCACAAAAGTCCCGCTAGTTAGGTTACTAATGTCAGCGGTTACATCGTTATTGGTCCAATTGTAAGTATAAGATGCCGTTCCACCAGTTGTTGTGGTATAGATTGCACCGTCATTAGAATTATTGCAAGATGGATGATCAAAAGAATCTACTGTAATCGCTAATACTGGAGGCTCTGTTATCGTAATAGTTTGTGAGTCAATACACGAAACAGGGGTAGAACCTGTTGATAGGGTATCGGTTACAACTAAGGTGTAGGTACCAGCAGTAAGCTGACAAATAATATTGGTATCTACAGCTCCCATAGACCAAGTTAAGTTCATTGGGTTGCCACTACCACCTGTTACCGAGGCATTAATACAACCCGAAGAATCATTGTTGCACGATAAATGAGTAGGGGTTAATGTAATATTAATTGCTGGATTATTGATACAACTAGGGTTTAGTGTAGCGCAATTACTTGTCCCTACTGGACTTAATGGACAACTGCCATTGGTGCCGTCATTAGCACGTACTAAGATAGTATAGTTGGTATTGGTTATTAACCCTGTTGCTGTTGCTGAAAATGTTGCACCAACATTAATCCAAGTCGTACCACCATCTATACTATATTCATAATAACCAGTAGCAGGCAAATTTAGATTAGACCAACTAAAACTAATTGTATTTAAACTAGCACTATCGCAAGTTACAGTAGGGCTGCTTAATCCTGAAATAGCATGAATCGTAGTTGTGTCGATATACGAGCAAACACCATCCGAAACCGTAACGGAATAGGTGGTAGTAGCTAAAGGACTAGCCACGGGAGTTGGTACATCATGAGCACTTAAAGAACCTGCTGGAGACCAAGTATAGAAAGGACCAAAGTTTTTGGGCTCAAAACGAAAGGCAGTATTGGAAATCGTGGTCGTGGTTGCATTGGCTCCAGGAGCAGCATGTGCAAGCGTACCAGTGCTATTTTCTATCCCTAAGGTTAATTCATTGAAACTGCCACTTGGAGTAGCATTGGTTACATGCAATTCAATGACATTGGAATTTTCAAATAAGATAGCCTGTACCGTTTGGTTGCCTGTACCTGTAGAATAAGGAGGCACATTAATAAAATTCACAACCAATTGGCGGTTGGGTGCTGTACCTACGGTAAAGTACTCGATGGTACCTCCTGAGGTAGGATTACAATCGGTCCAACACATGGCAATAATATCATTGGGATCAAAAGGATCAGGTATATTTTGCCCAGAGCAGCAGCCACTTCCTGCGTTGGGATCAAAGGAAATAAACCCATTACTACTGATAAAGAAATTGGTGTAATTGTTACAGAAAAAATTAAAAGTAAATCCAATGGGTAAACTTGCTGATAATTGGTCGTCCCCCAAACTAATGGATGTCCCTGTTCCCGTAATAGGAGCAAAGGGAATTGTATTAACATTATAATCATCACAAACCGAAGGAGTAAGTGTATCCGATAAAACGACTTGCAAGGTTGAGGTTTGTCCAATACAAATAGAATCTGGTGTAGCGGTTGTTGCTAAACTTACATCATTGAATAAGAGCATCATTGTATCCCGCATGGGGCACAAACCACCATAATCGTAATCTACAACAATAAGTATCGTATCATTAGAACTGGTTGCAGCGGTGGTTGGTATCGTAATGGTCGGGGTTCGTGAGCTAGTGCTCGAAAAGCTAACGCTTGGACCACTAAGTTGGCTCCAAACATAATTAGAACTACCCAAGGTGGTACTAGGAATAGAGTCTGCAACAATCTGAAAACTTTCTCCAGAGCAAACCATTCGATTTGTTAATTGAACCCCAGGAACAACTACTTGTATGTCTAGTAAGTCAAAACAACTACTGTCGCTAAAACCTCCAGTGTATAAATCATTTCGTAGCCCAATATTAAAATTAGTAACACCAATTTCATTAATTGTGGGGGTTACCAATGCAAAAATGGACAAGTCATTGAGCGAAGTTGGGGCATTAGGATTCATTGCAAAGACAGAGTTATTGGCAAAGCTATTGTTTATGGTGGTAAAGGGACCATATAAGCTTAAGGTATCACTGGCACTAGATTGAGCATTTACCTGAATTCCAAGTGTATTACCAACACAGACCACAAATTGGTTAACGCCATTAGTCGTATCGGTTATAAAACCTTGATTTCCTGCTGTAGGAGGCATAGTATCTATGGTATAAGGAATTTCGCAAGGGCAAGCAATGTTTCCAGTACCTGAATTTTGAGTACTAAAAATATTAGTTGCAACATTGGCATAGTTGGTGACCATTAGAATATAAACCTCACCAGCTTGAGCATTAGGGATCTGAACAGGCTCTTGAGGCGCACCGCTATAACTACAATCGGCTACTGCTCCCCATGCTCCACCATGTCCCATTGAGTCACAGGCAGAATTGGCTGCTGCTATACTAGAAAAAGGTCCCCAAAGTATAAAATCAATATCTACATTTGCTGTATTGTCTAGGGTGAAATTGACAGATCCTGTTTGGTCAATGGTTAAGGAAAAGTAACTAGGGTTTCCCCAAGTTCCTAAACAATCGTAATTAGGTCCTGTGGGAGCTTGAGGGCCAGATCCTGGTCCTGTACTATCGTAATTGGCAGGATATTGCGCAATACCACTACAAAAGGGGCTCAGGTAAGAGTCTCCACAATTGATCGCTTGTGCATTGGTCTGGGTAACCCAAGCACAAATGGCTAAGCATAAAAATAAAATATTACAAATATGTTTCATGATGAATTTTAATTTATGAAATAGAGCTACTGTCTCTATTGTATAAGTTAAATAGATAGATAATAAATCATCTGTTAAAAATAACTCCTGATAAGAATAGGAATTGAATGGTGTGGTACCTTCTATAAGGGTGACATAAAAAAGCTAAGGCACTACAAAACTGTAGTGCATAAGGAAGGTGAAAATAACCATTTAATGAAGGATTATTTTTTACTCAGATTTTTTGGCATCCAATTGTTGTTGGTTGGACAATTGCCTTTCAGCTACTGCAATTTGTCGTTGATTTAACTCGATAGCTTTCTGATATTTTGCCAATAAAACGGCATCGCTATTTTGTGCTTCTTGCAAATCTTTTACGACAGCAGTTAGTTTCTGCTGATTGGCTTTTAGATGTGCCAAATCTTGTGTGTGTGAAGATACAGCAATAGAATGCTGCGTTTTTTGTTGCTTTTTACTACATGTATTGCACGTTTTGTGCTGATCTTTTTGTTGAATAGTGAGTGCTTCAATATCCATTTTTTTAGCTAGGGGATACCGGCCCACAAGCTGATTTTCTGCCTGTTGATGTGCTAACCTTGCTTCCGCATTAGATTGGGCTAACAAACCAAAAGGTGCAAAAAGTAGTAATAGGAGGATTAACTTTTGCATAATTGTTTGTATAAAATGATTAAAAAAAAATAATTAAATTTTCTTAAAGATAAGTGAAATTGCCCTTAGATGCCACTTCTTATAAGATTTTTTCTAGCCTTCTTTTGTTAAAAGAAAGTGCCCTAAAGTTAACATAAAAAAACAATTTATTTGTAAATGAATAATAATTCCTTTAAATAGCACCTTTGTTTAAAAGAGGAACTTAGGAAATGCAGGAATAAAAAAGCATGGAATTAAAATGCTATGTTTTTTCCAAAAAAACATACTTTGATCGATAAACAATAGTAACCTAACTGAGCTTATTGACTCACTAGAGAGAGTAAGCGAATCTAGCAATGCCATTATCTCGAAGCAGGAACGGAGAGCGTATAAATTTCTAGAATGGAAATAAAAACCCTTAGGGCTAAGTTTTTCTTAAAGCATTTTTTATTTTTACTGTTTTGATTACTTAATACTCCGTTAATTTTTTACTTTTTTACAAAAAAAAGCAAAAAAACATCTTGTATTCGATTGATTATTAAGTAACTAATGTTTTGAGTGGTAGAATTACATTGTTTTAATAATCAATCGAATACGATTTTTCAACGGAGTAATGATTACTATAAAATCGTAAAAAGACTTTTGCATTTTTGATACAATAGTTGGGTTAGCTTGTTAGAACTTATAATAGAATAAAGACACTTATGGAAGACATTTTTAGAGGAATATTGGGAATTACAGTAATGATAGCTATGCTGTACTTATTTAGCTCCAATAGGAGAGCAATTGATTGGAAACTAGTAATAATCGCTCTAGGAATGCAAATCCTATTTGGTTTGGCGGTATTAAAAGTGGAGTTTGTTCGCAATATTTTTGATTGGATTGGTAGTGGATTTGTCAGTGTTCTGGAGTTTACAAAGCAAGGTTCTACCTTTGTTTTTGGAGGTCTAATGGACCCCTCGAATGTTGGTTTTATCTTTGCTTTTCAAATTTTACCAACCATTTTGTTTTTCTCTGCATTATCTTCTATTCTCTATTATCTTGGTATTTTGCAGCGAATCATTTATGCTTTGGCTTTTGTAATGACAAAAGTAATGCGTCTTTCTGGAGCAGAAAGCTTGGCAGCAGCAGCAAATGTGTTTATTGGGCAAACAGAGGCACCCTTGATTGTCAAACCTTATTTGGACAAGATGACAAAGTCGGAATTACTTTGTCTGATGGTTGGAGGAATGGCTACAATTGCTGGTGGTGTCTTGGCGGCTTATATTGGTTTTTTGGGAGGAGATGACATCGCTTCCAAAGAAGAGTTTGCAAGGCATTTGTTAACCGCTTCTATTATGTCTGCACCTGCTGCTATTTTGGCGGCCAAAATTTTATATCCTGAAACAGAGGAGGTAGACACGAACTTAGAAATTCCTAAAGATAAGATTGGCAATAATTTATTAGAAGCAATTTCTAATGGTACATCCGATGGCTTAAAATTGGCGGTTAATGTAGGAGCCATGTTAGTGGTATTTATTGCCTTGGTGGCTATGCTAAATGCAATCTGTTCTAGTACATTTGGAGACTGGATTGGTTGGTCTGTTCAAGATGGTTCTATGGCTTTGATGGGGGACACGTTCTTACCGAATCAGGATACATTGGTGCGAGCAATACAAGTTCCAATGCCAGCTTTGGAGGAGATGGTAAAAGTAGTGCAAGAGTCGGTTGTTGTGGGGACCAATGGGACAGATAGTATTGTATTTAATATTGTAGAACAACCCATCAGCACGCCTCAATTTGACGTTGTTTATGATACCTTACTAAGAAGTGAAATGGACATTCGTTGGGCGGTTATTGGTCAAGAGGCAATAGCTGGAGCCAATGGGGTAGATAGTTTTGCTGCAGTAGACGGCTGGGTACTTTACGACCGTCAATCTAAGGCTCCTTTAGATACCTTGGCTTATGCCAGCAATGAAATGAATCGAATATCATTAAATATGCACGTCAATCAATTGACGACAGGGCGATTTCCTGCTTTTAATTTAGAATATGTACTTGGAGTAATTATGTCTCCCATTGCATGGATTTTGGGAACGCCATCAGATGATATTTTAATTATAGGACAGTTATTGGGTAAGAAGACCATTCTCAATGAGTTTGTTGCTTATGCAGATATTCCTGCGGTTAGTGATCATATTGCCCACAAATCAAAAATCATAGCAACTTATGCGCTCTGTGGTTTTGCCAATTTCGCTTCTATTGGAATCCAGTTAGGGGGAATTCTATTGCTCCTGAGCGTCGTACTACGTTGGCAGAATTTGGGGTTAAGGCTCTTATAGGTGGAACAATTGCTTGTTTCTTAACGGCAACAATTGCTGGTATGTTAGTTTAAGTATGGAATTTTTATGAACGTATAGCGCTGATTATTAATGCTGAAAAAAGGCACTTTTAAGGCGCTTTGCAAAAAATAGATCAACTATGATTGAATTAATCATTGAATTCTATACCTTTGCGCAGTTCAATTTTTATCAAAATAAGTTTGTCAAGAACTGATAATTTCTAAAAATTAAAAAGGATGAAAGCGTTTTTGTTTCCTGGGCAAGGAGCTCAATTTGAAGGGATGGGAAAAGATCTATATGATGGTCATGCTGTTGCTCGTGAATTGTTTGAGCAAGCTAATGAAATCTTAGGTTTTGATATTGCTAAGGTAATGTTTGAAGGGACGGCAGAGGAGCTGCGTCAAACCAAAATTACTCAACCTGCTATCTTTTTACATTCTGTAATTACCGCTAAGGTAAAAATGAGTGAAAATGAACAACCAACGGCTGTTGCAGGACATTCATTAGGTGAGTTTTCGGCATTGGTAGCAAGTGGGGCACTAACGTTTGAAGATGCGTTACAACTAGTCTATAAACGTGCTATGGCGATGCAAAAATCTTGCGATGAAACAGAAGGGACCATGGCTGCGATTATGACCCCAGATATGGAGTTGGTTGAGCAGGTTTGTGCTGCTGTTGATGCAGTTGTTGTTCCTGCCAATTATAATACACCAAGTCAATTGGTAATTTCGGGTTCTATAGCAGGAATCGAACAGGCTTCTAAAGCATTGGAAGAAAAAGGAGCAAGAGTAATTCCTTTGACAGTAGGAGGAGCTTTTCATTCTCCATTGATGGATTCTGCCAAACAAAGTTTGCAGGAAGCAATTGAAGCGACCACTTTTAATACGCCATTTTGCCCGATCTATCAAAATGTTACCGCAGCACCTACGACAGATGTAGATGCCATTCGTACCAACTTAATCAATCAATTGACAGGTTCTGTTCGTTGGAGCCAAACCATCCAAAATATGATGGCGGATGGAATGGAACATTTTGTAGAAGTAGGGGGGAAAGGACGCATTTTGTTGGGAATGGTTCGCAAAATCAATAGAAAAGCACAGATGGAAATGTTATAACAACAACAATTTCTTTGTTATATAAAAATGAGTCGCCTCTTTTCAGAGACGACTCATTTTTTTAATAACTCGTACAATTACAGTATGCTTATTCTTTCATCATCATTCGTCTAGCTTCAGCTTTTCGATTAATAATAGGATTTCCTGGTACGATAACTTCTACATATTTGATTCTTCCTCCCTCAAATTTGCCTTTCTCTGCTAGGTTTGGATAATCTGTAGTGATTGGATCGGCACTATCATAGCCGACACAAAGCCCATCACCTGAAAGAGTAAATTTAGCGGGTTGAGTTTGGATTGATAATGTCTTAACAGGATTATCATTTATATAAAGGGTTAATTTCCCATAAGCTGTACCTCTAGTATCTGTTGAGTCGATGTCAAATTTTGCTTTGAAGACGAAATCTTGACCACTAGTGGTTGCATTTATTGGAGCTTCTAAGAGATATTGTTTGTCGCTAATTCCTAAGAAATTATACAAATATTTGATGGAATCATTTTTTATATATAAGGTATGACCTCCAAAACGAGAACCATGAGCAAATAAAACCCCTTGAGTTGTATCCGTTACATTTTGAACGGTAGCTTTGATGGTATAAGAACGTCCACGAACATTTACTGCAACGCCTTCTGGTACGGCTGTCGTTTTAGGATAATAACGATACTTTTTGCGAGGACGTTCTGGGCTAGGACGTTCTACTAAGAACATATCTTCGGCCGCTCTATCGTCTAAAGGAAGTACATTATTGATCGCAGCTTGTTTGAACCACTCATCTTTTAAAGAATCTAATTTGGCTGGATATCTAGTGGCTAAATTATTCGACTCTGAGCGATCTTTATCAACATGATAGAGTTCCCATTCATCGATCTCAAAACCTATCGTGTCATTAGTCTTTCCACTAGTAGGAGCATGTAAGGCTACAGCCTTCCAGCCGTCTTTCCAAATACCTCTAGTTCCCAACATACAATAATATTGTACCTCTTTTTGGGTTGGTGTCATAGAATCACAAGCTGATTCAAAGGTATAAAGCATAGAAACACCAGAGAGTGGTTTTTGTATTTCTCCATGGTACTTATGTGGCATTTTTATAAATCTACGTTTCTGATCAGGATTTGTCATAGAAACACCTTTATTAATAGCATCAATTAAAGTAGGAACAATATCCACAGAATGGTGATATTGGTGACGAATTTCGCCCTGTACTCCTTGCTCTTTCATATATTTAGGCCAAGTAATAACAATAGGATCATTGGTTCCTCCTGCAAATTGAGAATAACGCTTAAACATTTTAAAAGGAGTAGAGAATGCAGATGCCCACCCTGTTGGAAAATGACTGTAGGTTTCAGTAGAACCAAGGGTATCGATATACTTCATATTTTCATCAATATCATCTGGATAACCATTAAAGAATTTATTTTCATTAACAGAACCATCTGGTGTTCCTTCTCCTGAAGTACCATTATCGGCGGCATAAATAATAATGGTGTTTTCATATTGCCCCGATTCTTTTAGATAGTCAATAATTCTTCCAACTTGATAATCGGTATAGGTAGAAAAAGCAGCAAAGGTCTCTGCCATTCTGATAAAAAGAGCTTGCTCATCAGTACTAAGGTCATCCCAAGGAATTCTAATAGAATCAGAAGGATTCGCTACGTCTTGATCTAAAAAATTACGATCAGTTAGTGCCGTATTCTCTGGCAAGATGCCCTTCTCTTCCATTCTATCAAGAATCTCTTTTCGATAAACATCATAACCTGCAATAAAGGTTTGCTCATCTTTATATTTTTGAATCATGCTATCTGGTGCATGATGAGGAGCATGATTAGCGCCTGGGCAGAACCACATATACCAAGGTTTGCTAGGATTAGAAGCATTTTGGTTGCGCAACATTTTAAGCGCTTGATCTGCTAAGTCTTTTGACAAGTGATACCCTTCTTCGGGGCTATAAGGTGCTTCAATAAAATGATTGTCCTCTACCAAATCAGGATACCAGTTGTTGGTTTCACCACCTAAGAATCCATAAAAACGATCAAAACCCATTTGACAAGGCCAAGAACCACGATAGCCACCTGGGGCAACATCTGTTTCTGGAACATTGTGATTTTTGCCAATCCAAAAAGTGCTATAGCCACTTTCTTGTAAGATGGTTGGGAAGGTTACACAGTTGTCAGGCAATCTACCATTAGAGCCAGGATAACCATCGGCAGTTTCTGTAATAGAAGCCATACCGTTTAGATGGTGATTGCGTCCTGTTAGAATGGTAGAACGAGTAGGAGAACACAAGGCTGTAGTGTGCCATTGAGTATACGTAAGCCCATGAGCAGCAAGGCTATCCATGGTAGGCATTTTTATACTTCCCCCATAAGGTGACCAAGCCCCTAAGCCCGTATCATCGTATAAAATGAATAAGATATTGGGCGCTCCTTTGGGTGCTGTTTTTGGAGTAAATTGTCCCCAATCAGAATGGGAATTATGCACATTTATCTCAATTTCACCATTGGTTGTGTTACCATCATACCACTTTTTCATGCTTAATGGGACATTTTCATTGAATGAGTCAGGCAAGGAGTCTTTCTGTGAACCAGATGGGAGCGATCCACAACTTTGCAGTTTGAATAAAAGAAGTCCAATGCCTAAGCTATAAACAAGCCATTTAATTGGAGAGATAATTTTTCTCATAACGTGATGATAATTTAATAGTTAATAATTGTGTTTATACTTTTTGTCTTAGTTAATATCTTTTACACAGCGAAAACCTGCGTGATTGAGTCCTGTATCTGTACCTGAGCCCATTCTGCGAGCATTGCGATAACCAGAGCAATAACTATCGCTGCAAAGGAAGGAGCCGCCCCGCATGACTTTTTCTTTTAGTAAAGGCATGGCAGGATTATAGGCTGTAGTAGGGCCTGAAGTATTGGCTTTTTGAGCAGCTGCTTTTTGGTAATAAGCTACATCTAGCCAGTCTTCGCACCATTCCCATACATTCCCAGCCATATCATATAAGCCATAGCCATTGGGCGCAAAGGATTTAACGGGGGCAGTGCTATAGAAACCATCCTTGAGTTGATTTTGATAAGGAAAAATCCCCTGCCAAAAATTAGCTTTGGGTGCTCCTTGGTTTACGGGATCATTTCCCCAAGGATAAATCGCATCTTTTTGACCACCTCTTGCAGCCCATTCCCATTCTGCTTCTGTGGCCAAACGCTTGCCTGCCCATTTGGCGTAAGCATTAGCATCTTCCCAAGCTACCTGTACAACAGGGTGATCCATTTTTTGCTCAATGTTACTATTGGGACCTTCTGGATGCCGCCAAGTAGCTCCGCTTGTCCATCGCCACCACAAAGAGGGATTGTTTAGGCGAACGGGGTGTTTGGTTGCTTGAAAGACCAATGCTCCTGGTAATAAGAGGCTATCGGGCGGTTTAGGGGTATTGGGAGGAAGTTCTTTTTTCATCTCTTCCCAATCAATAGGGCGCTCGGCAACAGTTATATATCCTGTAGCGTCAACAAAAGCTGCAAATTGTGCATTGGTTACTTCATTGGCATCCATCCAAAAAGAGCGAATGCTGACATTATGCTTTGGAAATTCATTGGGATCAGCTTGGTCGTTATCACCTCCCATATGAAGTATTCCTTCAGGAATCAGTACCATCTTATTGTAGGATTCCAAGGTAGTATTTAGGTTTGTTTCAGTGCAACTACAGCAGATTAGTAACAGGATGGAAATCGTGATTTTTGTAATTTTTTGGGCTTTCATTTCAGAATTGCTGGATTAAAAATGCTATGAATGGTGTAAAATTTGAAGGTTTATGTCGTAAATCTAAAAGCTGTTTTTGGGCTACTTAATAGTTTTTATATGCAATGGATTTAATAAGTGTTTTATTTTGATGCAAATCAATACATATATTAAAATAGTTGTTTTCATTGCTGATACCAATGTTTGACTCCTTGTTACATGGAGCCCTAAAAGGGGCTAAAACGGCTTTATTTGCATGTTTTTGTATAAAAAAGAAACTAAACAAAAGGCTAAAAAGTAATTATTGAACACTAGAGTAGGCAATAGGCGATTGCAGTTTCTTTGTCGTTGGATTAGAATTGTGGAGTATGAATAGAACTTAATGGAGGGATAAAATTGTTATAACATAAATTGAAAGCCTCAAGGACTAACTTAATGGTTGTTGATGAAGCTAAGAGATTAGCACAATTTTTGCTTTATTTTAGGATAGACCTTCCCCAACTTATTTTTTACGAAGTAACAATTTTATAGCGTAGCATAACTTGTATCACAGCATTGGATACTTATCTATTGTATGAATCTTTTTACTTCCATAAAATAATAATTAGGACATATAAAATCATTTGACAGAATGAAAAGAAAACAAACAATAAGCGTGATCGTGATGATACTTTTGGGAGGACTAATAGCATGTAAGCGTCCTGTTGAATTTGACCCAACAGATCTAGTTGATGATCGAGATGGGCAGCGTTATTCAACGGTGGTCTATAAAGATCAGAGATGGATGGCAGAAAATCTAAATTATAACCTTAACCACTCTAAATTCAATGCTGACAATCCAATTACAGAATATGGTAGACTATATACTTTTGAACAAGCCTCTATTGCCTGCCCTACAGGCTGGCACCTCCCGACAGAAAGCGAATGGAAAGAAATGGAGTATGGGATCGGGATGGGAGCAGGGGAGCTAAATTCATTCGGATATAGAGGAGGGCTGTTAGGATCAGCCATGAAATCCCAAACGGGTTGGATCTTACAAAATGGAACCAATAGCCTAAAGTTTAATGCTTATCCTGCTGGTATATACGATCCTATAAAAGGTACTTTTGAGAAATTAGGCAATCAAGCCTGTTTTTGGACAGCCAGTGATTCTTCTAGTTCTAGTGCTTGGTATCGAGGACTTACCAAGAGCTTTGATGGAATTTATAGAGATACAAAGCATAAGGGCGAGGGATTGTCTTGCCGTTGTATTGAAGATTGAGAGTTGGAAAAAACGATTGTTTTTCCCAACTCATTACTTTTTATTCAAGGCAATTCTAAGTATAAATTTCTGAACCTTTGGTTGTAAATTCTTTAGATTTTTCAGCCATACCTTTTTTAAGGGCATCTTCTTCATTGGTTTTTAGACTAGCAGCATAATCCCTTACTTCTTGTGTGATTTTCATAGAACAGAATTTAGGCCCACACATAGAGCAGAAATGAGCAATTTTTGCTCCATCTGCTGGCAAGGTTTCATCGTGAAACTCACGAGCCGTATCAGGATCTAAAGACAAATTGAATTGATCGTTCCAACGGAATTCAAAACGAGCTTTGCTCAAGGCATTGTCACGATGTTGAGCTCCTGGGTGCCCTTTTGCCAAATCAGCCGCATGAGCCGCTATTTTATAGGTAATAACACCATCTTTAACATCTTTTTTGTTGGGTAAGCCTAAATGCTCTTTAGGAGTTACATAACAAAGCATAGCGGTACCATACCAACCTATTTGAGCGGCACCAATAGCAGAGGTAATGTGATCATAACCAGGGGCAATATCAGTGGTCAAAGGCCCTAGTGTATAAAACGGAGCTTCAAAGCAATCTCTTAATTGCTTATCCATGTTTTCTTTGATGAGTTGCATGGGAACGTGACCAGGTCCTTCAATCATGACTTGAACATCATGTTTCCAAGCAATTTTTGTTAATTCACCCAAGGTCTCTAATTCTCCAAATTGTGCAGCATCATTGGCATCAGCCAAACAACCAGGGCGCAAGCCATCTCCTAAAGAGAAAGCAACATCATAAGCTTTCATGATTTCGCAAATCTCTTCAAAATGGGTATACAAGAAGTTTTCTTTGTGATGCGCCAAACACCACTTAGCCATAATAGACCCGCCTCTTGAAACAATTCCTGTAATTCGATCTGCTGTTAAAGGGACATAACGCAATAACACTCCTGCATGAATCGTAAAATAAGAAACTCCCTGTTCTGCTTGCTCAATTAAGGTATCACGGAAAATCTCCCACGTTAAATCTTCTGCAATTCCGTTTACTTTTTCTAAGGCTTGATAAATCGGAACGGTACCAATCGGAACAGGAGAGTTGCGAATAATCCATTCTCGTGTTTCATGAATATTTTGACCTGTAGATAAATCCATAATGGTATCGGCTCCCCAGCGACAAGCCCAAACGGCTTTTTCTACTTCTTCTGCGATACTAGAAGTAACAGCAGAGTTGCCTATATTAGCATTGATTTTAACCAAGAAATTACGCCCAATAATCATTGGCTCTGATTCAGGGTGATTGATATTGTTGGGCATTACTGCTCGTCCTGCGGCTATTTCATCTCGGACAAATTCGGCAGTGATAAAGCCAGTAGGAATATTGGCTCCAAAACTTTGACCAGGATGTTGTTTAAAATCAACCCCTTGTTGCATCAATTCATCTCTTCGTTGATTCTCACGAATGGCGATATATTCCATTTCTGGAGTAATGATCCCTTTCTTTGCATAATGCATTTGAGATACATTACAGCCTTTTTTGGCACGAAGTGGTTGGTGTTGTAGGCTAGGAAAACGCAAGTGATCTAAGGCTTCATCGTTTAAGCGTTCTTGCCCATATTCAGAGCTAATACTATCTAAGGCTTCAACATCGTTTCGATCCAAAATCCATTGTTGACGCAAGCGTTTAATACCTTTTGTTATATCAATATTGATATTGGGATCTGTATAAGGACCACTTGTATCATACACCGTTACAGGGGCATTTTTTTCTACCTTACCCGTCCCTTTGTGAACCGTATCTTCTAAGGTAATCTCACGCATAGCTACTTCAATGTCATGGATTTTACCCTTCACATAGATCTTTTGTGAAGCAGGAAAAGCGTCTTTTGTGATAACACCTTGACTTGGAATTTTATCTTTTTTCATAATCTCAAATTTTTAGCCCCATGTTGGGATGTGAATTTTAGCCCCCTTGAGTAGCTGTTATAATGGTTACTTTGTCTTGATCCTTAAGATCTAAGTCTTGCCATTTGATTTTAGGAATTACACTGTTGTTAACTGCTATGGCAATACCTGTTTTTTCAGCTTTATTAATTTGCTGAAGCAAACCCAATAGTGTTAATGGAGCAATGTATTGTTGCTCTTTTTGGTTGACCCAAATGTTTATGGTTGTTGGCATAAAAGAAAACAATTAAATAGAATAACTTCAGAATGAAAAGGAGATAGGAAAGACCAATGCAGGATTATGCTAATGATAAGTAGTGCAACTTTTCCCTACGACAGTACGAACTGTATCAGGTAATAAGGGTCTTTCTCAGTACCATAATGGGTACACCCCTAAAGTTTGAAGCAAAGTTAGTAAAAAAAACTATCTCTTCTATAACTTAGAAGGAAATGTATAGTTGAATAATAGAAATTAACTGCTAAGCCTTTTTTTGTAATTGAACAATGGTTTTTGTTTGGAATGAAGTCGATATAAAAACCTGATAAAAATGCAAAAATATGTTATGAGCTTTTTTTCTAATTTGATAAAAAAAATACAATTTAAAACTGTACAATATCATTTATATAGTTTGTGTAATTGGACAACCAATCCATAAAAATCTGATAAATTTGAGTTTTTGTAATTGTAAAATTTACAACAAAAATTTATTTTAAAATTCAGTGAATTCTTAATAGAATGTGCTAAAAACGACACCTTTTTATCGTTGTTTCCTAAAAACTATACCCCCAATATTGGTAACAATGTAAAAGGAAGAGTGTTACTGAAAACTATTAAATAGACAGTTATGACTAATATTGTAATTAAGTTGTTGTTTTGTTATTGCCTAGGATTATTGGTGCTTGGTTGCGATAAGGAAACAAAAGAAGTGAATTGTCCGATTACCTACGGAACATTGGTAGACCCTAGAGATGGTAGCCGATATGCTACGGTATCTATTTGTACACAACTCTGGATGGCTCAAAATTTACGTTACGAATTAGAGGGGGCACTTCTAAATCCTTCTAATCCAGGAACAGAATATGGAAGGCTTTATTCTTATGACCAAGCGTTAAAGGTTTGCCCTAATGGTTGGCATTTGCCTACAGATGAGGAATGGAGAACCTTAGAAGAAGCGCTGGGGATGACAAAAGAAGAAACTGAAAAAATAGGATGGAGAGGTGAAAAAGAAGGGCAATTCTTGAAGTCTACAACTGAATGGAACCAAAAAGAAAATAGTTCCAATAGCGCAGGATTTAGAGCAGTACCTGCTGGGTATCATAAAGAGGAATATTTGGACATGGGGGGACAGGCTTATTTTTGGACTGCTTCTGCTGTTGATGACAAAAACGCTTGGGGAAGATCTTTAAAAGGTGAACAAAAAAAGATAAAACGATCGCAAGAGAATCGGTCAGTTTATCAATCTTGTCGTTGTATCATGGATTAAAAAAAGAACATTCTTTGACAACCTGTAGACTCACGTAGTAAATGGTGTACTCCTAACCCCCAAACGGCATAATTAAAGACGTTAGTTAAAACTTCCACAGGGGGGGGCAAAGAATGAAAAAGAATAAAAATTTATTGAAAGCTTTGTATTTTGGTTTTTGGTCGCTTAGCTTTGATAACCATTGTTCTATAAGTTGAATGTGGAGGGTGGAAATGATTGGAGAGGCAAGCAAATAGTAGGAATAGGGAACCTTATTGGCTTAAAAATTGTAAAATTAGCGTACTAAATGTAAATTGAGTCTTTAAATACCACCTATATCAAATAGACTTAATAGATCACACTAAAAAAAACGAATGAGTTTAAGCGAAGTAGTATTACTTATCGAAGATTTGGATTTGGTTGCCTTTTATGGTCAGAATGACCAACATTTAAATGCTGTACGCAAGGCTTATCCTGATGTTACAATCACTTCTAGAGGAGGAATGATTAAGTTGAATGGTGATAAAAAACGGGTACAGGAAGTAAAGCGTAAACTAGAAATGATGACAAAATTGCTTAGGCAGTATGGAGAACTAAGCAAGGCAAATATCAAAGATATTCTTAGTGGGGAGAATCCTTTTGTAACAAAAATAAAAAAGGATAGCAAAAATGTAATTGTGCATGGTCGCAATGGCAAGCCAATTTTGCCTCGTACACAGAACCAAAAGAAAATGGTGGACTTATCAAACGATAATGACATTTTGTTTGCGATTGGTCCTGCGGGAACGGGCAAAACTTACACTGCTGTAGCGATGGCTGTTAGAGCGCTAAAACTAGGAATGGTAAGCCGAATCATTTTAACTCGTCCTGCTGTAGAAGCTGGCGAAAATTTGGGGTATTTACCAGGGGATTTAAAGGATAAAATTGATCCTTACTTGCGCCCGCTTTATGATGCACTGGACGATATGATTCCGCCTGATAAATTGGCGTTGTATATGCAAAACCGAGTTATTGAGGTTGCTCCATTGGCCTTTATGCGTGGACGAACACTGGATAATTCTTTTATTATTTTGGATGAGGCTCAAAATACAACCGAAACACAGTTAAAAATGTTTTTAACTCGTTTGGGACCTCATGCTAAATGTATTATTACAGGGGATCTCTCGCAGATTGATTTGCCTAGACGTCAGCAATCGGGCTTGATTAAGAGTTTGAGAATTCTGAAAAATATTGAAGGGATTGGAATGTTAGAATTAACCAGTTCTGATGTGGTGCGTCATCGTTTGGTAAAACAAATTATTGATGCTTACGAAAAACATACTCCTTCTACGATTAAAAAAGAGGGCTCAAAAACTAGTTCCGAAAAAGAAACTGAGGAAGGAAAACCAACAGAAGACTCAAAATAGAAGCTAATTTAAGGTAAGCTATAATGGCCATTCTAAGCATTTGTTTAGGATGGCTTTTTTTATAATCCTTTATGTATTTAAATATAAAATCTTATCTTGTTATGCTCGAATTTATTCTCAAAGGAATAATTGGATACGATTTACTGGGTGACCCTTTGGTTTGCCAATAGAGTAATGGTGAATGCAACGAACAATTTATAAAAAGAACATTGGTTCAAGCTATAATTATTCGTAGATATAGGACAAATAGACTGCTAAGAAGATAAGATAGAAATACGGCATAACGCTAACGTAGCAGGCTACTAATAGGATTTAAATATGGAAAAAACAAAAAAGAAAAAGGATGTTCTTTCGCTACAAGAACACCAAAGAAATGAAGGGGTTCCGCTCGATATGAATTACATCAAGGGACTTCGTGTAAATAAGAGTGCTGTTGAGCGTAGAGCGAGTACGTTAGGGAAACGACGCTCTGTCAAAAAAGATTGGCAGGCAGCTTGGTTGTTGAGAGCCGTTACTTGTATTGATTTGACGACTTTGGCAGGAGATGATACTGCTGGCAATGTACAGCGACTTTGTGCTAAAGCAATGCAACCTGTTCGTCAAGATTTGCTAGAGGCAATGGGGATGGATAAGATGGGGATCACTACAGGAGCTGTTTGTGTTTATCATAATTTGATTAAAGATGCAAAGCAGGCTTTAAAGGGGAGTAATATCCCTATTGCGGCTGTTTCTACTGCTTTTCCTGCTGGATTAATCCCTTTGGAGGAACGGTTAAAACAAATTAGATTGTCGGTAGGTGCAGGGGCAAAAGAAATTGATATTGTGATTCATAGAGCACAGGTCTTAACTGGAGATTGGGAAGGGCTTTATCGAGAAATGCGATTGATGCGACAGGCTTGTGGTGAAGCTCATATGAAGGCTATTTTGGCAACAGGCGAATTGTCTACCTTGACGAATGTAGCCAAGGCTAGCCATGTGTGCATGATGGCAGGTGCCGACTTTATAAAAACGAGTACAGGCAAAGAAAAAGAAAATGCTACCTTGCCCGTTAGTTTGACCATGATACGAGCAATTCGGGATTATCACGAACGGACAGGATATAAGGTAGGATTCAAGCCCGCTGGGGGAATTAGAACGGCAAAACAGGCTTTGAATTGGCTGATTTTGATCAAGGAAGAATTGGGAGAGGACTGGTTGAACAATACGCTGTTTCGTTTTGGAGCGAGTAGTTTGTTGGGGGATATTGAACGACAATTAGAACACTTTGTTACAGGACGATATTCGGCTTCGTATAGGCATCCAATGGCTTAGGCATTTTCCAAAAAATCAAAAGTAGAATTAGAATGAACATTAAGAAAATATTTGAAACCATGGAATATGGTCCTGCACCAGAAAGCCCTAAAGCGGCTTTAGATTGGTTGAAAAAACACAACAATAAATTTGGTTACTATAGCAATGGAAAATGGGAAACGCCATCTACCAAAAAATATTTCCCTTCTGTTAATCCCTCGAACAAAGAGGTCTTGGCAGAAATCGCTCATGCTGGAGAAAAAGATGTCAACAAAGCTGTAAAGGCAGCCAAAAAAGCCTTGCCCAAATGGGTGAAACTGGGGGCACACGGACGAGCACGTTATCTTTATGCAATGGCACGTCAAATTCAGAAAAATGCCCGCCTTTTTGCAGTACTTGAGTCTATGGATAATGGTAAACCCATTCGGGAATCTAGAGATATTGATATTCCCTTGGTTGCCCGTCATTTTTACCATCATGCAGGCTGGGCACAATTGATGGATACAGAGCTGAAAGATTATAAGGAACTAGGAGTAATTGGTCAAATTATTCCTTGGAACTTTCCGTTGTTGATGCTAGCTTGGAAAATTGCGCCAGCTTTAGCAATGGGGAATACTGTGGTTCTTAAACCCGCAGAATTTACTTCCTTGACTGCTCTTTTGTTTGCGGAAATTTGCGATCAAATAGGTCTGCCAGCAGGAGTTGTGAATATTGTTACAGGAGAAGGAGATACAGGAGCTGCTATTGTTAAGCATCCCGATGTTGATAAAATTGCTTTTACAGGATCAACAGAAGTAGGAAAAATTATTCGAAAAGCAACTGCTGGAAGTGGCAAAAAATTATCCTTAGAACTAGGTGGAAAATCACCTTTCATTGTATTTGAGGATGCTGATTTAGATTCTGTAGTAGAAGGAATTGTAGATGCTATTTGGTTTAATCAAGGACAGGTTTGCTGTGCAGGCTCTCGTTTGTTGGTACAGGAAAGTGTAGCAGATGCTTTGTATAAAAAAATAAAGGCTCGCATGAAAAAATTGCGAGTAGGGGATGCTTTGGATAAGTGTATTGATATGGGGGCAGTGGTAGATCAATCTCAACTCAAAACAATTACCAAACTTGTTAAGCAGGGAATTGCCGAAGGTGGCGAGGTTTATCAAGCTACAGAGCGCTGTCCCACAGAAGGCTTTTATTATCCACCAACGCTCTTTACAGATGTGCAGCCTTCTTCGTCTGTGGCACAAGTAGAAATTTTTGGCCCTGTGTTGGTCGCAATGACTTTTCGAACACATGCAGAGGCTATCAAATTAGCCAACAATACGAGATATGGTTTGGCTGCTAGTATTTGGACGGATAATATTAATCTAGCTTTGGAGGTTGCGCCAAAAATAAAAGCTGGGGTAGTTTGGATTAATTGCACGAATGTTTTTGATGCTGCTGCTGGTTTTGGGGGGTATCGAGAATCGGGCTTTGGCCGAGAAGGGGGCAAAGAGGGATTGTATGAATATATGAAACCTCGTATTAATGACAGTTTTGCTAAAGAACCTTTTCTTTTGCCACAAACCAAAGATGTTGTTACCTCAACTTCTGCAATCCCAGCTATTGATAAAACGGCTAAGATGTATATTGGGGGCAAACAAGTACGCCCAGATGGAGGTTATACCACTAAAATATACAATCCTAATGGTCAATATGTTGGAGATGTATCAGAAGGAAATCGAAAAGATATTAGAAATGCCGTAGAAGCTGCACACAAAAATACAAGTTGGGGAGGAAAAACAGGGCACGCTCGGGCTCAAGTGCTGTATTTTATAGCTGAAAACTTGGCTTACCGAAAACAAGAGCTAGCAGAAAGAATTGCTGTATCAATTAATGTTAAAATGGCTACAGCGTTAGAAGAGGTAGAATTGTCGATTCAACGAATTTATTACTACGCTGCAATGGCAGACAAATACGATGGAAATGTGCACCATACTATTTCTAGAAATGTGACTCTGGCAATGCCTGAAGCCATCGGAGTAATGGCGGTTATTTGCCCCAATGAATCTCCTTTATTAGGCTTCATTTCTGCTGTGATTCCTGCTATAACAATGGGAAATAATGTAGTGGTAGTTCCATCTGAAACAGCGCCTTTATTGGCAACAGATTTTTATCAAATATTAGAAACTTCTGATGTTCCTGCTGGAACGGTGAATATTGTTACTGGAAATCAAGCTGAATTGGCAGCGGTTTTGGCCAAGCATGATGATGTGGACGGCATTTGGTATTTTGGTAATCAAAAGGTATCTGCTATGATCGAGCAGGCGTCAACCGATAATATGAAACGGACATGGGTATCTCATGGAAAGTATCGAAACTGGCACGAGGTAGCGCATGGACAAGGGGATACCTTTTTGCGCAAGGCTAGTCAGATTAAAAATATTTGGGTTCCTTACGGAGAGTAGCCTTTGAAGGTGACATCTATAGTATAAGCTATATCTATTGAGTTTTAACAAATAAAATCAGTGGATATAGCTTCTTTTTTTATAAGTTTTTGTTACTTTCGAAGGGTGAATGATTCACTAAAAAATCGATTCAGCTACTTGTTTTTTTTTTTTAACGATAGTAGAGTAAGAATATAAATAGTAGATTATTACTAAGTTCAGGACAAAATCATAGATTTACCCCAATATAGAATCAGTCGAAGGCAGCATGGGACATTAGACCGCTATGCTTTAGGTAGATTCAATAATTTTAATGGTTCATCATTATTTTGTCTTGCAGTCGGAGTTTATTAACTAATTAGATAAAAATACACATGACGAAAAAAATAACAATTCTGAAAAAAGCCTTTTTAGGTTTGTTTATAAGTGGTACCGTTACTTTTAACGCCACTGCTCAACAATGGGATACGGTTGGCGTAGCAGGATTTTCTGCTGGGGTATCAACATTTCAAAATATTGAGGTTTATAACGATACTCTATATACTGCGTATGCCGATGGTACGCAAGCTAATAAAGTGACCGTCAAAAAATACGATGGAACGAGCTGGGTCACTGTTGGAACGGATGGTTTTTCGGCAGGAAGTGGAACGGAGTTGGATTTGGAAATCAATAGTGCAGGGGAGTTGTATGTAGTTTATGAAGACAATGCCAATTCTAATGGAATTACGGTTATGAAATACAATGGTGCAACCTGGGGAATTGTAGGTACAGCTAATCTTGCCAATAGTCAAGGACAAAAGCCAAGTTTAGCGTTTGATGCCAATGATGTTCCTTATGTTGCGTTTTTGTCAGGTGCTAACATACCTAATTTGGAGATTGTTGTCAATAAATTTGATGGCAGCAATTGGGTTGCTGTTGGGGGAGCATTGGTTTCGATTAATTCAACCAATTACCCCAATCATGCTAATATTGCGTTTGATGCTAATAATGTTCCTCATGTTACCTACAGTGCTTCAGGGACTAATATTAAGCGTTTTGATGGCACGAATTGGGTTAGTGTAGGAACTAGCACGGTTATTTCAGCAGGTGAAGCAACCTACCAAGATTTATTGTTTGATGCCAATGGGAATGCTAATATAGCTTATAGAGATCATGCGAATGGGGGGAAAACAACGGTACTCAATTATTCATCCAATACTTGGTCTACGGTTGGAACAGCTGGTTTTACAGCAGGAGGATCTACTTATCAAAAATTAGGAATTAGCAGTAATGGGGTGCTTTATGTGGTTCAACAAGATCAAAATGTGACTTCTCACGTGTCTGTTTATGTTTATGATGGAACGAGTTGGATGCTATTAGGTGGCGCACCTGCTGCATCTGGAAGTAAGAACTATACGGATATGGTCATTAATGATGATGTTGTGTATGTCATATTCCAAGATGGTTTAAATGCAAGTAGAGCGGTTGTTTTGAATTATAATATAGGGGTGGCAATTGATAAAATTCAAGCCTTAAACAATTCTGTAACAATTTACCCAAATCCTGTTTACGATCAATTGGTCATCGAAGGCATTGATGCTATAGAAGCAATCAATATTCTTACCATTGATGGCAAACTAGTAAAGTCTGTCGCTTCTACCAATAATACGGTTGCGATTTCTGAAGTGCCTCAAGGTGTTTATTGGCTTCAGATTAGAACAGCAAAAGGAATTGCGCACAAGCGTTTTGTGAAAAAATAGTTTTTGAATATTATTTTTAGGATAAAAAAATCCAATTGTTCCACTGAGAGCAATTGGATTTTTTATGGAAATAACATTAGCATTGTTAATTTGGGGGCTTTACTTAAAAAAAGTAATCAAAATTAACAATGATTTTGGTATGCGGAAGCAAGTCTGCTAAACGTTCTTGTTCGGCTTCAGAAATGGGAACCTTGTAGAGCACAAGTTCTTCCAATAAGGACAAATTGCCAATTTCATCGGGCAAATAATCAATAGGATTATAGGTAAGATCTAGTCGCCTTAAATTTTGAAGTAAACCAATATTAGGAGGAAGTTCTTGGAGTTTGTTGTACGATAAATCCAATAATTCTAAGGCTGTCCAACCTTCAATTTCATCGGGTAGATAAAGCAATTGATTACGCACTAGGTGTAGATGTTGCAATTGATTCCAGTTCCCTACAGATCGAGGTAGGGTTTTTAGCTGGTTTCTAGACAAATCCAAATCCTGTAATCCCCTCCAATGACCGATTTCTGTAGGCAGCTTTCCTAGGTTATTATCTGCAAAATATAGCCTTTCTATCATCTCCCATTGTTGAATTTCAGCAGGTAGATCTTGAAGACGGTTTTTATTTAAGTTGAGTTGTTTGAGTTGCTGTAAGTCGAATAAAGGCTCTTCGATTTTGGTGAAATGATTATTGGCTAGATTTAATTGTTCTAAAGCTTCTAAATCCCTTAATTGAGGGGGCAATTGAGATAGTTTTCGATTCGACCAATTTAGGCTGTTGTTGGCAAATAGTTGGCAGTATTGAGCAAGTGACGGATCAGAAGAAGCTAACAATACTTGATAAGGGCGAAGTATTTCTAATAAATTAATGCCCATGCCTTGGGCGAGGTTGATCGCCAATTCAATATTATTGGAACAGCCGCTTTTTAGGAGCGCTATAAGCTGAGAATGTATATTGGATAGAACCATAAATGGCTTATAAATAAATCGGGCAAAAATTTTAGTGTTGGTAACTTAACCATAATCCAACAAAGATACAGACTAGTATGCGTCTATTCTAAAAAAAATAATTAAATTAGAAACTGATTTATCGATAATAGGACAAAAATCATCAAATGCAAAACCAAATCATTTAGTGTATTATCCTGATAAAATAATTGAAATCAAACAACTTCAACATTAAAATACCCTTACAAATGAATATTTTAGTCATCAATTGTGGAAGTTCGTCTATCAAGGCAGCTGTTGTGAATAATGAGAATGGAAATTTTTTATTAACGATGCTCATTGAGCGGGTATTGGATAAGCCCCTAATTCACATTAACGAAACCGCTATTGATTGTCCAGAATCTGGGCACGAAGCCGTTTTGAATTTTTCATTGCCTTTGATTCAGGATTATTTGGGAGCGCATGAGTTGAATGGTGTAGGACATAGGGTCGTGCATGGAGGAGATAAATTTGATGCCCCTGTTTTGATTGATGAAACAGTAGAAAATGCAATAAAGGAGGTCAGTGTTTTGGCTCCTTTGCACAATCCTGTTAATCTGCTGGGAATTACTGTTGCCCGCCAAATATTTGATAATTTGCCTCATGTTGCTGTATTTGATACTTCCTTTCATCAGACCATGCCCAAACGAGCGGTTGCTTATGCTTTGCCCAAACAGTTGAGAGAAAAGCATGAACTTCGCCGATATGGATTTCATGGGACAAGTCATGAATATGTAGCAGAGTTGGCGGCAGCGCACTTGCAGACAGAGCTAAATATGGTACGAATTATTACCTGTCATTTGGGAAGTGGTGCTAGTGTAGCAGCAGTAGAATATGGTCGTTCTGTTGAGACTTCTATGGGGATGACTCCATTAGAAGGTTTGATTATGGGGACACGCTCAGGTGATCTGGATCCTGGAATTTTGTTGCACATTGCTAGAGAAGAAGAATTGTCGATGAATGATTTAGATCAGTTGCTCAATAAAAAAAGTGGTTTGCTTGGGCTTTCTGGGATCAGTAATGATATGCGGGATATTATAGAAAAATCGACTGTTGGGGATGAAGATTGTCGTTTGGCTTTGCAGGTGTTTACCCATCGTTTGCGCAAATACATAGGAGCTTATGCGGCAGTTATGGGAGGAGTTGATGCAATTGTATTTACAGGAGGAATTGGCGAAAATAGCCCTGTTGTTCGACATAGAGCAACACAGCGACTGGATTTTTTAGGGGCTATTATTAATGAAGACAAAAATCAGGATATTAAATTATCTGCGGAGCAGCCTGTTCAAGAATTTTCGATGAACCATAGCCGAGTTAAGCTCTTGGCAATTAGAACCAATGAGCAATTTGCTATTGCAAAAGAAGCAGTTCGAATTATAGAAGAAAAAACAAAGGTAAACACTGTGCCTACAATCCCTATTGCTGTATCTGGACGACATATCCACTTAACGCAAGAAGCTGTAGATGCACTATTTGGACAAGGTTATGAATTAACAGAAAAAGCACCACTATCACAACCAGGGCAATTTGCTTGCAATGAGCAGGTAACAATTGTTGGACCTAAAAATCAGATTGAACGAGTGCGTGTGCTGGGGCCTACCCGCTCCAAAAATCAATTAGAAATATCGAGAACAGATGAATTTTTCTTGGGGGTAGATGCCCCTGTTCGAGCATCGGGGAAGGTAGAAAATACGCCTGGCATCAAGTTAGTTGGTCCCAATGGAGCCTATGTTATGCAAGAAGGTGTTATTTGCGCTTGGAGGCATATTCACATGACTCCTGAGGATGCTCAAACTTTTGCTGTGCAGGACAAAGATATTGTGGATGTGGAGGTTAGCAATGGCTTACGTCCCTTAACATTTGGCAATGTATTGGTCAGAGTATCGCCCAAATACAAGTTAGAAATGCATATTGATACAGACGAAGCTAATGCTGCTGAATTACCAAGGTATTCAGAGGGCGTATTAAACAAAACAGAAAGGAGTGCTCACCTTCTAAAAAAGAAGAAAAGGCACTGAAAAACAAGGTTTTATTAATTGTTTGTTAAATGGATTAAAAATTGGAACAACAATTGTAATATTATAAGAATAAGCAACGTTTTTAAGCTGTATTACATTTATTATGAGCTGCTTTTGATCATTTTTAAACTGTACTTTTAGTTAAAAAAACGCAATTAATTTTATCTTGATAATTAGTTTGTATCTTTAGTATACATTATTATAAAATGATGAGCCCTAATAAACTAATTTTAAACTTTAAATTAAAAATCATGAGGCTATTAACATCTGTTTTTGCATTAATCTTATTGATGTCTTATTCTGTTGTTGGACAAGATTTGGGAGTGGCACCAAGTATGGGAGCTCCTAATGCAACTAAAGCTGAGGATATCGCTATAAAATTAGATAAAACCACAGGAAAGATTGAATTGTTTAATCTACAACAAAATGTAGCAATTACACAAGAGTATGAATTAGATCACTTAGAACTAGAAATTTTTGATTCCAATGGAGAATATGCAGGATCTTTGGAGCTAAAAGATTTCTTGATTCCCCAAAATGAAGTCGATCAATCAGAAAAAGTAAAAGTTGCTAATATTCGTTTTAAACATACTGCTTCGGGGGAGGAATTGACCCTGTCAAACGTTGATTTTACCAAATAAATGCAGACCAATCGAGCATTTAAATATGGAGATGGTTTATTTGAAACGCTTCGGGTTCGTGATGGTAGAATATTGTATCTAAAAGATCATTTTATTCGGCTGTCCAATGGTTTAGACATTTTGAAAATGCAAAACCCAAATGCTCCTTTATCATTTGATGAATTTCAAAAAATCTTAACAGATTTTATACGTATACAAAGTGATACGAATCTTAGGATTCGTATCACTTTTTTTAGGCAAGAGGGTGGTCTATACAGCCCTCAACAACAGGATTATCACTACCAAATAGAAGCTACGGTTCTTCAAGATGCCCAATATAAGTTGAATACCCAAGGCTTAACCTTAGGAATTTGTACTGCGGTTCAACTGCCAATTGATCAGTTATCTAATTTAAAGACAATTAGTGCATTGCCTTATGTTCTGGCAGGTATAGAAAAGCAACAGGCTGGTTGGGATGATTGTTTTTTGATCAATTCAAAGGGGAACATTGCAGAATCTATTGCTGCTAATATTTTTATGGTGAAAGGACAACAAATCTACACACCAGCACTAACCGAGGGGTGCATAGCAGGAGTAATGCGTTGCCAAATTATTCGGTTGGCCAATAAATTAGGATTAAAACTAATTGAAACAAGCATTCAACAGGAAGATCTATTACAAGCAGATGAAATTTTCTTGACCAATGCTATTCGTGGTATTCAATGGGTAAAACAATTGGCTACATATCCTCATAAGTTTGGGTGTAGAGTTGCCAAGCAGTTGCTCGAACAAATTGAGTGCGAATTGTCCCATTTTTAATGAGAATCCATGCAAAAAAATGCTAAAAGGCAAAATATTATGTAGAAAATAATTCATAATTCACTCTATTAGTGTTATATTAAATAATTAGCCCCCTATTAGAAATTGATGTTAGTGTAGAGTCGTTATAGAACACTATTTTAAATTACATGAAGATAGTTTTTATGTGAAAAATAAATTTTAGTGTAATGTGTTTATAGACAGGTGTGTATAGGAAGAGAAGAACAAAATTTCTAACTTGCAAAAAGTAAAACCACCATATTTTATAGTAGAAAAGACCCCTTTATTATGGATTTAGATACAATAGATTCACATTTTCAAGATGTCAAAAATGTTGAGAATATCCCCATTGATCGACAGGTTTTACAAGTATTGGCTAAACACGGAACATTAACAGCCGAAGAACTTCAGTTAACTTACCAACAGAGTTCACTTTACCCTAAAAAAATAGAATGGCTAAATATTGCTTATCGTTTTTTTATGGGAGCAGGCTTATTGCTATTGCTTTCAGGGATTGTCTTTTTCTTTGCTTATAACTGGAGTGGATTGCACAAGTTTGCCAAATTAGGGCTTGTTGAATCAGGAATTATTATTATTGGCATTGCTTTGCTAAGTACAAAGACCTCAGACTTTGTGCTAAAGTTAGGGCTTACAGCAATTTCTGTTTTGGTTGGAGTTGCTTTTGCTGTATTTGGTCAGATTTATCAAACGGGGGCAGATGCCTATGATTTTTTTCTGGGGTGGACTTTTTTTGTAACAGCATGGGTGGCTATTTCTAGTTTTCCATTTTTATGGATCTTTTATTTGATGTTGATTAACATCACTACGCTGCTTTATTTTGAACAGGTGCAACTCTCCACAGAAACCTCTACCTTATTCTTTATTTTTGGTCTACTTAATGTATTGGCTTTGGCAATTTGGGAGTATGTCATCCAAGGAGATAGAAAAAATTGGGTGCAGATTTTGTGTACTCGGTTAATCGGGGTTGCCATTGCTCTAATCTTGACAAATGCTGTGATTTATACTATTTTTGATACACAAGATACAATTTTTGCTTGGTTAAATGTTGTGCTGTATGTAGGGGGTATGGTTATGGTAAAAATTTATTACAACGATCAAATTAGAGATATTGGATTTGTTACAATAGGAGCCATTTCTTTACTGGTGATTGGCAATGCGCTGGTGCTAAAAACGTTAGACAGTGGCTCAGGTGATTTCATCGGAATCTTCCTTTTATTGGGGATTGCCAATATAGTGGTTACCGTTGTATTAGTGATGAAACTAATACAATTAAGCAAGGATTGGAATCCAGAACAAGTCGATTTGTCAAACCATAAAATAGAGGCAACAGATGAGCAAGAAAAATAAAATGGGGTTAGTAGATCTATTGGAATGGTATAAAGAAGAAGGAATAAACCCTAAGCTTAATACGAAGGCTTTCCAGAGGGAGTATCATGACTCGGCGGCTAAAAAAACACCTATTTTAGTTCAGGTATTAATGTTTATTGGCTCAATATTAGGGGCGATATTCTTTTTGGGATTTATGGCATTAAGTGAAGTTTTCCAATCTGAAATTTTTATTCTAATAACGGGGCTAATCATTGCCATTGTTGGGCTTACAATTCCTTATCAATCTAAACAAGAAGCAACTGCTGAACCTGTAGGAATGGCTTTGTTAATCGTAGGCTGTACTTTATTTACAATAGGTTTTATAAGCTATGGAAATAATAGTTTCTTTACTTTTTTGATCTTATCTCTGATAACCTCTATCATAGTTGTTGTGATAGCGGGGAGTCATTTGCAAAAAATTTCAGCGGTTTTGTGTGCAAATTTATGTGCTTATTGGCTCATTTGGGAAATGAATTGGGGAGTTGGTTATAACTTTTTAGTCTTGTTAAATGCCTCTATTGCCACAATTGCTTGGTTAAAAGAACCTCAAATATTAGCGCAACAGTCTCGTTTGGGACAATGGTATGCTGCGATACTCAATGGTTGTTCGATTTCTATGATAGCAGTACTAGTCGGTTCTGTTAATATTTACCAGAATTACCATTGGGATGGAGTAACAATAAACCCGAGTTATTGGTGGCTCTCTTCCATTTTATTAGTTGCATTGGTTTTGTGGACGTTAAGTGAAACGTTAGATCGAGTCGGCGAGAAAAATAAAAAAATTCCAATTTTGCTAGGAGCAGGTATTGCTTTATTGGTTCTGATCCAAGCACCTGGTATTGTGGCGGGGATTTTGTTGTTATTTTTGGGTGTTTATTCAAGCTATTATCTATTTGCTGGGCAAGGAATTTTAGCCATCTTCTTTTTTACAGGAATGTTCTATTATAATATGGAAACCACCCTATTGCTTAAATCCATATTAATGGTTAGTGCAGGGCTTATTTTTTTAGCCTTAGGTTATGGTATAAAAAGAGTATATGATCAGGATCGCACACTAAATTCAACGTTATGAAAGGGTATAAAAGAATTATTTTTATCGTTAATTTATTGGCCGTGCTCGTTGTTTTTAATTGGATGATTCTTCAAAAGGAACATACGATTAATAATGGAGAACTAGTTTTGCTAGAATTGTATCCGTTGGATCCCCGCTCTTTGATGCAAGGAGATTATATGAATTTGCGTTATGAAATGACTCGTCAATGGAATTTAAATGATTCTATACCAACAAGAGGTTATTGTATTTTAAGGAAAGGGAGCAATAATATAGGGAGTTTTGAACGTTTACAAAGTAGCAGAACGCCTTTAGCATCCAATGAATTAGCAATTAAATATTATAGAACTGCTCATTTTGTGAAGATTGGGGCAGAATCATTTTTGTTTGAGGAGGGACAAGCAGAGACCTATGAACAGGCTAAATATGGAGGACTAAAAGTCGAGCCTAATGGTTCAGCGGTTTTGGTAGGGTTATACGATGCAAGCGGTACAAAAATTATCAGTAATTATGATATAGAGTAGGCATGAAGGAAGATTTTTTGAATCAAAATTATAAGGATAAGGATACAGACGGTGCGTTCAAACGTGTTTTTGATCTGTCTCCTGATGCTATGCTGAAGATTAGAACAGCAGATTTTAGATTAATTGCAGCTAATCAGCAGGCCTGCCATTTATATGGCTATACTAATAGCGAGTTTGGTGCCTCAGAGATTAATGACTTGGGATTGGATGAAATGGTTTTGCAAAAAATCATAGAGGTATCTAGTGATTATGCTATTGGTCAAATTATAGAACTAGAAGGGGTTAGTAAACAAAAGAATGGCACCTTATTTCCCGTGCAGATTCGATACTGTAAAACGGATGAAAAATATGCATTAGCGGTCATTAGAAGACTGTCTACATCACAAGAAATAAAAACGGTCAATGCTAACTTTTCAAAGGTTTTGGCACTTAAGGAACAGCAAAATAAAAAGCTCCAACTCAATAGAGATATTTTGAGATTGGTTACCCAGCATCAGCCTTTACCAGATGTTTTGGATGCTATGGCTCAACGCCTAGAAGATTTGGTAGAGGGGATGAAGGTGGCGATACTTTTGTTAGAGGGGGCTCAACTTTTTGTTGGGGCAGCTCCTACTTTGCCCAAGAAATTCTTGGATGCTCTTGATGGAATTCATGTAGGTCCTTATAGTGTTCCTTGTGCTCATGCTGTTTATTTTAAGAAGCAGATTATCATTGAGAATATAGAGACTGACCCAACTTGTATGAATTGCAGAGATTTTTGCTTAATGCATGATGTAAGGGCTTGTTGGTCAACTCCTATTATCTCTTCTGAGGGGCTTGTTTTGGGAACATTTGCTATGTGTTGGGCAGAGCCTCAAAAAACTACGACCGAGACGCTAGACTTAATTACTATGGCGATAAACTTGGCAGAAATAGCGATTGAGCAGAGTTATTATCAAGAAAGTCTCACAGCAATCAATGAAGAGTACATTCTTCAAAACAAAGAATTAGAACTGGCTAAATTACAACTAGAAGAAGATAAAAAAATAGTACTTGATCGAGAACATAAGTTGAAGGAAGGGCAGCGTTTGTCCAAAGTTGGGAGCTGGGAGTTTAATTTTAAAACTAGAGAATTGATTTGGTCTGAGGAGCAGTATCGTATCTATGAACTAACAGGTATTGCTAGTGTTGAATTGTATGATGCATATCAGGCTAGAATTCACCCAGAAGATAGAGAAATAAAAAAAACGGCTTATCGTAATTCAATTAATGGTAGCAAGAGGTTCAATTATGAACATCGTATTGTAACAGGCGATGGACAGACTAAATATATATTGGGCGTTGGTAAGCTAGAAACCAACGATTCGGGAGAACCTCTTTTTTTAAAAGGAACGGATCAGGATGTAACCGAATTAAAATTGGCTCAACAGGCAGCTTGGGAAAATGAATTCAAATTAAATGAGTTGATGTCTAATATTAACGAAATTGTATTTATTGTTGATCTTAGAGATAGTACTCAATATGATAATCCCATTACTTACATTAATGGCGATACCGTTGAAATTTTTGGATATACACACCAAGAATTAAAAGACATCGTTAACTTATGGGTAGATCGTATTCATCCTGAAGATCTTCAATCTGTTATAGAAAAAAGCGAAATACTGCATCAATACAAAAGACAAGTAACTAGAGAATATCGGTTTAAACACAAAAAAGGGCATTATTTATGGATCGAAGATAATATTTCGATAGGGGGAAATGATGATAAATACTCTAAATTGTATGGGAGTGCTCGTGATATTACCAAACGTAAAAAATCAGAAGCGGCTTTATTAGAAAGTAAAGAGCGGTTGCAGTTGGCAACCCAAGCTGCAAAATTGGGAAGTTATGATTGGCGGGTAAAAGAGAATTACATACATTGGGACGATAGAATGTATGAGATCTTCGGCTTAGATAGAAAGCCCGAAATAAAGGATAAGCGGAGTTATGTTATGTCTGTTATGCATCCAGATGATCGAGAACGCATAAACAAGGCTTTTGCAAAAAACTTGGTATCCAGTGATGTCCTTATCAATTTTAAGAATGAGTATAGAATTGTATTAAATGAAAAAAACAGATACATAGAAAGTTATGTGATCTTTTTTAGAGATCGAAAAGGAAGGGTAGATCGTGTAATCGGAACTTGTTTGGATGTAACGGAACGGAAGGAAGCCGAGGCGCTTTTGATTTCTAATGAAGAAAAGGATGTATTGCTTAAAGAGATTCATCATAGAGTAAAAAATAATTTACAAGTTATTACCAGCCTTTTGAGTTTGCAATCCAGTTATTTGGCTAGTAATGAGCAAAGGAAGCTTTTTACAGATAGTCAGTACAGGATTAATTCAATGGCAATGGTACACGAAATGCTTTACCAGTCTGACAATCTCTCTAAAGTGGATTATCAAGATTATTTAAGCGAATTGAGTCAGTTTTTGATTCGTTCTGTAAAAGGAAGCTCCAATAATATCCATTTGATTTTAGATGTGCCTAAAATGAGCTTAGGAATAGATACTGCGATTCCCCTTGGTCTCTTGATTAATGAGGTGTTAACAAATTCACTTAAGTATGGAGTTCAGGGAAATGATAAAGGAACCATTAGCATCAAAATAAGGAGAAAAATCAATGACAAAAGCGAAAAGCCATCGTTTGTCTTAGAAATAGGTGATGATGGAGCAGGCTACCCCGATACCATTAATTTTAGAAATTCAAACTCACTGGGGTTAAAATTAATTCATAACTTAACCCGCCAATTAGAGGGAACCTTAGAGAAAGATAATACTCGAAAAGGAACCAATTACATCATCTGTTTTAACGAAATATAATGTTATACTTTCTGTTTTGTCTACTTTTTGCTGTTACGGCTGCCGCCAATCCCATAGAGCCTATTATTGTTACGGAGCAAACATTACAGATAAATGGAGAACAGCGATTTTTCTTTGCTTTTGAGGCAGGAGATGAGATGCTTATTGATTTATCAATGCTTAAAGGAAAATCAATAAAAGAATTCGAAATCTTAAAATACCCTGAGTCTAGCAAATTTCAAACGTTGCATTTAGAAGAACTTAACGGGAAAAAAATTCGAGTTTTTGATCGAGCTGTCTATGAGTTTAGGCTCAAATCAGGAGGAGCCAAACGATTAAGGTTTAAAATTCAGCGAGTTCCCTATTCTAGTGCTCGAATTAATTTTGATACGCATGTCAAATGGAAAACTGTTACGGATAGTATTCGTCGAAATTATAGTGAAAAAATTAATGTAATTTACGATACAACCTACCTTACCAAATACCGCAAAGTGCTCCAAAAAACTAATCTCAACGTTATTGATGTTGCCAACCAAGAAGAGCGGGTACATTCTAGAACAAATCTAACGAATGACAATGTCAATACCCTAACATTTAATTTGCCTCCATCTAAAAAAGAATTGTTGTTTGAAAAAAAAGTTATTGGCTGGGCTTATTGGATCGGGGTAGGTCAAGAAGGAACAGAAAATTATAATCGAGAATTAAAAAAATTCTTACAAACAGCAGCAACCAAAGTAGTCACTAAAAATTTATTGGCAGGATTGGCATTGGGGATATATGCAGTGACGCTTAATCCTCCTAAGGGGGAAAATATTCATTATGAATTGACGGTTCAGCATAAACAAAAAAATCAACAAGTTGCAAAGGGGAATATAACCTCAACATTTGGTAGAGAATTACAGTTCTTAGAGGGCAAAGTAATTGTAAAATTGGATAATGACAATTTTATCAATGGCTTGAATGTAAAGGTGAAAATATCAGCGGTAGTAGAAGAACAATACTACAGAATGGAAGGTTATCAAGTCCGTCAAATTACACCAATAGAATTAAAAAATATTAAAGGAAGAGTGGTGCTTAGAAAACGAGAGGTGCCTGTTATTAATGCTTGGTAAATAGGAAAAATACAAAGGGTTGGTCAAAGGGTTGGTCAAAGGGTTGGTCAAAGGGTTGGGGCAAACCAATGTGTTTGCCCCAACCCTTTATCCCAACCCTTTTTTTAAATATAAACTTCAAAAAACGAACGAATTAATTTTCGCTCTAATGCTTTGGGATCTTTAGCAAAGGCACCAGTTGGGCGATTGGCTAAAATGACATTTAATGCAAGTGCACGATGTCCTAATATGCTAGCCAGTCCATAAATGGCAGACGTTTCCATTTCTAAATTGGTTAGATGCAAATTGTCGTATTCAAATGGTTCTACCAAATTGAACAAATCGGGAACAATACTTTTAGCTCGAATCATTCTGTTTTGAGGCGCATAAAAGCCTGTTGCCGTTGCTGTAATGCCATGTCGCCATTCTGCTCCTTGAAAGAGATCAATTAATTGTTGTGATGCATGGCTATAAGTTGGAGTGATGGGAAAATCAAAATTAAGTTCCTTCAAAAATCCATTAAAACTAGATTGGAGTCCTTGAGCTTTCTGGTTGAGTTGTTGGTGGTAAAATAGCATTAGCCCATCAAAGCCAATTCCATAATCAGCGGCTACCAAACTTTCTACAGGAAGGTCGCTGCGAATCGCACCAGAGGTACCGAGACGAATCAGATTGAGCGTACGGTGTTGCTCTTTGAGCATTCGAGTTTCAAAATCAACATTGACCAACGCATCCAGCTCATTAATAACAATGTCTATATTGTCCACACCAATTCCTGTTGCTAGGCAGGTGATTCGTTGATTGCCAATACGTCCTGTTGAGGTAATAAATTCTCGTTTTTGCTTGGTAAATTCTATGCTGTCAAAATGTTTGGTGACTTTGGCAACACGTTGCGGATCACCAACAAGAATAACCGTATCGGCAATATCTTCTGGACGAATTCCCAAGTGATAAATACTACCATCTGGATTTATAATGAGGTCAGCGTTTTTTAATGCTTGCATAATCTATTTATTTCAAAATGAATATTTGATATTGCCTTTCTATTGAATGAATAGAAAGGTATCAAACAATTTTATCTGTTTACAGTCAAGCTACAAAGATAGGAAACAAAAGACGGTGAAACAAAAAAAATATAGATTGAGCAGGGAAGGAGCAAAGATTAGAAAAATCTTAGAAGTTGTTTAAAAATGGAGTTTTGCTGATAATGAGTACTAATTTTTAGATAAACAAGGCATGAGCATAGCGAACTGCGCAGGCTTATAGCTAGAGCTATAATCGTTAAGCATATTTGCTCCATAGCAGCGCTATGGAGCAAATTTTTAACGCCGAGTAGCTAAAAATTAGCTTTAGCTTCGCTGATTTTACAATTCATTAGCGATGTAAGGCTATTCTTAAACAACTTCTTAGTCTGCTCTTAAAGCTTGTTAATGGAATTGCGCTTAGATTCTTCCAACAAAACTAAAATTCGATCTACTTTCTCTTGCAGTTGAGTTACATCCTCCTTTATCAGGCTAACCTGCTCTTCCAAATCATCGTTATTATCACTTACCATAGCGTCTACAAAAATAGAATTGACGATGGATAAGCCAATGACTCCTCCAAAGACCAAAATGGTTACAAAGTAGAACTTGGTGAAAAAGCATTGAATGGTACTTAATTCGCCATTTGCTGTAATTTCATCAGGAATTGTATTCCAGCCCTCAATCGTAAAGACCTTAAACATGCTATAATAAGAAACAATTGGATCTTTAAAATATTCAGGGGCGATATTTTGGTACATATAACAAGACAGGATTGACATAATAAAGATAAAGAGAAAGAAGCCAACCAAAACCATAAAAGAAGCCCTTAAGGCTTCTCGTATAGAGCGAAAAATATGTTCTACCTGTGGAAAAAATTGAATGAATCTAAAAAACTTAAACACCCTGAATACTCTAAATACCAGCAAGAAACCAATATTAGCGGCTGTTGTATCTACAAATATTCTTGCTAATAAGGGAGGGAGGGAAAGTAAAATGAGTAAGACATCAAATTTATTCCAGGTAGGTTTTAGGTATTCTTTTAATCCAAAATGCCGACTTTTTATAAACACCTCTATTAAGAAACAAACAGAGATGAAATCATCAATCATCATCAAGACATAATGTGTTTTTGTCCCGATTGTTTGGGCAGAAAAACCTTGAAGAAAGATAATAATGGCATTGATAGAAATCAATAACAATATTATTTTATCATTTAAAAATATCTTTTTGAGCGGATTCATTAGTGTTGAATATAGTACTATTTTGTTTCAATGATATAAATGAATTGGGCTGCTTTTACTATCGGGGGTGTTTTTAGTAGCGCTATAACCTACCTTTTCGAGAAAGGCTGATTATTAGACAAACTAACAAAGCTAGATTAGCTGACGCATAGCTTGATCAAGCGTTCGCTGTAGATTTAGCGTTACAAAGATATGAAAAAAAATGAAATGGTGAACGGTAGCTTTAGCCACGGTTCACCATTAGAAAATAGTATCTTAAAAGAAAAAACTCAAACTAGGTCTGAATGATTCCTGGATTAAATTTATCGACAGGAGCATTATTGGCTGCTTCAATCCCTTGAGAAATTACCTTACGTGTTTCTAGAGGATCAATGATTGCATCAACCCACAAGCGAGAAGCGGCATAATAAGGCGTTGTTTGTTTGTCGTAACGTGCTGTAATATCGTCCAATAGCTTCTTTTCTTCTTCAGGAGAAACTTCTTCACCTTTTGATTTTTGAGAAGCTGTTTGGATTTGCAGCAATACCTTTGCAGCTTGCGAACCACCCATAACAGCAATTTTTGCCGTTGGCCAAGCAACAATTAGGCGAGGATCATAAGCTTTGCCACACATGGCATAATTTCCTGCACCGTACGAATTCCCCATTACAATTGAAAATTTAGGAACGGTAGAATTGGATACAGCCGAAACCATTTTTGCACCATCTTTGATGATTCCTCCATGTTCAGAGCGAGTACCCACCATAAATCCAGTAACGTCATGCAAAAATACCAATGGAATTTTCTTTTGGTTACAATTCATGATAAAACGAGCTGCCTTATCGGCAGAGTCAGAATAGATAACCCCACCAAATTGCACTTCGCCTTTGGCATTTTTTACAACTTGACGATTGTTCACAACAATTCCAACTGCCCAGCCATCAATACGAGCATAGGCACAAATAATTGTTTGCCCATAGCCTTTTTTGTACTCTGTAAATTCAGAATTATCAACCAAGCGCTTTAAGACCTCTTTGGTATTATAGGGCTTTGAACGTTCCGCAGGTAAAATACCATATAATTCCTTAGGATCTTCTTTGGGTAATTGAGGCGTTTCTCTAGAAAAACCAGCTTTTTCAAAAGTGCCAAATTTATCTACCAAATCCTTGATGGTGTCTAAGCAAGTTTTATCATCAGGCATTTTATAATCGGTAACGCCCGAAATTTCGCTTTGAGTAGTTGCGCCACCCAATGTTTCTTTGTCTACCGTTTCTCCAATTGCAGCTTTTACCAAGTAAGGACCAGCCAAGAAGATAGAGCCCGTGCGTTCAACAATTAGTGCTTCATCTGACATAATTGGCAAATAAGCACCGCCTGCTACGCAGCTTCCCATAATCGCAGCGATTTGAGGGATGCCCATACTTGACATTTGGGCATTGTTGCGAAAAATACGACCAAAATGTTCTTTATCTGGAAAAATTTCATCTTGCAAAGGAAGAAAAACACCCGCAGAGTCTACCAAATAGATCGTAGGCAAGCGATTTTCCATTGCAATTTCTTGAAAACGTAGATTTTTTTTGCCTGTAATAGGGAACCAAGCTCCTGCTTTTACCGTAGCATCATTGGCAATGATCATGCATTGGCGACCACGAACATAACCAATACCACCTACAACACCTCCAGCAGGGCAGCCACCATATTCAGCATACATCTCATGTCCTGCAAAAGCACCAATCTCTAAAAAATCTGTATCTTCATCAATCAAATAATTGATTCGCTCACGAGCAGTCATTTTGCCTTTTTTGTGTAGCTTATCAATTCGCATTTGTCCACCACCTAAACCAATGTTTTTGAGCATACGGCGCATTTTTGCGACTTCTAGCTTGTTGGTGTCCTCATTTCTATTAAATTCTAAATCAATTTTTATTGGTGTTTCCATATTGTATAATTAGTAGTAAGCATTGGGAAGAATTTATTTTAGGATAGGCAAAGATAGAATTTTTTGTCAAAAAGTAAATAGGAGGACTGTTATAAATTGTATTGGGATACTTAGTCTACCAATGAACTATTCGAGGAGTATTGGGGTTCTGTCTTTAGGTATTGCACGAATAAATCAAAAATAATGAAGCATAGAGGGAAACATTCGAATGATGATAAAAATTTTGGACTGAAATGGCACACTACTTTTGCAGAAGCTGCACAAGATTTGTCTTTTTTGTTGGGACGAAAATATGGAGAGAAATCTGCCTTGGCTTTGGTTGGGAATCGTTATCAACTCAATAAAAGGCAACAACGTGCTTTGAGTCTGATTAGCTGTCCTTATGACAAAATAAACACTAGAAACTCAAAACGCTTGTCTGCCAATCATCTAGAAAATAAAACGGTTGTTATAGATGGATATAATTTACTGATTACAATCGAAGTGGCTTTGTCTGGTGGTTATCTATTTGTGGGGCAAGACGGTTGTATTCGAGATATTGCTAGTGTGCATGGTACTTACAAGAAAGTGGAGGAAACAATCCCTGCCCTGAAATTGATCGATGAGGCATTAAAAGAGTTGAAGGTTGCTCACGTAAAGTGGTATTTTGATGCTCCTGTATCAAATAGTGGACGTTTAAAAACATTACTGTATGCATTGGCAGAGGAGCGAGCTTCTAATTGGGAGGTAGAATTGGTCTACAACCCAGATACAACATTAATCCAACAAAATAATATCTGCATTACAGCCGATAGTTGGATTTTGGATGAAGTAGCTGCTTATTTTGATTTGGCGGGCTACCTGATTGCTCAAAAAATACCAGATGCGAGAATTTTAAATTTCTTTGAAGAGAAATAAGAGAAGCATTCTCTACCTTTTGTAGCGTTCTAAAAGAATTTTAAAAAAAAATAAAAAAAATGTTGCCCTTGCAGTAGCTTGGAAATGAATTAGAAAGCAAAAAAGTGTGCAATTTTTCTAAAAAAAAAGACATTTTTTTAATCCAAAAATTTGCAGATTTAAAAAAGGGTCGTATATTTGCATCGCAGTCAACGAAATGGTTGCACTAATAATAAGGAAGTTTGGCAGAGCGGTTGAATGCACCAGTCTTGAAAACTGGCGTGGGTTAATAGCCTACCGGGGGTTCGAATCCCTCAACTTCCGCACGAAAGAGCCGCAAATAGCTACATCAGCTGTTTGCGGTTTCTCCTTTTTTAAGACCTTATCTCTGCTGTTTTCTCCAGAACAGAGGGGTAAAAAAAAATGCAAGACTCAAAGAAAGATCCTACCGCTATTAATATAATAGTAGCCCTCAGGATCGCTCAACGCATCAAATCCACCTACATTCGCTATAAATCGTTGCAGGAGTACAAAAACTTTATCGACCGATTTGAGGAATATCTAAAGCTCAAAGAACTGGATGATTTAAAAATTTCGGAATTTACGAAAGCTCATGCCATTCGATATTTGGACGATGTGCTATTGACCAGAAAAGTAAATGCCCAAACTCGGAACAATTATATGCGGGCCATGAAAGCGTTGTTTTATACCCTAGCAGAACGAGACTATATTGAGGTCAATCCTTTTGCTGCGATCAAAACGCTAAAAGAAACACAGAAAAAACGGCGCACTTTTACCTATTCCGAAAAGCAAACGATTATACAGTATATAAAGCAGGATAACAAAGAATTGCTTTTAGCCGTTTGCTTGTGTTATTATTGTGCTATTCGCCCAGCGGAATTGCGTCGGCTGAAGGTTGGTAATCTTGATCTCAAAATTGGATTAATCCAGATGGATGGGAGCCAAACCAAGAATAAAGAAAATGCAACGATTACGATTCCGAAAGTTCTCCTTCCTCTTCTGAACTCCTACCACTTGAACAGCTATCCCAAAAGTTGGTATTTATTTGGAGCTGGCGCACTAAAGCCTGCTGCTAATCCTTGTGGCCGTGATACCATTTCTAAAAAACATAAGCGGGTGATTAAAAATTTGCACCTGTACGGCTTCCTAAAAGATGTGGAAGGGAAAACCTTCTACAGTTGGAAAGATACCGCTGCACGGGATCTGATAGAGCAGGGGCTAAACATCATGGATCTAAAGCAACATTTTCGCCACAAAGAACTGGCAACAACTCAAAGATATTTGCAAGCTTATGGGGGAGTTAATGACAGTATTCGTGACATGGAAAATAAGATTTTCTAAAAACTGTGAAACGTGGGAAGTTTAAAAACTGCCAAAATAGTCCGATAAGTCCGACAGCACCTTGCAAGTTATTGATTTACAGTTAATTGTGAAGGTTTTTTTTGTCGGACTTAAAAATGGGTAGTCCGACGTGATTCTATAAGTAGTTGATTTGTAATGAGTTGGGAGTCGGGGCAGGGTTTGCCATTTTAGTCCGACACTTCGAAGGCAGTCCGACACTTTTCCGAAAAAAGAGGAATATTGCTCTGATAGTATAGGAGTTGTCAAAAGGGATAAAAAATAAAAAATCTATTTTATTGCTTTTTGTGACATGGTGGGGACTTCCGCCTGTGTATAGTTCAATAGATTGAAAAATAGAATAATATCATTTTTTAGAATGAAACACTATATTTGTTAAAATTTAAATAAATAATAAAACTATGAGAAACTTACTTTTGATTACTACCCTAATTATTTTAACTGCTTCCTGTAGACAAACTGGATATTTAAAATATAAAGGAAAGACTGATGAAATTATTGCAACGAATAAGATTAAAAAGTTCATGAAAGATAATGAATCTCCTTCTATTGTGTTGAGGGTGCCAAAGTCAGAACAAAATGCTACCCAAGAAGACCCAAATGCATACATATACAATTCAATAGAAAAGGAGTTAGTTTTGGCAGGATTTGATGTAAAGGATAGGGGGCTATTTAATGAGGTTGTTAGTAAATCTGAAGAAACCAATTATAAGGAATTAAAAAAATTAACGGAAACAGATTTGATTCTGGAGTTGGTGCAAATGAAGTTTAACATTAAGCACAAAACCAATAAATTTTACACTAAACGGGGTAAAGAAAAAATTGCTTCTAGAGATGCAAGTATAACTAAAACGGGGGCTGTTATTGAATTTAAATTGATTATACTGGAGAAAAATGATTACGGGGGAAGCTATTCCTTTTATTATACACCGTGCAATGGGAGTGAGGAACACAAAGCTGATTGTAAGTGCAAAATAGCCCACAAAGGCAGTAAAATATATCCTGAAATAGATTTGTGTAAAACTAGAAAAAAGAAAAAGAAGGAAGCCTTTGAAATTATAGATAAAGATCTTTTAGAGGAATTTGTACGAAAAGGGGTAAAGCAAATGGTAGAAGAAACAAAAGCAAAAGTCTAAGTAAGAAAAACTTAGATTTATAGGCAGCCAATGGTTTAACCTACAAAAGTTATGATTGGATTGTTAAACTTGTTCCATGTAACTAGAATTTGCTTTTCTTGAAAAAAATTCTTATTTTCGTAACATAGTCCGCAAAACTATCTATTTTTCAAAGGAAACTTTTCCTTATTATATTAAGTTAGGTTAACAAGAGATAACAAGGCTCCTGACCCTTCCTACCTTACAGTTTTCTGTATGGAGTAGGTAGTTTTTGCGGACGAATAGGGCAGGGGTCTTTATTATTATTAACTAAAATTCGTCCGCAAAATGAAGAACGTTAAAAATCCATCCCCGAAATTACTATTAGTATTAGGAATGATTAGTGAGCATAAAATGAGTATGCTTGACATTTTATTTGAAGCTGCTACCCGTCATGCAGCACAACTAAAAGGCAATGAACAATACGAAGATGAAGTGCTGTTAACATTCGATTTACTGAAAGATGTAATTTTGGAAAGCTAAAGAATAGAAGCCTGTCCTTTTGGATGGGCTTTTTTATCCACTATAAATAAAAGTAGAAAGAATATTGATTAAAAGACTTAGAATTATGACCCCAAATACAAGGTTTCGAATTTTTAATCTATGTAAGTACTCCTTTTTTTGTTTTCCTAGTGCAACAAAGATATGAGGGAACAAATATTTCTTAATTTTTTCAAAAAAGATACTAATAAGTACTCCAAGGAAAAAAAAGGATGTTAATACCTTTACAGGGATCTTATGATTTAGAATTTCTAATGAATTACTATTTTCCATTCCATGAGAATTATTATCAATATAAAATATGTAGAATGTTAGTAAAAGTGCGACAAATAGAGGAGCTATAAGTATCAAGTCTGTTTTACTTATAAGATTACTTTTAGTTTTAAATCCTCTTAAAAATTTATTTAATTCATCATCAAACCTAAAACCCCAATCTTGTATATCATAGTCTAAATGATACCGAATTGTATGATTCATGGATAAAAATTCTTTCCCTAAATATATTGAAAGATGAGCAGAGTCGTCTCCTAATCCCTTCTTGCATGAAGTTTGAATATGTATTAATTTCCTCTCCTTGTGGTTTGGATAGTTAAATAAATCTTGAAGATCTTGAAACTTTATTGTCGTTTTATCAATTGTTCCTCCAATTAACTCAATACTAGTGAAATATTTGAGAAGGAACTGGTGGAATTCAGTAAAGTTTTCTTCATTGATGATTAACGAGTGATTTTTTGTTTCATACTTTGAAAAATTGCTTGGCATAGGTTTAAAAACTTTTTAATCAAAGATGACTTTTGACGCTTGATAATTCATTATTATAGGTAGATAAAAAGCAATGTAAACGCTTACATAGGCATCTGCATTGCTTTTGGTTATTATATTATGCTATGTTTAATTTTACAAAAATTAAGCATTATGAATACTCTTATATATCTGAGTGATTTGGTTTAAAGAAGAATAGCAAGCTTTACTTTTTCCCATTAACATGGGGTTGCTATTTGCTATATCCATATAAGTGCTTTTTGCAGCAGTAATTAGTTGATTATCATTAAAAAAAGTAGGGGGCATATATTGCCATTCTCCATTTTTAAAAATAATGAATTCCGATAAAGCAGCTAGTATTGGAAATACAATACCATCTGGGATATTTTGTATCTGACCTTTAGAATCTCTTTCTATGCTTTTGATTCTAGTACCCACAAAACCACTATGTTTTTTCCATTTCCAGTATAAAGCCCAAGCGTTCGATGCTATATCTAGGTAGAAATTATATAAGGCTAGGTTTTTTTTGTGATCCTTGTCATTTTGATCTTTTGCTTTCTTATATACCTCTTGGAATTGTTTTAAACATTTAGATTTCATATTATAGGCATATACTTTATTAACTTCCCCTTTCTGTATCCAAAGTTCTTTTGGAGTTAAAGCTGTAAGTACCTGTAATAATCTTTCTGATTGGATATAGTTATCAGAAAGCTTTGTCTCAGATTTTTTTAATTTAGAACTAGGAGACTTTCTTTGCATAGCAGCTTCTAGCTCATCTAATTGCCCTAACCTTCCAACAATAGATATTGTCATTACATCATTTTGAAAATTTCTTGCAATAGAAACAGAGGCTATTAAATCTTCATCAGAAGTGACAATTATTTCAAACTTAATAAAAGCTTCGAAATCACCAGCTATTAAATTAGGATTATCCTTGAAGAAATCTTTTACTACACCTTGTGTTTGAGCCCCATTTATTATACTAGGATTGGTAAGGATTAATTGTCTATTTTTTTCATCGACAACCAACCCTCTTGCTACGATAGTTACTCCTCCATTTAGAACTGAAAAGTGGTGAGGAGTATTTTCTAATGTATCAAGTATTGCTCTATGTACCTGCGTTGGTCGTTTTCTTGTTTTACCCTCTGCTTCAAGTAAGTAATCTCTTACATTTTCATCAGTAGGTATATTTAGAATAGACGAAATAGGAAATTGACCAACATAAACTTTTCGATCATTAGATTTGTCATCAGGGGAACTGATATTACGATTAGTATGGAACGGGATATAGAATATATTCCCTTTCTTTTGGAAAGAACTCATAAATTAATTTGTTTTCTACTCATCATCTGCTTTTTTCATTGGAAATCCATCCAAGAATTGATGTATAAGTAATTGTTAGTAATAAAGCAATTATACAATTATTTTTTTAGAAATAAAAAATATTACATGTGTTTTTTACTTCCCAAAGAAAAAAATAACAAGCCCAAGCATAAGCAGCAATCCAATAAAAATAATCAAATCTTGGTTATTTTTATTGGAATACTTACCCTCCTTAAAAAACACCGCTCTATCAAAAGCAGCATTATCAGCTTCCAGTTGTTCAACTTGATCGACCGAGTTAAAGATACCATCAATAAGGCTGCCCCAGATACCGCCCCCCATACCGCTACTTTGTTCTTTAGCCATGATTAAATTCGTTGAATAATGATGTAAATAAGGATCATAAGAAGCACAGCACTAGCCAACTGTAATAGGGTGAACTCACGTCCTAAAATATTGATAGAGCCAGAAATACGAGGTTCAAAATCAGGACAAGAAACCCCATAAAGATCCCAAGCATTCTGTGGGTTTTGACAAAGAAAATCTTCGACCTTATCCATAGAGCGGTCGGCATTGCAAGCCCTTACACAGCTTTCATAAAATATCCCTCCATAAGCATCCTGGTTAGGCGCACAAATGCGAAAAATACAATCTTTGGTTTCTTGGCATTCTGTCACAAAACCACAGGCAGAGCCTTCGTCATAGTAGCCTTGACGCATTTTGTCAAAAGATCCTGTATTACTCAACAACGAACCGATTAAACTCATTTTTAACTTTTTTGTTAGGTTCCAGTATGTTCACAATATCCTTCGTCGAGCACCTGAGCATGGGCTAGTGTCCAATTGCCCCCGTTTTCGTTGTAGTAATATTGCTTTTTGCCTTTAAAATCTGCCCAACTTATCTCTTTACAGCCTTGGTCATTGGAATTTTTAGCCCCTTTAGTCCCTTTTTTATCATTAGAAGCCTTGGAGACCAACAACAAAAAAAGAAGCACCAAAACCAATGCTAAAACCCACCAGTATTTTTGAATTGCTTTCATAATTATACATTCATAAAACAGAAACCATCTTTTTGTACTTGTTCGTCAGCTTCAGCCCAATAGGCGTAATCTCTAATGGCTTCAAAATGGTCAGGAATTCCAGCTCCTATTGCCTCCGCTCTATATTCCCGATACAATTCAAAAACATCTTTCGAATATTCTCCAGCTCGGACTTGATTGGCAATACTATCCCTAGCCACTGTTTTTTTACCCAAATACAAACTGCCTGTTATTTTGGTACAGGTTTGTTTTTGAAGATCTTCTTTTTCTTGTTCATTTTTAGGATCGTTAGGATCGTCTTTTTTACGATTCAAGGTAAAAAACACCCAAACAAGGAATAGGAGAGCAGCGGCAACCAATATTATTTTTACACGATTATCCATATCAAAAGGGCCATTTATTTTTTAACCAATTCTTTTTTGCATTCCACCAAATAGAACAATCAATCAACCAAGCGTGGATTTTATAATCAAACAAAAAATAACCAATCGTGGACAAGCTGAGAAAGCCCATTGTATAACATAGCATAATAGCAGCATGAAGTTGCTTTTGCAATAGCTCTATTTGCTGGTGGTGCAAATCAAAATATTGATTTAATTGCTCGTTATAATCTTGCGCTAATAGAGCCGAAAAACTTAATAAAAGAACATGCAAGGCAAGGACTTTTATTTTGGTTGTTTTTTCGATTGTGGGGATAATGGTTATCATCGTTTTTCTATTTTTTGAACAGCATCCACCCAATTAATACTAAGAGTAGGATCCCTAAAGCAATGCTGAGATAAATCCAAGATTTGTTATTGTACTTTTCTGGCAAACCGAGCTTTTCGGCGGTCTCACTCATTTCAGGGTAATCCTTATCTAAAGAACTCAGCCAAACCGATTTTGCAGGGCTAGTTTTTGAATTATAATACTCTATTTGCCGTTTTCTAAATGCATTATTCAGCCGAGCAACGCTTTTTTCTATTTGGCGATTAATGGCTCCCAAGGTTTGTGGGCCAACAACTCCATCAACCGCAATATTTTCCCCTAAATCATTTAACCCCTTTTGCATATTCCAAACACCACCACCACTAGATTTCATATCGGCTAAAAAATCTGCAATGGTTTGATTTTCTATATCAGGAGCTTTGATAGGCATCCAGTAATTATCTCGGTAAATTTGGAGTGCTTCAGCTTCTGTTAATGCTTTCATTTCAGCAGCCGTAACAGCATGCCCTCGCCATTCGGAAAGGGTAGGAGCAGCAATAGACATATTGGTTCCTGCCTGAATTCCAACCCCTATTTTTCCACCCGTATAATTACCAGGATCCCAGTTCTCATTTTGATAGCCAGCCTTTATTCGGCGGTATCTTCTTTTACCAGGTTTTACCCATTCCTCAAATTTTGCCATTTTTATAATTTTTGGAGCTAAAAAACTAAAGCATTGCTGCACTAAGCGCAGGATCCGTATGGCTAGGAGCTGTATCTAGATTAGTGGTAGAATCATCACTATGATCGTTGCACTTACAAGGCGTTTTGCTTCCTGTTTTTCCCATGATATAATCGTTCATGTTCTTTTTCTCTCTGTAATCCATCCAAGTTACAATCAATAGTAATCCAGCAAGTACAAGAGTTAAGATTTGAAAAGGCTTCATGCTATAATATGTTTGTTATGGTGTAATAAAAAAACTCGCAGCTCCAACAAGTCGGGGAGATGCGAGCTTTCAATTTTTATGGCTAATTAATAGTTAGACTAGCAGAACTCAGTAGTTGTTTTTCCTGCATAAGTGTAAAAAACAGAATTCAAAACAGATTGCTCTATTATATCATCTGTACTAATTTCTACGCTTACCAAATCGCCCCCTTTTACATTGGCTTGGGGAGGTGTTTTATCATTGGCAGGATCGCAAATGAAACCAGCACTTTCGTAGACACGTTCAGATTTTAATTCTCCATTGACTTTTAATCGAATGGTTATTTTTTTGCCTTCAGATAGTGCTTTGATTGCGCCTACAAATTGAACATAACGCCCCGTATTATCGTAGGATTTAGGCAAGCAGCTATCAGGAATTTGATACTGACTAGAGGAAACTCCTGGAGTTCCTTCTTTTGTTTTTATAGTTGAAATTTCAGGCTGTGTATTAATCAACAGCGATGTATCAGGATTTGCGAAAGCAGTCATTTTCTCTAATTTTTAGTGATAATTTAAGATATTAGGCTATATATCCATAAAGCCAAGACCAAGGCTAAAAATAGCCCTCCTGTAAGCAAGGCAATGCTCATGGGTTCAGCTTTTGCATTTATGTCTAATTGAATAGGTATAGCTTGCATTTTTATATTTTTATGCAGATGGGGGAGAGCTATCTCCATTGGCTTGCAAGTCTGCCCAGTAAGCATCACGAGCAGCACGCTTTAAACGTCCTTCCTCCATTCGTTCGTTGCTCTGTAGAGCCAAATAAACTGCCGCAAAAATAACTACCGCAGCAATGATCCAATCTGTTGGTTTCATAGTACTAAGCGTTGATTTGGTTTAAACGTTCTTTAACGTCAAAGTATTTATAACAAATGTGTTCAGACCCATATAGCCCTTTTGATCCACACCCTGTATATTCATTACTAATTAAACTTCTTAACGAACTATCATCAAATAATCTATCGTATTCATTTACTACAACACGCAATTCATTGTTATTTAGAGCCTCTAAATCTTCAATAACGTCCATCCAAGAAGGCTGCCCAAAGAAATTGGCAATATTCCAATTGGTTCCAATCATTTGGTCATGGGCATTTTGAGCAATACGAGTATATTCAGGAGAAGCTTTGCCATTGCTGTCCGTGGTTACATCTCCATCCCCTTGTTTTATGGATAGATCCGTTCTAGGTGAAAACCATTTGTTTTTTACCCCTAACCATACCAATACAGCAATTAGTACCAATGCTACAATTAAAATAACTGTCCATTTATCTAGCTTCATAATCGTATTATTCCCAACCAAAGGCTTTACCAATGCTAAATCCTCTAAAAAGGAGAAACAAGAGCAAAACTAAAACCAATAGCGTTACTAAATTAAATTGCATATCTACCAAGTTTTACAAGATGCAGGAATTTTGCCAGCATTTACTAAGTAATGAACGGCATTGACTCTTAGGCATTCCTCATAGGTTAAGCCTTCTTTGTGGCAAACATGATCGTTTTGATCTAGCTGTTTTTTTACAATAGCTTTCCAATCTGTATTATTCTCAATCTCCTCTATTTGAGTTTTAATTTTATCCTCATGCCCTTGACAGGGATATTTTTTTGTAACAACAATGGGCTTTTCTTGATTGGTCAAGTAATACCAAATGCCAACTAAAATTAATCCTAAGATTAATACAACCCACCAGTTTTTTGAAAACCAAGCTCCCATGCTATATTTATTTTTTAAATGCAATAACTAATAAAAGAATCAAAAACAGAATGGCAATTCCCCCAGCAATCCACCAAATTGTAGTATTATTTTGTGTTGGTTGGTAGCCGTAATTACCACCGTAATTGGGTCTTCCATTGGCAATACCAACAATGTCTCCAACAACATCGGTAATACCTCCAGCAAAGCTTGCCCAATTGCCAGGATTCCCAAAATATTGACCTATAGCAGAACCCCCATTTTGATTAGCAGAAAAATCAGGAAAACTAGCCTGTGCTGCTCCTTCACAATGGGCAGGAACGCCCCCTCCATCAATGCAACTATCATAAATAGCCCACGCTTGATCCCATTCTTGTTGCGTCATTTCTATAATCTATTAGGTCAAAAAAATAGTATCTCTTTATTGGATTATCGCTTAGGATAATTGTACTTCTGTTAGATAGAAGCGTAGCGTATATGTATTTTGGGGAAGAATCGTTGAAACAATGGCAGAGTTAGCATCTATTGTTTTGTTGATGCTTTTTAACTCTTGCAAGTTTAATTTTTCTTGCATAGAATTACGACCGCTAGAAGGGTACAAGGTTTTGATGGGGCTAATGGTATCAACATCCAAACTATCGTCCCAGATGGTAATGGTTCTAGAAAATTGGCTTTCTTTTCCTGCCAATGTTTCTAAATGAAGATCCTTAACAATGTACTTTCCTGTCAAAAGCTTTCGAATCAGCAATTGATAGTTTTTAGAGACCCCAGTGATACTAATATCGCCCGATTGTACATAGTTCAATTGGCTGGCGTATGCTCCGTAAGCGTCAAAAAGTGCAAAGGTATGCTCTTGCGTGGTAGAAGTGTTTTTAACCTCTATTTCTATATAAAGATCACGTGATACTTTAGGTGCTTTGGCTTGGTATTCTTTGCGCTGTGCTACGGTCGTACTTGGCGAAATACCAGCATTGTTATAGTTCTGCACTCGTTGCATTTGTTGTGGTGTAAGATACACCATGCGTTGCCCTCTTCTATTAAACATACGTTGCGATTTAATTTTTCAATTTTCTAACATTCTTACCTCCAAAGTAAAGGCATATTTAACCACCTTGCAATAGTTTGGATTTTTTCGAAAATTGTGATTTTTTAAAACGTATTTGGATAAGTTTAAATAGAGTAGGGGGGGCAAGTTACATGAAGTAAAATGAAAACATGTAAAATATATAGTAAACTGAATTATATTTACTTAATTGTGTGTTTAAATATGAAATTGATACTATATACTCATGAAGTTATTGTGTAAGTAATTGTAAAACAGTCTAAATAGCATTTGCATATGAATCTAGAATTAAATTTCTTAGGTAAGAACCATAATTATATAAAAATTGAGCTGAAAAATTTAGCTATTATTAATAATTCAGAAGATCTTAATAGACTTAGGGAAGCTTTTTATTATGTAAGTAATATTGCAAAAACATTTTATAGTTCAGAGCTGGGGTCTGAATATGCTCATACTGATTCCAAAATTCTAAAAATTGAGTATAATTCACCAGCGGAAATAATAGCATGGGTGAACCCAAGTTGGATTGCTGTGTTTTTATTTATTATAGCCCAATATGATAATCTTTTTAGGAACTCTAGGAGGTTTATTAGGCACTTATTTAGAAAGAGAGATATATTGGAGTCTATGGTAAATTTTAGGGGGGTAACTACTGACGAACTTCTAGCTTTAAAATCACATATTTCATTTTTGTTGGCTTATAAAATAGATGAAATACAAATTATTCTTCTAAAATTTGGAATAACCCTTGAATATTTAAAAAGGTCGTTAATTGGATTTGATGGGAGAATTGAAATTGAAATCAAGGATAGAATGAGAAACTAATGTTTAAAATGTTCCTTTCTTAGTTTAACAGGCAACCAATTTGGTTGCCTGCTAGTTTATGTCTATGTTGAAGCCTTTTGCTTTCTATTTACTATGCAATAAAATATCCTTGATGCTCTTAAAAGTCATTTCTGCATTCTCTCGTTGTTGTTCGTTGGGAACATGCTCTTTCTTTGAAAAATATTCAATCACAGCATCACTAAAAACATCAATACAGGACGTTCTGTTTTCCTTGATATACTGTAAAGCCAGTTGCACCTCCTTTTTTTGTTTGTCTACCATTTGTCTAATAATAAGGGATTCAGAATTATAGGTATTCAACCTGCGTGTTAAAACAAAAATAGTAATATTAAAATAATAAATGAAACATTTTGTTTTAAATAAATCATAAAAAAGTAAACTTTATGTTTTTAAATTTGAATAAAAGGAAAAAAAAGAACAAACCCCTTTCTGTAAAAAGAAAGAGACTCATTCTAAAATAAACCTATAATTCCAAGCGTTTTATAGCAATCTCATAGTAATTAGATTGAATCTCATAGCCTATAAATTTCCGATTAAGTTTTTTACAAGCCAAGGCAGTTGTGCCACTTCCAACAAAACAATCCAGCACCGTTTCATTTTCCTCTGTAGCAGAGGCGACCAATTTCTCCATGAGTTCAATTGGTTTTTGCGTAGGGTGTATTTTCTCACCATTGGTTTTCTTTGCGCCAGAAGAAAAGGCAGGAATTCGCCAAATATTAAGCCCTTTTTTATAGCGATTGTAAACAGGACTAGGATTCGTACAAAAAATAATATCCTCATGGCAAAAGGAATAATAACAGCCCGCACCGCTTTTTTTGTCCCAAGTTATTCGATTTCTAATTGTAAAAATTTGCTCCAAAATGGGATAGAAAAAAGGATAAGTCCGCCAATCACAAAAAACGTATAGCTCCCCATTGGGTTTGAGTACTCTTTTAAATTCTGTAAACACCGCCTTAAAAAATGGTTCTACCAAGTTTAAGTCGCTGTACGTGCCTTTTGTTCCATTGTGTGTCATACCGCAAAAATAGGGAGGGTCTGTGATCACAGCATCAATAGAGCCAGTTGCTAATGTTTTTAATCCATCTAAGCAATTTTTGTTACGGATGGAAATTTGTTCGTTCATGAAAAATAGTTAAAAAGTGAATGAAAATAATTTGCCCTTTTTAACAAGTCAAGTATCTAGTTATGTGTAGAAAATTAAAAGTTCTTATAACAGTAAAATTTCCCTAAAACACTTTGCCCTTTTCGCTCGGCTTCCGCAGCAGCTCTATTGAACGTCTGAGCAGCAGAAATAAGCGCCTTAGGATTGGCGACTTTGATGTCTGATTTTTTAGGAATTGAGGTTAATTTGCCAATAAAAAGGAATTTGATATACCCCCACATTTTGGGCGGTAAATCATTAAATTGATGGACAATAACAAAAATATCAACACTAATATGCCGATGTTGGATAACCACCTTTTTTAAGGCTTTATTATGGTTCCAATTGGGTTCCACATACATGGCTGCATCGTCCATAATAATATTACCATTTCTAAAAAATTTATGGATATTGCCCCAAACTTCCTCTGCTCCATAATCATCAAATAGAATCTTTCGAACCCCTGTTTTAAAACCTAATGCTTTTTTAGTTGGAGGAATAGCTTTGATTTTATCCCAGCCCTGAACCGTTTCATTGTCAATAATAACCAAGACTTTCCCACCCAACCGTTTGACGTGTTTGAGGACTTCCGTTGTTTTTCCTGTTCCTGTTGTACCAACATAGGCATGGCACATTGTCTGAGCTTTGTCTCCCATAATTAAAGCATTGCGGCTTGTGGTTTTTGTTTTTTATCCTTTTTGGTATTGATGTTGCGAATGTTATCGCCCGTTGGAGCTTGCCCCTTAGTAAACTGTTTTTTTAATTGATTGGCCAACTGAAATTTCATAAATAGATTTGTCCCCAAAGAAACAGCAATAACCATTTCAGGACCCCAGCGGAACTTCCATTTTTTATACACAATAGCAGCGCAATCAATCAAATCTTTATATTCTGGACTGCTTAAATCTTTGTATGTCCTAAACTGGATGGAATTGTCCCAAGTACCGTATACATTTTGACTAAATAATTTAGCAGTTGTATCATCGTAAAACCAAAAGAAAAGACGAGCAGCTGCTCGATCTTCATCATTGATACTCGAAGCATCTATAGGATCCCTTTCGTCGTCATCGTCGCCCAAATCTTCAGGATCATCATCTCCCAAAACCACCTCCCTAGCTTTGTCCCCTCTTTGCTGTTGGTAAGCTTCCGAATCGTCCCCTCCATTTAATAAGTCATCCAAGGTCTTTGAAGCAGCTTCTTTTTTATCCGTTGTTGCTTCCGTCGTTTCTTGGTTCAATGCATCCGTTGTTGGATCCTCCATTTTCTTTGGTCTTTAGTTCAATTATTTTTTTTATCATATCGGCAAATTCCTCCAAGCTGTAATTTTTTAAAATATCGGCTTTTAGGTCTTTTCCATCAGCAGAAAAGGCTAACTCCATAACTCTTATTTTATCCTTTACAGGAGTGAGCGCAAAAGAAATTTTAATTGCTGAGTTAGGGGCAATTTTGCCTTCATCAATTAATTGATTTTGCCGTTGAGCTGCAAAGGCCGCTATTTTGTCCTGGTTATTAATCAGCATACCAAAAACTTTGTTGGCTATTCCAATTGGACCACCCAAAAGTGTAAAAATTTGATTCATTGCCATTCCAGAAAAACCACTGTCAAACATGATATATTTTTTAGTTGATTTATAATAAAGCATTGGGATCCCATTGTCGCACCTTTTTCCTTGATGTTCACTCAAATATCCCTGTTCTGCCAATCGTTTTAAAACGTATCGAACCCTTGATTTTAAGTCTTTAAGCCCTTTCCCTTGTTGATAGTAAAAATCCGTTTGTTGGGCAACCGAAGCGACGATAAGCGCAATATAAGCCTCTCCACTAGATTCGGTGACTTCCACCACAGCTGCAAAAACGTTTTGTTGTAATTCGATACTATACACAGGTTATTTTTGATTATAAATTTACGTTTTTGTTTTAATAAAATCAAATTATTGATTTTTTAAAACGGTTTTGATTGATTTTTAGCCGTATTTTAATTATTTTTAATCAAAAAAATGATTTATGGGAAACATTAAGATTGAAATCACAGAAGACAAAGGATCAGGAAAACGCTATGGCATAAAAGCAACTGAAGTACCTAACGGATTTGAAAAATTCCTTTTTGGAGCTAAAGAAAAAGTGTATAAGGTGCTGCTAATGTCTAGACCTAAAATAAGCCCTGAGAAAGCTAAAGAGATGCTTAAAACGCTTTTTGATAACCAAGAAGCTTGGAAGGAAAACAAGGGCAAAAAATGTGATTATTTGGCTCGTTTATCAGAATATCCTTTAGCCACTTTTTTTATTACCAATACAACTTGTAACAATGATGCAACTAAAACCAGCAAAAAAACTGACGACCAATAAAGTAATTAAATCAGCGCACAATTGGCTGTTTTTTACCATTACCAAAAATGGAATTTTAGATTGTAGTTCTATGGTTGAAATTGTTTTTTATGGTCAACATCATGGAGGACAACTAAAGGACAACCCTAATGGAAAAAAGGCTCTAGCTAGATACTCTACAAACCAAGTCTTTGCTAGTGGCTCTTATATGCAGCCCTTACCGCCCAATTTGGATCGCAGCCAGATGTCTGTACAAATCTATTTTTTTATGGATGAGGATGTTTTTATACAAATAGATAACTTTGATTTTAATCAAAAATTTGAGGGGGAGTCTATTATTGTTCAAAACAGGGACGAAAATGATCCTTTGTATTATGTAAATATAGGTTCTTTATTTAGTGTTGCTGCTGCAAATGCCGAGCCTATTGCTATTAGTGATCCTTCTCAATTTAAATTGGTTCAAAAAGGAAAAAGTGCCTATAAGGTTTTTGATCTTGGAGGGGGGCAATTTAAAATTGCTCGTGCGGATACGGGGGCTAATGTCAATCCTACCTCGCCTACTGGTCGTGGGATCCTTAAATTGTATGGGGAGTTATCTAGTGAAGGATAATTATCTTAATGTTTCAAAAAATGAATTGACTTTATCTCTTTCAGATCCTAACTCCTTTGAAGATTCGTGGACAAGAATATTTTCGGATTTGTTGTCAATAATATCTTTTATATTGTCTGGTGTGAAGTTCCTTAAATCAATATAATACTTACTTTCTTTTAATGGAGATTTTTTTCCGCCAAAAGATAATATTAATTCCATTTTAAAATTTTGGATCATTAATGGCTCTGTATATAATAATATTTTTTCTGAAAAGAAAGCAGGTCTATTGAAATAGAGAATATCAGTAATATTATTTCTATTAGCTAGCGATCCATTGTATTGATAGTCAATTCCTTTGTTTTGATAAAGATGTGGAGCACGTATTGATTCACTAAATTTCCCATTATTTATAAAAAGACTAACATTTACATTTTCCTCATTTAATAATGAACTATGATTAAATATCGCAACATTAATATTAAGAATTGCGGAATGTCTTGAAGAGGAAAATCCCGAAGGTGAAGATAGAGTTATGGAGTGGAAATCTATGTATCCCCCTAGGTTAGGATATTTTTTTTGTTTAAATAAAGCCTCTACATAATGATGAGGAGCTTTATTGGTTTGACCATCTAATCGCATATAATAAATGCTATTAAATTGGTGCGGTTTTGTAAAACTTTCCTCTACTTCAAATACATAAACATACTTGTTGTTCCCTGCATCTATTGTATGCATTCTTATTTGTGCAGCTAGTGGTATTATTCTATTTGTTATTTTAGATATAAAACTATCTTTAGAAATTAATTTGTCAACAGGATCTAATTCACCTTTAAATACTTTCGTTTTTTTGCTGTTATCATATTCACCTTTAGGAGCTCCCCAAACAAGTAATCCTCCATTAGAATTTAAGAAGGCACAAATTGTTTTTAATATGCCTTCTTCCTTTTTTTTATGGTCATTAATACCTCTAGCAAAGTAAGATTTATACTCTACAATATCAGATTCCTCTTGTTCTGTTACAAAGAATTGCTCAATATCATTTTTTGTTAATTCGACTAGGTTTTTTCCAAGGATTTTTTTCGCAAATTCCATATTAGTTTTAGTGGTTTAGGTGCATTAAAAGTTTTAATGGTAGTATAGATAGGTTTATCTAATTACTTGATGATTTTTTTATTCTATAGAAATACTAGCAGAATGTTCTTTTTTATAAATTAGTTCTCCCACAGTTTCAAAAAGTTTATTACCAATATTGTCTAATGTAATTTCGCCTTTTTTAAAATCGAAATATAGATGTAATAACTGGGTGCTAGTTAAAATACAATGCTCCTGCTTGTTGACATAATTCATCATTTGATTTGGAAAATTGGGTTTATCAATTGTTTCTATACGTTCATTTAGAGGAGTTTCTCTATATGTATTAGCTATTAAAATGCCTTTAGGTTCTGTTCCTTTGTCTATGTGGTAATTAGTAACCCATTTTTGTAACTGAGCAGCATGTTTCTCAGCAGCACTTTTTTTTATTCCTTTGATTTCTACAACTCCAACTTTGTCTTGGAATTTAATAATTAAATCATCCCTTCCTTTTTCAGTTTCCTCAAAAGTAAAACCAATTTCTCTTAAAACTTTTTCTACCGTTGTTTCAAGTGGATCGCTCTGTCCTGTAAAAAGTGTTTTTAGTTTATTGAATTCACTTATAGTTTCCTCTTGATCTTTTATTTTTTGTTCAATTAAAGCTTTTTGTTTCATCAATTCTTCTAATTCTTTTGTGGCTTTATTTTCTCCTGGTAATTTGCATTTGTTTGCCCATTCTGGTAGTTGCCAATTGGTTGGTTTAGGTAAAGGGATGTCAAATTCTTTCGTAAAAGAATTTAATTTAGAAAGGAAGTTATTCACAATATCAATTGAATATAAACTATTGTTAATACCAATATTAGGGAAAATAAAAACTTTTCCAGGGTTTATAGGAATGTAACTTCCAACAACGTTTGAAGTATCCTTAATATGCATTATGGGAATCCCTACTTTACCTAACAATGTTCGATTATATGAAAAGTGTTTCCCTTCAGAAACTATAAATTGTTTTAAAGATTGATTCTCAATGCAAGAAATATTAGATCCTAAAAGTTCTTCTGTTTGAAAATTTTCTAATAGAGAAGTAGGGATTAGATTGCTAAAGTCAATAGTTTTTTTTATCTGATTTTTATCAACTGTGAAATGAAAATCAATCGGGGCAAAGTTTGGCGAAAGTAAAATTAGCCTTCTTTTAAGTTTGAAAAAAGTTTTAAGCTCAGTTTTTCTTTTCTCAAAAATGGCTTGAAGTTGTTTAAAATTATTTAATCCTATACTCCTATTTGACATTAGTTTATAATGATAGTGTGTAGCATTCATGTTCCAAAAAATGATATCTCCATCAAGAAAAGTGTTTTTTGAATCAAATAGAATCCTATCAACTTTAAATTGGTTACTTTTTTCGATAAGGTTAAAGTTAATAGTAAGGATTTTCATGTTAATTGTTTTTTATATAAAAAAAATATTGCTGAACAATATATTGAAAAAAACATGTTTTAAAAAAGGTATCTGTATTGTTTTTTACAAAAAAGAAATTTATGTTACAGTATAGTAATCTGCATAATTAGTTTGTAACAAGATTAAAAAAGTGTTCTTTGATTTTTTTGATAGTTAGTAATGAGTATTTCTGTTTTTCTATTTTTTATATTTTGCCGTTCTTTTATTGGTATAATATTGAATCCTCTTTTTTCTGCTTCTTTGATTATGAAAGGATGTGAGAATTCACTCATAGCACAATTAATTCCTGAATTACTCATTATATCGAAACAATCAATACTATCTTTTTCTTTCCAGTTAGGAACTTTGTAATAATGGGATGTATCTAAGTAGACAGGATCTAGGTAAACAAAAGCTATTGATTTATCCAATACAGTTTTTGAGAATGAAATTTTGTCCAAAACAGCTCTAAAGTCATAGTTGGTTATTTTCACATCTTTTAGAGCTTCAAAAGTTGGTTCTATTCTATTTAATAGATTAATTTTTGTGTTGTCCAATCCAAGTCTTAATGTATTTCTCTTTCCTAGGTAAGTGAAGTTACTCAAGAAGATAAAACGAATTGCTTTTTGTAGTGGATCTGTTTCAATATTTTCTTTCCAATAAGAAACTAGTGAGGAAGTAATAGGCAATAACTCAATGTTTCTGTATAATTCATTTTTTCTTTCCTTCAGAACTAAAAATAGATTGGTAACATCATTATCTAAATCATTTAAGATATTGTATTGAGATTTTGGAGTATAAAAGAACATGCCTCCTGCTCCAAAAAAAAGATCAATTCTCATTTTGTGCAGAGGGAAATGCTTATAAATAGCTTTGGCATATTGGCGTTTATTTCCTAGTCTTGTTAATATCATTTGATAGATTATTTTATCATAGTTTCCCCATTGAGAAATCATTGCTTTGGTAACACTTGGAAAGCTATCTATTTAAGAATCCAAAATATCAGAATCAAAATCCTTCTTTTTAGGATTCAAATGTTTAAAAAATAGATTTAAAAAGATGGCAGCACCAAAGCCACAAAGAACAGAGATGCCACCACCGATAAAACTCCCAAACATATAGCTATAAATTGCACTTGCTACGCAAAAGAAAGCAAAGAGCATCCCATAAAATAAACAGACAAATAGCAGCACAATAGACATATCTTAAGCAGTTTGTAAAGTAGAGAAATGAACCTTTTTTGATCCAGAAGAAAACCAAGAAACAATGCCATATTCATCTTCTAAAACAACCGCTCTTTCTTTTGCTTTTCGGAAATTATTTGCACGAGTCTCTTCTGCTTTTGAAGTAAAAGAGCGTTCATAGTTTTTGCTAATAGCATCTTTAAGACGCTTTATTTTATCGACAGTATCATTGTCGAAAATTTCGACAGCTTCCAAATCGACAATTGTTGAGCTGTCGGTTTTTTCAGTTGCATTTGTTGTCAGACAATTGTCGTGGGATTGTTCGGCTGGTTCCCCAACTTCTTGTTGGTTGTTTAAGTCTTTAGTTGAAGTAGATTTAAAGCCTTTTCTCTTTGGTTGCTTGTTTAGTGGGGGAGTGGGTTCGGGAGCAGGGGAGCCATCAAGGCGAGCAATGCTTTTATAATGCCAATGAAAAGCAATCCCTCCAATACAAAGAATTTCTAACAGGACCATAAACCAACCAATCGACAGACCATTATCGTTGTTTTCTGTTACCCAATTATTAACCAGCTCTTTGTTGCTTGCTTTTGCCGTTTTAAGGGCTGCTTTTTTTTCCTTTTTTAAGGCTTCAATCTTTTCGTTAAAGAGCAATACTGTATTAGCATCTTTTGAGCGTAATTTGCCCTTATATTCTCTGTTTTTTCGATAGGTATTGCGTTCGGTTTGTAGCTCTGTGATGTCTTTATCAAATGAAGCTTCCATTCTTGTTATATCGGCTAATTTGGGAGCATCTACGACCATATTAGGAATATATAGAGAAGCATAAAAACTAAGCCCAATAGAGGCAGCAAGAACCAAAACAATACTTGCGCCTAACTTAAGAGAGGTATCTTTTTTGCTATCAAAGTAATTTTTAAAAAATAGCTTTGAAATGATTCTTTTGAGTGCTTCAATAATTGAAGAGCCAACCACACCCAAAGCCACTCCCATATACATTGCCACCGCTGTATTAAGAAAACCTGACAACCACATAAACGTTAAAAAGCCTAAGCCAAATGCCTGAGTATGCCAACTACAAAAGCTTGCTAGAACAGACAGGACATCCCCAATATTTTTTAATCCTCTGTATTCTTGACAGTAGGGGACTTGTTCATATGCTTCTTGTGCTTTTAGGATGTCCCTTTGATTTTTAGAGTCAATGTGTTGACTCTTTGCTAAGTTTGCCATATCTTTAGTCAAATTAAAATGAATAATGCAGCAAACATCAGGATCCGCCAAGATAGATGTTTGCTGTTTTTATTTACACGTAGTTTAAGTCTTGTAATTTTTTGTACATTCCTCTTTTTGCTGTATACATCGTTGGAGCACCATATTCTTGTAAAATTTCAAACTTGCCAGAGGAAGTGTCTAAGTGCAAATACTTAACATGATCCCAGCCATTTCCTTTAACGGGTTGAGTGTACAGCAAAAAACGTTTTCCTTCACTTACAATGCCTTCAGGCAAAACAGAGAATATAGCCACTAAATCTTCCCAGAATTGGCTTGCTGGTTCCACAATTCTTGGCAACAAATCATTTAAGAGCGTAATTAGTTTGATTACCTTTTTTCCGTTTTCAATAACGACAACTGAAATCGTTGAATAAATATCTCCTTTATCCACTAGTTTGGCAGCGTCTATTTCTTGCAATAATTCCTTATCAGAATTACTTAATTTTCTTAGGCTTGCTTTCTCAGAAGGAGAGAAGACTACCTCTACAAAATCACCTGGTTTCATAGCGTTACTTTTTATTGGTTTTGAAAAATATATTTGGATTGTAAAATGCTTTACTAAGCTGTTTTTAGCGTTGAATTGGAATTTATATCTTTGAGATACCAGCCTTCTGCTCGTTTTCCATCATCTCGCTTTTTGCGTTGTCTAATGAATCCAAGAAATTTAAGAGCAGCACCAATTTTATTAGGGGTAAGATTTAGTCTAGGATAGGTTTGTGAGAAACTTTTAAAAAGTTCTGTAGTGGTTAAAAAATCGGTGTGGTCATTTGCTGTGCCGATTTCAAATAGATCAAGAATTAATTCATGCTCAACGTCGTACTTTTTAAATTTTTCTTGATACTTTTTCATTTGCTTCCATTCGGTATTGGTTAGCAAATAATCAAAGGCTCCTTTTTGAGAGGCTTTGTGCAACTGGTAGGCTTGCGCCCAAAATTTTTTTATATCAATTTCAGCGAATTTATTTAAATCAATATGCTCCGTAACTTTAAAAGTTAAAAAGCGAGTATTGCCACTAGGATCTTGCAATATTTCTTGTGGATTAACAGAGCCACAAAAATTGGCAATCCTTGGAGCCATTGTATCACTTTTGCCAAATACACGACGTTTTTTGACCCTATCTTGAGTAATTAGCCCTTTTAGGGATTCCCATTCTTTTTGGTTTTCCATCATGGCCAACTGTTCATCAATTACAATAATGAACGTATCAACCAATCTTAAAACGCTATCATTATTTTTTGATTTTAAATCAATTTCACCTGAATAGAAGTATTCAGGATATTCAGAAGGCCATAAGCTTTTAAAAAACTTTGTTTTCCCTGTGTTTTGTCCACCTACTAGGATAGGGCAGTAGCGATTAGTACAGAAATTATCAACAAAGACATTGGCAACAGAGCCTACAATCCACTTTTTAAAAACCGTATTCCAAAACCCTTTTGGAGCATCTGTTTTAACTAGGCTTGCAACTTGATCGATATAATCTGTTTTATCATCCTTTAAATTGATGTTCCATTCTATAAAAAGTCGTCTTAAAGGATGCTCTTTTGGTGAAAATTCACTTTCTACACTCTTTTTTATCTGTGCTGGTGTGGTTGCGGTTCCTTTAAAAAGTATATGTCTATAAAGTGAATTATAACCCGAATCATCCAACACCGTATATTTTTTTGATTTGATGGCTTTATATTCAAATTGGCCATTCATCAAATTGTATCGAAAGTTGAAATATTTCTTAAGAGCTGTTTCAAGCAAAAACACATTGGCAATCTTATCCCGTGCTTTTGAGTTTTTTACTTTTAGATCTTTCTCTATATAGTCAATCAATGCCCAATAATCCGCTTCAAATTCCTCTTTTTGCTCTTGTGTAAGTACTTCTGTATGGCGTTCTACTAAATCAGTATATTCACGAAATAACTTTGCCTTATATGTCGGTTTTTCTTTAACCTTTTGCAATTGGTTTTTGGAATGATGTTTTGTATAAACTCCTTTTTCAGACGAGGGCAGTTTGGAATATACCCAATCTACCATACTAGCAACGTCCTTTTCCGCTGTATCAAAATTGTTCACAAAAAAAGCCAGACAATCGGCTTCTTCAATTCCGTATTTAAAAGCATCAAGGCAAAAGTGTTTTAAAAAATCGTGTCTGCTTCCCTCTACATAAGAATAGCCATCACGCTCTAGTTTATTGAGCAAACGAGAAAAAACAGCAGCGAGGGCATCACTAGAGGGGGAGTGGGACGGGGGAAGTGATTCCTGCTCGCTGCTCGGCTGTACTTCTTTAGTTTCTTTCTGATTAGAAAATAAATCAGTTTGATATTCAAATGTTTTTGCATCTTTGTTATGCCACAAATCGGGGTCATAGCTCACATAACAAAGTCTATTGATATTGTTCCCTGAAGGATCAGGCTTTACACCTGTTAAGTTATGATAGAAGTCATTAACATGCTTAAATGCTTTTTTGTGATCTTCTTTTTTACCGCCAACTTTTACAAATACTTTGTACCCCTTTCCACTAGGAGAGAGGAAACTAACAAAGGTGTATTTGGATTCATTAAGTTTTTGAGGAAGTGTTGCCACTTCATAATCTGTCAAATTATCAAAATCAACAATAACAATTCTATTATATTCTAGTAGGTCTTCCATTTTAGGAGGACAAACTTTTTTCTTATTGTTGTTATAAGATTGTTTAAAAACGCCTGAAGGAGTAAAGGATGGTAATGTGGTCTTTTGTTTTTTATAAAGCTCTTTTGATTTTGCCAAGGTTTGACGCATTGACAAAATAAGTTTAAACCAATAGCCATTTTGTATATTTTCGCAGATTTGCTTTATATATAGATCTCCAATTTTTTCTCCAAATGTATTTTTATATGATGTACAGCGCATATCTAATCTTTTTGAGAAAACAGGAGCAGTCCCCACTGCCCCTGCATAATAACACAAACAATGCGTTAAAAATCCAATTTAAACTTTGTTGCAGCGACAGGACTCGAACCTGCGACCTGAAGCATATGAAACTTCCGAGCTACCAACTGCTCTACGCTGCTATATTTTAGAAGGGTGGGAGCGGTTTATGCACTCCCTATATTATTAGTCAATAATACTCCAATCTTCTGCCATTAAATCGGCTTGTGATGGAGCCCAGCCTAGCTGTTGTTTTCCTTGTGCATTATACAAGGATAAAACAGGAGGGAATTCGCTATCAGGATCATCTGCCGACATTAGTATTTCAAATAAAGCGACGTGCATCCCTTTTCCATTCCAACCTTGTCTTTGAATTTTTTTACCGTTTTTAACTGCTTTTAGTGCATCTCCAAAATCCATTTTTTTAGTATTTAATTGTTTGATAAATAGGAGCGGATTTTTAATACCGCCCCTAAATAAATATAAGAACACACCCAATGCCCAATTGTGGCTTTATGTTCTCCCTTATTGCTTCTTTTTCAAGAATGAATTGATTTTATGAAATTTCAAATCCAATCTGTAATAACTGGATATAGGTTAAAATATCACCACCTGCTTTTGTGGACTGAACCAATTCTTTTGGCTCAACATCTGCTAACTTTGCCATCTTTTCAATTTCTTCAAACTTAGCTTTGGTGGGGTTTTTAAAGACAAAGGTTTGACGATTAGGAGTGCCAAAGACCTTTGGAACTAGTGCAGAAAAATCTTCCGCAGTAATTCTGTGGGCTAAAAATCTTTCTAAAACTCCTTTTTTCCCTTTCTGTTTTTCCTTTCCCATGAACATAATTATTATATTAGCATGATTCTTGAAGTTGCAAATGCAATAATTAAACTCTTAAATCTGCATAAGTAACTTTTGTACATTACAAATATAACTTCTAAACTTTAAAAATGCAAGGTTTGTGGAGGTAAATTTTACTTTATGGCACAAGGAATACAAAATAGAATTACGCAAGTTATTGATAATCAATACAATGGAGTGAAAAAGAATTTTTGTGAAAAACTAGGAATTAAGCAAGGAACTCTGTTTTCAATGTTCAGAAAGAATACTAATCCATCTTTTGAAATGATTCAAAAGATCTTAGAAAACCATAGAGATATAAATCCTTATTGGCTTATACTAGGAGAGGGGAAAGTAAATGATACGATGTCAACAGAAGAAGTAGAAAATTGTCAACAAAAACTAGAGACTGCTCAAAAAGAAATAGAATACTTAAAAAAGATAAACAGTTTACTAGAAAAACAAAAATAAAGATCATGACCGCAAATGATAGAGTTCGGGAAATGATGGAGAAGTTGAATATCAAGCAACGTGATATATTAGAAAAGGAGCCACGTTTGAGACAGAATACATTAAGCAGCAATCTAAGGGATTCTGTTTGGCCCAATGGGTTGTTGGCAGCTGCGCTCTCAACACATTGGGGTATAAACTTAAATTGGGTTTATACTGGAGAAGGGGCTGAAACGCTTCAAGAGTCTGATAAACAGGTACAAATAGCCTATCTAAAACAGCAAATAGAGGATTTGGCAAGCGTGACAGATTAAAGTCGAGCCGTTTTTTATTTTTAGCCCGACGCTTTATTTTGTTGATTTTCAGTAGTTTATGATTGGCTTGGAGCCGTTGTATACTACTTTTCTTATTAAAGTATAAAAAATAGTACTAAAAACCTCCAAAGAAAGGGCTTTAACATAACTTAAATAGCACTTAAACTTTTAGGAAAGGGGGGGATTCAAAACATTAATTCATCATCAGGAAACAGTACTAGCGGTCTTCTGCGAAATTGAATGCTTTCCCTCAACTTCCGCACGAAAGAGCCGCAAATAGCTACATCAGCTGTTTGCGGTTTCTCCTTTTTTAAGACCTTATCTCTGCTGTTTTCTCCAGAACAGAGGGGTAAAAAAAATGCAAGACTCAAAGAAAGATCCTACCGCTATTAATATAATCGTAGCCCTCAGGATTGGAATTATAATACTGTAAACGTATATAAAGAGCCTGTCCTTTTAAGTAAAAACAATTGCGGTAAGTGCTAGAAAAAAGAGGATACAATTATTGAAGATGACTTATTGTTAGATAATCTCTATTCTTTCTCTTTTATGATCAAAGGTATTTAGGATTTTTTTAGCTGTCGTGCTATCTATTTTAAAATTCTCAACAATCGTATCTTTGTCCTTGCCTCCTTGTTTATCAATTGCTATTTTTTCAAAATCAATGTATTGCCATTGCTCATTTTCCAAGAAGTACAAATGTATTTTGGTGAATCGATTTGCTCTACCCAATTTTAACGCTTCAATGGTGGTTAATGGATTTGTTTGAAGATCTTCGAGGAGTTTGTTGATTCCACCAATGGATTGGAATTTTTCATCCAAGGTATATTTGGGATACCATTTGTTAAATTGTTCTGAATAAGGAAATACTTTAGTTGTTCGAATGTAGATGATGGGCACTAAAATGATGATCAAAAATTCAATGATCCAAATGAAGGATAGTAATCCTCCGTTAACGTCAATACCAAAGGCAGACCATAACCCTATAGAATTGATTTCAATGATTTGAGCGATAGATGCATCGATCGATAATACTAAGTTCTTTAGGTAGCTTGAAATCGAAGGGATTTGACCTTGGGAAACATAAAGTAAGTACGTTACCCACTGGAAATAATTCACCAATATTCCTGTCATTAGTGCTAAAATAATTTGGCTTTTTTTACTAGCATTGTGCGTTATTTTAGTTGCAATTCGAATGCATAAACTAATAAGTAATCCAATACCAATATTAATGATAAAGGCAAAATAAATTAGAGGAATAGCTGTATTTAGTAAGGTGTAGATATATCCAAGGAAAATCGATGTAAATAAGCAGATAAACCAAGCAATAGTAAATCCTTGTGCATTAATTTTTGTAGGCTGTTGATAAAACAATGATGTTTTGTCCATTTGAGTTTAGGTTAGGTATTAAAGGTAATTTTAGAAACTATAAAAGTAAATGTATCTTATGAAAGATGTATTAAATGATGATAAAATAAATCAATATGGAATTCAAAAAGGCAAAATAGCAGTATCAAAACAACGCATAGTTAGGAAATAGCTTTTTAAAAGAAGTTTTTATTGTTATAGCTAATTTCTGGGGGTTACTCTGTGTCTTTATTTATATTTACTTATGTTATGTGTTTACTATTGTGTATCTTGACTAGATTGAATTTAATCTCACAAAACAAATCCATCCATCAAATCATGCATAAATATGACCACAGTTAAAAGAACCAAAAGAAGTATTGACATTTTGAGAGCATATTGCCAGTGGGCAAAGATAGCCTATTCCGATATAGACGATTCTAATGGTTTTTTGATTCATATAGAATCTGGCGGGAAACATTTAATTGCCAGCTCTAAAACTCCTTATCCGCTTAATCCTAGTTCTAGTACGAGCTTAACAAGAGACAAAACTTGGACGTATTTACACTTAGCCCAACATGGATATCTGACACCAGAAGGGCAGCATTTTTTTACGGTAGATAAGTACAGGAGCTTTGATACAAAATCTCAATCGATTTGTGCTGCTTTGGACTATGCTGAAACGTTGACGTATCCCGTTTTTGTTAAACCCAATTCAGGAGCTTCAGGAAAACTGGCTAGGTTAGTTCGATCAAAGGATGATTTGAAAGAACACTTTTCTGACATCGCAAAATTTGACCATATTGCACTCGTTCAAAGACCTATTTTAAGCCAAGAATATCGAATTTTTGTATTGGGAGATAAGGTTCAATTTACGTATAAAAAAACACGCCCTATACTAACAGGGAACGGTCAGCAGACCATTCGACAGTTGATGGTAAGGTATAACCATAACTTAAAAAACAAACTGACCAATTCCGATCCCTTTTTTTTAAATCAATTAGCAGATTCAGGATTTTCTCTAGATGATGTTTTACCAAAGGGAGAAAGCATAAGGATTACTCCTAATTCAAATCTTAATATAGGTGGGAAAATGATGGATTATAACGAAACAATTAACCCTGCTTTGAATGAATGGGCGGTAAAATTGGTGCAATTATTTGGCTTAAAGATTGCGGGGATTGATGTGTTTGGTCATCAACTAGATAATCCTGATCAACTAGTGGTGCTTGAGATCAATAGCATGCCCACGCTTTCTAGTCTATACCAACTCGGTTATAAAAAGAAGGTTTTTGAAATTTGGTCTAAAATTTTGACGGATTATTTTGGTGAAATACCTCAAAGCGTTGTCTTAAAATAGCTCGATTAAACCCTTACTTTCTTTAATTTTAATTGTTTTACTTGTGGAAAGTGTTACGGAGTTTTCTCAATCGATGTATTTTAGAATGGAACAGCTCCAAATACCCACAACACAAATTTTTACTCCTTCTTTTAAACCTTCAGTATGAAAAAAATTAAATTTATTTTAATCGCTTTAGCAGCAATAAGCATAATACGAAGCTTGAGTAGTATCGATTACAATGATTTGGCTTGGGCAAACAATGCAGGAAGTTATAAGTTGATACTAGCAATGATTTGCGTAATCGTTAGTATGGTTCTATTAAAAATCCCTAAGCCTTCTGAATAAATAGGAAATTAGATAAGGTGCCCCAGTTTAAAAAACAATCGGATGGATAATATAGAAATTGGCTATGCTATTTTTGCCGCTCTTATTTGGATGCTAGGATATTTTCATGCAGGACGTTTTGTGCGTCCCAAATGGAAAATTCCTGGAAAATTTATTTTTTATGTAGGTGTTTCGACTACTTTAGTGCATTGGTTTGGGCATTGGGGGCTGCTTTTTATTGTGCTACATCCTCTTGTAGGGCTGCTTTTTCATTGTAAAGTCTGTAAAGAAAACAATATTGATTGGTTGACTTGTGAACCGCAAGAAAAATATCTTGAATTGCAAGAAAAATGGGCAAAGGGAGATTTTACAAAACCAACAAAGCGTGAATGAACAGGCTAGATTAAGGCATAAAATGCATTGTCAACAAACAGTTCTATCGAATTAAAATAACTAAAAAAAATGAAAATTCCTTGGAGAATGTTGCACGGTTGGTATCGTACAGGAGATTATGTAAAAGAAAATCTAACGGTATTAGAAAGTGGTAGTTTGGAGGAGCAAAAAAACGCTTTGTATCGTATTGAGTTAGAGGTAGAACATCAGGGGGGGATTACCTATTTAACGCCATTTGCAGTAGGGGCATTAATAAAAATATTAAAGGAAGAAAAAACCTTAGTATACAAAAGATTGGAGCAGTTTTTAAAAGAATTAGATGAGGTTGTAATTGAATATTTTGAACACTTTGAGGATAGCAAAATTTATCATGAAGGAAAACATAGATACAACTTCCAAACCTTACTTGATTTTTTTAAAAAATATCCTGACGAGGAAGGAGAGAACAGTATTTGGGAAACAGAAGATGGGGAAGGCTTAATAATGGCAAATGTTATTACAAAATACTTGATTGAGGATTATTGCAAGACAAAAACCGACCCTTCCATATAATCTATTGCTCTTTGAGGGGAGTAATTTAGTAAACATCTTTATCGCAAGACTGCTCTATTGTACTGTTGTCTTGGGACGATATTTTATTCCTATCGACCATAATAATCTTTTTCATGCTTACTTATTCATTTTAGATTTCAATCTAAAAAATGCTTTTCAATATTTAGACAATGTATTGTCTCTTTCCATTAAATACCCATTAGGATTTTTATAGACTATTGTGTACATTGAGTGGTTATAAGATTCGCTAAACAAATAAGATAAAATGAAGCAGACAGTAATTACATTACTTTTATTCAGCATTATTTATTCGATAACTGCTCAGCAAGATACCTGTTTAAATAATTTAACATTAGGCATTTCATTTCCTCCTGTTGCAGATAACACGCAAAGATCTTTTGCCAAAAACCACTTAGATTTTCTTGGTGTTACAAAAATTCGTTTTGCTGAAAATTGGGCATTTAGAGAACCTAGCCAAGGTAATTTTAATTGGCAGCCGCTTGACGATAGAATTAATTGGGCGTACAATAATGGCTATGAAATCTTGTTAACGATTCAGTCTAATGCACCCAATTGGGCTTGTTCAGTATTACAAAACCCACAATCTTGTGTTTTTAATAACAACAATGATTTTAAAACTTACATTGATCTTTTATTACAGAGATACCCAAACAAAATTAGTAAAATTCAATTTGGAAATGAGTGGCAAGCAAGTTATTGGTATGTAGGAAGCGCAAATGATTTTATTCAAGCTAATAATATTTTATACCATGCTGTACAAACGCATTCGCCCACAACAAAGGTAGTTTTAGGAGGTTTTACGACCATTTCACTACGGTTTTTAGCAGGATGTAATGGTTATGTCAATTCATTTTATGATGATGATGGGGTATTTTATGACGCTACTTATTTAGCAACTCATTGCCCTACGCCTGCGATTCAAAATGTTGTTAATAGAATTGATTCGGTGCTTCAATATGCAGAATATGATATGATAGATCTCCATTTTTATGATGATGTTGAACAGTGGGACGACTATTATCTAAATTTCTCAGATACAATTTCAAAGCCAATTATTGTATCAGAGTTTGGAGGACCAAATATGAATTACGAACCTTATTCAGATGCTTTTCAGGCAGATCGAATTTTTAAATATGTCAACACATTAGATAGTCTTCAAATCGCAGAAGCTTATTTCTTTAAATTAGTAGAGGGGACGGCAAACCCCGCACATTCTACCTCTGGATTGATTGATGATACTACTCTTTTGGAAAAGCCTGCCTATCATCTGTTTAAAGCTTTTATAGCTTGTTCTCCATTGTCTATTCAAGATTTTCAGTACGATAAAAAAATTAAATTTTATCCCAACCCCATGAAAGATTATACTACCATTGAATTTCAGGAAAAAAATCAAGGGAATGAAAAGACAATTTCAATTTACGGAAGCAATGGAAAAATAGTTTGGTTTAAGGAAGGGATTTATAACAATTATTATACCCTTAAAAGAGGGACACTGACAGCTGGTTTTTATTCTGTAAAAATTAGGGATAAAACAGGAGTAATTGCAAGGGGAAAATTAATCGTAGAATGAAAAGTTACTAGGCGAAATAAGGAACACTTTGCTATCAAGAGCTATAATAATTTTTTCTAAAAAAGAGAGAAAAGAAACAATTATTATCATTATATGAAGAACTTGATTTTAAGTAAAGGCTAATCTTTTAATAAAAAATCAAAAAAAAAGTGTATCTTGGGACTCTAATACAATGTATTATAACAAGATTCATTCCCCTTTAAGAGTTTCAAAACTTTGTGCTAAAATGAGAGATCATAATCTATTTGCAGCAGTTTTTTGCTTTGTTTGCTTATTTACGATTTGTTTGTCCCAAGAAGTAAAGTCAGCTCCTCAGACTTCAAAAGTTGATTATACAGATTATCTACCTAAATACAGAACCTTATCAGAGGGGTTTCTTATCTCAAAAATTGATTACACAACAGAAGATATGATTGTCTTCTTTAGATACATTGCTAATCAAAATAATGATGTGATTACTTTTTATGGTTCCAATAGAGAAAATACCTGGAAATTAACCACCGCAAATCAATCTAAAACTTCTGAAGCTTATACTGTTACTCGCTTGGCTTCTGTTCAGAATATCCGAATTAATGACGAAGCAAAAATAGAGCGATTAGAGGCTAGTGCTCAAGAGCGTATCAGTGCTAGAAAAGGTGATATTATTACTTGTGAAGTTCATTTCAAAATGATGCCTCGTACGGTTAGAACGGTTCATTTAGTAGGTGGGGATCTTGCTAAAAGTGGCGCTTATCGATTTAATTGTAACGATATTCTCCTAAAAAGCAAAGACAGTAAAATCTTAGGCACTGAAGAGCAAATGAAAGCCTCTATTCAGCGTTTTTATAGCAAACAAGAACTGGTAAATTATCCTGATATTAATAGTGTAACAACACTAGAAGAACAAAAAGCACTTAAAAAGAAAAATGAAAATACAGAACGAGTTGTAAACCCTTTGGCAAAATCGTTGGAGCCTATAGATTATATGCCCAAATCTATTGCTTCTATTGAGGACATGGCTTGCAATGAACGAGTGATTTTAACCAATGTTTATTTTCACGATAATAAAGCTGAATTTGCTGGTCGAATTAAAGCAATGAAAACAATCAACCTTATTGTTGATTATCTAAATTTTCACCCAAAGGCCAAAATTGTTTTGCATGGTCATACAGATGTTTTTGGTAATTCTTTTAGAAATTTAGAACTTTCTCAAAAAAGGGTTTTGATAGTAAAACGTACCATTACTAGTAAAGGAATTAATGAAAATAGAATTATTACAGTACATCATGGAGGTGCGCAACCTTTGATTCAGTATAAGAATGGTAGTGAATTGAATCGTAGAGTAGAGGCGGAAGTATTGTGTTCGGGAGTGATGAAAAATCCAGCCATCAATACTAGAGATTCCATGTCTTCTGTCAAATAAAAAATCCTGTATAGAAATAGGCAAAATGCCCCAATAAAAAAAGTCAATAGGAATTTTCCTATTGACTTTTTTTATTGGGAGGATACTGATAAGCTTCAGGTTGATAGCGAACGATTCTATCAATAATTTCTGTTTCGTTGTCTGTCAGTGCTAATAGTTCTCCGTAAGGTTGACCAGCAGTCACGGTTTGCATTAAATCCCATACAGGGCGTTTTTGCGTCCAGTGTTCTACTCCAAATAGGATCATGGGAGATACAAATCGGCTAATGCGTGGATCTTTATTATAGGCTGCATAATGATTTTGGCAAGCATCCTGAAAAATTTCTTGCGTTGTACCAGCACTACCAGGAGCAAAAATAACTCCGTGTTTGGCAATGGCCAACAAACCATCTTCACGAACCGAATTGGCGAAATATTTGGCTATATGGGTCGCAAAGGGAGCAGGAGGTTCATGCCCATATAGCCAGGTAGGAATACCTATGCTCATACATTGGGGCTTCATTGCCTCAGTTAATGGATAATGGTCAATGACTTGCATGGCTCGATGCAACCAGTCCCAGTCGTCGTATTCTTTGCCTTTGACGGCTCCTTTGGGGCGTGGTTTCATTAGAGTGATGGCCTGATCCAAATCTGCTAAACTTCGGCTTGCAAAATAAGCGCCAAGATGCGTTGCTTCCATAATACCAGGACCGCCGCCACTAACCAATAAAAAGCCTTTTTGAGTCAGTTCCCAAGCAATACGAGCTACTTTTTGATAAAAAGGGTCACTGCGTTCAATGCCATGACCTCCCATAATAGCAACTACTTTGCGCCCTTTTATGGCTTCCATTAATGCTTCTGTGATGCTGTGGTCATGCAACCTACGCATTAAACTAGTGTGTATAGAGGAAGGGAGGTCTTTTCCTTGATTGACATATTGATCGTAGATTTTGTAATCTAAGGTTTGATGATAACCATTCGTTAATGTAGGATCAAAACCATGGAAAAGTTCTTGAGGGTTATACAAATGTGCTAAATGCGATTTAAACAACATTTCTTTGGCATTGGGAATAACAACGCCACCAGTTTGTACAATATGCCCAGCAACACGATCTGATAAGTCACAACCTAAAAATAGACTATTAGCATAGCTTTTTTGGTTCATAATCGTTTCGTATTCGCTTAAATCAAGACTTTGTACGGCAACTTTGGGCAGGGATAGCTCGGCAGAATGAAGCCATTTTAAAAAATCTGTTTTATTATCAATTTCTTTCATACATTACTCCGTTTAAAAAATCGCACTACATTGATTACCAGTATTATATATTTCCATAGCTTAAAATACTAAAAAGCTGATAATTAATGTAGTGCAAGATGCTTTTTTATGTTTTTTATTAAAAAACTAAAAAATCAACGGAGTATTATTCATAATAACATTTTATCATTACTCTGGAATAAAATAGTATGAGTTATGCTGCTACTGCATAGTCATGAGCACTATCGCTTAGAGCTCGTGGTGCCTATCGAATAGCGTTATGTGGTAAAAGTTTGATTTTGAGTTGTTTTTGTGTTTGAATTGCGCCTAGCAGTAGCAACAAGAGCAAATTTTTTGTTGAGAAGCTTACTTTCTAACCAACTAATAATATCAAAATTTTTGATGATCATATATTCAAAAGGATCGTCTTCAATTTTTTCAAATTTAGCCTTGTACAGTTGAGTTAATTGGATTAACTCAGCGCTATTTTGAATGTTAATCAACTTTTTTAGAAATTGTAACGTAACTTTCTCAAATTTATGAACCTTCTGCATTCGCTTGATAAAATTATAGGTAGAACGCAATTTGTAGTCTAAATACTGAAAACTCCCTAGTTCCACATGATTGATTAGATGTAGAAGGTGAGCCATACACATAACATCTTCTCGGAGGTTTTCTTTTTTGTATTCTAATGTTTTGGCAACCCAAGTTTCCGATTCAGAATAATTTCCTAAACCAAAGTAGGCATAGGCAATGCTATAGGATAATTCAACCTGTAATAAAATCAATCCAAACGCCACCAAATCATCTTCTAGTACAATTTTGACAGCTTCTTCCAATACTGTTTTGGTTTTATCAAAATAAGCATTTTGGGTATAAAATTGTAACTCTAAGGCAATGGCATAATAGTGGGTTAGCCTTTGGATGGCTTCACTTTTGGTTTTATAAATTTGGGGAATATCCTTTAAGTAATTTAGATGAACAAAAAATGTTTCTTTTCGATTCAGCAAAATGCAACAACCCAATAAATTATAATGAGCAGGGATTACTGTAGGCATAATGTAGTCTTCAAAAACTTTAGGATTCTTTTGGATCACCTCTACAAAGCTTTTACTAGATTCGTACCCTTGTCTAAAATTAGTATTAATCTCATGTATTTTTGTCCAAATATTATGGTAACGAGCCACGGCTTTGGCATTGTTAGGACTAGGGAGTTTTTTTAGCAGCGGATGTTCACTAAATTGCTGTGCGATTTGGATCGCCTGTTCTTCTCTAGAATAGCCTTCTTTGAAGGTGTACTTATAAATATCATAAGCAAGATGTCTATACTGACTCAATAAAGACAATGAGGCTAAATTTTCATGGCCAAATACTTTATTTTCTTCCATGTAACGATCCAATGTTTCAGTATATGGACGCAACAAAGCAAGGCGAAAATCCCAAAACGCTAATTCTCCAGCATGGTGATAAAGTTGGGATTCAATAATAATTCGTTTGGCTTTTTTTATTAATTTTTGGCACAAACCAATAAGCCGTTTATTGTACAAAAGCTCTATTTCTAGTAATAATTCATGAACTTGAATGTTATGAGTAGACTCAGAATGATAGGCTCTGAGGCTTCTTAATATTGATTTAATCAAATAGTTTTTGGCAACAGATAGCTGTTTGATAAACTTCTCATTTTTAAACTTTTTTTTGATTAAATCTTCTTGGTAATTTTCTTGTGCGTCGATAGCATCAAACAGCTTTAGATAAGAGGGATTGGCTCCATTTTTTGCACAAAACTTCTTCACGTATCCTTTTTCAGATACAGACAGTGACTTGATGAGTTGAAATAAGTATAATTTTTGATTTTGTTCCATAGGTTTTAGTTATAAAAAGAGCATAATTGGGGCTCTACTAAGAAAACACATAGGACATAATTCTAGTTTAGGGGGACAAAGGTGTATGGGCAAAATGTGCCTTGATGTAATTTAATAACTTGCAAAATAAGCAGATTTATAGTCGGTTTTTATTGATAATACTTAATAAAACATCTTTGTAATTTTTGCCAATCGGAATAATTTTCTTCTCAATTTGTATGGTATTCCCTTCAATAATTGAAATGTTTCCTAAATTGACAATAAACGATCGGTGAACTCGCATAAAAATATCAGAAGGCAATTTGATTTCTAAGCTTTTCATGGTTTGCAAGGTAACAACTCTACCGTTGGGGGTATGTAATATAACATAATCTTTTAGCCCTTCGATATAGTTGATTTCATCAAAACGAATTTTTATGAGCTTTTTGTCTGCTTTTACAAAAATGTAGTCCGAAGATTCTGTGCTAGAATCGACTGTAGGCTCATTTTCTTGCAATTGTTGCCCTTGCGCAACGGCTTTGTTTACAGCTTTTGCAAAACGATCTAATGAAATGGGTTTTAGCAGGTAGTCAACAACATTTAATTCGTAGCCATCCATGGCATATTCGGAGTAAGCAGTTGTAAAAATAACCTGGGGTGGATTAGAGAGGGTTTTTAGAAAATCAATGCCAGAAATTTGGGGCATCTGAATGTCCAAAAACATTAGATCAACCGTTTTGCTATTTAATGCTTCAAAAGCTTCTACAGCATTATTGCATTTAGCAATAAGGTGGAGGGCTGGAAACTTACTGATGTAAGTTTCTATAACTTCTTGGGCTAGGGGCTCGTCATCAACAATAATTACATTCATTGTAGTCTGGATTTTATAGATGTATAAATGATTAGATCGTTAGCTTAGATTAATTTTTAGATTAACTAAATAAATATCGTCCGTTTCGTGAATATCTAATTTGTACTTATCAGGATAAATTAATTCTAATCGCCGTTTTACATTTGTCAAACCAATTCCCCCTTGAAAATACCGTTCGTCTTTTTCGGTCGTCTTACTATTTTGGATTGTAAAATCTATGGTATTGTCCTCTATGTACAATAAGCACTCTACAAAACCTTGTGTAATACTTTGGCTTAAGCCGTGTTTAAAACTATTTTCCAAAAAGGTAATAAACAGCAGCGGGGCAATGGTATAATTGGCAGGACTATCTCCTGCGCATTCAAATTCTATTCTAGCCTTATCTCCATAACGGGTTCTTTCTAAAGCTAAGTAGTTTTGGATATAATTGATTTCTTGTTCTAAAGGTACCTTTTTTTCATTACTTTTATAAAGCATGTAACGCATCATTTCAGAAAGCCGCAAGACAATTTCGGGGGCTTTATCTGATTTTTTTAGGGTTAGTGCATATAAACTATTTAGGGTGTTAAAAAGAAAATGAGGGTTGATTTGCGATTTTAAAAAACTTAATTCAGATTGCAGGTTTTTGTTTTCTAAATCTTTTTGTACTGCTTGTTGAAAAAACCATTCTTTGATGATTTTTAGGATGGTACTGATTATCAAGGTCAAAAATAAAAGTATAAAATGACCATATTGCTTTTTTAGCAATTCAATCTGAGCATCTATATTGTCGTTGCCTGCAATGTTCCAATATAAACAAACCATTTCAATTGGCATCACAATAGCTGCCGTAAATAATAAGAGCAACAAATAGGATATAAATCGTTTTTTAGAAAGATAATTGGGGATTAGATATAGGTAATTGGTATAGACAATTAACATTAGAAAAAAAACGTGGATCAGTGTGTTGCGGAGAATGATAATAAAACTTTCTTCTCCACTGTCTAAGAACAACAACGTTAGAATATAAAAGAACCAAATAAGGCTATGATAAACAACTCTTTTTGAGATGAATTCATAGGTGTTTTTTAATCCATTTTGTGCAGCAAGTAATGACATAAATTAATTGAATGTGTGGTCCATTTATCAGATTGTCAGTCCCTAAGAATTAATAAATTTTGGGATTTATTACAATAATAAGATTTATTGCCCTAAATTTGTGCAAAATTAGACTAGACAGTATTCAAACCCGACTAAAATTATTTGATGAAATAAACGATTGAGGTAAGTACAAAGATAAATATAGTAGGCTAACATTTTGGTTAGTAGCTATATAGCTAGGGGTTTGCTATTTAGTGTGACGTTAAACTCATACTTTTTTTTTGATAGCTATCATCAACTAATATAAACTTAAATAGGGGGGATTTGATTTTCTTGCATCATTAGAATAGTTGTTATCAAAACTCCTAAATTTTTATTCACTAAAAAATCATTATTACTAATGAGAATTTCAGATTTTGTTGAAGTAAAAAATAGAAAATTAAAGCAGAGATATTCTGGCAATAAAGTAGAAGCTGGACATTGGATAGAGGATTACCTAAATGGTGATATAGATATGAAAGGTGATTTCATGGATTTCATCAACAATATTAAAGAAGTATGTGAATTTAGCTTTGTAGGTCACCACTACAAGTTCTTTATTACTGAGTTCTTGCCAGAAATAATGAGCCATTCACAAAAAATGGATAAAGATACTATTTTGAGTCACTACGATGATCAAAATGATATTTTTAGATGGTTCTTAGGCCCAAGAATGGTTTACACTTCTGGTTACTATAAAACAGAAGACGAAACGTTAGAGCAAGCTCAGGACAACAAACTTGACTTGATCGCACAAAAAATGCAATTGAAAGAAGGAGAAAGCCTTTTAGATATTGGATGTGGTTGGGGAACTTTAGTTGCTCACATGGCTAAGAACTACAACATGGATACTACTGGGGTAACGATTACTCCTCAACAAGCTGAGTGGGGAACAAGACTTATCAAAGAGAATGGAATGGAAGATCAGTCTAGAATCCTTTTGATGGATTATAGAGATATTCCTCAAAGAAAATACGACAAAATTACTTGTTTGGAAATGGCTGAGCACGTAGGTGTTAAATATTTCCAAAAATTTATGGAGCAAATTTATGATTTGCTTGAAGATGATGGAATTTTCTATTTGCAAATTGCTGCATTAAGAGAAAGAAAATCTTTATTGCGTGGACCAGACCAAGAAACAATCGTTTGGGGACTGTTCATGAACGAATATATCTTCCCTGGTGCAGATGCAAGTATGCCTGTAAGCTGGGATCTTAGAAGAATAGAAAAAGCTGGATTTGAAATCAACACTGTTGAGAATGTTGGTATTCACTATAGCAAAACTATTGCTGCTTGGTATGACAACTGGATGTCTAATAAAGACAAAGTACTTGAGAAATACGGACAAATGCAATTTAGAATGTATCAAGTATTCTTAGGATGGTCTACTAGAATTGCTGCAATTGGTGGATCTTCTGCTTATCAAATTATCTGTCATAAAAATATTAATCACGTTAAGAGAAATAGATACATTGGTCAAATTGCTCTAGGTGAAAATAAAAAGTTTCAAAATACAACTTCTGTAGATTCAAACTCTACGAGTGAGAAAATAATGGAGGAGTACGAAACAAGAAAGAAAAAAACAATGGTGAAATAAGTATTCTTTTCACTAAAAAATATAAAGGAGCGACATTTGTTGCTCCTTTTTTTGTTCAACAAAAACTATGCTTGAGCAACGTTCTGTATTTTTAGAACAAGACAATAAAAAATAATGAAGCACCCAAGAGATCAATTTTTGACCATTTATGGTCGCAAACCTGTTTTAGAAATTTTGCAAGATGAAAAGCTAAACATTGCTAAGGTGTTTATTGCTAAAAAAGCAAAAGCAGATATTATTAAGAATATTCTTGCTGCTTGTGAGCGTAGAGGGATAGAAGTCCTTCGAATGGATGCTGCACAAGTTTCTAGGATGTCAAAACACCCTAAACAGGATCAAGGGGTAGCTGCGGATATTCATACTCCTCAAATGGACGATGCTTTGCATTTTTTGGAAGAACACCAAAGTGAAAAACTTCAACTTATTGCATTGGACGGAATTACAACGCCTGCTAATGTGGGAATGATTATTCGATCTTGTACGGCTTTGGGGATAGATGGAATTATTTTGCCCCGAAAAGGATGTGCTAAATTGAATGCTTTGGTGATTAAAGCTTCTGCTGGTGTGGTGTTCAAAAGTAAAATACTAAAGTGTGAACGACTTAGTCCTGTACTTAAAAAAGCGCAGCAATTAGGATTTGCTATTTATGGCTTGTCTGGCGAAAAGGGAAGTAATATTTATACCGAAAATTTTGCACCTCAAAGCCTTTTTGTAATGGGCAATGAAACGGCTGGCGTCTCGCCTCAAACAGAAGCATTGACCAATCAACACTTGTTTATTCCTATGGCGAATGGTGTGGAGTCGCTTAATGTGGCTTGTGCTGCTACTGTGGTGGCTTCTGAAATTATGCGTAGGAAATAAATTTAGCTAAATACTTGATCAAAATTTCCAGCAGGTATTAACTCAATCTGACCAAATTTAAAATATTCATATTTGTACATAAGTGGAAGTATTGAATATCGCCATTGTACAAACTCTCTAGAAGTACACCCTAAAACAAAGTAAAACTTTTTATTACAGGCGTTACTAACAAAATAAGGATAGAAGTCTTTGTCCATATCAAGCTGTTGAGCAATATCTAATAGTAAAAAAGTACTATCTAATATTTTTTTATCTGCCCTAAATTGAGTTTTAAAAACATATTCTACCAAATCTTTTGCCCCTTGGGAAGTTGGGGCTTTCTTTAATTGCTCTAATTCTTGAATTAGAGAGACAATTTCTTTCATCTCTATAAAAGAAATTTTGTCCTTGTTAGGTTCAATAAGTAAAGCATCACAAGATTTGGGTATTGTTTTAATGGCAGTATTTTTACAATAAATATTTTTTACAGCGTCAAAATCAATCACTTGTTTGGAAGAAGGACAACAAGATTTGTCAAGTGCTTTAATTTCACTGACAAGATGTAATTGACTATTGGTTAATAATTGGATAAACTTTTTGAGCATGGGAAGTGATTATTTGTCAACAATAAGTTTAAGCATTGGAGCTGCAAATTTGTCAAATAGTGCCTCTAAATTTTGAGTGACATCTTTAAATGTGCTGCCTTTTTCTCCCATTTCACCTAGATAGAAATAGGTCTTATCGTCAATTTTAGCTTTGTCAGAATAGACTTTTAGTGCTTCTACAAAATAAGGGCTATGGGAAGTTACAATTACAGGGATATTATGTTTAACTAATTCGATTAATAATTTGGCATATTCTAGTTGCCATTCTGGGTGTAAGTGGACTTCTGGCTCATCGATCACTAGAATTGAATTAGGGCGTATATGCTCTCCTGCCAATAGTAGCTGAATGATTCCAAAACTTTTAATTCCTGAGGCAACATTGTTAATGTTGTAGCTATTGTTTGATTTGTCTTTATACAGGACTTGGTTTCCATCAATAGTCAATTGTCCATTGATGGTTTTTATAATAGAATCATATAAAGGGTTGTTGGTAGGGGTATCATAACTACCTTCAACTAGTTTCCGAACTAAGTCTAATATATATGCAGGTAATAATCGAGATTGTTTTTCAGAAAAAGCTAAACTATCTCTAATATAACTAACTAAGGATAGTATGATAGGTGTTTCTATTAAAGTAATATCCTTATAAAGAATATTAGTATTGATCAGAGAACTCGTTTTATTTTCTTTAACTTCTATAGCTAATACTTTTGTTGCATTTGTTGAAAAAGTTAACTCACCTAAACTTGTTGGGTTTGAAACACTATTATATTGCTCTTTAAATACAGATTTAATAAAGAAATCAAATAAACCTTTAAATGTTGACGTTGTATCTCTATTTTTTATGCTACTTATAAGTTCTTGTATACTATCATTTTTTATTAATTGTGGAAAATTTTGCTCAATATCCTTAATACTGCTTAAAATATGAAGCCTGAAGGTAATTGGGTCTTGCTCATTAAATAGTAAATGATATTGCCTTTGTAAAATAAAGTGTGCAAACTTTTTGGTGCGATCTATATTATTGATTGAATCTAATAAGCCTTGAAATAGTTTTCGACTAGCCCAGTCTAAACTAATGTCACTATTTAGATTCATATTCATTGCCTTCACCCCACTATAAATAGCTTTCCCAATATAAGACTTACCCACACTATTATGACCTGCAATAACTGTTAATCCACCAATATTAATTTCAGCAGATTCAACCAAACCTATATTTTTTAGAGTAACTTTCATATGTGTATAGATTACTTGGGTTTAGTAAATGATACAGAATAACAAAGATATAGTTTTAAAGAAACTAAATTCTTTTTAATAACAAAAGAAATTGTTTAGGATATTTAAAAGTAGATAATTGTAGTAATTTTCCCTAATCTCGCCACAAAAAGGGAAACAAAATAAAGGACAACGCCCCTAAAATTACATCAAGGCACACCAAGATAAGCATATCCTGATAATAGGCGGTATCTGTCATCAAACCCACTGCGATTTTGGTCAAGCGCATCAAAGTCATTAGCATGGGAATAATAACAGGAAAGCTAAGAATTGCCATTAGGGTGGCGCTTTGGTTGGCTTTGGCAGAAATGGCCGATATAAAAGTAAAGGTAATTGAAAAACCAACTGCTCCAAGTGCCAATATTTGATAAAAAAGAAGGCTGTTTTGGACGGGGTTGCCCACCACTACGGAGAAAACACCAAAGGCCAAAAAACAAATCGCTAAGAGCAATAGCCCATTGTAAATCATTTTTGATAAAATGACCGAAGATGGATTTGATAGCGAATAATAGTAGAGTTGTCGCCTTGGGCTCTCTTGCACAAAACTTTTGGCAATGGCATTCACAGAGGCAAAAAGGACAATGATCCAAAATAAGGCTGCCCAGACCGCTCCTCCAACTTGCTGTCCTAGTGTGATGTATACAACAAATACAGTAGAAATAACATACAAAAGAATGCCGCTAATAGCATATTTTTGACGCAATTCTAAACGAACTTCTTTGAGCAGTAAATGTTTGGTTTCAGTTAGTATATTCATAATTGCGACAAAATTAGCATTATTTATTAATTTTAGGATAAGTAAGTAGGTAAAATTGATTACGCATTAAATTTAATTGTCATCGCTATTCGCTCCCTTATTTTGTTTGTGTGCAGCATTTATGCTAGTGAGCATTGTATGAATGAGCTTTTCTAATAAGAAAGACAATGGAAGGATATTTTAATATAAAAGTAAAGTTTGTCATCGTGGTATTGATTGGGGTGCTAATATATGTGAGTTACCTCTATCGTTTCCAGGAACGACCTCAAAATCCATTTCTGTTGAGCATAGATTGTACTGCTCAGGAAATAGAGGAAGGAACGACAAAGGCTAATTTGTTTTTTGAACGGTATTTTGAAAAAAAGCTGCGTCAGAACCCAGAACAACAAAGCCGATTGGGCATTGCCGATAATAATAAGAAATGGACATCTATGACAGAGGGGTATTATCGGGCTGTTTATTTAGAAAATCAAGATGACTTAACCTTTCTCAAGGATAGTATTTTAGCAGATGGTTGTTTGACAAAGGAAGCTCAATTAAATGCTCAGTTGCTAAAGCATAACCTCCAATTGGAAATAGAAGGGGAGTCCTATCGTTATTATAATTACCTAGTTAATCCAGTGGATGGAGTACAGCTTCAAGTTCTTGATCTACTAATTAATGCTCATCCTATAGAACAAGAACAGGATGCAAATGCTTATATTGCTAGGGTACGTGCTGTTCCTCAAAAAATAAATCATTTGATTCAACAATTAGAAATCAGAGCAAAAAAAGCGATTGTATTGCCCAAGTCTTTGTTTCCTGAGGTGTTGACGTTTATCCAGCATGAAATTATTGGTAAGGGGCTTAATGGGAAAGGACAACACCTTATTGAGGTCGATTTTTACCAAAAACTAGAAGGGTTATCCAGTGCTCAAACGACTAAGGAGGAACTGAAATTGGACTTAAGACAGGCACTAGAACAACAGTTTATTCCTGCTTATAAACGTTTGTACAAGTATTTATTGGAATTAGAAGATCAGGCGGAAATGGATGAAGGGGTATGGCGTTTAGAAAATGGAGCAGCGTTTTATCAGTATAAGCTTAAAGAGCAGACCACAACAGAACTGACAGCAGATGAAATTTATAACTTAGGATTGGATGAGGTAGCAAGGATTCAAGAAGCTTTAGAATTGTTGTTGGATAGTTTAGGGCATCAAGGAACGTTGCAAGCTTTTTTTAAAGAAATCAAAAATAATAAGGCGTTTTATTATTCAGAAGATAAGCAAGGGAAAAAGGATTGTTTGGAAGATATTCAGAAAACTATAGCTGCTATAAAACCTACATTGGAGTCTTTCTTTATGGCAATGCCTAATTCTGAATTTGACCAAACGATTGTAAACCAATTTAGGACAATGGCCGATAGTCCGTCCTTGTATCGACTACCAACTTTGGTTCCGCTCTATTCCAAAAATAATTTGATGGATGCTCCCAATTTAATGCAGATTCCGAAGTTTCAACTGGAAGCATTGGTCTATCATAAGGCTATTCCTGGGCGTTTTATGCAGTTAGCAATGGCAAAAGAGAAAGGGCATTGGCCACAGTTTCGTCGCATGGATGCTTCAACGGCTCATCTAAGCGGTTGGGGAGTTTATGCAGCATATTTGGCTAAAGAAATGGGGGGCTACCAAGATATTTATACTGATTTTGGACGTTTGACCATGGAACTTTGGTGGGCTTGTTGTTTGGTGGTAGATGTAGGAATTCATCAAAAACAATGGAATCGCCAACAGGCAATTGATTATTATAAGGAGCATACTTTAAGCAAGGAGATTGACTGTATTAAAATGGTAGAACGACAACTTATATCGCCTGCCGAAGCAACGGCTTTTGAGGTTGGAATGATTACAATTTTAGAATTAAAGAAAAGAGCTCAAAATGAATTGGGCGATCAGTTTGACATTCGTGAATTTCACGAGGTTTTATTAACCAATGGGGGAGTGCCACTTGGTATTTTGCAGGATTTGGTAGATGATTATATACAGCGTAAAATGCAGGAAAGTTAGGTTAAGCAACCTTTTTACTTATAATCAAGGGATATAAATAGCAGAGGGGATATTATTGGCAATTTTAGTGGCTAAGGACAAGTTATTAGCGGTATGTGTTTGTTGGTCGGTCTGTAAATCAACCTGTTTTAGCAATTCTGCTACATCTACCGCAATTGTAATGCTTTCGACTTCTTTACGAATCTTTTTTTGGAGGGCTAAATCGATGGTCTTTAGCAATTGGTCGCTACCAATTCTAAAATCAAAGGCTTCGTTTTGATTGGGAATACCATCACCATTTCGATCTACTCGGCCTTCCATGCGCAGAAAAATATAACCGTCATTGGTGTTAAAATGCATCGTATCTGGACTTTGCAGACGAAGCGGATGGGTTGGATCATTTAAATAGCTTGCAATTTGATGATTGGTCGTGGCTTCAATTCCAACCTTAAATTGGATATGCTCATAGCTTTCCATATATACTTCTCCTAATGGAACGGTTGTTTGCCCTGTTTTTATTAAGGGATAAAGGCTGTCATAATTAACCATAGTTTGATCAGAACGTACCAATTGCAAATTGGAGACGTAAAACTGAAAGACTTTGAAGGCGGTATTGTGTCCTCCTATATTATAAATTCGATTGATCTCAAAGTCTGAATTTCCTAATTTTAAATCAAAATCTATCTCCAAGGTAGGATAAATACAGCTGGCATCGGCTACCGTTGCGGAAGGATTATAGTTGATGGCTCTGTTATCCACGCAGCCGATGGGCTTGGAACAACTAGTTAGGTTTAGTAAAAAACTTAAGCAAAAAAAGAGTAAAAAAATAAAAGGAACTCGAAGCATGTCTTTATTCGGTTGGAGTGAGCAATAAACGAGAGGATAAGGTATAAAAAAAAATTAAAATACCTATAACCTAACTTATTGTCATCTAAAAAACCTTATTATAACGAGTTCAAAATAAGAATTGTAGGGAGATAATATCGTCCTAGCGATTTTAGTTATATTGCATTCGCATGGATTATCGAATAAAACAGAGGGCAGATGCCCTTAGCTTTATAAAAACATTTATCGTTGAATATTGAACCTAAAATGAGACTAAAAGCAACAGATAAAACCATAGTGGTACTTCCATTTATAAATAGGGGCAAACAAGAGGAGGATGACTATTTTAGCGATGGTCTTACTGAAAATATCATCAACTGCCTTTCAAAAAATGCTGGCTTAAAAGTTATATCTAGAACTTCTGCATTTTTTTTAAAGGGAAAAAAATGACCATTCAAGAAATTGGAAATAGGTTAAATGTTGCCTTGGTTTTAGAGGGAAGTGTTCGAAAATTTGGAGAAAAGGTGCGGATTATAACGCAACTCATAAATGTTGAGGATGGTTGCCCTTTTTGGGCTGAAACCTACGACCATGAGCTTCAAGATATTTTTAGGGTGCAAGATCAAATTGCTTTAACTGTTGCCGAAAAAATGAGAGAACATTTGGGGCATTTTGAAGTGCAACAACCAAAAAATAGAAGGAATGAAAACCTAAGCAATTATGAGCTATATCTAAAAAGCAAGTACAATTTTAACAAGTTTCAAGAGAAAAATATCAGATTGGCCGTACAGCAGATTGAGCAAGTTATTGAGGCAGATGCAACTTGTTCTTATTATTTTGCTACTCAAGCGCTTTATTATTGTTATTTGCCTTTATTGAATATAATGCCTGCCGCCACTGCTTTTGTGCGGGCAAAAGAAGCTGCTACTAAAGCACTGGCATTAGATAAAACGGATCCTGAGGCAAATTATGCCATTGCTTCTGTTGCGTATTTTTTTGAAGGGGATCTTGAAAAAGCACAACAACACGGTTATGCTGCGTTAGAATACAGACCCAATTACCCAGATGCACTAGTCGGTATGTCTATGGTAGAACTGGCTGCTGAGAATTATGATATGGTGTTAAATGGGATAAAAAAAGCAATAGAGATAAACCCTTTGTCGCCTACTTTAAAATATTATTATGCGGCATTACTACAACGACTGGGCAAATATGAAGCGGCACTAAAGATCATTAACAATGTTTTGGCGCTGGTTCCATTTCATACCAACTCCTATTGCCTAAAGGGAGTTCTGCTTACACGGCTAAAGAAATTTGAAGCGGCGATTGACCATTACAAAAATGTCCCCCTATCAGCTCATAAGACAAAAGAATATTATGCTGGAATTGGTATAGTATATGGAACAATGGGCGATAAAGAGATGGCTTTGATTTATTTAAATAAGGTGAACAAAGATCAACAAAATTTTAATGTGGCTTATGAAGAAAATGCTAATGTAATCATCAATATATACTTGGGAAATTGGGAGGTAGCTTTTGCTGAAATCCAAAAGGATATTGTTGCCAAAAAACATTATTTGAAATTTTTTAGACAAATGCCAGCCTTGGAATTGATAAAAGAAGATCCTCGATACAGCATTCTTGAAAACGTATTTATTAATTCAGGAAAAAAGTATAAAAAGAACAAAGTTAAATATGCTAAATCGGGCATAAATGAAGAAAGAATCAATCTTATTAATGGCAAATTGATCCAATTAATGAAAAATAAAAAGCCTTTTCTTATTCCCAACATTAGTTTGAGGGGCTTGTCTGAGCTATTGGGCGAAAGCGGAAATCATGTCTCTCAGGTGATTAATGATAAACATGCCATGAATTTTTTTGATTTTATAAATACCCATCGTATAGAGGAAATGGTTAGATTGATGAAAATTCCTACTAACCGTAACCTTACTCTTCTGGCATTGGCTCATGAGGCTGGTTTTAACTCCAAAACAACATTTAATACTGCTTTCAAAAAACTCAAACAGCAAACTCCTACCGCTTATTTTAAACACCTTAATTTGCTCTGATTAACTCCATCTAACAATATGTTTTTTGAAGAAATGGACGAATTGGTAGGGGGAAAAAAGTTCGTTCCTATAGGGTAGGGCGTTTCTTATTTTTAAACCGATTAGCTTTGCTGTTGTAAAAAAAATCAACGAAGTATTAATAAAAACGGTTCTTTGACAACTTGTGTGCTAATTGTAAAACGTAAGGTAAAATGCTTCTATTTTTGGATACTAGAGCCTAGATCACGTTGTTTTTAGATCGCTTCGCTTTTAGACTATACAGGTGTGAATTGCAACTATATAGTCTAAAAGCGAAGCGATCTAAGCTCTAAAATCTAATACCCAAACGGCATATTAAAGACGTTAATTAAAATTTCCACACGATTTACTTCGTGATAGAGTTGTCAAAGAGCGATAAAAACTATAAGGTTTGAATAAAAAATTAAGGACACTTACGGTTCTATTAGCTATTGCTATTCTAGGAAGTTATAATTGTCAAACAATGGCGCAGTCCAATAGTAACGTTAGACAGGAAGGAAAAATAGCCATTAAGTTGGATTATTTTGGCGAATTAGTATTGCACCCAGGGCTTAGTTTGGGAATTGATTATACCCTCTCTGCTAAAAAATGGGTAACAATTCATTGGGATACGGAATTGGGAGGCTATTGGCATCGTTGGAACCATACGGCTCTATTTACCAAAACTTCTATTGGGGCACGATTTCCAATTTGGTCTTTTTTTGTGGATTTAAATTTGGGGGTAGGATACATGCATTCCTTTCCAGCAGGAGAAATTTACCAGAGAACAACAGATGGAGGGCTAGAAAAAGCTCCCAATTGGGGACATCCTCATTTTATGCCAACCTGTTCTGTTTTGTTGGGCTGGGATGGAATTCGAAAAAAACAACTGCCTTGGAGAGTTTATATAGGCGCAGAAATTTATTGTCAATCTGGTTTTAATCATATTTTCTTGCCTCATGCAGCAGCAAAGGTTGGAGTAAACTATCAGCTAAAAAGATAATTACTATGAAACACATTTTTCGATCATTTATCTTGGTAATTGTAATCTTATTGACGGCTTGTTCCAAAGAGAAATTATACGATGGGGATCATTTTTTTGTAAAGAATAAAGGGGCAGAGATGCCTGTTTATATCAAAGGAAATATTGAATCAAAGGTATTTATTCTTTTTATACATGGTGGTCCTGGAGGGAATGCATCTCTGGCTTCTTTTATTCCTGTTTCGCAAGAATTGGAGCAAGATTATGCTTTTGCTTACTGGGATCAACGGGGATCTGGTCTTTCTCAGGGCAACCCCGATCCTAGCACTTTTACGGTTGAGCAATTTGTAGAAGACCTTGATTTGGTTATTGATGCAATTAATCTACGACATAATTATCCTAAAATAATTTTTTATGGAATAAGTTGGGGAGGAGCTTTAGGGGCTGCTTATTTGAGTACGGGCAACCATCAAGATAAAATCACAGGGTTTATTAATATGAATAGTGGGCACAACCTAGAAGAAGGTCTGCCCAAATCAGTTGTCTTTGTAAAAAACTATGCACAGCAGCAAATAGATAATGGCTCAGGGGTGGATTATTGGACAGAAGTACGAGATTGGTGTGCTACGGTTCCTGATATGACAATCCCTGAAAATTATTTTAGATATGCTGATTATCTAATCAATACAAATGCTTATAGGAAAGATCCCAACCAAGTCGTTCGAGGTCCAGAGGTTAGTGCCATGGCGGTTATGAATTCCTACCTATCCTTGGCTATATTTTTTAATGGGGGGTATTTAGCAAGACGGTTTAATATCTTGGAACTAAATTTAAGTGCTCAGATGGCCAGCATTAAAATACCAACCTTGGTTATTTGGGGCAGACATGATGGGGTGAACACCATAGAAATGGGATTTGATGCTTTTAATAGTATCGGCGGCCCTAACTTTGCAGACAAAGAAATGGTTATTTTGGAAAATAGCGCCCATGAAGGCTATATAGAGGAACAAGAGTTGTTTATGGAGGCTTTTCGAAGGTTTGTAAATGGGCTTTGACAACAAAAAGCCTCCTGCCCATAAAAAATGTACAATGACATTTACAAAAAGCATAAAATTGAAACAGTAAATAGACAAATTCTAAATAGTAGCTTGTTATTGTTGAAATAAATGCAAATTCATTATAAAAATCACCGAGACTTCTCTATATTTGGTCGTTGTTTTCAAAAAATATTGAAAGTTTTAAAAATAAATACAATTTTATGAAATTATTAGTTTGTGTAAGCCAAACGCCAGATACAACTACTAAGATCAAATTCGCTAACGGAGATACAGCGTTTGATACCAATGGTGTTCAGTTTATAATGAATCCATACGACGAGTGGTATGCATTGGTGCGTGCTTTAGAATTAAAAGAACAAGCTGGTGGCTCTGTGACCTTGTTTCATGTAGGACCTAAAGCTAATGAGACTGTTATCCGTAAGGGATTGGCTATTGGTGCTGATAATGCAGTACGTGTAGATGCAGAAGCAACTAGTTCTGTATTTACTGCCAAACAAATTGCTGCTTATGCTAAAGCAGAAGGATTTGACATGGTTTTGATGGGAAAAGAAACGATTGATTACAATGGTTCGGAAGTAGGCGCTATGGTAGCAGAGCTTTTGGATATGCCTTTTGTTTCTTATGGTACTAAAATGGAAGTAGCTGGAAATACAGCAACTATTGACCGTGATATAGAAGGGGGGAAAGAAACAGTAGAAGTTGATGCTCCTTTTGTATTGAGCTGTGCGAAGGGTATGGCAGAGCAACGCATCCCAAATATGCGTGGTATTATGATGGCTAAACGCAAGCCAATTACAGTGATTCCTGCTGTAGAAGCTGCCGATTTGGCAACCGTAGTAAAATACGAATATCCACCAGAAAAAACTGGTGTAAAACTAATCGATCCAGAGAATATGGAAGAATTGGTGAATTTATTACATAACGAAGCAAAAGTGATTTAATATATGGCTGTTTTAGTATTTGCAGAGAGCCTAACGGGTTCTATCAAAAAAGCTGCTTTGGAAGCAGTAACTTATGGTAATTTGGCAGCTCAGGCATTGGGTACAGACTGTATTGCTTTGACAATTGGAACTGCTAATGGTGCTGAAACTTTGGGGCAATATGGTGCTTCAAAAGTATATAATGTAGCGGCAACGGATAATTTTGATTCTCAGGTTTATGCGGCTATTATTTCTGATGCTGCTGCAAAATTAGGGGCAGATTGTATCGTTTTTGCACATTCTTCTTCTGGGAAATCTTTGGCTGGACGTGTTGCTATGCGCATGGATGCTGGTATGGTATCTTCTGTAGTAAGCGTGCCTGCTGCTGGAACTTTTGCTGTGAAAAAAGGTGTTTTCTCTGGAAAAGGTTTTGCAACTTATGAAATTAAGTCTGCCAACAAAGTAGTAACGATTGCTCCTAATACATTCCGTCCAACGGCAAGTGGAAGTGATGTTGCTGTTGAGGCATTGGCAGTAGATGCTCCTGCGGCTCGTATCCGTGTCAAAGATCAAGCTACTGTAGATGGCGTTGTGCCATTGCCAGAAGCTGAATTAGTAGTTTCTGCTGGACGTGGTATGAAAGGACCTGAAAACTGGGGTATTGTTGAAGAGATGGCAACCATCTTGGGCGCAACTACTGCTTGTTCTCGTCCTGTTGCAGATGTTGATTGGCGTCCTCACCATGAGCATGTTGGTCAAACAGGGGTAGCAATTCGTCCTACCTTATACATTGCTATTGGTATTTCTGGTGCAATCCAACATTTGGCAGGTGTTAACCAATCTAAGGTGATTGTGGTGATCAACAAAGATCCTGAAGCTCCTTTCTTCAAAGCTGCTGATTATGGAGTTGTTGGTGATTTGTTTGAGGTTGTTCCTCGTTTGAACGAAGCCTTGAAAAAATTCAAAGCTCAGAACTAAGAAGGTATTAAATGAACATGAATTTTTTAATTCATGTCCCAAAATATCATTACTCCGTTGAAAAAATTGTATTTGATAACCAAAGCAAAAAATTAATGGAGTATTAACAATATAATGACCTATACTTACATCAGTGCAGTGCTCTCTTGGGAGTACTGCATTTTTTTATTTATAAATATGAGCCCTCAACCAAAGCCATAAATTTTTGAAAGGCATCCATAGGTTTTGCCACAAACTCCTAAATTGAGGGTCTTCTTTTTGGGATATGCCAAAACTAAGTTTCTCATTGGGACGACTAATAAATAAAGAGCCCCATAACCCATCCCAAAACGCCAATAAACTACCAAAATTTTTGTCGTAATGTCGCTCTTCTTGACTATGATGAATCTGATGTTGTGCAGGCGAGATAAATATATGTTCTAGTATTTTACCAAAAGAAATAGGTACGTGTGAATGCCGAAGATTAGCACCCATTATATTGAATACAAAAATCCCAAGGTGAATTTGTAGAATGCTAAGTGGCTCAATTCCTGTTCTAAACCAAAAAAAGAAAGAGCCTGTTACCAAACCAAATACAATTAAACTGCGTAACCTAAAAAGAAAATATTCAACGGGATGCATCCGATACAAGGTGATGGGAGTCAAAACTTTTGCAGAATGATGCACCTTATGAAATTCCCACAAAAATGGAATCTTGTGCAACAGATAGTGTAAAAAAAAGCGACTGAAATCAGAAAAAATCAAAAAAACAAGGGTGTAACTGAGGTTAATGCTTGTTGTGGACCATTGTATATTATCTTGAAGACCAATACCTGCTTCCCACCAACGCACCACAAGATAGGCAAAAGCCATGTGCGCCATTAAGTAGGGGGTAATTAAGATCGCTTTGAGTAAATTGTTTAGAAAAAAGAGCTGATAATCTACTAGAGCAGAAGGATGCAACCAAATTTTTTTTGAAAAAAGGTACTTTAGATAGGCTCGGAAGGACTGGGCAGGGCGATTGGTTCGTTTAAATTGATAATAAAGCAGACACCAAATAAATGCAGCCACTAAATAGGGATAATAAATCCGTTTTTTAGGATCCCAAAAGGAAGCTATGGTAGAAATTATTGCATCCACAAAGGGCTGTAACCATTCTATAAAGCTTCCCATTGTCTATCCTTCGTTTTATTTAGTTTTTGATGGCTTTGTTGCGATCGGTCAAATTCCGTAATGAAATAAAGGGAGAGAGGTATTCTACCTGCATTTCATCTAGTAATGTCCATTCTATTGCGCCAATTTGGGTAACGACATCGTACTCTCCCAATAAGGCATCCAATAAGATAAAAATAGCACTGATAAAGCGATCGTCATTGTTTACAAAATCTCGAATATACAAATCAATGCAGATCTTTCCATCCTCAATGGTATACGTAAAAAAGATATCGTCATAAGACAAATCAATATCTCCCATTGAAATGGCAATGTTGTCATTAGCAATTCGTTGGCGGAACGCTCTAATGTTCCAATTTTCAAATTTAGGAGCTACTTTGACCAAATCAATAACAGCAGGAAAATATTCTTTCATGCCATCGGCTGAAATACAAAAATCTTTGATTTCACCTTCTGGAACAGCGCTAAATTCAAACGTTAGCCCTTTACTAATTTTTGCTAATTCTTGATTTAAAGCCTGAAAAAGTTCAACAGAATTTTGATCTGCATGATATAATTGAGGCTCAAATTGGGTGAACCAATCCCAAAACTGTACTTCTTTTGAAGGCATATATTACTTTTTTAATACTCCGCTAATTTAACTACGTTGCTTCTTCGAGGTAGCTTCGCTGCTACTACGTGGTAACTACGTTGCTTCTTCAAGTTTTTTTTACAAAAAACATAAAAAAGCAAATTGATACAATTAACAACGTTGCTACTACATGGTTTCTAGCGGAGTAATGATTTTTTAGTGAATAGAACAGTAATAGATATTTTGGATTGAAAAAAGAAGGTTATAAACCATGTACTTTTTCATCTTCAATTAGGGGCATTCCTTTATAAGCCATAAGCAGTCGGGCCGTTGCCAAAACATCTTTTTTGCAATAAACTTCGATTCGATCTAGATCATCTTCTTGCCAATAAGTTTTGCCAACTTCGCTACCATCAATATCATCCTTAGGAGTTGGAATATCAAAGACACCACAAAGTAGTTTTAGGGCAGTATAACTCTTGTAGTCGCCAAATTTCCAAACGGTCATGGTGTCTAGCAGGTGGGTTAATTCCCATGGCTTTTTGCCTGGTAAATCTAATGCTGCTGGAAAATCTAAACCATTAATCACCATTCTACGGCAGGTGTACGGCACATCAAACTCTTTGATATTGTGTCCACACAGAAAATGCTTGCGTGGGTTGTTGTAATGTTTTTCAATAAGCTCAGAAAATTCAGCGAGTAGTTTTTTCTCATCGTGGTCATAATAAGATTTGAGATGAAAATTCAGCGCTCCATTGGCATCATTGCGAAACACCCCAACAGAAATACAAACAATTTTCCCGAATTCAGCATATATGCCTGCTAATTCTGTATAAGCCTCAGGCGGTGCAAGTTGTTCTTCTTCAGGTTTTCGGGCTTGGATTTGCTTAGATTTTATATCCCATAACTTTTGCATGGTGGGATTTAGGTCTTCATAGCTTTTTTGTCCTGAAACGGTTTCAATATCTAAAACAAGGACATTACTTAAATCAATATTATTGAGCATAAAATGGTGTTATTGGTTAAATGTTTCTATCTCTTTTAACGATCTTTTTAAGATAATGTTCTCAAAAAAATGAAAAATAAAAACAGTATGTAACTTATCTGTGTATATTATTTATTAGAAAATTAACAAAAATTTCCGAGCACAGGACAGAAATTTATCTAGGCTAACTCTAGGAACAATTTTATAGACTAAAATTTGTATTACAACAGCCATAAAAACTCAATATGGCATTTTTTATTTAGTTCGCCAATTATTTTTTGTAAGGAATAAAAAGAGAGGGAGGAAGAAGGAACTTTTAACAACTTTATGGGGTTATTTTACTTTGTTTAAAATAAAAACTAAGTGTTATGATTGGACTAATTGCTGGAGATATTATCGGTTCTATTTATGAATATCCATTTTATAAAGGACAATGGGATAAGCCCAAACCTTATCAAGATTTTAAACTGTTTCAAAAAGGCTGTCGTTTTACAGATGATACGACAATGTCCTTGGCCATTGCTGCTGCGCTTTTAGAAGAACAAAGCTATGAACAAACCCTATACAAATATGGCAATGAATATTGGGGAGTAGGCTATGGCGGAAATTTTAAAAAATGGTTAAAAACGCCTTTCGAAAACATCAAAGCTTATCATAGTTTTGGAAATGGCTCTGCCATGCGTGTCAATGCGATTGGTTGGGCTTTTGATACCGAAAAGGAAGTGTTAGCAGAAGCTAAAAAGACGGCTTTGCCAACACACAATCACCCAGAAGGGATCAAGGGGGCAGAAGCTGTGGCTCTAGCTGTCTTTATGGCGAGAATGGGTTGTTCAAAAGAAGAGATAAAACATAACATTCAACAAAAAGTAGGGTATGAATTGGAGCGCAAACCAATTGATATTAGACCCAGCTACACCTTTGATGTCACTTGCCAAGGTTCGGTTCCAGAATCTATTATTTGTTTTTTAGCGTCCAAAAATCTTGAAGATGCCATTCGATTGGCCATTTCTTTGGGGGGAGATACTGACACGATGGCTGCTATTGCTGGCGGGATTGCAGCAGCTTATTATCAAGCGGTGCCCAAGGTGATTTATGAAGGTGTTCAAGCTCATTTGGACAAAAAGTTATGGGCTATCGTTCAAGCCTTTGAAAAACATTATCATATCAACTACCAACTCATTTAATTTAGCTTCTCATATCGCCGATTATACCTCAAAGTATCCCCGTTGTACTTGAGAGAGGGCTATGTGTACATCTCTATACTTTATTATTGTTTTTCCTTGTGATAACCTCTAATTTTATAGGTAGTTATTCGATAACCAATAAGGAATTTTTAGTGACAAATAATGAGTTGTTGCCTACGGATATTGATTGACAGAAAACAACCCATTTAAAAAGAATATTTTTATAAATCTACTTAACATTACTCCGTTGAAAAATCGTATTCAATTGATTATCAAAACGATGTAATTTTACTACTCAAAACATTAGTTATTTGATAATCAATTGAATACAAGATGTTTTTTTGCTTTTTTGCAAAAAAAAGCAAAAAATTAACGGAGTATTAACTTAAATAATAAAGAATTTTTTCTCAAAATCGTTCAAAAATGATGCTTGTTATCCTCCAAAATGGCTTAAGGGTTTTATTGTTTCTATTCATTAGCTTTTCATCGGTAATCGCTCAGGAGCACTACCTTTTTTTTGCTGAAAATCAAACAAAAGATGGAAAATATGAGGACTATGTACTAAATGAGTCTGGCGATAAGGTTTTAGACAAATCTTATAATTCTGCTTATTTAAATGAGTGGAAGTGGATTCTTGTTTTCGAAGAAGGAAGCCACAGTGTTTTTCTTCCCAAGGACTACAAAAAAGTAATTACAGGAATAGATGAAATTCCAGCACTGTGGTCAGCAAGCACCCAATTATTTCCTATGAAAAAAAAGGATAAGTGGGGCTTTTATAACCAAGCTGGAGATGTCATCATTGCCCATAAATATGACGACGTTACCTATTTTGTCAATGACCGAGCTGCTGTAAAAGAGGGAGACGCTACCTATTATATAAATGCTAAGGGAGAGAAGTTGGATATGGATTATGAGCACAATAAATCGTATGATTTTGGTGCAGTTCATATGGGCTTTGCGTCAGAATTGAATTTGAACGATTATTATAAATCCCAATATGATAGAAAGGAAAAGCCAGATTTAGTTACGAATGAAAAAAATGAAAAAGGCCTACAAGATTCTGAGTCTAAGCAGATAATTATACCTATTCGTTATGACCGTATTGTACAAATGGGCAATATTCTAGATTATTTTATTGTCATCAAAGACAATAAGTGGGGCATTTATAGTTCAGAAGGAAAAGAAATTATTCCAACGATTTATGATCGAGTTTACATTGAAAAAATTTAGCAAATCTAAACCCTAAAACTGTTTAAGTAATGGGGCAAAATTATTTATAGAATTTGCAGTAAAAGATTTTTGATATTAACAAGGCGAAAAACACAGTCATAGCCTTAGCTATGGCGAGTATTTTCAACACAGTTAAGATTAAAAAGATTGCTCGAATAAACTATCAATAATTTAGATTCATTACTTACCTAAAACAAGCAATTTACTAACCTTTAAACAAAAAAATAATGAACGTAGTAAAAGTAATAACCCTCTTAATGACCTCCTGCCTTTTATTCTCCTTTGTGTTTTTGAGTGGCAGATGCGAGTTTTGCAATGGGCAATATGTTGGTACAACCTGCTCTAAATCTAGCAATCCTGTCGGAACTTGTATTATTGTCCGTGAAGGAAAATGCAGCTATTGTGGTGGCAGTTATGCAGGAACCTCTTGTTCCAAAAGCCCAGTAGGAACCTGTGTTGTCCCCAAAGCTAAAAAATGCAGTTATTGTGCGGGTTCTCTATTAGGAACGACCTGTTCCAAAAAAAGCCCGACGGGTAAATGTGTTAGTGTACGCTATTAAATTTCTAAGTTATAAAAATGAACCTTAATTATGTTAAAAAATAAATTACTTATCGGGCTGCTATGTTGGTTTGCTTATAGTACTTGCCAAGCACAAATTACCTTGGATAATACGTATTCGATTACCAATAGTTATCAAGATATGCAACCTGTACTTTTAGAAAGTGCAGGGACTAAGTATGCAATATTTGACCAAGGGAATCTAGAATTAAAATTATACAATTTGGATCATTCTATATACAAAACAATTACTGTAAATACTCCATCTGACCTTTATGACCCTGTTGCATTTCCACACTTTAATGCGGCTTATTTCTATTATGTAAAAGAAGGTTTATTTGATACCGATAATGAGGTTGAATTTATGCTTCATTATCAAGCCTGCCTTACTTCTGGCTGCTCTACAACAGTTACTGCTATTGCTATTATTAATGAGGATGGCAGTGTTTTATTTCAGCAAGATGATACTGGAATAAAGGGGACAAGTACCTATTATTTACAACATACCAATACGCCTAGTAGTATTATAAATGCTAGTGATGGGACAAGTAAAATGATTCTTAAAAATACGGTTGGTCCGAATATATATGTCTACAATCTTCCTGGAACGTTAATGTGTGATCCTTGTGGTGGAACAACTGGAGCTCGATATACTGAAGCCAATAGTGGTGTAGTGCTTAAACAAAATGCCCCCAATCCTAGTACAACCTATACCGTTGTTGGATATGAATTGCCAGAAGAAGCCGATAGGGGCACATTAAAAATATACAATACCAGTGGTATTGAGCTAAAAAGCTATCAAGTAGACAAGTCATTTGATCACCTTCAAATCTCTACCCAAGATTTACCTGCTGGTACTTATTATTATACCATTCAGACCAATATAGGGCAAGTACAAAGCAAAAAAATGATCGTAGTAAAATAAACTCACCTACGATATAAAATTAATTAAAATTTGGATGATTGTTTGCTTAAAGCACCAATGAGATCCTAGCCTAAATTTTAAAAAAATGAGAACAATACTTCTAAATATATTTTTGATTACTTTTCACTTAACTACATCTGCTCAAACTTTTCAATGGGCAAAAGGAATAGGAGGAACTTGGGATCAAATCGTTGATGATATGGTTCATGATGCTGCTGGTAATATGTATATGGTAGGGCATTTTTACGGAACCGTAGATTTTGACCCAGGACCCAATATTTATAATTTGACAGCAGCGGGTAATATGGATATATTTATAACCAAGTTGGACGTTAACGGAAACTTTGTTTGGGCACATCAAATTGGAAGTACTTACTCTTACGGACATGGAAAATCTATTACTGTTAATACTTATGGCGACATAGTAATTATTGGTGAAATTTCAGGATCTGGAGCGGTAGATTTTGACCCAGGACCCAATACTGTTAATGGGAATAATTTTGAAGGAGACGTCTTTATAGCGCGTTATAACTCAAATGGTAATTTTGTTTTTGTCAAAAACTTTGGAGAGAATTTTAGCAGTAGTAATTATGAGTATGATATTGTTTTTAGTGAAGCTTATAGTCTATTGGGGGCTGCTATTTATGTTACTGGAAAATTTTCAGGAACAGACGATTTTGACCCTAGCGCTGCTACTGTTAATTTAAGCTCAAATGGCAATAAAGACATCTTTGTGTGTAAGTTTAGTTATTCAGGGAATTTAATATGGGCAAAGAGCATGGGAGGTACACAAGATGATGAAAGTACTGCAATGACAACGGATGCATCTGGAAATATTTATATAACTGGAAATTTTCATGGAACTGTGGATTTTGACCCTGGACCGAGCACAACTTTCTTAACCTCTTATGGCAATTCGGATGTATTTGTTATTAAGTTAGATGCATCGGGCAATTTAGTTTGGGCGAGGCAGTTGAGTGGTACCTCGTCAGAGCGTAGTAAATCTATTGCGTTGGATAATGCTGGGGCAGTATATATAGGTGGGGAATTTTCTGGAACGATTGACTGTGACCCTAGTAATGCTACACTGCATAATTTAACCACTTCATTAACTTCTTATAATGGCTTTCTTACTAAATTGGATGCCAGTGGTAATTTTGTTTGGGCAAAGAATGTAGGAGGGCAAGAAATAGAAGGCATCTGTATTACGAGTACAGGGGAGGTTTGTATAGGAGGTTCTTTTAGTAATACGGTAGATTTTGACCCAGGGCCTAATGTGTTGACAGCTACGGCAAATAGTTGGTCAGATATATTTATGACTAAGTTGGATGCAGCGGGCAATTTAGCTTGGACTAGACAATGGGCCTCTTCGGGAGGGGGAACTGGTGCGGACTATGGTAAAGCGATGTCTATTTATAATAATGATATCTACCTAGCAGGAACGTTTGAAGGAAGTGTTGATTTTGATCCTAATCAAGGGGTATCTTATTTAGCCTCAGCAGGAGGAGAGGATATTTTTGTGTTAAAAATGAATGAGACAACAACGAGTGTAGAAAAACACAGGACTAAAAGTTTAACACTCAATGTTTTTCCCAATCCTACGCCAAATAATATTCATATTCAAGCCCAGACGAACTTAAAAGGGGTAGAAATATACAATCTAGAGGGGCAACTGATTCGTAGCAAAAGGATAAACAACCAAACAGAGATAGATTTAGATTTGAGTGATTTACCATCTGGTTTATATCTTTTGACCTTAAACGATGAAAAAGGGCAGTCTTATCAGCAAAAAATAATTAAAAAATAAGGTTCTTTGACAACTCTATCACGACCACAGAGAACCCAGGTTGCTGGCTCACGAGTGATAACAAACCGACCTCAGGGAGCTCATAAGCGCTAGCGCACTAGCTAACCTAGCAGCGCAGTTAAGTAAATCGTGTATGATTTGTCAAAGAACGAAAAATAAAACACTTAATCTTCTTTAAATCTCTATCTATGATCTACCTGAGGGTACTTAATTATTACATCATTCAGACCAATATAGGGCAAGTACAAAGCAAAAGAATGATTGTAATATAATAAAAAACTTTATAAACATAATTCTTACAAAGGCAGGAATTAGTATATGAAAAAATACATAAAATGTAACCTGAGGTAAGACGTGTTTTAAATGATATGAGCTGAAAATGAACGTTTTATTGGAGTTGAATTAGTGCTTTGTTGAAAAAAAGTATAAAATTTTGTTGGACTCTTTAAAAGTTCTAAAAAATATGTTTATCTTCGTTTTATCTTTGTGTTTATTTGTTTGGGTTTTTAGGACTCTTCCTTCTAGTAATAGTTGGAAGAGTTTTTTTTTGAATTAAAAAAAGGCTGGACTTTATAGCCAACTTTTCAAACTTTATTTCCTTATTTTGTTTTAGAGCTAGATGTTGTATCTTCGGACTAATAAAAAGATACTTTTATACACGATTATCTGCTACTAATGTCAATAAAAACAAAGATTGTTTACCAACTTGCCAAGGTCATTTCTAAAAAGGTAGAACGAGATGCCAATCATGCCATCAAGTACCAACAACAACTCCTTAAATCCTTATTAAAAACGGGAAAGCACACCTTATTTGGGAAAGAACATCATTTTCATACCATCAAAAATTACGAGGAATTTAAGAAAGCGGTGCCCTTGGCAGATTATGAAGACTTAAAGCCTTATATTTATCGAATTAACGCAGGTCAATCTAATGTTTTGTGGAAAGGAATGCCCAAGTACTACGCCAAAACCTCTGGGACTACTTCTGGAGCCAAATTTATTCCATTAACCAAACAAAGCATCCCCAATCATTTTGGAACCGCTCGTAATGCCATCTTTCATTATATCGCAACAACAGGAAATGTGGATTTTATGGATGGTAAAATGATTTTTTTGTCGGGCAGCCCAACTTTAGAGCCACATTATGACATACCAACAGGTCGTCTGTCGGGAATTTCTAATCATCTAATTCCCAATTGGCTCAAAAAAAGCCAAATGCCTTCTTATGCCGTTAATTGCATTGAAGATTGGGAAACTAAATTAGAACAAATTGTCATTGAAACGGCTAAGGAAGATATGCGCTTGATTAGTGGCATCCCTCCTTGGGTGCAGATGTATTATGAGCGTCTGTTGGAGTATACAGGAAAAAAAACAGTGCTAGAGGTTTTTCCAAATTTTTCTATGTTTGTTTATGGCGGGGTGAATTTTGAGCCCTATCGAGCTAAATTAGAAACCTTAGTTGGTGGACGTATTCCAAGTATAGAAACCTATCCTGCCTCTGAGGGCTTTTTAGCGTTTCAGGATCAACAGGAGGATAATGCCCTGTTGCTGAATGTTAACTCTGGAATTTTCTTTGAATTTGTGCCCGTAGAGGAAATGTCAAAGGAACAGCCTACCCGATTAGCATTAGAACAGGTAGAAATAGGGGTTAACTATGCTGTAATTTTGAATACCAACGCAGGGCTTTGGGGTTATAAAATAGGAGATACCATTAAATTTGTATCGATTAACCCTTATCGAATTGTTGTGACTGGCAGGGTGAAGCACTTTATTTCTGCTTTTGGAGAACATGTCATTGCTAAAGAAGTAGAAACAGCCCTGTTGTCTGTAGCGGCACAGCACAATATTCCAATTGTAGAATTTACCGTAGCACCACAAGTTAATCCCCCCAATCAAGAAACACCTTATCACGAATGGTTTGTTGCCTTTGATCAAATGCCTGAAAATTTAGCTATCTTTGAGCAAGCAGTAGATCAGCAAATGCAAGCACAGAATATCTATTACAAAGATCTAATAGAAGGGGGAGTGCTACAAACACTAAAAATTCGTCCTTTGCAAAAAGACGCATTTCGAAAATACATGAAGTCTATTGGTAAGTTAGGAGGGCAAAACAAGGTGCCTAGACTTGCCGATAATCGAAAAATTGCTACTGTATTGGAGCAATATATTCTTAAGAAATAAAGTAATAATAATTAATAATGTTTACAGGAATTATTAAAGAACTAGGAACGGTTCAAAAAATTGAAAAAGAAGGCACTAATGTGCACATTACCATCGCAGCCGAAATGACTAAAGAACTCAACATTGATGAAAGTGTCGCACACAATGGGGTTTGTTTGACGGTTGTGGCTATTGAGGGCAATACTTATACCGTGACGGCTATCGAAGAAACGTTATTAAAGACGAACTTGGGAGCTTGGAAGGTCGGTACGGCTGTGAATCTAGAACGAGCGATGGTTTATAATGCTCGATTGGATGGGCATATTATACAGGGGCATGTTGATAAGACAGGAACTTGTGTAGGCATCAAAGAGGTGGATGGAAGTTGGTATTTTACCTTTGAATATGAAGAAACAGAGGAACATCTTTTGGTAGACAAAGGTTCTATCTGTGTGAATGGAACGAGTTTGACCGTAGTTGATCCTACTCCCAATCACTTTTCAGTAGCAATTATTCCATATACCTTTGAAGAAACGGTATTCAAACATATGAAAATTGGTGATGCGGTGAATCTTGAATTTGATATTTTAGGAAAATACATTGCTAAATATGCCAAATTGTATGCTGGAAAAGTTTAAAAAATAAGGTCTAATATAGAACAATTCTATGTTGATTTTATTAAAGGGGCTGAGTGGCATTAGTGGCTGAACTAGTTTATTTTAGTGTATAAAATTTATTGTTAAATGAAGTATAATAAACACTAAATAACATGAATCAACAAGAAATGTTTAGTCACTTAAACCGTCTAACCAACTTAGGGGTTTTGATTGGAGTTGCCTTTGTTTTGCTAACGGGAATGGTTTTACAGGAAGGTTTATCTAATGGCTTTGATAAGCAAGAAAACTACGGATTGTGTGGAACAAAATCTGAGCCTGTGATTACTTGTGGAAATTGTATGCAAACAAGCGGGAAAATGTCTTACGAAATTCGAGAAGGAAAAACCTTATTTTTAGAAAATTGTGCTTCTTGTCATAATAACGATATGGTGTCGGACATGACAGGGCCTGCTTTGTATGGGGTAACAGAACGCTGGAAAAAACGAACCGATTTATATCGTTGGATTCAAAATTATCAAGAATTGGTTGATGAAGGGCATCCCAGAGCAGTTGCCATGAAAGATTGGGCTGCTTCTGAAATGGTAATCTTTCCGAACCTAGATACTACTCAAATTAGCCAAATCTTAGCATATATAGAATACAAATGACAACACTATTTAAATTAAGCTCGGTGGGAATTAGTTTTTGGCTATTACTATTGATTAGTTGTGGTGCAGATTCAACCCCCGTTACAGCTCCAACAATTAGCTCAACACCCACAACACTAAATACCACTTCCAAAAAAGGAAGAAGGTTATTTTTGAATAACTGTGCTGCTTGTCATAATATAAATATGGTGGATGATATGACAGGTCCCGCTTTATATGGGGTAGAAGAACGTTGGGAAAAACGCAGTGAATTGATACAATTCATTCAGAACCCTCAGGAGTTGATTAATAACAATCATCCTCGTGCTGTAGAAGTAGCAGCTTTGTGGGCTAGCGAAATGACCGCATTCCCAGACTTAGATAGTGCTGATATTGTAGAAATATTGGCATTTATTGAGGAAAAAGGGGCAAAAAATAATTAAAAGAAGAAAGGTAATTTGAAAATTACGATTTGCTATCCATTTTCAAATTACCCTTTTTTACCCTAAAAAAAATAGAAAGAGGCTTAAGATTGTTTTAATTCATGCCATGTTTTGTAGGCGGCATAATCTTGTACTTTCAAATCTTCAGGAACCGATCTCAAGGGCTCACATTCTCTAAGCGTTTGTTGACATTCTAGTGGAAGTTTCTGATACAGAGCAGTGCCTTCTGTTTTCCAGTTGACCATTTCATCCGAAAGGTCTTTGATAATCTTGGCAGGATTGCCAACCACCAGTTTTTGGTTTGGAATTTTGGTGTTGGCAGGAACAAAGCACAGCGCTCCAATTAAGCAATTGTCTCCAACTTCTACATCATCCATTAGCACTGCATTCATGCCTACTAAAGCATTTTTTCCTACCGTTGCACCGTGAATAATAGCACCATGCCCAATGTGTGCGCCTTCTCTTAGGTACACTGTTTTGCCAGGAAAAATATGCACCACACAGTTTTCTTGGACATTGCAGCCATCTTCGATAATAATTTGACCCCAATCGCCTCTCAGAACGGCTCCAGGACCAATATAAACCTTGGCACCAATAATAACATTGCCTGTAACATTGGCTTGTGGATGAACAAAAGCAGTTTCGTGGACAACAGGTTTATAACCGTTAAATTCGTAGAACATAATGGATTTATTTTATTAAAATTAGTTCAAATGGTTGAATGTTTTTTGAAGCTTGATGTTGCCACCAACCTTGAAAAGTACAGTTGCTAAAAAAGCAATCAAAGGATTCTCTTATTTTCCCTTTTTTCATTCTATAAAAGGTAATTTTTTGAGCAGTTTGACTTGAAATAAGCCCCTCTATAGGAAATTTTGATTTAGGGTGCTTAAGATACCAATATTCTCCACTTATTTCCAATTTATCTCCTTTAGGTCTGCTTGTAATTTGCATTTTAATTGGATTGTTTTTTCCAATACTCCCTTCAAAAAGGTGGCTTGCTTCCGTTTTAAAATTAAAATTGGTGCAAGGCGAATTAAGCCATGTTGTTTTGCGAGGAAGTGCTTTGATTTGATAGCTTGAATTTTTCCACTCCCAAATAATAGGAGCATTTTTAGAATAGTGCAACTCAATATTTTTGCCGTTTATGGAAGGATTAAAACTAGAACTTATCGCTTCTAAGTCTTCTGTGCCAAACCAAGTTTTCCAATTGGGGCGATTGTTGTTGAGTCCTTGTTCAGAGTAACTTTTTTCTTTGAGGTGATAACCCTCGATTTCATTTTCTTGCGATGATTGTTGATAGGAAAATTCAAAAAACGGAAGATGTTCTGTAACGATTGTGGTCATCTTAGAAGGAAAGGTATGGGCACTAATATTAGTCCATTGTTGCGCTTTATTTCTTTTCCAAACAGCAAGTGTTAGGGCTGGATTGTAACCGTAAACAGATTTAATCTCCGATCGCATATGATCTCGTTCATAGATGTTGTCTGCGAGTGCCTTATCTGCCCCCGCAGCAATGAGCTCTTGCTCTAATGCTAAAATGGCATCGTGATAGGCTGCTTGGTCTTCCGAAAATGATTCCATGTCTTGCCGCCAATAGTGGCTGTGTACATTCATCAGAAGGACAGTGGGAGTAGCTCCACCTTCTAATAAGACAAAATGTAAGGTATTTTGTTCGCCGCCACCTGTGCCATTCCAGCCCGTTTGCAGAGCAAGGGAGGTCGGTGTTTGTTCAACTAGTTCAGCTTCCCACACATTATCTATGATGCTAATATCACCATCTTGTAGGGTTAGTGTTATTGTTCGACCTAGCATGGCATTAAGCTCATTAGCATAAATAGCCAGAGGAGGTAATTTAGAATTGTAAGCATAAATCAACGGAGATTGAGATACCATCAACAATAAAAAAAATAAAGAACGCATAGTGTTTTTTTTGAAAATAAAATGAGGAGTTGTTTGATCATTTGAGAACTAGAGTTGTTTAATTTAGAACAAAAAGACTTAAGTAAATGAATACCTCTTACTAACTTAACAGTCTAGCCAAAGGAATAATAAGCGCATAGAACAGTTATATATCTTGGATGAGTTCTTGCGTGAACCTAGGAGATGTCTAAGATGGACTAATTTTGGAAAAGTGCTACACTTAATTAAAAAATCCTACGCAAGAGTTGATTTCTTTTTGTAATTTTGCATCGTTCATTAGTTCGGTGAAAAACCTTATTGGGTTGATTTGTAGGTGTTTAGTGAGTAAAGGGAGCGCCTTTAAAAGCTTATAAATCAGTAGTCATTACCGAACTATTAATAATTAAAAAGTATATTGCTCTTTTGGCAATAAAAAAAACAAGACTAAAGTTATATATAATATAAAATATTTTTTTCTTGACTTAGGATTTTAAGAACAAAAATTAATAAAATAATAGCGTAAACAACAGCAATGGGATATTTTATAATGGGAATGCAACTCTTATTGAGTTTGTCAATATTAGTTACTTTACATGAGTTTGGACATTTTTGGACTGCCAAAAAATTTGGAATGCGAGTCGAAAAATTCTACTTATTTTTTGATGCTTGGTTTCCTTTATATAAAAAGAAAATAGGAGAAACAGAATATGGGATTGGCTGGTTGCCTTTAGGGGGGTATGTCAAAATATCAGGCATGATTGACGAAAGCATGGATCGTGAAGCCATGGCAAAACCTCCGCAACCTTGGGAGTTTCGTTCTAAACCCGCTTGGCAGCGTTTGATTGTAATGATTGGCGGGGTAACCGTGAATTTTATTTTAGGGATTTTCCTTTTTGCTATGTTGGCTTGGGTTTATGGCGATAAATATTTACCCAATGAAAATGCAGTACATGGCATTGCTTGTTCTTCTTTGGCCAAAGAAATGGGGCTTCAAGATGGAGATAAAATATTAGCAATTGGTGACGAACCTTTTGAAAAATTTAACTCTGGGATCGTAACAAGCAAAATGTTATTGGATGAAATCTATGATTTAAAAGTAATGCGGGATGGCAAAGAAGTGACGATTAGAGTTCCCGATAGTACAGTATTAAAATTGCCGAAACACAGCAAGAAAAAATTGCGTTTATTTGAACCACGAGTGCCTTTTGTGATTGGTAGTGTTTCTAAGGATATGCCAGCAAAAGCAGCAGGACTAGAGAAAGAAGATTCAATTGTTGGTTTTAACAATACACCAACTCCCTTTTTCTCTGATTTTAGAGCATTGGCGAGACAGCACAAAGATCAAGATGTTGTGGTTGATTTTTATAGAAAAGGAGAACGTAAAAGTTTAACCATACATACAACCGAAAAAGGACAAATTGGCGCTGGGACTTATGGTCCAGAACGATATTTTGAATTTGGACGCATCAAATATGGTTTTTTTCAATCGTTTCCTGTTGCCTTATCTAAAAGTTATAACTTTTTGGCCTCACAAATCAAAGCATTTGGTCAAATGTTTACAGGAAGGATCAAGGCTACAGAGAGTTTAGGTGGTTTTATTGCCATTGGTCAAATGTTTCCTCCTTATTGGGATTGGGAACATTTTTGGAGAATGACGGCTATTTTGTCTTTGATTTTGGGCTTTATGAATTTGTTGCCAATTCCTGCACTGGATGGGGGACACGTTATGTTTTTATTGTTTGAAATTGTAGCACGTAGACCTGTTAATGAAAAGGTATTGGAGTATGCTCAGGTAGTGGGAATTGTCTTATTGTTAGGGCTGTTGTTATTTGCCAATGGCTTAGACATTTATGGCTTGATTTTTCCATCTTAAATTTGTTCTGTTAGAAAAGTGTTAAAATGCCAACTTCATACACTTGTTTTCCGTTTAAGAAAGTAAGAATAGAAACATTATAAAACATGGGGAATTAGCAGATGTTGTTAATTAGCCTCATAACTCAATTTAAATTATGAATACTAAATATCTTCTTGCGTTATTATTTGGATTCTTCTCTTTTGCGATCGTTGCACAAGAACAATCTGATATTGTAGAGGTGTATGGATTGATTGTAACCAAGGGAGAAAATGCAAGATATGCTTATGTGCCTTTTGTTACGGTTGCGGTCAAAGGAACAACTCGTGGAACTTATGCTAATTATGAAGGGATGTATTCAATTGTTGTTAAAAAGGGGCAAACACTAACTTTTTCTGCGGTAGGTTTTGAAGACAGAGAGATTGTGATTCCTGAAGATATTGATGGAATGTATCATAGCCTTAAGGTGGAATTAATGCCAGCATCAATTAATATTGATGAGGTGACGGTATTCCCTTGGCCTGATCGTGATAACTTAGCGGCTGAGTTTTTGGCAATGCAACCTAACCGTGCAGGTCAATTAGAGGCGATTGCTAAAGAGAATTTAGAGCGAAATCAGTTGTTGGCAGTTGCTAACAATACCAGTATGGATGGGCGAGAAAACTCTATTCAATACCTGCGTCAACAAGCAAGCGATTATTCTTATCAAGGGCAACAAGCTCCACAATCTATTTTTGATCCTATTGCTTGGGGGAAATTCTTTAAGCAATGGAAGAAGAAAAAGCACAGCGCTAAAGAGGAGCAAATGATTAAAATATTAGAAGGAGAAAACCAACGATAAATCAACCCTTTTAATAGGATAAACGAAGGGACGCTTTGGCTATGCCAAAGCGTCCCTTTTGCGTTTTGGAGCAAGATAAAATGCTATTGGTTTGTATTGGGACTAGACAAAGTTTCAATCAACTCAATGGCTACTTTATTGAGGTTGTCAATTGCTAAAGGAATGTCCCAGTTGTCTTTGTTTCGAGGTTCTACATAATTAGAAATAGAGCGAATTTGCAGGCAATCTATTTGATGTTGCAAACAAGCATAAAAGACCGCAGCACCTTCCATAGATTCCAAATCTGCGGGATATTTAGCCTCAATTTTTTGGATGCTTTCAGCCGACCCATGTACTTTATTGACCGTAATAGCAGTTGCCTGTGGCAAGAATTTATTTTCGGTATTGGGAGCATATAATTTGCCATTGATATAAGGCGCTTCGTTCCAATCTACTAATTGCAATTCAAATAAATCCGTAAAAGCACCATTGGCTTCTTCAACCCCAACATCGGCAAAACGGTCGTTGATAACTTGCAATACTTGCCCAATGGCTAAGGCTCGATTAAAAGCGCCTGCAATTCCCAAGTTAAGCACCAAATCAAACTGGTGTTGAGCAAGTACCGTAGCCAATGCAAAAGTAGTGTGTATGGGACCCACGCCAGCCACTAAGATATGAATATCAATCTCTTTAGAAAAAAAACGTCTGTTCTCTTTGTTTTTGAAATTAGTGTTTAAATACGTTAATAAGGGCATAATTTCAAACTCGGTGGCACTTACAAGAAGTAGTTTCATAGTAATTGTTAAATCTTTTAATTGCGTGAAGAGGCATAAAAGTAGTATTTTTCCTAAAAATAAGGAATAGCAGTAAGAGAAGTTGTAAAAAAAAGGCTCTTTGATAAGTTTTGTGATAAGCTCTTAGCAATTACGATCTGTGAAACTATATGCATCGTAAGTTATAAGTAGAAAGTCGTAAGGTTTTATTTTGATAATAAATAACTTACGACTTTCTACTTATAACTAATATCCTATTAACTACTTCAAAGGGCAATTATTTTTTAGTATTCCATTGTTATTAAGTAAAAAAAATAAGTGAGGATAACATATTTACCTAAAATTATACAAACATGAACAAACAAAAAATTGGTTTATTGCTGGGACCTAGTTTATATTTTTTGATTTTGTTGGGGATGGATCTCGAAGGTTTATCTCCTAGAGGACAAGCAGTTTTGGCAACCACTTTTTGGATGGCAATTTGGTGGGTGACAGAAGCCGTTCCCATTGCTGTTACGGCACTTTTGCCCTTGGTTTTGTTTCCATTGGCAGGAGCCATGACGATAAAAGAGACAGGTGGTCTTTATGGGCATCCAATTATCTTTCTTTTTGTGGGAGGTTTTATGATTGCCTCAGCGGTTGAGCGTTGGAATTTGCACCAGCGAATTGCATTGGGAATTATTGCAAAAATAGGAAGTGCGCCCAAGTCTATCATTTTAGGATTTATGGTTGCGACAGGCTTTTTGTCCATGTGGATTTCCAATACAGCCACCACCATTATGATGGTTCCTATAGGAATTGCTATTGTTAAACAACTAGAAACAAAGCATCTAGCAAAAGCAGACCATACCTTTGCCAAGGCATTGCTCCTAGGGATTGCCTATGCGGCTTCTATTGGAGGAATTGCAACCTTGATTGGAACGCCAACCAATGTGATTTTTACAGGGGTGGTTACTGAAAAATACGGCGTTGAAATTTCTTTTGCGGCTTGGATGTTGTTTGCCATGCCTATTGCTGTTGTTTTATTATTCATTTGTTGGTATTATTTGGTAAATATAGGCTTTGATCTTTCCCCTTTTGAGGAAGAGGACAGCGCAACGAGTTTAAATAAAATAAAGAATTACCAACGGGACTTGGGAGGGATGAGCTATGAAGAAAAAGTTGTGATTGCCGTTTTTGGGGGAGTTGCGTTGGCTTGGATGACTCGATCGTTCTTACTCAATCCATTTTTTCCGCATTTAACCGATACCATCATTGCCATTATTGGAGCGATTAGTCTGTTTATTATACCAACGAAAAACAGCGTCCCCAATAGAGAAGTCGTTGATACCTCCTTAGATGACCTTGACGATAGCCCCGCTACAATTTTAGATTGGGAAACGGCGGTAAAAATACCTTGGGGAGTCATTTTATTGTTTGGGGGAGGGCTGTCCTTAGCCAATGGATTCGACAAAACAGGATTGGCAGCTTGGATTGGCACACAAATTAGCTTATTGGGCGTTTTGCCACTGTTTTTATTGCTATTGTTGCTCATAGCTGCCGTTAACTTTTTGACAGAGATCACTTCCAATGTGGCTACAGTTTCTATGATTTTGCCCATTTTAGCTTCCTTATCCATGACGATTGGAGTACATCCCTATGTTTTGATGATTGGAGCAACTTGCGCTGCTTCTTGTGCCTTTATGTTGCCAATTGCCACTGCGCCAAATGCGATTGTTTTTGGTTCTTCTTATATTCAAATAGGGGACATGATTAAGGCAGGGATTTGGTTGAATTTACTCTCGATTCTTTTATTTTCGCTCTATGTTTATGTGGTTATGCCGCTTGTTTTTGGAATTGATTTGTATGGGAGTTTGTAGTTGGAATGCAGAAAAACTGCCTATTCGATACTTTAAAAGAAGGAAAATCCATCTAATATAATCCAATAGGCAGCAAGCATTTCGTTAAAATAGTATTAGCTTATATTTAGGTGCGTTTTCCAGTAATTGGTTAAGAATAAGTTGTTAGGATCTAGTTCTTGACGAATATTCATCCAATCGTTCCATTTAGGATATTGCTGCTCTATATAATTGCTGGGAACAGAAGGCGTGTTTTGGACTAAAAATTTCCCCCAATGCAGTCGATAATCAAAATCTTTTAACAAATCCCAAAACTGAGGATAGAAACGGTCAGTTGGCTGTTCATAATTAGACCCAAACCAAAATACATCTACCCGCACAACATCTTTGTCATAAGATGGACTCATCCAAAACTTGCTTTTAGTGGTGGCATAAAACTCATAGGAGAAGGTATCCGTTTCATCAAAGCTAGCTTGTTCAAAAAAATCATTCATCTTGTTCATAACAGCCTGCGTTTGATCAACTGGAATCCAAATTTCAGTAAACCAAGTTGGCAATAAGTGGTCGTCTATTTGATTATCCATGGGTAAACCTTGCCACCAAGTATCCCAAAATTGTTGCGGTCCAGCATCGCCATCTAATTTGACAAAAACATTCTTAAGAATGGAAGGGTAAAAATTTTGAAAAGCATCCATATCGGCAAAAAGTTGATCAAAAATTTGCTTCCATGGATCCTCTAATGGAGCATTTCGATGCCCAATGAGCAAGTAGAACAAGCCCCCCAAAGCTTGTAGCACCAATTCAGACATGCGGGTTAATTTATCAGCCAATTCTTTTGCCTGTTCATAAGGGATATTATTTTTATTTTGGCTACTTAGATGTGCTGTTTTATCATTAATTAATTGGAAAATTTGAAGTGCCTTTTCATGATCTTGTCGCATGATAATTCCCCTTACTTGATCAATGATTTGCAGGAATTGTTCTTCGTGTTGATTGACAAAATAATCCAATTTTAGAAAAATGTCAACGGGCAATTGTTGAAGTTTTTCAGCGGTAACCAAATATCCCATCTCAACATAAGGACGGCGGTTAAAATCTTCAGCAGTTCCTGTTTGACTAGTATAGTCACTAGCGATCATACGATGAGCTTTCCAACTGACAATATGGTTAACACCTTTTTGGGGCCACCATAGAATACGAGAATATTCTGCTAACTGTGGGTTTCTACTTCCATCAGCTAAAGGTGCGTTTCGCAAAAAATCTTCATAACTGGGGTGGGTGGCTGTTCCTGAGCCCAGTAAATCCATTTCTGCATCAACTAAAGTGGTAATGGCTTCAGACCCCATGATATGATAACGTTCGGTACATTTAAAAGTAACTTGAGTAACAATCCCTAATAGTCCCATTGAGACACCCGCTGCATAAAATTTACTAGGGTCTGGATCTGTTTTGCTAAACGTATGGATAGATCCCGTTCCATCAATTAAGCGGATGGCTTCAATACTATCGCCTAAGTCGTAATTTAACGACCCACCAGAAGAACCCGTTGCCAAAAAGCCAGCAACGGTCTGATGCCGAATTCCTCCTAAGTCAGGGAGTGCTAAGCCTGCTTGGTCTAGTTGATACAACAAACTGTTTTCAACGGTAGACGTTCCACTTGGATCATAGGGATCTTTTCCTAAATTAACACCTGCTTGACAAGTAACCGTCATATTCTCTGAGTCGATGAATACAGCCCTGTATTGATCTAGCATAATGTTGATGCCTGTTGTAGGAGTAGGGGGACTATTGGTATAAATGGCTTTTTTTACAGAATGGGCAGAACCACGAACTCGGATTTTTAGCCCTTCTGTTTGTGCTGTTTTGATGAGCTCTATAATTTGATCTTCTGTTGTTGGATGGTAAAAGCCATCAGAACCTATTTCTAAGGTTTTGTTTGTTGGATGATCTTTTGTAATCATGTTGTGTACGTAAAATTTTAATTGTGAATTGAAAGTTGATATAAGAATTAAAAGCAATGAAGTATTATTGTTATAAATATATAAATTATTTATTTTATTTATAACAATAAATAATATGTTTATCGAAAAGATTGTAAGATTTGTAAATGAATTATAGAAGTTTAAGATCAACTTAAAAAGCCCCAATAATAAAATGAGAACTTCGCAGATTTATTTATAGGTGATTTAGGATTGACTGTAAAGGATTATTTTTTTTACTAACAATTAGACTTAATCCACTAATTTTAGTAGCTTTGCGCCAAGCTTAAAAACTGAAAAAATAAATTTATACAATAACAAAATAAACGTAGGAAAATGGCTACTAACAGAACGCTAACAATGATCAAACCTGACGCTGTAAAAGCAGGTCATATTGGAGGTATCTTAAACCAAATCAATGAAGCAGGTTTTAGAATTGTTGCAATGAAAATGACTCAATTGACGCAAGCAGGTGCAGAAGCTTTTTATGCTGTACACAAAGAAAGACCTTTCTTTGGCGAATTGGTAGAGTTCATGACTTCTGGTCCTATTGTAGCAGCAATCTTAGAAAAAGACAATGCTGTTGCTGATTTCCGTACTTTGATTGGTGCAACCAATCCAGCTGAAGCAGCTGAAGGTACTATCCGTGCAAAATATGCAAAAAGCATTGGTGAAAATGCTGTTCACGGTTCTGATTCTGACGAAAATGCTGAAATTGAAGGTAACTTCCACTTTGGTGGTGTTGAGCAATTCTAAGAGAATATAACACAAAAAAAAAGAGCGGTCTCGATTATTCGAGACCGCTTTTTTTTGCATTATTTTGTACAGCTGGCTATATCTTTTATCTTTAAGAACTTACAAATCTAAATGTTATCCATTTTAAGTAACTACGCATAACCAATCCTGTTTCGTTACTTAATCAATCAAGGTATAATCGTAGGGTGAGAAAGCTAGATGCTCGTTCTAACATCTAGTGACAACTGAGCTAAAAATAGCATTAGGCAGGGTAAAAGAGGGCGATATTAAACGGTTGAAAACAAGAATGGATTTCAATTCTTTTATAAAAGTGCCCCCTCAAAACTACAATGTATGAAATACGTGAACCTACTGTGCCTTTTATTACTCTGTGCTTGTACCAACGATCAAAAAGATGTTCGGGAATTATTAAACGAAACCAATAGCAGCCACGAAAAGCTCAAAGATTACCTTTTTCAAAGACTTAGCCCAGCGCAGACAGGGGTTGACTTTCAGAACACCATCACCCAAACAGAAGATATTAATATCCTTTCTTGGGATTATTTATTTAATGGAGGTGGTGTGGCAGTTGGCGATTTAAACAATGATGGCTTGCCAGATTTGGTGTTTACGGGGAATCAGGTTGAGAATGAGATTTATTTAAATCAAGGGGGATTAAAATTTGAAGCGGTAAGCCAAAAATCAGGCATCAATCTCAAAAATGCGGATGGCAAACCTTCTTGGCATACAGGGGTAACCTTGGCGGATGTCAATAACGATGGTTGGTTAGATATTTATATTTGCCGTTCAGGTATCAAGGATATTTATACCCAACCAGAGAATCTACTGTTTATTAATCAAGGAGACATGACTTTTGTAGAAGAAGCCAAAGCTTATGGTATTAACGATGGGGCTTATTCTACTGGAGCTACGTTTTTTGATTATGACAAAGATGGTGATTTGGATTTGTATGTCAACAATCATTTTTCGGATTTTAACAGGAGAACGACCTTTGAAAATGCTCAAAAGCGAATTGCTGCTAATCCTGCTTTATTGCAAGCCAATTCTTCTCACTTGTACAAAAATGAAGGTGGAAAATTTATTGATGTCACGGCTGAGTTGGAGATGTTGCGGTATGATTATGGTTTGGGAGTTGTTGCTGCTGATCTTAATAATGATGGTTGGACAGACTTGTATGTGTCTAATGATTATACACAGCCTAATGTTTTGTGGATCAACCAACGGGATGGAACCTTTTCAGATGAGATTAAAGGACAAATGAAACACGTTGCTTATTTCTCAATGGGTTGTGATGTGAATGATTTTAACAACGATGGCTTTCCTGATATTATTGCTGTAGATATGGCGGCAAAGGATCATGTTACTGCAAAAACTTCCATGGCATCCATGCAGCCTGCCTATTTTAAAAAAATGACGGAATATTATGGTTATGTACCACAATATATGTTCAATGAATTGCAATTAAATCGTGGAAATGGGCAGTTTTCAGAAATTGCTAATATGGCAGGAACGGCAAAAACAGAGTGGAGTTGGGCGCCTTTGTTCGCTGATTTTGATAACGATGGGCTTAAGGATTTAATCATTTCTAATGGCTATAAGCAAAACTCCTTAGACAATGATTTTCGAGTTAAATTAAGAAACCGAAAAGTAGAACTACAAGGAAAGCCTATTCCTGCTGCTGAACGAATGCATTGGATTCAACAAATTCCGAGCTACAAAGCCAAAAATCACTACCTAAAAAATACGGGGCAACTCCATTTTGAAGATAAGAGAGATCAATGGATTCAGTCTATTCCTTCTTTGTCAAATGGGGCGGTTTATGCTGATTTGGATCAAGATGGCGATTTGGATTTAGTGACCAACAACATTGATGCCCCTGCTTCCATTATTCAAAATAAGACAAAGGGAAAAAGTTACTTGCAAGTAGAGCTAAAATCTAAAACCAATAATTTTGCAGCTTTGTTGAATGCCAAGGTCTTAGGGTTTAAGGGAGAAACAATTTTTTATCAAGAATTGACGCTGAGTAGAGGCTTTCAATCGGCTGTAGAGCCCTTAATCCATTTTGGTTTGGGTGATTTGAATAACTTGGATAGTTTGGTGGTTAAGTGGCAAAATGGAAAGCAGCAAAAATTAAGCTCTATTGAGGTCAACCAAAAATTAACGATTTATTGGGAAGATGCCAAGGACAAGGCGACCAATTTGCCTCAGCGAGCGCACCGAACCAACAGGGCCAAGTCCTTGGGGCTTGATTTTGCTTATGCTGATAATCAATTTGATGATTTTAAGAAAGAAATTTTATTGCCACACAAAATGTCTACTTTGGGAACTGAGATTGCTGTAGGGGATGTCAATGGAGATGGACGAGAAGATTTTTACATTGGAGGAAATCTCAATCAAGCAGGACAATTGTATCTCCAGACAGCAGCAGGAACTTTTTCGGCTCAATCTGTGGCAGCTTTTACTAAGGACAAAGCATTTAAAGATTTGGGATGCTTGCTGTTTGATGCCGATGGCGATCAGGACTTGGACTTGTATGTTGCGAGTGGTGGCGGTGGGGAAGTAGTGGGAAAAGAAGCGTTGTTACAAGATCGGTTGTATATTAATAACAAGGGAGATTTTAAACGCCAATTATCCTTTCCTACTTTAACCACTAGTACCAAGGCAATAGAAGCTTTTGATTTTGATGCCGATGGTGATTTGGATTTGTTTGTAGGAGGCCGAAATGTAGCAGGGCGTTACCCCAAATCTCCCAGGTCTTATTTTTTAGTCAATGACGGGAATGGCAATTTTGAAGATAAAATAGTGACTGTTGCCCCTCAATTGGAATATGCTGGTTTGATTACGGATGTTTTAAGCACGGATTTTAATAAAGATGGAAAACTAGATCTTGTTATTTGTGGGGAATGGATGCCCGTTGGTTTTTATCAGCAAGAAAATGGTCATTTTCAGAATGTAACTGCAAAAATTGGTGATCCCCTAAAATTGGGCTGGTGGCAATCTCTGATCGAATATGATGCCGATCAAGATGGCGATTTAGATATTGTTGCAGGGAATTTGGGGGCTAATAATAAATTTCACCCTTCTGTTCATCGACCGATGAAGGTATATTTTAGAGATTTTGATCGAAATGGAACGGAAGACATTTACTTGAGTGTTAATTATGAAGGCAAAGAAGTTCCTGTTCGAGGTCGAGAATGCAGTTCTCAACAGATGCCTTTCATCGCTGAAAAATACCCTACTTATGGGCAATTTGCGGCAGCCGAAATAGGGGATATTCTAGGAATGAAAAATATAGATAGCTCCTTGGTTTATGAAGTAAAAGAATTTAAGCACACCTTGTTTTTTAACGAACAACAACAATTCAAAAAAACAGCACCGCTCCCCATGGAAAGCCAAATGTCTTTGGTGAGAAGTATGGCTTTGTTTGATTGGGATAAAGATGGTACAAAAGATCTTTTGACCGTTGGTAATTTAAAAGATACAGAGGTAGAAACAGCGGCTTATGATGCAGGGCTAGGAACGGTACTTGTCAACAAAAATGGGCAACTAAAGTCGTTATCTGTACAAGAATCAGGCGTTTCTTGGAGTGGAGAAACTAGAGCAATCCAATTGATTCGGTTGAATACGGGAAAAACCGTTGCTTTAATAAGCAAGTACGGCGAGAAAATGGAGGCTTATTTTTTACCTTAAATATAAAAAATATGAAGATGATGGAAAATGATAGCATAAATTGGGGCTTGTTGCTTGCAATTATTGGGTTTTGGTGCTGTATGGAATTGGGAATGAATTTAAGTCTTAGTGGCGTGGATTATCCGAATGCATTACAGCATTTCAGAGGAATAGATTTACCCATTTATATGAGTTGTGCCCATTTCTTTTAGTGCAAGTTTAATATTGATTTTATTTGTCTATTGCTAAACGTCAATAGATCATTGCAAAAAAAACAGACTATGGAGACTATTTTAGACGATTATGAAGCTGAAAATGAACTGTTGCCTTACCTTAAGCTTCGTAATGAGGAGCTAGCGGATGTTATTGCCTTACTAGAGGAGAATGGTGTTTATTTTGAGCTAAAAAAAGTAATGGGATCAATGAACGACACAGGGATTGTTCCTATGGCAGCTACACAATTGGGAAATATAGACACGATTGTTTATGTAGCAGAAAATGAGCATACTTTGGTTGATGTTATTATGGAAGCCTATTATGAAGAACGGGAAGCGATACCCAAAAATGAAGAAATACAACTTACCGAAAAAGATAAGGGCAAGAATCAAGCGTTTATTCTATTATCTATCTTATTTTTGCTATTTATTCTATTGAGAGCATATTTTAAATTTATAGAAGCATAGTCTATGTCAAATTACACGGTACCCGAAATCATACAACAAACCAAAAATTGGGTAGAACGAATTGTGGTTGGTTTTAATTTTTGTCCTTTTGCCAAACGAGAAGTATTAAGAAATAGCATTCGATACCTAGTTTCTACGTCCTCATCTATGGAGTTTGTTATGTTAGAATTTGTAGAAGAATTAAAGCGTATGGATGCAGACGAAACCATAGAAACGACATTGATTATTTACCCCAAATTGTTTGGCGATTTTGAGGAATACCTAGACTTGGTTGATATGGGACAATCCTTTTTGCAGCAATTGGGATACGAAGGGACGTATCAGTTGGCAAGTTTTCATCCTGAATACTGTTTTGCAGACGTAGAACAAGACGATGCCTCTAATTTTACCAATCGTTCCCCTTATCCAACCTTGCATTTAATTCGAGAAGCAAGTATAGAACGAGCCTTGGAGCATTATGATAACCCTGAATCTATTCCTGATCGAAATATAGCTTTTGCTAGAGAAAAGGGAAAAAAGGTACTACAAAAAATATTATTAGACTGTTATCAGCTTTAGCGTAAAACAAAATTGATTTGCGGTTGTTGTCTTACTATTTACTCAATAGATTTGCACCAATAAAATTACGATTAATGAAAATAACAACGTTCGATTTTAAAGATATTCCTCAGTTTTCTGATACCGATAAGGCCTATACGCTAGGAGATGCTAGGCTTCGTCCTTTTTATCAACATGAGGTTAAGATAGAGCAATTTGCAAAGGTTATTGAACAAAAAACATTTGAGAAAGACAAAAGAGCGATTCTAGTCCAAGAGCTAGAACAACAATATAAGGGAGTAGCGGCTAGTGAAGCAACATTGAACAATATCCAAAAACTTCGAGCTTCAAATTGTTATACCATTATAACCGCTCATCAGCCCAATTTATTTACAGGACCGTTGTATTTAATTTATAAAATTTTGAGTACCATTAATTTGGTTGAAAAATTGGAAACTACTTATCCTGAACAGCAATTTGTTCCTATTTTTTGGACAGGAGGAGAGGATCATGACTTTGAAGAGGTTAACCATCTAAATCTATTTGGAAAACGATTGACTTGGGAAGATGAGCAAGGTGGTTCTGTAGGAAAATATGAGATAACTTCTTTGCGCCCCGTTTTAGAGCTAGTCCAAGAAATCTTGGGGACAGGAGAGCATGCTAAGATTTTATCCGAACAATTGGAGAAATATTATACAGCGGCAGAGAATTATGGAGAGGCGGTAAAACATTTTGTCAATTGGATTTTTAGCCGTTATGGTTTAGTGATTGCTAATGCAAATACGGCTGCGTTCAAGCGGCAAATGATTCCTATCTTTAAAGATGAGTTACTTCATCATACTTCCAAAGACATTGTAGAACAAACTGCTAGAGAATTAGTCGCAGCAGGATACAAACAACAAGCACATGCTAGGGCCATTAATTTATTTTATTTGCTGCCCAATAAACGCAATAGAATTGTAAAAGAAGAAGGGCTTTATAAGGTATTAGATACTAATTTAGCCTACTCTGAAGCAGAAATATTGGAGGAGCTAGAAAAAAATCCTCAAAATTTTAGCCCCAATGTTATTTTACGTCCGATGTTTCAAGAAACAATTTTTCCTAATCTTGCCTACATTGGAGGAGGGGGAGAAATTGCCTATTGGTTAGAGCGAAAAGCACAATTTGAGCATTACCAAATTCCTTTTCCAATGCTTATTCGACGTTGCTCTGTTCTATGGATTCCCAGAGGAATGACTAAATTAATGGGAAAATTAAATATTCAGGTAGACCAAATTTTTGGAGATACTCACCAATTATTAAAGCAATACATTTTAGAAAATACCACCGAAGAGTTGTCTTTGGAAACGGAGAAAAAAGCGCTCAATCAGGTGTTTGAGCAAATTATGGCAAAGACCATGCGCATAGATGTTGCCTTAGAAAAAGGAGTGCTAGGACAGCAAGTGCAAATGCAAAAGGCAATCGAAAAACTAGAACAGCGTTTGGTGCGAGCAGAAAAGAAAAAAAATGAAACGAGTATGCAGCAAATCCAAAAGCTAAAAGATAATTTATTCCCAAAAAATGGTTTGCAAGAGCGACATGATAATTTTTTGGCTTTTTATAGTCGTTATGGCGATCTGTTTTTGGATACCTTAAAGGCTAATTTGAATGTTTTAGACAAAAAATTTGTAGTAATTGAGGACTAATCAGTTCTTCTATTTGGCAATACTCAAAATAATTAGCGTTATTTATGGCACAGTTTTCTTAGTAGTTAAGAATTGAGTGCTAAGGAATAAGCTTATCACTCAGCTAAGAAATCTTAAAGAAGAAAGGTTCTTTGATAAATTGTGTGCTACTAATATAGGGTAAGGTGAAATTATTCTATTTGGGGATATAAGAACCTAGGCTACCTTGTTCTTAGATTACTAAAATCTAATACCCAAATGGTGTAATTAGAACCGTTAGTTAAAATTTCCTCACGATTTGTCAAAGAACAAGAAAAAAATAGACATTAATCTAATAATTCTTAAGGGAATATGATGATAGGCTCAAAAAAATATTGCAGCATTTTTTTTGGTATTGTATGCATGATAATGGTTACCAATTTGAAAGCACAAAAACAACGCTTTAATGGCAATTATCCTTTAGCAACACCAAGCAAATCTGAATCTCAAATAAAAGCAGAATACGAGAAGACGGTTACGGCTATGTTGGGCGGAGTACGTCTTATGGGACTAAATACAACTCCTACCAGTAGAGAAGATCCTGAGGCTTTTACCAAAGATGATTACAAGGAGGTGGTAGAAGAAATGAATGTTTATGCGATTGAGCTGTGCCAAAAATTAGGAACAGATTATGCTAATAAGCTCAAAAAAATTAGCAAAGCGATTAAGTCCAATAAGTTCTCAAGTGCAGAGTCTGATTTGGAAAGTATTGGTGCACAGTCTAGTAAAGAGGCGGAAACTATTTTCTTTATTTGGAAAGAATATTTAAGAGACAAAGAAAATAAAGCACCTTGGACCGATCCCGAAAATATTAAAATTACTCGTGTATATCGGGCGATGTTGGCTTATGTGAGCAAGAATTATGAACGCCCTTTTGGGGCACAGGCCGAGCAAGGGGCAATTATAGCAGATGCCGCACAAGCATTGAGTAATTGCATGGAAAACCCAACGGAATTGGCTTGGAAAGGGGAATCCAAAATGACCATGCGCAAAGAGGATGAACTAAGACGATTGGCGAGTAATGTTTCTTATTATAATTGGCGGATGCACAATCCTATTAGTGGAAAACGTGCGGCCCAAATTGATGAAACGGTTGTTCGACACTTGCAGCAGGCGTTGTACGATGTCGTTCGAACGACAATCGAAAATAAAGACCGTTGGGACAATGACCCTGCTCATGGTGCTAATTTATTGCGCCTTTTTGAGGATACAAAGGGCAGTGGTTGGACCGTTAATGGCGACAAGGCTCATAAAAAAAATTAGTAGGTTATAGCATCAACAGATGAATAACAATAAAATAGTCTACTTTATTAGTGGGCTAGCGGATCAATGCGTTTTATCGAATAGTTATAGTTTGTTTTTTTTATATAATCTATTATTTCCTTGTTTATTGGGTTCATTTTATCTGTTTTTTAAACTTGTAGCTCATGAAACTAATGAATAGAGCTCAAAAACTCTTACTTTTAAGTTATAAATAAATAAAAATTGAGCTTTAAATTTAGATCTTAGTAGATCAACAGATGAATAACAATAAAATAGTCTACTTTATTAGTGGGCTGGGAGCAGATGAACGTGTTTTCGCTCAATTGGATTTGCCAAGGGTACAGATGGTTTATATCAATTGGGTCAAGCCCGAATTAGAGGACAGCTTGTCTTCTTATGCTGCAAAACTATTGGAGCAAGTTGACCTTAATCAAGAGGTGGTGTTGGTTGGGCTTTCTTTTGGAGGAATGTTAGCCGTAGAGTTGAGCCAATTAATTCCTAATTGCAAAACAATTCTACTTTCAAGTGCCGCCACTGCTAAGGCAATTCCTCGTATATACAAAACGATTGGGAAATGTAAGATTCCTCAATTACTTCCTTTTTTTATTTTTCGGCAGGCTAATTTTTTTAGTTATTATTTCTTTGGAGTCAAGGCTAAACCTCATCAACTCTTGCTTAAAGAGGTGTTGTTTAACACAGATGAGCATTTCTTTAGATGGGCTATAGATGCTATTTTAGGTTGGAAAAGCGAAGTTGTTTTGCCCAATTTAATTCAGATTCATGGAACAAAAGACCGAATATTACCTTTGATTGAAGATTCAGAAATGGTAATAATTCCAAATGGTGGACATTTTATGGTCTTGGAGCAAGCCGATTTAGTGAGTAAGGCACTGCAAAAGGTATTGTTGGAAAAATAAATGTGCCAATTTGAGCATTAATAATCCTCAAATTGGCACATTCCAACCTTATCAAGAAGCGAAACCAACTAGCCACCAGCAGGCGTTTTAATTTCTCCACGTTGAATCAAAGCATCTGCTTTTGCTTTTTGTTTTTTGTTCCATATCTTTCGGAAAAATAGCACTTGCTCTTTTACTTTTAGATCTTTACCATGCAAATGGCGATGATAGGAGGTAATGATGATGCCAATCATATAATCATAATGAGGAACCTTCATTTTTCTAAAATACTCTGATAGTCTAGATCCCTCGCTTAAAGACCACTTGTGCTCCAACCAAGTTCCCAAAGAACCATGTGTTTTGCGATCTACTTCATCATCAGCATAAGCCATAAACGTTTTTTTAGCATCTTCATCCATCAATTTGTCCAATTGAGCAAAGGCATCGTACAAATCTCTAGGAATGTACATACCATCCAATTCTGATTCTAAGATACGATTTTGATAAATGCTATCATTGACAATATCGCCACGTTTTTTTTGTGTTTTGATAATTACTTTATCAGCATCCTTTTTAGGCGCTTCTTGTGCAATGGCTCCAATTCCAATACAACAAATCAGTGAAATAATGAGTATGCGAATCATATGCGGTTGTTTTTTGTTAGAAAATTGCTTAAAGCAACTTTAGATTGAATATAAGACCAACCAGTTTTATTTTTAGGTTGTTGTCTTATTAATACGAATCCTGTACCAATGTTACGGGTTTTTGAGATAAAAATAAAAAAAACTAAGCCATTGGTTGTTTAGCTTCTTTACAATCAGTGTTTTATAGCTCGTTGGTGCTGTTGTTGAGACTGTCTAATCCTTGAAGTTCTATTTCTAATAAGATAGGATTATGATCTGAATAAGCGAATTTTAAATTTTTCCCCTCTACCTTTTTGATGCTTATATTGGGAGAAACCAAATAAAAATCGACTAAGGAGACTGCTGTTTTGCCATATTCTAGAATATCAATAACCTGTCTATTGGTCGGAACAGTAGGATCAAAAGCCCATTGCCAGCCCTCAGGCATAAAATCAGGAGCTATATTAGCAGGGTTATAGGTAGAATCGGTGGGAATGCCAACGGCTTTGCTCGCTGCATCAAAAGGGAGTTTAGGAGGGGTTTGATTCCAGTCGCCACCAACCACAACATAATTACCTTTGTTGTATTCTGCTAAGACTAGTTGCTTGAAATAAGCCATTTCATCATTTTTTAGCGTTCCTCCATCGTAGGCAGAATTATGCGTATTAACAACAATCAACTCTTTGCCATCGGGATGAGCTGTTTGGTAACGTTGTACAGATAGGCAGCGATCAAGGTGGAAGATATAATCGGGCCATCCATAAGAGCCAGGAAATTGATAACGGGTACTTTTGTGCGCTTGATATTTAGCATAACTACTTAAGCCACTTTCCATTTTCCCCATTACTTGCCAAGGTTCACAAACGGGAATAACGACACGTTGGACTTTGTAGTTGACCGCAAAATGAGCATTGTAATTGGGCAATTGTGCTAGGTATTGCTCGTGTTGATTGATAAAATAACTGCGCTTGGACTGGTAATCTACTTCTTGCAATAAGACAAAATCAGCAGGATGAGCAGCAATAAAGGCACTAATTCCTGCAATGTTTTCTTCTACATAAGATTTGGGAGAACGAACCATTTTTCCATTCGAAAAAAAGAAGGGATTGCCATCGTCATAAAAGAAATTGGACTTGGCTCCTAAACCACCGTAGCCTACGTTCCAATTGAGAAATGTGAGTCGGTTCTTGGTGATAATTGAAGCTTGGGTATTGTCTTTTATGGGCAATGCTATTTTCTCTTCGGGTTGAAAATCTGTAGCAGTTCCATGCAAAAGACAACCAATAACATAACATAAAAATAGAGCTAGGGCAACTATTGACCACTTAAGGAGCTTTTTTAGAATCTTCATTGAATAAAACGAATAAATCTTGTAAAGGAAGTTGTTTAAAAATAACCAATTAATCATTTTGAAAAGGTTACTCCAATAATTCTACTTCCATAAAAGATATTTGGAGGGACTATTTAAAATGATTAATTTTGTTGCTACTTATAGAAGTTGTTGATCAATATGTGTGTAATAACTTCATGGTATGGAATGAACAAGTAGTAGTACAAAAATACATCTTAAATATTAGATGTTCTCTAAATTTAGAATGAAATTAATAAGAACAGCGCCCTTTTTATACCCTGTACTTAAGTAACGAAGCAAAACTAATGATTGTAAATTTAAGCCATCTTAATTTTTGTGAACTATTATTAAAAACAGATACTCCCAACCCCTTTAGGTATCTAAACTCTGGTAAGTCTAAAACTATGAATAAAATACAATCCCTACTTTTTATTTTTATAGCCTTGTTATTCTCTACAATGAGCTATGCGCAGGTGTTGCAAAATATGGTTAAAAACCCTAGCTTTGAGCAGTATAGGAAGGTGCCCTCAGACTTGGGAAATATAGAAACAATTGATTATTGGTCTTCTCCTACAGAGGCTAGTCCCGATTATTTTCATAGAAGGGCAGGAGGCAAAAATGTGGATATTCCTTATAATAAAATGGGGTACTGCAATGCTCGATCAGGGCATGCTTATACAGGAATTTATGCTTATGCGAGTCGTTATATAAAACGCAATTTTAGGGAGTATATTCAGTTAGAATTAAAACAACCCTTGTTGTTTGGCAATACTTACTGTGTAAAAGCACATGTGTTTCTTTCTCAATCGTCTAACCGTGCTGTTGGAGCCTTGGGAATGACGGCTTCCAAGATTAGAACGAACCAAAATCATGAGTTTGCGATTAGTGACAATAGAATGACTTATATGCTTCAAGAGGATCGTTCCCCCTTAGACGATAGAAAATGGGTAGAAATTTCTTGCCAATACAAAGCACAGGGAGGAGAGCGTTATATTGTAATCGGTAATTTTGACGACGATCGAAAAACTAAAGTTTCGGGAGCAATAGAAAATGATACGTTCAAAAATCCGCATGTAGATTTTGCCTATTATTATGTAGATGATGTTTGTGTAACCAATGCTAGTACTAATTTTAGTTGTGATTGTGGTTCTTTTGATTTGATCCGAACAAGGGGCGAAGAGCGCATTGTTTTGGATGTGAAAGTTCAGAAAAAAGAATATTATCTAGGACAGGTTGTGATTATGAAAAACCTTGATTTTGAACGAGGAAAGTCACTCATGTTGAGCGGTGCACAAGCTGCTATCAATGATTTGGTCGGTACACTGCGGCTCAATCCCAATTACCATATTGAGATTTCGGGGCATACAGATGATAAGGGCGACCCTCAAAAAAATCAAATTTTATCCAAAAAAAGAGCCGAAGCTGTTTACAATTATTTATTGTCTTCGGGGATTAAAAAAGAACGGTTAACTTTTAGAGGCTATGGGCAATCTCGCCCAATTGCTTTGAACAAAACTGTAGAAGGACGCCAAAAAAATGAGCGTATTCAATTTAGGATTACAAAAAAATAGCGTACATTTGTTACCAAAGAAGAACATAGTTTTTCTGAATACTATGTATTGATGATATTAAAATTTCGATCTTTAATCGATATAGCAAGATACTAAAATAAATATGAAAAAGACGGTTGATAAAAACGTACTAAACTCAATTAAGGAACAAGTCAAAGAATTAAAAGCTGCTTACCAAACAGAAAAAGAAGTTACTGCAGCAATGATTGAGCAGATGAAGGCAGTGAGAGAATTGTTCAAAGAACTAGAGCAACCTACTATTGTCAAATCTATTCGTTTGGCGTATGAACATATTACCAATCATGGTAACTTAGATAACTTGCCTTATTGGGAAACAGAAGAAATTGAATTGGACGAAGAAAATTCAAGTTTTGAATACTACTTAGGTTTGCTAACCAATCCTACTAATAAATACAATAGAGAAGAGATTAAGGAATTGAATATTTTGTTGAAAGAAATGGCAGATGCTTAATCCATAAAAAAAGATTTTAGGGTAAGAATCCCTAAACACTAAAACGAGTCACAAAATATTGATTTTGTGACTCGTTTTTTTTAACAGGTTATAATTCTTGAAGCAGTTGTTTTGCTTGTAGCGCATATTTTCCCCTTTCTGAAATGCGTAACAATTGTTCCAAAGCCATTTTACTATTGGAGCGATTGCCCTCTTGTAATTCAATTAAGGCTAAATACCAATAGGATTGTTGGGCATAAATACTTTTATTAAGCGTTAAAACCTGATTTAAATAACCTTTTGCAAGTGCATAGTTTTTTAGTTCTATATTGCTCATGGCTAAATGAAACAAAATGTTCTCATGGCTATTGTTTGGAGTATTAGCAATCTGAAGTGCTTGCTGTAATTGTTCAATAGCTACCTTATAATCTTTCTGAATGTAGGCATTTATCCCTGTTGTTAAATGGTCAGAAAGAGGGTGGGGAGTAGATCGCTCTAATTCATCAGAGATATACGTTTGATAGTGAGCCGCAAAAAGTTCTTGACTAGTTTTTTCGGCTTGATTGTACCACCAAGCAAAGGTTAAAATCAATAAAAAACTGGCTGCTGCAAGCCAATAATACCATTTTCGAGTGCTAGTGGTCGCACTTTTTTGATGCATCTTTGAAAAATCTTCTCCTATAGCAGATAATTTTTTTTCTAAATCAAAGGCCTGTTGATCGGATAGAAAAGCAGCCATTTCTTGATGCAAAGTCACTTCTTGCGCCAAAGCTGAATCTTTGGCTATTAATTGCTCAAACGCTTTTGTCTCCTCCTTTGTAAGTTGTTGGTTGAGGTAGCGTTCAATTTGTTCAAATTGTTGTTCTTCCGTCATAATATTTAATGAATTAGCGATTCAACTCTTTATAAAGAACGTCTTCTTTTACCAATTCTAATAATTTCTTTTGGCATTTGTATTTGCGTTTTTTTGCATATCCAGCACTTCCTAAGCCCAATTTTTGGGCAATTTCTTCCATGGTTTTTTTAGCAAAAAATAATTTCAAAATTTCTTGACACCCTTCTGATAAAAGGGAGAATTTTTTGAAAAAAAGCTGCTGTTTATTTCGTTCTTCTATCACTTCAATAATACTCAGATCTTCTTGAATAATGTCCTCCTCTACCAATAAAGGACGCAGATCTTTTTGTCGTTTTAGTTTTTGAAGCCAAAGGTTTTTGCATATTCCATAAAAATAGGTGTGCAAACTATACTTGAGCTCAAAATCGGGCGCTTTAGCCTTTTGATAAACGATCATAATTGCATCTTGAAATAGGTCCTTTGCGTCATCTACTGTCCCTTGGTTTCGAAGTACAAAGGAAACAATTCCACTAAAATACTGGGCATAAAACTGGCGTATAACGAAGGAATCTCCTGCCATAATACCATTAAGATAATGATCTGTTGTTGAAGTATTCAAATTGTTTGTCTCCAATAGCTGTTTGTTTTCTTGGCTTAAATAGGTTGCTCGAAAATAGAGAAAAAAAATAAAAATGCAAATTATTGAATATCATTAAATTATGAATAGCTGTTATTTTGTATGAAAAATAATTAAAATTTTGGGGTCACCTTTTGGGGGCTTTGTCAACCAATAAGCAAAACCACTAGTAAAGAGTTAATTAATCAATGTGCACAGCTTTTTACTAGGGGGATCTTTAAATCATTTTTATTAAAACAATTTATACTATGCCTACAAATATTAAAGGAATCTGGATGATTTTGCAAACAGCAACTGGCACAAACTCAGGAATAAAGGATAGCAACCATCTTGAGCTTCAGATCACAACGACGAACTCTGTTGTAAAATTGGAAACCAATAATGCTGCTAGTGGTGCTAATGGCCTTGTTCAATCACTGGTTAAAGCCCAAGCCACACAATTTTCTTGGAATGCACAAGGTGGTTATTGGCCAGCAGGAGCTTTGACCGTTGAGAATATTAGTTCTTGGAGCTTGGAATTAGTTGCTGCCAATAGCAATGCTTCTTATACGCCACGATGTATTTGGATTATTATGAGAGATGTTGATAACAATTATCATCTAGCGGTAGCAGATAGATCTTGGAACAAAAACAAACCTTTGCTCCCTGGGATTGCTCAAGTTATTGGCTAAATCAGATTGAATAAAAAGTAGCAGACGAAGTACACTGTGTAAAAACAGAATAACTTAACTGTATACTAAGAGCAAATTCTATAAATCAAAAAATAGAGTTTGCTCTTTTATCTCCGAATTGATTTTAATGGTCTCACGAATCTAATACGTCACAAACAGGGATATATAGCACTCGTAACAAGGGCGATACCTAGAACGTGGCTAATAATCCATGAAGAATTATTTTACTAAACACTGAAAATAACGATAGTAATTATGAAAAATATAAATATACATGCTGTTTTGGGGGTGATTTTTGTCTTACTGAATCTTCCTTTTTTAGCACAAGGGCAGAAAAAATGCACTAAATGTGATTCTACAGAAAAAAAGCCTGTCCGAATTCGGATTATTTCCTTTCAAGCAGGTGATCCTACTTTTAAAACAGCTTTACGGAATAAAGACAGCATTGCCGTCAATAAATTTGATGTCACTGCAATTTTATATGCTGTAAACAAAGAGGGGGCAGTTTTTGACACAGATACGGTCTATAATCATGTGGTTGGAAGGCTGAAGCCCAATGAAAAAGTAACGATTATGTCCTGTTTTGATTTTGAAGGGGAATATATTCCAGACTCTATTCGAGCAACCTTAATTCTTTACGATACAATAGACTGTTCCATCAATTTTGCGATAGAGGATGATACGGCAACGATTAACTTTGGATCCAGCGCCTCCTGTCCTCATAATAGTTTCCAGTCTAACAATATACCCTATTTAAAGTCGGGAGAGCCCCTATTTATTCCAGAGGATGGAGATATTGTTGTATTCGCATCGAGAGATGAAACCAATCCAAAAGTTTTTTTGGAGGCTATCTTAGATTCGACCACGACAGCAGATACAATGGTATTGGATACGATTAAATTAGTAAGTACTTTTAATTCTCTAAAAATGCAGGGTGCAAAATGGAAACTTCGCAAGGTAAAAGAAGGAGGAGATTCTATATTTTATCTACAACCATTGCTTCCTGATAATGATAATTATGTTTTAGGACTAAGTGACAGTACTTTTATTTTGGTAGATATAAATAGTGAAAATGCGAATGCTAAGTGGAATCTTCAATTTTTAGAAGCGACCAAAGATAGCAGTAATGTTCATCATCTGTATCTTAATGGAGCAGAAGAAGGACAAAAAAACTACCTTTATAAAAAAGAAAATAGTTGTGTTGGAATTACCACTAGCCTTTTAGAAAAAAAGACAAAATGGTATATTCATAAATTAACTGACTAAACAGTTGTTGCTGATTATTAATGTTTTTAGGAACAAAGGTGGTTTGAAAATAAAATACGATGAAAAGAATTTTACCCTTGGTTTGGTTATATTCATTGATCTTATTTCCTCACTTGGGAATTGGTCAATCTGCGGATCAATGGCCAGAATATTGGCTAGAGAAAGCAGATCAATTGGAGGAGCAAGAGCAATTGGATAGCGCCATCTATTGCCTAAAACAAGCAGCAAATTATGCAAGAAATAGTCAAAATATAGACTGTCTGACCAAGAGCCAATTAAAACAAGGCTCTTGTTTTTTATATCAAGAGAATTGGGATAGTGCCGTTTATTACTACAACCAATGTATTCATACCGCTCAAAAATTTGAAATAAAAAATTCGCTTATTTTAGCGAATGCACATTCCTTACAGGGAGTGGCTTATTATTATTTGGGGGATTTTAATCAAGCAATTGTACATGCTCAAAAATCATTAGATTATGATCTGATTAATGGAGTAGAACCGAGTAATTTGGCATTGAATTTAGAAAATCTTGCCAATATGTACCGAGAAAAATCTGCTTATGATAAAGCATTAGAATATTATCAGCAAGCAATGGCTATTTATAAAAAGGAGGGAGCATCTGCTAAAAAATTACTAGGGCTAACCTACTTAAATATAGGGGTTTGTTATAATCGGAAGCAACAAAATGAGAAGGCTTTAGCTTATTATAAGCGCTCAAAAGCACAGCTAGAACAGAATCCTAATCCATCCAAGAAACAATTGATTAGTCTGTACAACAGTTTTTCTATTGTCTATCGAGATTTGAATGCCTTGGATAAATCCATGAATTATGTTCAAAAAGCGTTAGCATTACAAAAAGAAACGCCTTATAAAAGAGCAAATACGCTGACTACCTTGGGCTATCTATATTTAAAAAAGAAGCTATACCCAAAAGCTAGAGAGGTCTTAATGGAGGCATTCGAAATACATCCTGATAAAAAACACCCCAATGTCGCCAAAATACAATTGACACTAGGGCAAAGTTGGGCAGGAGAGAATAAGAAAAAAAAAGCATTGGAGGCCTATCAAAAGGGAATGATGATTTTGGTACAGGGCTTTGAAAATACAGGAATGAATAACCCTGCTCTCCAAAATTATAATAGCTCTTCACGGAATCTACTTAAATTATTACATGCCAAAGCAAAGCTCCTAAGCCAAATGGGGGCAGATTATTGCGGGCTGTCCATCGAAACGTATCAGTTGGCATCTGACTTGATTTTTCAAATGCAAAAGAGTTATCCCAATGCCTCTACACAATTATTATTAGCAAAAACAACAACCCCATTGCATGAAGAAGGTTTTGAGGTTGCTTTTAATGCTTATCAAAAAGACAAAACAATAAAAAACTTAAATCAAGCACTTTTTTTTGCAGAGCGCACAAAATCAAAATTACTGTTAGATAATATTGCTACTAAAACGGCAAAAAAAATGGGAGGTGTACCAAAAGAACTTATCCAAGAAGAACAAAATTTGTATTTAAACTTAGCATTTTATAAAAAGAAATGGCTAGAAGCTGACCGTAAGCAACAAACGGAAAAAAAACAGCAGCTTCAACAGTATATTTTTGATTTAGATGCAAGGATAGCGCAACTTCAAAAGCGTTTAGCAAAAGAATATCCCAATTATTACGAAGATCAACAACAAGCTATTCCTACAGTAGAGGTGGTGCAAGATCAATTTTTGAAATCTAACAAGGAGGTGTTGATCGAATATTTTGTCAGTCATCAAGAAGTCTATGCTTTTGTGATTCATCCGTCATTTGCTAAGTTAGAACATATCGCTACGAAGACTAGCTTGGAGGTTTTTTTAAGTCGGTTTTGGGCTAGTTTATTGAACCCTCAAACGAAAATGCAAAATGAAGAAGATGCTTTTAAATATTATGTTATAAATGCTCAAATCTTATACGAAAAGCTATTAAAACCATTGATCCCTGAAAAGGTTCAAGAACTATACATTGTTCAGGATGAGCAATTAAGCTTTTTGCCAATGGCAGCATTGTTAAAATCGAATAGTCAAGAGGCTGGAATGAGCTATTTAGATTTGGATTATCTCGTACATCATTATCGATTTGGGTATAGTTATTCAGCCGCTTTATTGTTGCATAACCTCAGGCATAAATCAACGGATTATCAACAATCCTTTCTTGGGTTTGCTCCTTTCGAAACAGTAACCCCAAAAGATAGTTTTAATGCACTTCCTTATTCGCTTAATGAAATTGAAGAGGCGACCAATTTATTAGGGGGGAACAATTTTATAGGAGATCAAGCTACTTTTGGACAGTTTTGCCAGACTGCTAATGCATCTATTTTACACATCGCTTCTCATGGTCATGTGAATAGAAGGTATCCCGAATATTCTTATTTAGCATTTAGAGGAGATCAACATTTATATGCTTTTGAAATTCAAAATATAGAGATAGAAGCAGATTTAGTTGTTTTGAGTGCCTGTGAAACTGGAATTGGGCAATTTGCCTCAGGGGAGGGAACACTTAGTTTAGCTCGATCGTTTATGTATACAGGTGTTTCAAGTGTATTGATGACCTTGTGGAAGATAAGAGATCGGAGTAGTGCTGTATTAATGAATTACCTCTATCAGTACTTGGCAGAGCATGGTACTTCTAAGCTAGAAGCATTGAGAGAAGCACAAAGAAAATACCTACAAGTAGATGCTGATCCCAGAACAGCACATCCTTATTTTTGGGCAGCTCATATTCTTTTGGGTAGCCCTGATGCATCAATGATTAGACCACTGGACCATAGATGGAAATATGCAGGTTGCTGCATGGTGTTGTTAATTGGGATAGGATTTTGGCAGTGGAAAAAAGGACGAGGGTAAATTAGCATTGAAAAATGGAAGATGCTGGTTTATTCTTCCAATTTTCAATGCTCTAATGATGTTAATACACTATTTTTTATCTTTTACCTTCCTCTTTTTATCGCTGTCTTTTTTGTTTTGCATTTCTTGGTCAATAACAGAGGATTCGCCAGAATTGCTAATGCCGATCTTGCGTTTGTTTGAAACGGCAAATTGTTCCAATAATTGTTTTAAGCTAGAAGGATTGATATAACCAATATGTTTACCAATCACTTTCCCATCGTGCACAAAGACTAGAGAAGGCACTTCTGTTACCCCAAAACTTTTGTGTTTATTGTGACTTCCATCTACTTCAATTTTTTCAAAGTATACTTTATTATAAGTGTTGGCTTGTTCTAGAACAACAGGCGTTGTTTTTTTACAGATACCACACCAAGAAGCCTCGAAATAAAAGAGTAGGTATTCTCCCAAACTATAGAGTTCTTTGGGATTAACCGACTTCATATCTTTGATAGATTTAAAGCTTGTGCTATCTGAAAAATTAGCGCCTTCCAATAAGATACCAACCTTTTGTTCTGTCGCCGAAATGCTTAAAAGCCCTTCATGTTTAGCGATTGTTTCTTTGCCACGTTTAAAGAAAATAGTTGGCAGATTGTCAAGCCCTAATTTATGTCGCTCTGCGTCACCATCTTCGACCATATGCTGTTCTATCTGGATTAAACCTTCATAGCGATCTCCAATAAACTCAATATTTTTACGCATCTTTCGACAGCGTTTGTTGTTGGAACCATAAAAGACAATAGATATGCTATCGCCATCCGTTGTTTTGGGCGCAGCAAGCACCTTTTTGCTTTGTTCATGGAGGGAAGCCATAAGACTTATCGCTGTATTATCCTGAACTTCATCTGCAAAACGCCCATACCAAGAAGCCGTCATCTTTTTTAATTGGATGGCTAATAGTGCTGTTTCTTTAGAAATTGGAGCAGAACTATCGTATAACGCTTGTGTATTTCCAAAACAAGATAAAAAGGCAGGAGAGGACTTTGCCAATTCTTGGATGATCTCATACGATTCTTTCCAATCTTTGCCTGTTTCACCCAAATCACCAGATTGTTTCTCAATTAATTGCTGGGTTTTTGCCTGAAGTTGTTTCATTTCCTTCAGTTGCTTTTTTTGTTGTGAGCTATAAACTCCAATGTTGTTTTCTTGGTAATCTTCAACCCAGGAATTAGCAAGTTTATTAAGCTGAACAACATCTTTGAATTCTTGTAGTGTCATAAGGTATGTTGGTGAAATTGATGGCGTAGCCAAATGAGTAAATTTAAGGGCTAAATATAACGATTTTTTTTGTGAAAAGCAAGTAGGTTTTCTTTTTGCAGTGATTGTGGCGCACAAAAACAAGACCCCAAAATGTTATTGTACAATATATAGATTAAATTTGGATAAAGCTAAAAAAGCTGTTTAGGAATATCCCAAACAGCTTTTTTTTATTTATTCGATTGATAGACTAGGCATTAGCCTCTTCAATCCATTTGTCTCTATCGTCAGGAGAAAAAGCCCAAGGAGCGCCATTGTTTTCAATGGTATTAAACATATTGTTCCATTCTTCAGGCGAATCAGATTGCTCCAAAATTTGATTTCTACGTAAGTCCAAAATAATATCTACAGGACTAATCATAATTGGGCAAGCTTCCATACAAGCATTACAAGTGGTACAAGCTCTTAATTCTTCGGTAGAGATATAGTCAAATAAGCTCTTTTTATCATCGTAGTTCTCCGCAGTTAACACACTAGTGCTTTCCTTTTTGTCATCGGCAATCAGCTCTGTTTTGTTAGCGGCAATATTTTTACCAATTTCGTCTGCACGATCCCGAACATCCATCATAATCTTTCTAGGAGATAATTTTTTGCCTGTTAGATTGGCTGGACAAACAGAAGTACAACGACCACACTCTGTACAAGTATAAGCGGCCAAAATATCGGTCCATTGCATATCAAAGACATCTGCAACACCAAACTTTGGCATGGGTTCATTGGGGTCTGGCTCTTCAAATGCAGCATTGGGATCAAACATAGATGCCACTTCTTTTTGAATGTCAGGCATATTTTTCATTTCTCCCTTAGGCGTCAAACGAGCATAATAGGTATTGGGAAATGCCAACATGATATGCAAGTGCTTAGAATAAGGAAGGTAGTTCAAGAACGCAAATACCACTAAGATATGTCCCCACCAACCAATACGCTCTGCAATATGCAGCGTGTCAGATGAAATGGTATCGCCCCACAATGGCGCAAGCTGACCGCTAATCAAAAAACCTAAATCTGGATTTTCATGCATATCAGCACTGTTCATCATAAAAATAAAAACCACCAAGAAAAACTCTGCAAATAGAATTAGATTACCATCTAACTTGGGCCATCCATCCATTTCAGGTTTTACAAAGCGAGGAAGTTTAAGTAGATTTCTACGAGCCAAAAAGACAAAGGTCGCAATCAAAGCCCCCAAGGATAAGATTTCTATAAAGCTGATTAAAATAGTATAAACAATTCCTAAGGAGTGGCTAAAGAAACGGTGAGAACCCGTTAAACCATCTACAAAAATCTCAACAAGTTCTATTTGTGTAAACAAGAAGGCTACATAAATAAATAAATGCATAAAGGCAGCCAAAGGACGCTTAAACATCTTTTTTTGCCCTAGGGCAATCATTAACATGTTTTTTAGACGTTGAGATCTATCGCCTTCAATTTTGTCTTTTTTCCCTAACATAATGTTATTATAGACAAATTTGTACTTTCGGAAAGCGACTCCAAATGTTATCAATGAAATAACTGCAAATATGGCTGGTTGCATATTCAAATTTATTTTTGTAAGTTTAGTAACAATAAAAGCATCCGATAGATGATTCCATAAATTACCCTAATAGTTGATTGATGATTGGTGAAATTTAACAACTCAAAGATCTTAAGTGGCTAAATTGCCCGAAAAGTTATAAAAAATGTTAAAAACTCCCAACTTAATTGCTGTTTTAAATTCCAATATAAAAAGGTTCTAAATTAAGAGTTAGATTTAGCCCCCAGCCTCTTTGGAGATAATCCCAATATTTAAAGATCACTTTGTGCATAGGATTACTAGACAATTAGCAATTACTTGTCACAAGGGGTATTTACCTTTTATAAGCAATCCCTTTTCTATTACTAATATAAGTATCTTATGAAATACATTTTACTTTTATTTTTGGGTTTATCGATTCAACTTGTTGCTCAACAGTCGTCTAAGTTGAACATTGATTTGCATTTAGCATTAAAAAAGCATACAACAATTGAGTATTCTACTGTTTTTTTGCCCGTTTTGGTAAAAGGCGATCTGGCAGTGATAGAACAATTGGTGAAGGAAGACGGAGGCTATTATAAATATGGCGTTAAAAATATTGCATCTACCTATATTTCTTTGGCAACGATAGAAAAATTATTAGGAGCGAACAAGGTGGAGCGTTTGGAATATAGGGAAGCCGTTGCCCAACAGTTGAGCTATCCTGAAGATACCCTTATGTTGACCCATAACAATGTTTGGGAGGCACATAGTGGAGGAGGGCTTTTGCCACAGGGCTTCAAAGGAGATGGAGTATTGTTGGGAGTAATTGACGATGGATTTGAATGGAAACATCCCGATTTTATGCATCCTGATAGTAGCACTAGGATTCTTTACCTGTGGGATCAAATGACCAATAGCACAAGCTATCCTGAACTCTATTATGGCTATGGATCGTCTTGGGATAAAGCTGTGATTGATAATCATCAGTGTACACACGTGCCAGGGCAACATGGGTCTCATGTTATGGGAACGGCAGGAGGAAATGGGCGAGCTTCTGGCAAATATTTAGGGATTGCTCCTCATGCGGATTTGGCTTGCGTAAAAGTCTCCTTAGGCAACCAATTTTTGTCCAAATTTGTAGATGCTGTTCATTATATATTTAGCAAAGCAGATGTTTTGGGACAAGCTTGTGTCATTAATTCTAGTGTGGGAAGTTATGCCAGTGGTCACGATGGCAAAGATTTGTATTCAGAGTTGATTGACAATATGTTAATGGCTAAATCGGGAAGGGCTTTGGTTCAAGCAGGAGGAAATGCACGTAGTTATCCTGTCCATTTGGGAGTAGATTTAAACAATAGCTTATCTCAAACTCGTTTTGAGTATCATAATAGTAAGCAGAAGATGCATTTTGATTTATATGCTGATACCGCTAATTTTTCTGCTGTTGACTTTTCTTTTCAACTGATCAACCCACAAACACAACAAATAATAGCACAAACAGCAACTTATAATATCTTACAAGATTTTGCTTTTACGGGATCTATAGCAACACTTTCGCAGGTTTTATTTACAGATGCAGGAGGCAACCCCGTCACCTTAGAAATTAATGTTGACCAGTATGAAGATGCCTATGAGGTTGCTATAAATATCCACTCTGCATCTAATTTGGGACAGTGGCAACTGACCACAACAGGCACGGGTAAGTATGACATTTGGAGCCATGCTGTTTTATTAAAGACCTCAAATATGTTGGAAAATGTCTCGATTCCCAATTACAAAAACCCAGATAATATTCAAAGTATTGTCGGCTATTGGACTTGTTCTGATAAGGTGGTGACGGTTGGTTCTTACCAAAATAGAACCCATATCGTTTCTTGGTTGGGAGACACCTTAAACATAGGAACTAGTGGTTTTCCTCAAAATGGCATTTCGGCTTTTTCAAGCTTGGGACCAACACGGACAGGACTGCAAAAGCCCAACATAACTGCTCCTGGTGGGCAAGTGATGTCTGCCTCTCCTTTGTCTACACTCAATTATTACAAAAGTAGCCCTAATAATCGCCTAGATCAAGACGGTTGGCACATCCTTAATAGAGGAACATCGATGTCCGCTCCAATGGTTGCTGGCGCTGTTGCGCTCTATTTTCAGTGCAAGCCTTATGCTAATTATGCAGATGTTTTGCAGGCTTTAGAGAATAGTGCAAGGATAGATTCTTTTGTGTTCTTAGAGGTAATGGCTTTGCCCAATATTCATTGGGGGTATGGAAAACTAGATGTCTATAAATTGTTGGAGCGTTGCTTGATTTATGGCTGTATGGATTCTACGGCATTAAATTATAATTCTTTGGCAACGGTTTCTGATAGCAATGCTTGTTTGTATAATCTTACCCATTTGAATAGAGTAGAAGGGCAACTGTCTCTAAGTTGTCAACCCAATCCTTTTGCTAAAACAGCAACAATATTTTACGAACTGCCCAATTTTATTCAAGAAGAACGTCCCAAGCTTTCTTTGTATAATTCGTTGGGACAACTTGTTTTTTTGAAGGCATTGTCTAAGTCAAAGGGGAGCATTGTATTGGAAGGTTCTAACCTTGGAGCTGGGGTTTATTGGATGGTTTTGGACGACAATCGTAGGCAGTATATTTATCAGCAATTGGTTATAAATAATGAATAAAGTAATGACAATTTAAAGGATTACTTATCTAATTTATTCGTATTTTATTTTCTAAATGATTACCTTGATTGGCGAAAAACACTTCATTAATCTAAAGAAATATATATGATACGAGCTCTAAGAACTACTATTACCTTATTCCTATTGATAAATACCATGACAATTGCTCAGATAACCAATAAACCCAAGTTAGATTTTAAAGTGATTGTAAATATTCCAAAACAAGAAATAGAGATAGATTGGGAGGTTTGTTTAGAGAATAGTGTGGCCAAATTATTAGATAATAACTTGCAGGTTATAAAAATACAGCGACTTTGCGAAGATAGACGATCTGTTATTGATATTGCAGGCTTACAAAATGATTTGTACTACGTAGAAATAGAACATTATACAGGAAAAGGAATTCGCCCTATTATTAAAGCAAATAAAGAAGTTGATGCAACTTCTTTACCCAAAAATTTAAAGCCTAGTTTAGATTTTGGAGTTTATCCCAATCCTGCCCAAAAGGAAGTAACCATTACGATAGATATGGGGGGACTTAAGAGCACCATCACCATTTTAGATTTGCAAGGGAAAAGAGTCCAACAACTTACCGTAAAAAGTAGTAGAACGGTTATCGATATGTCCTCTTTGCCCGCAGGAACTTATTTTTTTCGTCTAGAAAATGAAAAAGGAATCGGTGTAAAAAAAATAACAAAAAGTTAAAAAATTACTACTCATCGTTATTAAAATGCCCAAACGAAATAAGCTAATTTAAAAGATCATTAATGGATAAGTACTGGATATCTTTTGCTTGGAACTTATCGGTTGTTTTTAATTCAATTGTTTTTTCTTCATTGGGCATTAAATCGAAATAATTATCACTCCAATTGCCTGCGGCATTTACGCTTACCAATAAATTCTTGACCAATGTATTGGCTTTTAAGGTTAACTGATAACCAGCTTGAGTGGCTATGAGTTGGCTGTTTAGTGTGTGCTTTTTTAAGTGTAATTTTTTGGGAATTTCCAGATAATACAAGCGCTGATAATTAAAATCGCTGCCCTTAAAATTTAGGCGGAGTACAACGGCATTATTGGGCTGTTGTTTTAATAACGTTGAAATATTATATTCAAAGGATAAACCTGCTTGACCAGGAACTAATTTAACCTTATTTTCTTGTCTAGTGTTGATGACTTTTCCATCAAAATTGAGCACTTCTAGCTGCAAATTGCCCACAACGGGATCTTTTCGATCAGAGACCAAATCTAGCTGTAATCGATTTTTGTCCAGTTTTTTGGCACTTAACAAAACTTCTTGGTACAAACTACGAATGTTGTAATGTAGCGCTTTCCAACGCCCAAAATAATCAACACTAGACCAAGATGGTCCAGGCCAACAATCGTTGATTTGCCAATACAGACTTCCCATGCAGTGCCCTTTACTTTGTCGGTGGCTTTCTATTGCTAAGGTCAGCCCATAGGCTTGAGTCAATTGACTTAGATAAACAAAATTTTCAAAAGAAGTCGCTTTAGGATAGTAGCTTTCTAAATGTTTTTGAATCATGCCATTGCCGATATAGCTTTTTTGATGATGTTGCATCACTTCTGAGTCTAGGTTCCATTGGCTAGAATCAGCAAAAGCTTCAATTGTTTTCATGCCAGGAAAAGATTGAAAACCATATTCGCTCATGAAACGCCCCACATTAGTGGGGTAATTTTCAAAAGGCTCCCTACCATGCCACACCCCCCAATAATGCATACTTTTGTGGTTGAAATTTTCAGCTTTTCCCCAATTGCTTAGAGGAGAACTAGAAACATAGGGGCGATGTGGACTCAATTTTTTTAATGTTTCGGGGATTAATTGCTTAAAAATGGTTTGATAACCTGTTATTATCGTGGTGGAATCGATGGGAGAGTAGCCAAATTGTTTTTGCCAGCCCCAATTGTTCCAAGCAACTTCCATCTCATTATTGCCACACCAAAGCGCAATACAGGCATGATTTCTAAGACGGCGGACATTTTGTTGTATCTCTTTTTGTACGTTTTTTAAGAATGAAGTATCGCTAGGATACATACCGCAAGCAAACATAAAATCTTGCCAAACCAAGATGCCTTTTTCATCACAGCGGTCATAAAAATAATCTTCTTCGTAGATTCCTCCCCCCCAAACACGCAACATATTCATATTGGCATCTACTGCGTTTTGAATGAGGTTATCATACTGTTTGTGAGTGACACGGGGCAACAAGTTATCCTGAGGAATATAATTCGCTCCCTTCATAAAAACAGCTTGTCCATTTAGCCTAAAATAATAGCTTGTTCCAATAGAATCCGCTTCTTGTATGAGCTCAATCTTTCTTAAGCCAATTTTTTGAGTTTCTGTGTGCAATATTTGAGTTCCCCTTTTTAATTCTACAGTAAACTGATTTAAATGAGGTTCGCCCAAACCATTAGACCACCAAAGTTTAGGTTTTTGTAAGGTGAAGTCCAATTGATAAGTTTTAGTTCCTGGAGTGACTTTGATCGGAGCCTTTTTAAGCAACTTTCCTTCTTGTTTAATCAGAAGCTCTAAGGTTTCTTCTGCTGTCTCCAAATACTCAATTTCAATTTGCGTATTAATATGCGCCTGTTCTGGGGAGATATTTACTTGTTCAAAATAAACATCATGCACCTTAGCAAAACGATAAGCCTCTATGCGAACGGGACGCCATATTCCCATTGTCACCATTCTTGGCCCCCAATCCCAACCAAAATGATAAGGGGCTTTTCGAACAAAAGGACTTACTTTGATAGCACCTGCATCATTCCCAGCAGGCAATTGATAGCCCAATTGATGGTAAGCCGCTTCTTTTTCTTTAATAGGAGATTTAAATCGTACTTGGATGCTATTTTCCCCTACTTTAAGATAGGGTTTGCAATTAACTCGCCAAGTGCAAAACATATTATCAGCTTGTAATATGCTTTGACCGTTAATATAGACATCGGCATAAGTATCTAAGCCGTCAAAGACTAAATCAATTACGTCTTGTTCTAGTAAGCTTGCGCTAAGCTCAAATGTTCGTTGATATTCCCAATTCTCTAATTCAATCCAACCGATTTCTTTTTCATTACGGCCATAAAATGGATCTTTAATTAAGCCCGCTCTTAGCAAATCCAGTTGTACAACGCCAGGTACCTTAGCTTTTATCCAGCCTTCTTTACCAACTTGTTTAAATTGCCAATCTCCATTCAAAGAAATGGTTTCAATTGGTTGGATTTCTTTAGAACAAGCCGAAAAAATAAGCAAGAGAAAAAAAAGGCTATATGGATAATTTTGAGACATGCTTAGTTACTTAAGAGAATTAATTTCCGTTAATAATATTTAGGCAAGATTTGAGTTTTTCTACATCAAAAACTTTTTTTTGATATTCTGTGCTTGGAAAGTGGGGGTGTTTAAACCCTTCTATCTGCTCAATTGTTTGATGCGCTGTAAAATGAAATTCAGTCGCTCCGATTGTTTTTAGGGCTAGGATATTCTGCGGATTGACTCCAGCACCTGGCATAATAACAATCCGCCCATTGGCTTTTTGGATTAACCCTTGGATCAAGTCTTGTCCTTCAATCGCTGTTTTCTTTTGTCCAGAAGTTAATATTCTATCCACACCTAAATCAATCAATTGTTCTAAGGCTTGAAAAGGATTGCTGCATCGATCAAAAGCACGATGAAAGGTAATACGCATAGGACGAGCTAATTCAACAAGCGATTGAGTTGTTTTAAGATCGATGCTACCATCTATATTTAGGGCTCCAATCACAACACCGTCTACCCCCAAAGACTGGCATAATTTGATGTTGTGTTTCATTTGCTCTATTTCATAAGCATTATAATAAAAATCCCCCCCTCTAGGTCGAATAATAACAAAAAGATCAATATCTATCGCTTTTCTTGTTGCTGCAATACAACCTGCACTGGGGCTAGTTCCGCCCTCCAATAAATTGGCGCAGAGTTCTACTCGTTGAGCACCATAATGTTGAGCTAGGAGGGCTGCACTAGGACTATCTAAGCAAATTTCAATCATGTGCACAAATTTCTTTATTCTACAATGAATTCATCAATAAACAGCCAAGCCTCCGCTCCAGCGGCTGCATGCCAATCAGGGCAATGCGCAATATTGTGGGCTTTTAGCCGAACATATCTTGCCGACTGATCTTTTAATGGAAGCTCAAAGGACTCTATAAACTCCCCCTCTTTTTGAGGAGAAGTAGTGTTTTTGATGCTACCAACGAGTGAAAATCTTTTGCCATCATCAGAAGTAAAAAAATCAACTTCAACGGGTAAGAAAATCCATGAGTCTTGTTTTTGAAAAAAGGAAACCGCTAGTTTCGATAAAGGCTGCGTTTTTTGTAAATCAATTGTTATTTCCATTGGTACCTTCTGAACCGCTTGCCAATTTCCATCTCTAAAATTACCACTTCCACGAGCGCCATTCGTTACTGCTGCGATACCGCCACCTGTATAATAAGAGCTATAATTATAACTCAATATAGGCTCTAGTCCATTTGCCAAATGTTTATTAAATGTTCGAGATAGCGCTTCACCATAAGGTTTTTCTTTTTTAAAGGCCTGAACCGTTAAGATGGTATTTTCCTTAAGGGCTATGGCTCCATCGTATTTTTGAGCGTTGGTAGAAGGAGTTGAGCCATCTGTTGTATAATATAAAGTCAGATCTTCAGCTCCTTTGGTCAACTTAATATTGATGCTTTGGGTTGAGGTAAATGTCTCTAAACGAATAGGAACAGTTTCGGCACCGTAGTGCACATCAAAAGCATCTAAGCTAGGATATTGTCCTTGTACTCGTTGATAAAATGCAGGGTAATCACGTTCCACAGGAGCAGACCAAAGCACTTCTGCCATTGCCAATAATCTAGGGAAAACCTTTTGATCTAAGACCTGTTCATTGGGAACTCGTTCAGTCCACATATTGCATTCTCCTCCCAAAATAAAGGAATGTTTTTCTGTGGGAAGTGCTTTAGGGATTGGGTTAAATGAATAGACTTTTTCTAAATCAATGGCATTGAGTTTATAGTCAAAATAAGCATGACTGGTTGGTGAACTGATTGCATATTGGTTTTGATTGGCAGCGTCTAAAGCACCTCCCATCCCTCGCCAAGATTGAACAGTTGCATTTTCGGCTAACCCTCCTTCTAAAATTTCATCCCAACCAATAAGCTTTTTATTATGACGAGCCAGAAATTTAGCGATTCGCTTGATAAAATAACTTTGCAATTCGTGTTCATCTTTTAGCTGCTCCTCTTTGATTCTCTTTTGGCATTTTGCACAATGTTCCCATCTGTATTTGGGGCATTCATCCCCTCCAATATGGATGTATTGGCTTGGAAATAGCTCAATAACTTCTGTTAATACATCTTCCAAAAATTGAAAGGTGCTATCATTTCCAGCGCAATAAACATCTTTGAACACTCCCCATTTGGTTCCTACTTCCAGTTGTTTGCCTGTGCAAGACAAATGAGGGTAAGCAGCAATGGCTGCCTGAGAATGACCTGGTAGCTCAATTTCAGGAACAATTGTAATATGGCGTTCTTGTGCATAAGCAACCAGCTCTTTGATGTCTTCCTTACTGTAAAAACCTCCATAAGGTTTTCCATCTTTTCCTGTTCTCCAAGCGCTAATTTCTGCCAATTTAGGATATTTATCGATTGCTATACGCCAACCTTGATCTTCTGTTAGATGCCAGTGTAAGGTGTTCATTTTATAAAAAGCCAAGAGGTCAATGTATTTTTTAATTACTTCTTTGCTAAAAAAATGGCGGCAACAATCAAGTAACATACCTCGCCATTTAAAGGCTGGACTGTCGTTAATGGTTAGGGTAGGAAGCCCCCAAGCAGAACGTTTTTCTTTTTGGTGAAAATTAGGATGAAACAATTGACGTAAGGTTTGAATACCTCTAAATATACCTGCTGCATCTGCACTATTAATGCTAATTCCATTACTGTCAATATTCATATAGTAGCTTTCCGCAGTGGTTGTTTCTGTTGATTTAAGCGTCCCAATTTGAATGTAATTAGTGGAACCAGTGGGCATTGTTGGAGCTGTTTTTAGCTCAAAAAAAAGTGAGGCATTCAGCAAGTTTTTTAAATACTGTGCTTCTTGTTCATAGGCAGCATCTGCAACGAGGACGGTTTCTTTATTGAGTACAAAAGTAGAGGAGGTCTTTGTTATTTTTTGAGGAAGGGGAACCACTGAAATTTCTTTACGAGTTAATAAGGCTTCTTCAGTGCTTTGTTCTGGTTGATTAATGCAACTTGCTAATAGGAGCAAGCAGAGAGCATATACGATATAAGGCATTATTAAGTTAATTTTGTACCGACCATTAGTTTGTTGGCGCGCAAAATACAAAGAATAATCATTTCGCCTTGTAAAATGGGATTAAATATTTATAAATCATGTAAGTATGATTTTTTTGTTGTTGAAAATTCTAGTAGCTTGTGTTTGTAAAATTGAAAATTTGAAAATGAGTTGATGTAACTCTATTTTCAAATTTTCAAAATTTACCAGTTGATAGCAGCAACAACCTCTATTCGATATTCTATTGATTGATGCCTTCTAGGTCCAATAAAAAGGCATATTCTAAAGCGGTTTCTTTAAAACGCTTAAAACGCCCCGAAGCACCACCATGCCCAGCTTCCATATTGGTGTGCATCATTAATAGATTCTGATCTGTTTTTTGATCTCTTAATTTTGCAATCCATTTGGCAGGCTCCCAATACTGAACTTGAGAATCAAACAACCCTGTTGTGATTAACATATTGGGATAATTTTGAGCTTTTACTTGATCATAAGGCGAATAAGATAGCATATAGTCATAAGAATCCTTGTTTTTAGGATTGCCCCATTCATCAAATTCATTGGTCGTTAACGGAATGGTTTCGTCCAACATAGTAGAAACAACGTCTACAAATGGAACAGCAGCAATCACTCCATTAAAAAGCTCTGGTGCCATGTTGACCACTGCACCCATCAATAAACCACCAGCACTGCCTCCCATAGCATATAAGTGATCATTAGCGGTATATTTTTCATCGATCAAATACTTAGCACAATCAATGTAGTCGTTAAAGGTGTTTATTTTATTGAACATTTTCCCATCTTCATACCATTCTCGTCCCATTTCTTCACCACCACGAATATGCGCAATTGCCCAAGCAAAACCTCTGTCCAATAAGCTCAATCTAGTTGAACTAAACCATGGGTCCATTGAAGAGCCATAAGAACCATAAGCATAAAGTAAAAGCGGGTTTTTGCCATCGAGTTTCATTCCTTTTTTGTAAACAATAGAAATAGGAATTTTTTTACCATCTCTGGCATTGGCAAATAAACGTTGAGTTACGTATTGGTTGGGATCGTGCCCTCCAACAACCTCGGTTTGCTTTTTGAGTTCTTTGTCTTTAGTCCCCATATTATAATCATAAACGGAACTAGGGGTCGTTAAGGAAGAATAGCCAAAGCGTAGTTTTTCGGTATCAAATTCAGGATTATTACCAACGTAAGCCACGTAAGCATCTTCTCCAAAATCTATGCTGTGTTGTTGTTGTGTTTTTTGGTCAATGATATTGATAGAGGTCGTCGCATTACCACGTTCACTAACCACCAAATAGTTTTTGAACACCTCTATGTCCTCTAATAGAACATCTTTGCGATGCGGAATAATTTCTTTCCAATTTTCTCTGCTTGTTGCATTGGCAGGAGTTTCCATTAGGCGGAAGTTTTGAGCCTTCCAATTGGTCACAACATAAAATTTATCTTCAAAATGATCTATGTTGTACTCATGATGCGGTTCTCTAGTCGCAAACTGCTCAAAAGCATCTTCTGGACGATCGGCATTTAGGATATGAAAATCACTAGAAATAGTACTCTTATTGTAAATAATAATGTATTTACCAGATTTGGATCGATACACGCCTATATAAAAGGAAGGGTCCCGTTCAAAATAAACGATAAAATCGTTGGCTACATCATCTCCAAGGCGGTGACGCAAGATTTTTTCAGATAAGAGCGACACCTCATTTTTAGTTGTATAAAAATAAGTTTTGTTGTCATTAGCCCAAGCACCACTGCCGTCTGTATTTTGAATGCGTTCGGGCAAAAATTCTCCCGTTTCCAAATTTTTAAAACGAACGGTATAAATACGGCGACTAACCACATCTTCACTAAAAGCTAGTATTTTATTGTCGGGGCTAACTCTCAGACCCGTAGCAGCATAATAACTATGTCCCTCTGCCAGTTCATTGACATTGAGCATAATTTCTTCTTTAGCCTCTAAATTTCCTTTTTTTCGGCAATGAATAGCATATTCTTGCCCTTTTTCATACTTGGTATAATACCAATAACCATTTTTGAAATAGGGGACAGAGGTATCGTCTTTTTTGATTCGATCGACGATTTCGGTGTATAGCTTTTCTTGGAAGGCCTCTGTATGCTGCATTTTGGAAGTCAAATAAGCATTTTCTGCATTTAGATAATCCAGCACTTTTTGAGTTTGGGCATCAGGATTTTTTGCATTTTTTTGTTCATCAGTTAGACGCATCCAGAAGTAAGGATCTACTCTAGTATGACCATGTGTAACGATAACAGAATCTTTTTTTTCAGCGATTGGCGCTTTAACTACAGCATCTTGTACGGTAGTTTCTATTTCTTTTTCTTTTGACATTTGATTACAGGCATTTAGCGTTAAGCTAAAAATTAGGATAACAAAATAATAAGGTATTGTACGAAACATAATGATTGTGTTCTGTAGAGTACAAATGTACTCTTTTTGAAAGATTGAACGCTAAGGAATAGGTTTTTAATTTTTGCGGTCAATGTATGATTCTAAATTTAGTGATTAAAATAAATGATATATAGTTTTATATTAACTTTTAGATAATCTTCACATTATTTTGACAAAAGCAACTGTTGGTTTGTAATCATTTTAGTAAGCCTTTCTGTAAAGTCTTAACAAAAAAAAACTGCAAGTCACATGACTTGCAGTTTTTTAATATCAAAAAGCAGGTTGTTGATTAATTAACGTCCCACCATAGTTTGGTATCTAAGTTATCTGTACCTCCTAAAAGAGAAACACCTTCTGCGTATTTATCGCCATTTAAGGTTTGTTCATCATTAGGATATATCATACGATGAGGAATGCTTGTGCCTTCCAAGGTACCATCAGCAGGAGCTTGAAGAATACCGAAATCTAATCTTCTATACTCTGCCCAACCTTGAATTCCTTGCATATACAAAGCAATCCATTTTTGACGACCAATGATTTTCTTCCAAGATTCAGAACCTCTTAAGGTATTATAATCTACGGTAGCTTGTGCAATATAGTTGTTAATATCTGTTAGAGAAAGCGTAGCTTGTGCATCCCAGAATTGCATAGAAGCCGTGATACCATTGTTATAATGGGTAGCAGCATCACCAGCACCAGAAATACCACGTTCAGCAGCTTCTGCCAACATAAACTCTACCTGTGCATAATCCAAATAGATACCAGGAGCGCTTTCAGCCAATACTTGTGCGTTTCTTTGAGAAATATCATCATTAGCAGTTAAGGCAGCATTTGCTTCAGAAAGACCATAAACTTCTCCAACATAGTTACCTGAATTAACAGCAGGAGCATAATAAAAGCCAACTCTTGGATCATTTAAACGCTGTAACTCATCAACCATAGTACTGGAAGCTGCAAAGTCGTTACGAGTTTTGTAATCTTCCGATTGAGGATTGTTGTTTGGAGCACCTGCTACATAAGAAAATAAGGCGTTGTCTGCATTAGATTCAAATACACCACTGGCAATTGCTTCTGATACAGCTGTAGCCGCTGTAGTAGGTTCTACATCTGCCATACGAAGTGCAACACGCATTTTTAGTGAGTTCGCCAATTTTTTCCATTTGACTACATCACCATCATAAATAACATCTCCTTTTAAAGAATTGTCACTCACGTCAAAAGCATTAATAGCTTCATCCAACTTCGCTAATAAACCAGTATAGACCTCTTTTTGAGAATCGTATTTAGGAAAAGGATACTCCGCACCTTGTAGTGCTTGAGAAAATGGAATTGGTCCCCAACAGTCGGTCATGTTTTGGTATAACCAAGCTTGTAACACCTTGGCAACAGCAATTTGGTTTTCAGTTTTACCAAAACCAATATAATCATTAGGCGCAGTCTCATTCAGACGAATAATTTCTTGCAAATCTTGTAATGGGCGAGAATAAAAATAAGACCAATAATTATTGGTAACCCCTACTCTAAATGCATATCTAGATTCATTGCTATATTGGTTCGATGCCCAATATTGAGCCAATTGATTCCCTCTGCGGCTATTGAACCACTCATCCCAAGTAAAATCCATCATATATTTCTGTGCATTGCTCAACAGAAATGAAGTAGAAGTGCTACTTGGTTCATTAGGATCTGTATTTAATTGTTCATAGTGCTTTTTACAAGCCGATAAGCTAGCAGCCATACAAACACTAAACAGTCCATATTTGATATATTTATTAAATTGAATTTTCATAAGAATTCGATAATTTTCGTTTTTGATTAGAATTTAAGGTTTAGGTTAATTCCAATAGAACGTTCTGTAGGCAATTGTCCGCCTTCAAAACCTTGAACATTTCCAGAGTTTACAGCTGCTTCAGGATCAATGTGTGGAACATTTTTGTGAAGGATAGCTAAGTTTCTTCCTACAACAGAAATAGATACATCTCTAAAAGGAGTCTTAGTAAACATTTTGTTCGGGAAGGTATAACCTAAGCGAGCTTCTCTAAACTTAACGAAACTAGCATCATAAATATCAGCAGCCTTAATTACATAACCTTGGTTAGCAAAGAAATGAGTTTGTGCATCTACATTAGTGGTGTTAGGCTGTCCTGAACTTACCCAATTTCCATCAGCATCTTGTGTAGCAGCAATACCGTCTACAACGATACCATTTTCACGAATACCATTTTCAGCAGTTTCTGCCAACATACCAGAGTATTTACCCCATTGGTTGGTCAATGAGAATACTTTTCCTCCACTTTGGAAATCAAACAATAAGTACAAAGAAATACCTTTGTAAGATAGGGTAGTAGAAATACCACCTGTAAAATCAGCCAATACAGAACCCAATGCCTCAACATCGTCGGTTTTTGCATAAAGACCTGTAGCAGCATCTACTAGTTTGTTGCCATTCTCGTCATAAACGAAGTTTGTACCAACAAAAGTACCATAAGATTCACCAACTCTAGCTTCTAAAGCAACACCAAACAAAGAAGACAAACGAATATTATCTGTACCTTCTGTTAATGCTAATACCGTATTGTTGTTTTTAGCAAAGTTGAATCCAAGATCCCATCTAAAACCATTTACTTTTACAGGAGTACCATAAGCAGCAATTTCAATACCATGATTTAGTACTTTACCTGCATTCAATTGACGAGTAGTATAACCTGTAGAAGCAGATTGGCTCACACCAAAGATTAGGTTGCTAGTTACTTGGTTATAATAAGTAAAGTCTATTCCTAAACGACCTTTTAGGAATCTTAAGTCCAAACCAGTTTCAAATGCATTACTACGCTCTGGTTGTAGCTCAGAGTTGTTTAAGTCATTAGGAACAGTACTCATACCATTGCTACCAAAACTAGGATTGGTAAAGTAAGTAGTTTCCAATTGGTAAGGCTGTGTACCACTACCTGTTTGACCATAAGAAGCTCTAAATTTACCAAACGATAAAATATTGTTTTTAGGCAAAACTTCAGAGAAAATAAAGCTTACACCAAAAGAGTAATAGTGGTACAAGTTATTGTCCGTAGGTAGCGTTGAATTAACATCAAAACGGTAGCTTATATCAGCATAAAGGAAATCTTTAAATCCTACCGATGCATTGAAGAAGGTAGAGAAGATTTCTTGTTGTGTCATGAAGTCATTAATCATAACATTCGATACAGAGTTACTTAAGTTGTAAAAATTAGCGGTGTTAAGTCCCCCTTGTGTACTAGTTGCATTAAGTGTATAGATGTTTTTGCGGAAGTTAATCCCAGCAAAAGCATTTAGAGAAATAAGCTCTCCAAAACGTTTGTTGAAGGCTAATTTAGCCTCATAGTTGTTTTCTCTTTTGAAGCGAACATCTTCAGAGTACTTAGATTCTTTAACACCTCCTTTTGCGATCCATTCTTCACGACGATCGGTATAAAAATCAGTCATGGCACGACCACTAATGGTTAAGAAATCAGTGATAGCATACGATAGACCAACATTTCCGAATAGACGCTCTCTTCTATCTCTTTGACCATTTTCATAACGCTCCCAGAATGGGTTGTCCCAGTAATGAGGAGTACCATCTATTTCGCTGTTTCTATTCCAAGTACGTTGAGTTCCGTCTGGGTTTTTGTAGTTTCTTAGGCGATCCATGTTCAGTTGTCTTTGGAACCACTGATTGAACTCCGCCATAATAGATTCACCATATCCTGTAAGAGGGCGGCCATTACCTTCGTTTGCTACGAAATTAATAGAGGCTCTTGCTGTTAGTTTCTTGGTCAATTTGTAGTCTGCATTAAACCCAAGGTTGTGTCTATTCAACTTAGAGTTTTCTTGCGTACCCAATTGATGAGTGTTGGTGTAAGATAGACGGAAAGAACCTAGGGTATTGGCACCACTCAAAGCAATGCTATTGGTAGCTAATAAACCTGTGCGGAAAAAATCTTTAACATTATTAGGATTGGCTTCCCATGCTCTAGTTTTTCCATAGTTGTCGGTATCCCACTCGTCGTAAGAATCCCACTGTCTAACTTGTTGACCATCAAATTTAGGCCCCCAACTTCCATCGTATCCTAAGTCAGCAACCAATTGGTTGGTATCAAGGATAGAGTTAGAGAAGGTATTTCCTGCACCACCACCATATTGATTTTGGTAAGTTGGCAATACAGCAACTTCGTTAAACTGAATGCTAGAGTTGATGGAAACACCAATAGGTAATTTAGAGTCTTTTACTCTAGAACCTTTTTTAGTCGTAATCATGATTACACCATTAGAACCACGATCACCATAAAGTGCAGCACCAGCAGGTCCTTTTAGTACGTTGACAGACTCAATATCATCAGGATTGATGTCTGAAATAGGGCTACCATAATCATAACCACCAGCACCACGAACTTGATCTTTATCAGCAGCAGTTGTACCAATTGCAGCAAAGTTGGTATTATCAATCGGAACTCCGTCAACAACAAATAAAGGTTGGTTGTTTCCTTTGATCGATCCCGCACCTCTAAGAAGGATACGAGTAGAACCACCTAAGTTAGAAGATCCTGTGATTTGTACACCAGCAACTTTTCCTTGCAGGGTATTTAAGAAATTGGCATCTCTTGATTTGTTAAGGTCATCCCCATCGACTTCTTGAGAAGCATAACCTAATGATTTTTCTTTGCGAGAAACTCCCAAAGCAGTTACAACAACTTTTTCTAAATCGACCCCTTCTAATAAGGTAACATTTAGTGTTGTACCTGTAATTTCTACCTCTTGTGTAGCATATCCTATGTAACTAAATAAAAGAGCCGTAGCTTCTTCTGGTACTTCAATGGAGTATTTTCCATCAATATCCGTTATGGTACCAGAGGCAGAGCCTTTCATTAATACCGTTGCGCCAATTATTGCTTCGCCGTTCTCATCCGTTACTGCTCCAGAAATAGTTTTCTGAGCATAAACGGTCCCTATAGAGAAGACTAACAACACTAGCAGCGTGTTGAATAGTTTCATAAAAAACCTTTTGTTTTTTGAGTTTAAATAAAAATAGTTTGCGTATCTAATGTAGATATAAAACTCAAAAAAATAACAGTTTGTTAATTTTTTTTAACAAATAATTACATTTTTAACAGATGAAATACATGTTTTAACACTTTTTACTGTTCTGATTTATAGTTTTTTATGCTTTGAATGGGGCAGGTATTTGAAAATGGACACTTTTTGAAAAAAAAAAGGGTTCTAAGGCTTTTTAACAAATTTTGACGCAAAAAATAGATTATTTCTAGTAAAAAAAACCATGCTTTATGTAAAATACAGAATATGATTTTGGGTAGTTTTAAGGTTGTGTAGAGTTATATATACTGTATAAATATAATGTTAATTAATGGTAATGAAAAAAAGGATAAAAATAGAGGTTGGAAGGAGACTAAAACAAAAAAAACCTTTGGTAATTTGACCAAAGGTTTCTAATATTATCTTGATTTCTATCTATGAGATTATTTATAAATTGAGTTGCTTGGAAACTTCATCAATGACAAATTGCCTATGCTCTATATTATCTTTATAATCTAGCTCATTGACGTCAAGCACTAATAATTTGCCAGCGTCATAATTATTAATCCACTCTTCGTATTTATCATTTAGAGATTTGAGATAATTTAAGCTCATGGTTGATTCGTAATCACGCCCTCTTTTTTGGATATGATTGACTAGGGTAGGTACACTTGCCTTGAGATAAATTAGTAAATCAGGAGCATTAACTTGTGAACTCATCAATTTGAATAAATCAAAATAATTGTGAAAGTCACGAGTTGCCATCAACCCCATCTGGTGCAAGTTAGGAGCAAATATATGCGCATCTTCATAGATAGAACGATCTTGTATAACAGTGGTATCTCCTTTTTGAATTTCAACAATTTGTCGGTACCGATTGTTTAAAAAGTAAATTTGGAGATTAAAAGACCAGCGACTCATGTCATTATAAAAGTCTTCTAAATAAGGATTATCATCTGTTGATTCATAATTGACTTCCCAGCCAAAATTGTTGCTTAACAATTCGCAAAGCGTTGTTTTGCCAGCCCCAATATTTCCTGCAATGGCAATGTGTTTTGGTTTCATCGTCTTGTTTAACTATCTGTTATTATATTTTGTAGGTAATTTCTTTTTTTTGTGGCGTCATGAGCTATCGTTAGTAAATCAATTGAATTATTACGCTCAGTTTGTTTCATTTTTTCTATTCATTAGAAAAAAACAAAAAGGAGATGGATTCAATCAAGCATAACTTTTTAAAACGCTACTAATTAGATACTTAGAAAAAGTCCCTATTATTTTTCGTCAAAATAAAATTTTTTTGCAAAAGAAAAGCATTCTCTTCTCGAAACCTAAAAAAATCTTTTTTAGGCAGTGGTTTTTTGAGAAAAGCTAGGTTTTTACCAACCCTTTTCTAACTCCTCGACGTTTTTGAAGGCAAGTAAGGAAGAGGAGATGAAAGTAGTATAATCAACTTTTATTTTCCTTTAGGCATTTGTGGGAAATTGCCTTTTGAGTAAAATGGAGTGCTTAAGAACGCAAGTATTGTAGCATGCTCTTGGCTGCTTTTTTAGAAGCTCCTTGATGACCTAATTTTTGGTATAAGAGGTTGTAGTCTTTTAATATTTCTTGTCGTTTAGTGCCCTCCGTTATTTGTTGAAGCGCTGTCTTTAGCTGCTGTGTACTCAAGTCGTGTTGGATTAGTTCTTGCACGACTTTTTTGTCCATAATTAAATTAACAATAGAAATAAAACGAACCTTAATAATTCGCTTGACAATTGCATACAACAAAGCACTTGCTTTGTAACAAACTACTTGAGGAACCTTAAATAAGGCAGCTTCTAAAGTCGCTGTTCCTGAGGTAACTAAAGCAGCATGACTGTGGCTTAATAAGTCATAGGTTTTGTTTTGAATTAAGGTAATGTTATTACGCTCAGCAATAAAAGATTCGTAAAAGGAAGGGGCTATAGATGGAGCTCCAGCAATAACAAATTGATAGTTTGGGAAATCATCTATGACCGTTAACATAATGCCCAACATGGAGTGAATTTCTTGCTTGCGACTGCCAGGCAATAAGGCTATAATGGGTTGAGTCGTTAATTTTGCTTCTGAACGAAAATTAGGATTTGGGCAATGTTGCTGCACAACATCAAGTAAGGGGTGCCCTACAAATTCTACCTTGTAATCGTGTCTTTGGTAGAATTCTTTTTCAAAGGGAAGAATGACAAACATTTTATCAACATACAATTTGATTTTGTGTACTCGTTTTTCTCTAGTTGCCCATATTTGAGGAGAGATATAATAAAAAACCTTATAACCTTGCTGCTTTGCCCATTTGGCAATTCGCAAGTTAAAACCAGAGTAATCAATCAAAATCAAAACATCTGGGGCAAATTCTTGAATGTTTTCACGGCAAAACCTAAAATTTCTCAATATCGTAGGCAGATGCTTTATGATTTGACCAATACCCATAAAAGCTAAATCTTTGTAGTGCTTAACGAGTTCTACGCCTGCTGCTTCCATTAAATCTCCCCCCCAAGCTCTTATGCTAGCTGTTTCGTCTTCCTGCTGTAATGCTTTTACTAAGTTGGAGCCATGCAAGTCTCCTGATGCTTCTCCTGATATAATATAGTATTTCATTGGTGATAAGGGATGAAGTTGCCTTAGTTGTTAACAAATATGGCAATTTGAAAATATAGACATCGTGCCATTTTCAAATTGCCAAAACTAAAATAGATTGATAAGACCATGTCTTTATCCCAAGAGCTCACTTTTGAGAATTTCTACAAACTGATAAACATCCATAAAGTTATTATAAAGCGGAACAGGAGCTACTCGAATTACATCTGGTTCTCGCCAATCGGCAATTACTCCTTTTGCTGTGATTGCATCAAATAAGGCTTTGTTGCCATTTTTGACTTGTATAGACAATTGACAACCTCTATCTTTGGGTGAGCTGGGTGTTATAATTTGAATTCTATCGGTTTCGATTTGTTGCAATAGAAATTCCATATAAGCAGTTAGCAATTTACTTTTTTCTTGAAGCTTATCCATTCCTACTTCATCAAAAAGTTCTAACGAAGCCAATAGAGGAGTCATTGAAAAAACAGGCGCATTGCTAAGCTGCCAAGATTCAGCGGATGCCATAGGATGGAAGGTGTCGCCCATTAGGAAACGGGTGTTTTTGTCATGTCCCCACCAGCCTTCAAATCTAGGAATGTTGGGATCGTGCAAATGCTTGTCATGGACAAATGCGCCTGCAATAGCTCCTGGGCCACTATTCAAATACTTATAATGACACCAAACGGCAAAATCAACGTTCCAATCGTGTAATTTTAGCACCACATTACCTGCTGCATGTGCCAAATCAAAACCCACGAGGGCTCCAATTTCATGCCCTATTTGAGTAATATATTCTAAGTCAAAAAATTGCCCTGTATAATAATTAACCCCTCCAAGCATGACCAAGGCAATCTCATCTGCATTTTCACGGAGTGTTGCCTCTATATCTTCTATTCTCAAAGTTTCTTCTCCCGTGCGAGGGCTAAGTTGAATGAGGCTCTCTTGGGGATCATAACCATGAAAACGAATTTGAGAATCCATGGCATATTTATCAGAAGGGAAAGCTGCCTTTTCGATAACAATCTTATGGCGTTTGGCTGTTGGTCGATAGAAGGAAACCATCATCAAATGAAGGTTAGTTGTTAGGGTATTCATAACAACTACTTCTTGCTCCTGAGCACCAACAATTTTGGCTAATTTTTTGCTAAAAAACTCATGATAAGGCATCCAAGCGTTTTTAGCATGGAAATGACCTTCTACACCAAATTTTTTCCAATCATTTAATTCTTGTTGCAAATAGCTTTCTACTTTTTTGGGCTGCAATCCTAGAGAGTTGCCACAGAAATATAAACTGTCGTTTCCATCTGTATGCTTGGGCAAGTGAAATTGATCTCTATAGATTTTTAAGGCATCTTGCTCATCCATTTTTTGAGCGAAGGCTAGACTGGTTTCAAACACTAGTGTATCCATTTTATTGCGAGTACTTAATAAGTTGGTTGATGAAAAATCAAAATCATGGAGCTGCAACGTAGGTAAATTTACAAACTAAAAGTGATAGAACGTACGAAGCAGGTATTATATAATAATAAGGTCTGTGTACAGGACAAAACAATTGGAATTAAATAAAGTAAGGGTTTCATTGGGCTATTTTTAGATGTTAGACCCTATTAAGTTGTGATAGGGTCTAACATCTAAAAGCAAAGCGGTCTAAGATCTAAGATCGAAATATAGGTTTTAGCTTAAACAATACTTTATAAGTATCCTTTACCTGTTTTGTCCTGCACTGCGTAATAAGGTACAAAAATGATTATTAATTAATACAACGCCAAAAAAAGCATCAAAAATTACTGTGCGCCCCAAGGATTGGTTGCCCAGACTGATAGTTCAGGAACCATTCCACGATCATCCATTTCTAAAACAGCTTTAATACTATGGGCAATCTCGGTGGGGGTTAGCTTGTAATCAACAGTTGGTTTTTCTATGCGATCCGCTTGATTAAATGCAGTAGGAACTTCACTTGGATTTATTTGCATGACACGGATATTTAAGGGGCGCAATTCGGCTTGCCAACATTGGGTTAATGCTCGTAAAGCAAATTTTGAAGCAGCATAAATGGACCCTCTTGCAAAACCTTTGAGGGCTGCTGTTGAGGCAATGTTGATGATGCTACCACGCTGTTGAGTTTTAAAATGGGGTAAAAGTTCTTGAGTAAATAGCGTCAAACCAAAAACATTGGTTGAAAAAACACGCTCAAAATGCTCAAGGGTAATTTCTCCTAATAACGGGAACTCTCCAATTCCTGCATTATTAATTAAAACATCAATGCCACCTAATTTTTCGATGGATTCAGCAGCTTTGTTGGGCAATGCTTGATAATCTGAAATATCAAAAGGCAAACCTAAACAGCCTATTTGTTGGGCAACTTCAGCTACTTTTTTAGCATTTCGTCCTGTAATTAAAACTTTTGCCCCTGCTTCTACCAGTACCTCTGCCATTGCTTTCCCTAGTCCTGAACTACCTCCTGTAATTAGGATTTTTGCATCGTTTAAATTCATTGTTTTATTTGGATTAGAATATTGTTATACTACTTCTTGGATTATTCATACAGCCTCGTTGATTGCTCGTGCCTTTTTCACGAAGTAGTGTGTTAATAACTCTTGGACTAATCGAGATCAAAGAGCTTTTTTTTATTTATTATATCAAATGCAAGGAACTATAAAAAGTTGTGGAAATGGGTTGATTTTTTATTATAAAAATAACTCTGCACATCATTTATGTTTTTCATAGTTGATAAGGAAGGGGTAGATGAGTTTTATTTGAGTATGAATTTGTTTTTGCGTTTAAATCGTTGTTTGTTAGTGTTTTGTGTGGTTTTATTGAGCGTTTGAGTGGCATTTTTTTTGAAAAATTATCTTTTTTTTTCCTAATGACGCTCATTATTTTTGAAAAGACTTCAAATAAAAATTCACCAAATAAATTAAAAACCAAATGAATAAGTTTTGTGCATTAAATCATCCTGAAGGAAAGAATTTTATTTATTTTTTTTATAAAAGTCAGTATTACAAATACGACTGGGAGATTGACAGAGTCGTTGATGGTTATCCTAAATCAATTAGATTATGGGAAGGATTGCCCATTGATGGAGTAGATGCTGCCTTAAATCATCCAACGGAAAAAGATAAATATATATATTTTTTCAAGGAAGGTACTTGTTTTTTATACGATTGGAACCTAGATAAAGTAATTAAGAAAAAACCAATTACCGATTTTTGGAATGGGCTGCCTAGTAGTGGGATTGATGCCGCTCTGAATCATCCCAAACAAAGCACTCGGTATGTTTATTTTTTTGCAGGAAATCATTATTATAAATACGATTGGGCAGCGAAAAAAATGGTTGATGGGTACCCTAAATCAACGAAAGCCAAATGGAGTGGCTATCCTAATAATTCAGTTCATGCTGCTGTTAATCATCCAAAGAATAAGGATAAAGTCTATTTATTTTTAGGAACTTGGTATTTTAGATACGATTGGGAAAAGGATGCAGTAGATCCTGATTATCCGTCCAAAATTAGAGCTGCATGGAAAGGCTTAACCATGTATCCACTTTGGAAATTCACCCCGACGCATTTAGAAATTATAAAACCAGAAGAATATCAAGACGATCCATATCTAGCAGCTATTTATTGGCGAACAGCATTGGGCATAAAAGGGAGTACAAAAGTTCAATTGTTAACTACTTATAAACAATTGGGGCAAGATGTTCCTGTGGGTAAGAAAATCGAAATACCATTTGATGCTAATTTAACCGTTATAGAAGAAGAAAACATCTTTGGTTATAATGTGCCGCATGAAGCAGATATTCCTGTTAGTGTTATGGGGTATTTTTTAATTGGCATGGATAAGGATTTTTCTCCACATAATGTCTTAGATTTTACAATGAAAGAATTGGAAGGGTTATTTAAAGCAGCCTTAGAAAAACATTTTGAGTCGATGGATTGGCTGTCTAATGTTGGAGGAGTTCCCAATCATGAAATGTTTAAGATAGCACTAAAAAATGTATTAAAAGATCGACAGCAACCCCCATTGCCATCTAATAGTGGAATTTCTCAAACCGTAGCCGATTGGTTGGCCGATGAGTTGGTCGGTAATGGAGAGTTAATACTAATGAATATTGATCCAGCCTTATCTAGTTTAGTGCAACTATCAACGGATAGACCATTTCCGCTTCAAGAAGCAACAAAGGTGATCTCCTTGGAAAAGATTGGAAAGTATGAGGTGACGTTTAAAATTGAGCGTCTGCCTTAATTTTGTAAAAAAGACAATCTTATTGGCCTCATTTTTTAAGATATTCCTTAAAAAATGAGGTTTTTATTATTAAAAATTGCTCAAAGCATCATAAACTTTTTGGGTAGGCAAACCAACAATACTATTGTAAGCACCTTCTATTTTTTGGATTTTAGCCAAGCCTATCCATTCCTGAATGGCATAAGCGCCTGCTTTGTCATAGGGTTGAAATTTTTTGACATAAAAATCAATTTCCTCTAGGGATATGGGCGCAAAGTGAACCTTAGCAACATCTGAGAAAACAACTTCTTTTTCTAAACTCAATAAACAAACCCCTGTAATAACTTGGTGTACCTTACCCGATAATTCACTCAAAATGCGAACCGCATCTTCATAATCCTTCGGTTTGTGATAAATCGTGTCTCCCATCAATACAATGGTGTCGGAAGCTAAAATAACTTTTCCTTTTTCTAAATGCCCTCGAACAGCTTGTGCTTTTTTTTGAGCTAAAAATTCGGGTACTTGTGCTTTGGGCAAATCCTCTGGAAAATCTTCAACGACATCTTGAAGCACTACATCAAAGTCAAATCCTAGTTCATTTAATAGTTGTTTTCTTCTAGGCGATTTGGATGCTAATAATAAATGAGGTTTTATTCTTTGCATAAATTAATCTTATTTTTAGGTAAGGAAGGTATGGATAAAAAATCAGCTTCTTTGACAATGGCAACAGACCTGACCAACGCTAAAAGAACAAAATTTTCAACTCCTTTAGCTTTGTTATTGATGATCCTGTGGGCTGCCAAATAACAGAAAATGATGACAAATTTAAAGAATTTAAATGAATTAATTGGTTAGCCTAAACTACTGAAGTATGATTTTTTATCTTCTATGGATTTAGTATATTGGTTACTAGTACTGTGTTATTCATTATCCTTTGTAGAATAATGCTTTGGAGGGTAATTATCTTGTTATTTAAACATTAATATTTGAGCTTTAAAACCACTTGATTGATAGGAAAATCAAAAAATTAATGTTTTATTGTATAAATAGTCTTAAATTTGTAGTTATGGCAAAATACAATATAGAATGGCTTCTAAAAGAAGTCTCAACTCAAAAACGTATTAAGTATGTCTTCTTTTGGGGGCATCAAGCCCAAAAAGATGGTCAGATAGGGGCGTCGTGTTTGAGTCAATGGTTTGACTCACCAGCTTCATTTGTTGTCGATGGAATTAACTATCAAACAGCTGAGCATTGGATGATGGTAGAAAAAGCTAGATTGTTTAACGATGAGGAGATGGTGGAACGCATATTGAATAGCAGTTCGGCTGCAAAAGCTAAAAAATTAGGTCGTTTGGTACATAATTTTGATGCTAAGGTATGGGACCAACATGCTTTTGATATTGTTAAACAAGGGTCTATTTATAAGTTTGGGCAGAATCCTCAATTAAAGGAATACTTGCTCCAAACGGGCAGTAGGGTATTGGTGGAGGCTAGCCCATTGGATGCAATATGGGGGATAGGCTTATCCAGAGAACACGAACATGCCTGCCAACCCAGTTTTTGGAGGGGGAAAAACCTCTTGGGGTTTGCCTTGATGGAGGCTAGAGATGTTTTGCTAAAAGCAGGATGATTTTTTGTAAATAAAGGAGTAGTTGCCTAGCATGATAAACCGCTATTGCTAAATGGTCAATAGTTTGTTGAAAAGCTTTATTAGGTTGATATGGATGTTTTTTGCTAAAGAAAAGTAAAAGAACAACGAACTACTAAAATTGTATAATATGACTACAAAATTTTTTGGAGCTATTGGAGCTATTTTTCTCATGGGATATTTGGGAACTTTTATTGGATGGTGGGGAATAGCCTTGGTGGCAGGAATAGTTGGATTTGTGCTTCAAATTCAAAGTGGACTTAGTTTTTTTAGTGGTTTTTTGGGCGGAGCCTTATTTTTTGGGTTTTATGCCTATTTATTAGATAGTGCGAATGAAAGCCAATTGTCAACCATGATGGCAGAGGTATTGACTTTTCATCCTTTTTGGCCAACTGTAGCAATTGGTGCTATACTAGGAGGGCTAGGTATGTTGACTGGAAAATACGCTAGAGATGCATTTGGAGGAGAACAAAGAGCTCCTAAGTATAGGGGAAAATATAGATAGTTGATTTTACTTCAAGAGGTAAAATTTGTTACACTGTAACAAAAGTTGTGGATGGTTTTTACAGAGCGTTTTAAATGAGATTCGATGAAAATTAGAGCCTGATAGCAGCGCTATCAAGGCGAAAATTTGAAAAAGAAGATCACTAAAAGACTCAATTAAAAAGTATTTAGAAATTTTTGTTACAGTGTATTTAGAATTAATATTCCGTTGATTAACTGCGTTGCTAGGTTAGCTAGTGCGCTAGCGCTTATGAGCTCCCTGAGGTCGGTTCGTTATCACTCGTGAGCCAGCATAGCTGGGTTCGGGTTTTTGACGGAATAATGTAGAATAAAAACAGTAACTAAATACATCAAAATAAGATAAATGGAAAAGCCGCATCGTTCAGGTTTTGTGAATATTATTGGGCGTCCCAATGTAGGGAAGTCTACGTTAATGAATGCTTTGGTTGGGGAGCGTATGTCTATTATTACCAACAAGCCTCAAACGACTCGTCATCGTATTATTGGAATTGTAAGTGATGAAGACTATCAAGTTGTTTTCTCAGATACTCCAGGGTTTATAAAGGATCCTTCTTACGAGATGCAGTCTAGTATGAATAAGTTTGTCTCGACTTCTTTTAAAGACGCTGATATTATGGTCTTGGTGGTAGATGTAACAGAAACTTATGACAACGATAACCCTTTGTTTAAGAAATTAGCAGGAGTGGAAGTGCCTTTGTTTTTGGTATTAAACAAGGTTGATTTAATTGATCAACCAACCTTGTTCAAGAAAATAGTGGAATGGAAAGACAAGGCTAATTTTAAGGAAATTATTCCAATTGCTGCTTTGCACAAAAGAGGAACGGAAGAACTTTTTGGCTTTATCTTAGATAATCTTCCGATTGGTCCTGTTTATTATTCAAAAGACCAATTTACGGATCGCCCAGAACGCTTTTTTGTCTCTGAAATTATCAGAGAAAAAATTCTAATGAACTACTACCAAGAAATCCCTTATTCTTGTGAGGTAGTCGTGGATGCTTTTCAAGAAGATCCCAATCCTAAGAAAAATTTGGTGCGGATACATGCTACGATTTTTGTAGGTAGAGAGAGCCAAAAAAACATTATCATAGGTAAGAAAGGAGCCGCTATAAAAAAATTAGGAATCAATGCTCGCTATGCCATCGAAAAATTCTTAGACAAGAAAATCTACTTGGAATTATTTGTCAAGGTTAAAGACAATTGGAGAAATGACGATAAAATGCTAAAGAGCTTTGGATATAAAGAATAAGATTTGTTGTTAAATACAGAAAAAATGCCAACACCTCAATTAAATTTAATTGCTCAATCTATTTTATTTTTAATGCCTTCTGGGATTCAATCTAATTTTCAAGTACGATTGGGAGTACATACGGATGCTACTACCGTGCTTTCAAAAGGTGATTTTACGATAGCAAATTGCAAAGATATACCAGATGCAGTTGATAAAGCGATGCAGTTGATTACTGCTATGAATTTGAGTATAGCAGACAATTTTATATTGGTTTTACCTCCTTTTATTGGAAAAAACGAAGCCGAAGAGGCGGCATTAATTGATACGGCATGGATGATAAAAGAGGCGGCAGATAAAGGGGGATGGGAATTCTCAAGGCATCTTCCTGCGCCTATTTTTTAATTGTTTGCAAAATGCCCAAAAATGAAACTGATTTTCCGTTTGTTCTGCTTGCTCCTTGTGTTTCAATTGTGTGCTTGCGCCAGTCAATCTGATCCTGCTGCTACAGATGCACCTTTTAAGAAAAAGAAACAGGACTTATCCTCGAAACAAGAAAACGCTACAAAAAGTAAAGGATTGATAGGAGAGAAGAACAATTCTATGGATGATAAGGGAGGGGTGGATGAGTTGAAGGGGCGGAGCTTGCCAGAAGAGGTAATGGAGGAGGAGGAAATGGGCTTGTCTATCATTTCTTATCAGAACATAGAGGAAAAAATAACGGAAGAAAGACCTGTTCAGGGACAAAAGGTTAAGTTGTCCATTCAGAACAACCATAAACAAGCCATGTGGTATTTAATGCCTGTTTCGGGAGAAAAAGAAATGCCTAAGGATGGACGGTTTCGGGTGAACCCAGAAGCCAATCCTCCTTTCTTGGCGAAGGGCTATGGTCAAATGAATCAAACATTAATTGAGTTGATTTATCATGGACAGCTCAATCAGAGCTTTCGAGCATTTTGCATAGAAGCAGGAAGTTCTTTGTTGTTTAGAAATTATGACTTAGGAACTTACTCGGAAGGAGAATATGTGCCCTTTTGGGCTGTAAAAGAATTGGTAACCAATAATCAGATCAAATTAGAAAACTGGTTGCCTTTTTCTGTGACTTCTTCGCCCAATGTTGTTATGCACAATAAAACAGAAAGTGGTACGGCAAAATGGGTAAATTTGAGCGAAGGGGCTGCTTTTCCTTCTCAACCTATTGAATTTATACAAGCTCAGGGAATTAAGAAATACCAGATTCCTGTAGGCGTTATTCGATAGTTAAGGATTGTTTATATGTCAATAGAAAAAAAAAACCTAGCGCATTATGGAAAAAAATATTACTTTTGAAGTATTAAGATAAAGAGACCCCTTACTTTTGAAGCAAGGAATTGCGTGTATTATATATTAATGAGAAATGACATTTGAGGAATTAGAATTAGATTACGATTTATTAGATGCCTTAGACTATATGGGTTTTGTGAATGCAACACCTATTCAAGAACAAGCCATACCACTTATATTAGAAGGGCAAGATTTAATTGCTTGTGCACAAACTGGTACTGGAAAAACAGCGGCTTTTATATTACCAATCCTTAATAAACTTGCTGAAAATCCTACTCCCCAGACCAATACACTGGTGATTTGCCCAACACGAGAACTTGCTATTCAGATTGAAAAACAGGTACAGGGCTTTGCCTATTTTGTAGGAGTTAGTTCTATTGCTGTTTATGGAGGTAGTGGAGGTGATGATTTTGCACAACAAAAACGAGCTTTGACCCAAGGAAGCAATATCATTGTTGCCACTCCAGGGAAGTTGATTTCTCATCTGAATTTAGGATATGTAAAGTTTGAAAATGTCGAACATCTGATTTTGGATGAGGCTGATCGAATGCTGGATATGGGCTTTTTGGAGGATATACAGAAAATTATTTCTTATTTGCCCAAAAAACGCCAAAACCTAATGTTTAGTGCTACTATGGCACCCAAAATTAGAACCTTAGCCAACCAGATTTTGACAAAACCTCAAACGATTAATATTGCATTAGATAAACCTGCTGAAGGAGTTTTGCAAGCAGCTTATCTAACTTATGATCATCAAAAAACACCTTTGATTCATAGTTTGTTGGCAGATAAACCAGAGTATGAGCGAATTTTAATTTTTACGTCTACCAAACGAAAGGTATTTGATATTGTTCGTTCGCTTAGAAAAGAGGGCTATTCTGTCGCTGGAATTTCTTCTGATTTGGATCAGGATAGTCGAGAAAAAGTATTGCTGGAGTTTAAACAAAAAACGGTTCGTATTCTTGTTGCTACTGATATATTGAGTCGTGGGGTCGATATCAAAGACATTAATTTGGTCATCAATTATGATGTTCCAGGCGATGCTGCTGATTATGTCCACAGGGTAGGACGTACCGCTCGTGCTTCTACTACAGGGGTTGCATTGACCTTGGTGAATGAGGACGATATGTATAAATTTTCTAGAATCGAAAAATTAATCGAGTCAAAAATTCCTCAAATACGACTTCCTCAAGCGTTGGGTGATGGTCCAGAATATAAGTTGCGTGGAGGTGGGCGAAAAAAGAAATACAACAACAAGAATAAAAATGCCAACCGTTCTAAAGGGACTAATTATAGAAAAAAAACAGGCAATAGAAATTCAAAAAATAAGTCGCAAAAGACAAAGAACAAATAAGTAGAATGGACGGACGGAACAGAACAGATATAAAGGTAGGAGCAGAAGTAGCTATTGTGCTAAAAAAGGATCAAGCTACGGGATTGTTGACTGAGGGCTATGTTAAAAATATACTAACCAAAAGCAAATTTCATCCACATGGCATAAAAGTACGCCTAGATACTGGTGAGGTGGGGCGTGTAAAAGAAATTTTAGACGATGGGGAATAAGTTTTTTTAGAACACTGTGTACTTAGTTCCACATATCAATAGGTCGAATTTCAAAACCCTTGTCTAATAATTGCATTAATAAACCACAGTCGTAGCGTAGATGGTACCAACCAATAGCTACAAAACAGTTGTGTTCCTCCAAGTATTGAGGTAACAAGTCAGCCCACTGCTTATTCCGTTCCGTTATAAGTGGATAAATCGTAGGGCATGGATCTCTGAACGCAAAGGGCAGTTCCATATCTCGATAGTCCATGACAAAGTCACATTCATCTTCCAAGGTATGGTGGTTGGATTTAAGTCCTTTTATCAAAATTTTGAGACGTTTAATTTGAAGAATTTCAGAATTTCGAGGGACATATTCTTCTTTGAGCTGCTTAAATCGATCTTCTCCTTTTTCAAATCCTTTGGTTGGGATATTATACATTGCTGCCAAATTCTCTATATAGGTATCCATATTCCGAAAATCATCTCGTTCGCTACACCCTTCGCAGACATCTCTAAAATATTCTAAACTAAGGTATAAATCGAGTTCGTGCAAATGAAGTTTTTGATACGGCTTGCCTTGAAATTTTTCAGCAATAAATTGCAATTCACTTCTATTCAATAACTTTTCCAACGTTGGGTTATCAACCCTGTCTTTTACTACAGTCCAAAGATTAGCATCATTGCCAATCGTTTGTAAGAGTACTAAATCGGCCTGCTTTAATTTTTTGTAGGCTGTGGACATGGTATGAAAAAATTTGCTTCCAAAAGCATGCGAAGTACCTAAAATATAAGAAGTTTTATCATGAACGGTGTCCTTGACTTCCCATAGAACGGTATGATAAATGGTATGGTTAAACTGAGCATGGCTACATTTTGCCCCCAATAGGCTAAATATACAAAATAAATAAAATCGCATATCTTATGTTTTTTTAGTACGTGGTAGGGGCGTATATCACAAAGTAATAGCGAATTCAGTTGGCTCGTTTATGAGCGTGACCACTTATGTTAAAACGATTCATCATGCTCCATTTTAGTAGACCTACTGGTATAGTTTGGGAATGTTTAGGCGCTAAAAATGCTCTTTTGATAGAGAAATTTTTTTCTTTTTTATAAAAAAAAGAAAATGGACGAAGTATTAATTCAAAGACTATGAATAAAAAACTACATTTGTGTTGAATCAAATTTCCTGAATGGCTGAGTTGATTGTGAAGTATAAAGTTAACAAAATTGATCGAAATATTAACCATAAGAAATCAGCATTATTTATTCGATTTGCGCATGGGGGGAGTTTGTGAATGTTATTTTGTTGCTTCCGTTTTGTTTTATTCATACTTACTTAATGGGCGAATTTCGTGAGGCAATATAGCGAATGCCATTGTTCTGATTGGATAAAAAAACGTCAAAAAAACGAAATAAATAAGCATACAAAGTACTAGCTGAAAATCTGCCAATTAGTTGTATTGGGGAACCATTATTTAATTTATTAATCTACTTAAGATGAGAGTTTTATGGATAATTATTGTAACATTCATAGCATTTGAAGTTACAGCACAAGATAAAGAGTTAACATTGGAAGATGCCGTAATTGGACAATGGAGGCAATTTTATCCAACACATATTAGTAACCTAGTTTGGAGAGCAGAAGGGGATGTGGTTACTTTTCGTTCGGAGGATGCTAAGAAGATAATGACACAAAAAGTAGGCTCAAAAGAGGCAACGGAGTTATTTAATCTAGATGCTTTGAACAAAGCGCTTGGCGAAGAATTAAGTGCAATGCCTTTTATTCGTTGGGAAGCAGAGCGTGAATTTAGTTTTAAATATGGAGGGCAGCTATTTGGAATGCTTTTGACAGGAAACAAAATTACTAAAAAGAACGTAGTTTCTATGCCAAAAGCTGCTAATATAGATTATCACAAAGCTTCTCAACAAGTTGCCTTTACAAAGGATCATAATTTGTGGATTCAGAATAAAGAAGGGGATGAAGTTGCGGTTACAACATCTGAAGATGCTAATATTGTTAGCGGACAAGCGATTGCTCGTCATGAATTTGGGATAAGCAAAGGAACGTTTTGGTCGCCTAATGGAGCGTTTTTGGCCTTTTATCAAAAGAATGAAATTGATGTAGCAGATTACCCCTTGCTAGACATCAGTACCACACCAGGAAGTTTGAAAACAATTAAATATCCAATGGCTGGACAAAAAAGCGAATATGCGAGCATTGGTATTTATGATACAAAAACCAATAAAACAGTTTATTTAAAAGTAAAAGGGCCAAAGGATCAATATCTAACCAATTTGGGCTGGGGACCAGAAGAGAAATTTGTTTATGTTGCTGTTGTAAACAGAGAACAAAATCATGCTTGGCTCAATAAATATGATGCGTTAACAGGAGATTTTATCAAGACCTTATTTGAAGAAAAACACAGCAAATATGTTGAACCAGAACATCCTGTTTGGTTTATTCCTGGTAACAACAAGGAATTTTTGTGGTGGTCAGAGCGTGATGGTTTTATGCACTTGCACCGCTTTAATACGGATGGAAAATACCTTGGACAAGTAACAAAAGGCAAGTGGGTAACCTTGAATATTCTAGGGTTAGATCATACTGGCAAAAATATCTTGGTTACGGGAACCGATGAGTCTGGCTTGAATACAACGCTTTATTCTGCTCCGTTGGCAGGAGGGAAAGCGTCTAAGCGATTGGTGCAAACAGATGGTATCCACCGCTTTTCTTTGAGTAGTTCTAAAAAATATGTGGTTGACAATTATTCTGATATTAAGACACCGCATATTTCTCGTATTATTGACCTAAAAGAAAAGACTAAAAATACCTTGCATATTGCTAAAAATCCTTATGAAGGTTATAAAATTGCTAAACCAGAATTGCTTACCCTAAAAGCTAAAGATGGAACCCCCTTGCAGGCTCGTATGATCAAACCAGCAGATTTTGATCCAACTAAAAAGTATCCTGTTATCGTTTATGTTTATGGTGGTCCTCATGCACAAATGGTCAAAAACAGTTGGTTGGCTAGTGCTAGCTTGTGGATGTATCATGCAGCCAACAAAGGTTATTTGGTTTTTACATTGGATAATAGAGGGTCTGCTAATAGAGGGCTTGAATTTGAAAATGTAATCCATAGACAGTTGAGTAAGAATGAAATGGAAGATCAAATGGTAGGTGTTGATTATTTAAAAACACTGCCTTATGCTGATACCGATAAAATGGCGGTGCATGGTTGGTCTTATGGTGGTTTTATGACGACTTCGTTGATGCTAAAATACCCAGATGTATTTAAGGTAGGTGTTGCTGGTGGACCTGTAACCGACTGGAATTATTATGAGGTGATGTATGGCGAGCGTTATATGGATAAACCAGAAGAAAATCCAGAGGGATATAAAGAAACACAACTTAAAAATTATGTAAAAAATCTAAAAGGAGACCTTTTGTTGATTCACGGAACGGTAGATGATGTTGTTGTTATGCAACATAATTTAGCACTTGTTCAAGCCTTTGTTGATAATGGTATCCTAATGGATTTTTTCCCTTATCCAATGCATCCACACAATGTAAGAGGAAAGGATAGAATTCACTTGATGAATAAGGTTTTGACTTATATCGATGAAAAACTAGCTAAGTAATTAAAGAACAAATATAGACCATTCGCTAAGTACAGCGTATTTAGCGAATGGTTACTTACCGTTGAGTAACTGAGAAAAGACATGGGAACGATCCATAAAAAAATAGATCAAGCAATAATTGATGACTTGTTAGTGACCATTCCGAGGGGAACGGTTGATATGAGAGATGATCGAACCAAAAAAACTTGGTCGGTTAACATTGATTGTTTTAAACTATCTAAGTTTCCAATAACGCAAGCATTGTATAGAACAGTAACTGGCAATAATCCTTCAACATTCATGGGGGATCAACTACCAATTGAGACTGTTTCTTGGATTGATGCAGTAAATTTTTGCAATGAATTATCAGAATCTTTCGGAAAGGATAAATGCTATACCATTGATGTAACAACTGGAATTGCTGCCTTGAATTCTGAAGCCAATGGGTTTCGATTGCCCACAGAGGCGGAATGGCAATATGCTTGTCAGGCAGGAACGAAAGATATTCGGCATGGAGCATTAAATGAAATTGCTTGGTTTAAAGACAATTCCAATAATCAAACTCAAGCAGTGGGACAAAAAAAACCGAACAATTGGGGGCTTTATGATATGTTGGGAAATGTTTGGGAATGGTGTTCAGATATTTATGATGAAACGGTTTACGGAACCTATCGTGTCTTTCGGGGGGGCGGTTGGTGCGACCAAGAAAGGAGTGTTATGGCAACAACTCGAAGAAGAAGCCATCCTTTCTCGTTTAAAATAGATGACCTAGGATTCAGAATAGGAATGAACTCAAAAAAATAAAAAATAACCGCTAATAGGCGTATCGTTCATGGCTGAGAACCAAAGCCACGATACCGTGCACAAAACGCAATAATTAATATGGGACTAATTGCTTTAGAGGGGATGGAGTTTTATGCTTATCATGGCTTTTATGAAGAGGAACAATTAATAGGAGGGGATTATATTATTGATGTATATTTGGATACCGATTTTGATGCAGCTTCCTATAACGATGAGTTGGATGTTACGATTAATTATGAAACAATTTATCGTATTGTGAAGGTAGAAATGCAAAAAAACTCTAAATTGTTGGAAGCCATAGCAAGGCGAATCATTGAGAAAATAATAGGTATTTGCAAGACCGTACAAGCCATTAAAATTCGAGTGACAAAAAAACATCCTCCTTTGGGGGCTAGTGTACAACGAGCTTTTATAGAGCTAGAAGAAAGCTATGTGGTTCAGTGCAATAAATGTAAACGTCCTTTTCTTTCTCATCATCATGGAGATTGTTGGACCAAACATGGACAGATTTACCCTGAAACACGGGCAACATTAACCCGTACCTTTGGGCCTAATATTTGTTATAATTGCTTGCTTCCTCATTTTATTAAGGCTCGAAAAGATTAGCAGTAAAGGGCTTTATTTGGTTACCTAAAATCTGAGTGTTGGATAAAAGCTTAATTTTAGATTGGCGTGCTTTTGGTTTAACAAGGAATGTACTTATAATTTAATAACTCATAATAGTCTAAGAATAATGAAAAGAATTACTATTTGGATGTTTTGTTTTTTAACAGCATTTTCTTTATCTAACTGCGATACAGTACAAGATATTGTTAATACCACTTTGGGCAGTAGTTCAAGTAGTGGTGGTGGTCTAAGCAACGACCAGATTGTTTCGGGCTTAAAGCAAGCCCTAATACAAGGGACTTCAAATGGAGTGAATGTATTATCAGTAAAAGATGGTTTTTTCAAAAATGCAGCCGTGAAGGTATTGTTTCCGCCAGAGGCTCAAAAGGTAGAAAAAACATTGAGAGATGTTGGAGCAGGACAAATTGTAGATTTGGCCGTAGAAAAAATCAATCGTGCTGCTGAAGATGCCGCAAAAGGAGCGAAGGATATTTTTATCAACGCAATTACCAAAATGACGGTAAATGATGCCATGAACATATTAATGGGAGCCGATAATGCTTGCACCAATTATCTCAGAAAATCTACTTCTTCTGCTTTGTTTACTTCCTTTAATCCTGTCATCAAAAAATCGCTCAACCAAGTGGGGGCTTCTGATGCATGGGGAACGGTAATGACCAATTATAATAGAATCCCATTTGTAGAAAAAATCAACCCAGATTTGGACGATTATGTAACCAACAAAGCAATGGATGGGGTATTTCACATGATTGAAAAAGAAGAGAAATTAATCAGAAAAGATCCCGTTAAGCGAGTAACTGATTTGCTTAAAAAGGTATTTGGAATGCAAGACAAAAAATAATTTGTTGTTTTGGAGGTTGGGCTTTTGTGTTTTATGGATTGAAATAGAGCCGAAATTGAAAACCAAGCCATGAAATGACGAAAAAAAAGTCTTAAAATTATAGCTTTCGCTGTACAACTTGAAGTATCTTCTCGTTTGTAAGGTAAAAAAATGTCCTTGCTTATAGAGAATAATGCTTCAAGTTTTTTTTTGCATAACTTCTTTGTAAATTTGACGAATTCAAAATTTGAAACCTCTACCCAATAAAACAGGTTGGACTGTGGTTGGGAAGATATTATTATTAAAGTTGATGTAGCATACAAACTTTTTTTAATAATAGATACTTCCACGGAAGTATTGGGTTAAACAAACAGAACAAAAATTTATGACCATTTTGAAAGCATTTTTCAAGTTGTACTTGTTGAGTTTTTTAATGTTATATACTTATCGTAGCAATGCTCAACAACTAAGTTTAGTACCACTTGAAAGCAACCCTGTTATTCTAAAACATTTAAAAGATCATCCTTTGAGTGCTGCTAGAAATAACCAAGTTTGTCCCACCGATACCTTGACCTTGCCATTTTTTGATGATTTTGCAACAACCAACATTTATCCTAATTGCAGTCGTTGGCAAGACAATCACGTTTTCATTAATGCTGATATGGCCTATAATCCTCCTTCGGTAGGAGTGGCAACATTTGATGGGCTATCGCCTAATGGTTCTCCTTATGATGCGCTGTCATCTCCAGCTTTGGGCAAACCTGCCGATACCTTAACTTCACAGCATATTAATTTGTCGGGAAAAACGAGCAACGATGCTATTTTTTTGAGTTTCTTTTACCAAAAACAAGGCTTGTCGGATCGCCCTGAAGTACAGGATTCTTTTATCCTAGAATTTAAAGACATCAACGATGTTTGGGTAAGAGTATGGGAAGAAGAAGGGGTAGCCGATTCGGTATCTTCTAATGTTATTCTTCCTTTCGAGCAGCAATATATAGCAATAGACAGTACTTATTTTCTATACGATGGATTTCAATTTCGTTTTAGAAATTTAGCCGCTATTGCGGGAAACAACGATCATTGGCACTTGGATTATGTGATGTTGGATGAGAATAGAACCAATAATGCAGATACCTTGCACCCAACATATGGTAGTTATGCGGATGTAGCATTTACACATCGAGCTTCTTCTCCATTAAAAGATAACTTGACCGCAATGCCTTGGAGGCATTTTGATGCTGCAACTTGCTGGGGAACAACGTTGAAAATCCAGAATTATAACCACAACCATAGTCAGGTTGCTACCTTGGATAGACAATGTACGGTCAATGAAATCAGCCCCAATACTACTTCTTTGTTGGTAGAAGGGATTCCTGCTGTAGGAGCTTATGGACCAAGTCCTAATACGAATGATAGTTTAACGCATACCATTGTGAATAACTATGCTACATTCAACCCAATCGAGAAAACAGTTTTGGAAACCACTTACACGATCTTAAATCCATCTGGTTTTCAAAGTAATCCTATTTTTGAGCCCAATGATACAACTCGAACACAGACGGTTTTGGATAATTATTTTGCTTATGACGATGGAACCGCCGAAACTCGCATCATTGCTCAAGGATTAGGAACTAAAATAGCAGTAGAATACAAAGCAGAGGTAACCGATACGCTTCAAGGTATTTATATTCACTTGCCTTACTTTAGAAATAGAGATGCTGAAAGAGATTTTGTAAATATCAAAGTTTGGGTAGATAGCTTGTCCAATGATTCAGAAGTTTTTTCTAGAGATTTGCACCATTTGCGTTATAGATGGGGATTTAACGGGTTTTATTTTGTAGATTTAGTCGATTATAATGGCGATAAATTTTTGATCCCATTACATGCTGGACAAACTTTTTATGTAGGTTGGCAACAATCAATTGGTACAAATGTGCCTGTTGGTTTTGATCGAAGTACAGACAATAAAGACAAAACTTGGGTTGGAGTTGGTTCTACTTGGACAAATTCAACCGTTAGTGGTAGCGTTATGATTCGTCCTTTGTTGTCTCCTGATAGCAATTATACGCTAATTCCTGTTCAACGATTAGAAGAAGCGACTAATAATTTGACGATTTATCCAAATCCTACCAAGGACATTTTAAATTTAGAATTAGAGCATTACGAACAAGTTGATGGCTATACCATCAGTATTCACAATGCACTAGGACAAATCGTTTATACAGCTGGTTTCGAACAACAACTTAATTTAGGAACATGGAACACTGGTTTGTATATTTTGACATTGAGAAATGAGCAAGGGAAAACGATTGCGCAACAAAAAATTATAAAACACTAGACTAGAACGGTGCAAAAATATATTTTTGCACCGTTTCATATTGTTCGTAAAGCAGCAAAATCTGTTTTGAGGACAATGGAATAATGAATAAAAGTAACTAGAAAAAAAGAACATGAAAGTAGATATTTTAGCAATTGGTGTACACCCCGATGACATAGAATTATCTTGCTGTGGAACGTTATTGCATCATATTGCAATGGGAAAAACAGTGGGGTTATTGGATCTTACTTGTGGTGAATTAGGAACGAGGGGAACGGCAGAAATTCGTCTACAAGAAGCAGAAAATGCTTCTCAAATGATTGGCGCAGTGGTAAGGGGAAACTTAGAAATGGAGGATGGCTTTTTTGAGTACACCAAAGAAAATATGCTTAAAATTGTAGAAATCATTCGTTTGATGCGCCCTGAAATTGTTTTGGCGAATGCAATCTCTGATCGTCATCCCGATCATGGACGAGCGGCTAAATTAACTGCTGATGCTTGTTTTTATGCAGGTCTTCGTCGAATTGAGACAGAGTGGGAAGAGGAAGCACAAGAGGCTTGGAGACCCAAAGCAGTTTATCATTATATTCAAGATCATAATTTGAAACCAGATTTTGTAGTGGATATAAGCCCTTATATGGACCGAAAAATTGAAATTATTCAAGCTTATAAATCTCAGTTTTACGATCCTAATTCAAAAGAGCCTAAAACGCCAATCTCTGGAATGGATTTCTTGGAGTCCATTAAGGGCAAAAATGCAATGTATGGTCGCCCTGCTGGATTTGCTTATGGGGAAGGTTTTATGGTAGCGAGAACCATTGGGGTAAACAATATTTTTGACTTGGTATAACAATCTAAAGCAATTCGTTTGCGAGCGAATAGTAAAATAGCAACTTCTAATAAATTTTTAAAACAGATGACATCAAATGCAGTTTATTTAGGCGAATTGAGGGTAGAAGCTACACACCTTAAGTCAGGAGAAATTATGATTACAGATGCTCCTATAGATAACAATGGAAAGGGGGAAGCTTTTTCTCCTACGGATACAGTTGCTACCGCCTTAGCGACTTGTATGCTTACTATAATGGGAATTCGTGCCAGCAAAAAAGGAATTAACATCCAAGGAGCCAAAGCAGAAATCACCAAAACAATGGCTTCTAATCCTAGAAGAATTTCAAAAATAGAGGTGAAGATTTCCATGCCTAAGATTGGCATAGAGAGCAATTTTCAAGAACTTTTAGAAATGGCGGCAAAATCTTGCCCTGTAGCTCAAAGCATACATCCAGATATTGAACAAATCGTTGATTTTGTTTGGTGATTTGAAGAAAGTAATAGAATAACCAACAGATATAAAAAATTCCCCAACTGCTATCAATAGAGACTATTATAAAACTATTAATTACAAGATTATGCGCAGTTTATTAGGATTGCTGATTTTATGCTGCCTACTGGGGCAGACACAAGATTTACTTGCCCAAAAAAGAAAGGGAAGAAAAGAATACAAGGTTTTTGATGAAAACACCAAACCTCCAAATGGCTTTTTGGTAGATTTTTCCTACGGGGTTCATTTGCCATTTGCAGACATGGCAGAGAATTTTAAATATAACTTTTCATTAGCAGGGAAGATACAATATATTTTTTCAAACAATTTTGCAGTTGGATTGGTTGGAGATTATCAGTTTGTAGACGATTTAAAAACAGATGTTGTCGCAAACCTTAGAGAAGAAGAAGGTTCTATTATAGATCGATTTGGGCAATTGTCAGATGTTCATTTAGGACAACGTGGTTTTTTTCTAGGAGCTAGTGTAAGTTATCTAATTCCCGTACTTAAAAAATATAAGCGCTCAGGGATTGAGGTACGTTTTGAGGGAGGTTATCAGCAGCATTGGGTTCGGATAGAAGTCTTGGGAGGAGATATTTTTGCTCTATCTGATGAGTATAAAAAAGGGTATGATCGAATGACGACAGGTTTTGCTATGCGCCAATATATTGGTTACCGTCATTTGGATAAAAATCGCTTATTGAATTTCTTTGGAGGTTTTGATATTATGCAGGCTTTTACTAAAAATAGAAGAGGGTATAATTTTGATACAGGACAAGTAGACAATAAAGATCGAATTGATATTTTAATCGGCTTTCGTGTAGGAGTAACACTTCCTATTTATATTTATACTCCTGAAACACAAGAGGATATTCGCTTTTATTAGAATTAGAATCTATTTTTTACGCAAAGTATAAAACCTGCCCTCAATTTGACAAAAGGGGGCAGGTTTATTTTATTAGGAAATACTATCTTTCTTAACATTATCAACTTCTACCATCAAAACTTCATCCAGAAGAGAAATTTCTTTACCAATTTCAATTGGTAGGGGCAAAGCAGTAGTAGGAACCAATACAATCCCTTTATGTTCTTCGTCAATCTCAAATGGATCTGTAATCTCTAATCCATAAGTATCCAACAATAGTTTAAATTTACTATCTTTTTGGGTAGACATTTGTTCTAAATCACCATTATAGATAACTGTAAATGTTATTTTTTTTGCTTTTTCAGATTCTTCTAGAAATGCTCTTGTACTACTTTTTAGCTTTTCATTAGACATGGTATCTAAAATAGTTGTTCCAAATGAATTATCAATGACGGATTCATTACAACTTATGGTAATTGTGAAAAAAAATATAAAAGCTAAAATATTGGTAATTGAGGAAAATTTCATATTGATTGAATTATGGAATATTTGATGTGCATGTTATACCCTACGATATAATAAAATTCGTGCCTTATTTTAACTTGCTGATTTTTAATATGTTGTAAATTTACGTAATTGCTATTTATTTTCATAATAAAACAGTGTTAAAAGAAAATAAAATTTTGCAGTGGTTGAAGTTAAGCACTAGTAAACATAGCTTTACAAAAAATGCCTAAAAGGTTGTGCCCTATTAGAAAATGAACATAGGAACAAAGAAGGGGAAAACACAAAATTAACTTTTAGGATATAATACAATACATGTGGGACATTGTAACTGTATTATCACCAATATAATATAATTTCAACAAAAATTGAAACTATTTATTATAAATATCCAATTTTTTTTCATATTTCATAGGAAATTAAATCTATTATCTGTTGGTAAAGACCTCATAACCTATGAAATATGACTTTAGGTATTGATAAAGTATTAATACCTATTTATAAATAAGAATATACAAATTAAGTTGACCAATGATTATCACTTAGTAATCCTGATGATTATGAATGGCCGCTAAAAATTCTTTTTTGGTAGTGGGATTGTTAAACTTTCCGCTATATGCCGTGGTAATTGTACTACTAGAAATATCTTTTATCCCTCTAGAGGAGACGCACATATGTTTGGCATCAACATAAACAGCAACATCATCTGTACCTAAAGCTGTTTTTAATTCTTCGAGGATTTGCATGCTGAGTCGCTCTTGTACTTGAGGACGTTTAGCAAAGTATTGTACAATTCTATTTATTTTAGATAGCCCAATAACTTTTCCGTTTGCTATATATGCAACATGGGCTTTACCATAAATAGGTAAAAAATGATGTTCGCAGGTAGATTGTAACAGGATGTTTTTTTCAATCAACATCTCATTGTACTGATATTTGTTGTCAAAAAGAGCAATTTTAGGCTTATTAGCAGGATTTAAACCACTAAAAATTTCTTTAACATACATTTTTGCGACACGATATGGTGTACCTTTAAGACTATCATCTGTTAAGTCAAGCCCCAAGAGGTTCATAATTTCACGAAAATGTTTTTGTATCCTATCAATCTTTTCTTCATCAGAAAGCTCAAATGCGTCAGCACGCATAGGTGTATCTAGAGAGGTAAGAATGTGTTGATCGCCTATTTCTTCATAAATTTCGATCATTTTTTTGTCTAGGATTGGAGTTTTACCATTCTTCATTGGAAACAATTTGTATAGACCTTGTTAAAGCCTATTTTTTGAAAATATAAAATTTATACAACATAACACCTATATTTTTTGGTGGTAGTTAATTGGGAAAATACCCAGTAAGTTTGTATGCATTACTCATTATACTTTTAACGATAGAAAAAAAAATGTGTTCATCAAAAAGAAACTTTTATGCGTTAAAAGAGCGAAATGAGTAATTTTAAAAATAATTAAAATTTAACATTACTCTGTACAAAACATGCAGTAGCAAAGCTACTAAGTAAAAGATAGAAATACACAGAGTATTAATTTAATAAATAACACAAAAATAGTATCATTTCAGTTTTTTTCCTTAAAAAAGGAAAATTTATAGTACACTATTATACGAAATGAGAAAAAGAAGTTAAATAAAATTACAAAAAAATAAACTCCAATGGCTTGGATTGCTGCGTGAGATTCCTCATTTTGTTAGGTCATTGGATTTGTGCTAATAACTAACTTTGTTTATGAAAAAAAAAATACTAACTGTTATACTGAGTTGTTTCTATATAGCAGGTTTTGCCCAGAATGGAATCCCTCAAAATGCAGGTGCTAGAGGTGCAGCAATGGGAAATGCTAGCTTAACCTTTACCGATATTAATAGTATTTTTACGAATCAGGCAGGCTTAGGCTATCTAGAACATTTATCGTTTACAGCTTATGGCGAACGTCGTTTTTTGTTGGCAGATGGCTTAAACTCTTTTTTATTTGGGTTGGCCTATCCTCACCAATCTATTGGAACCATAGGTTTGAGTGTTCATTATTTTGGCTATGGCAAATACAATGAACAAAAAATTGGTCTGTCTTATGCCAGAAAATTATTTAAGAGAGTGTCTATTGGGGCGCAGTTTAATTATTTGGGCACTAGAATAGGAGAATACGGCACGGCACATTCTTTTACTTTTGAGTTGGGGATTTTGGCAAAAGTGACAAAACATTTTCACCTTGCTGCACATACATTTAGTCCTGTTAGAATTGAGTTGCCCAATGGGGATGCCCTTCCTTCTATTTTTAAACTAGGAGTCGCCTATATTCCTTCTTCAAAATTGCGTTTAACAGCAGAGTTGGAAAAAGACTTAGAGCAGCCTTTTAATGGTCGTTTTGGTATAGAGTATCATCCAATTAATGTACTTTATGTCCGAGCAGGTGTTTCTACAAGTCCTGTAATGGCAAGTTTTGGCTTGGGGTTAAATATGAAAGGACTAAAAATAGATTTAGCTACTAGTTACCATACTATCTTAGGATTTACTCCTGGGCTGTCTATCAGCTATGTTGTTGGTGATAAGGCACCCCAAAAAGCTTCTTCTGGACATTAAACGAACCAACTATGCGATTGATAACTTTACTAATTACACTTGTTTTTTTCTCATCTTCTTTATGGGCACAAAAAGATGAAAAAGAGAAAGAAAATGAGTTGAGCAATAGTACCCAATTTTTGATAGAAAATTTGGTAGAAGATAGCGATGGAGAAAACTTTGATTTTGGGACTCAATTTGAATATTTGGAAGAATATAGGAAGAACCCATTGGATTTGAATAATGCAACAGAGCAAGAATTAACAGCTTTTGGTATGTTCTCTGCAATCCAAATTCAAGCACTGTTATTATATCGAAAGCGATTCGGGCAAATTTTTTCATTGTATGAGTTACAAGGCGTGCCTACTTTTGATGTGAAAACGATTGTTCGATTGACGCCCTATATTGCTGTTGCTGCTACCAAAGAGCAAGAAAAAATGAATTTTGGCAAAATGTTTAAATTTGGTCGCCATCAAATTTTTGCTCGTTATCAACGAATTTTAGAACAACAAAAGGGCTATAAGCCAGGAACAGGAACTCGATACTTAGGATCGCCAGATAAATTTTATTTGCGTTATAGAATGACCTACAAGGATAGAATGAGCTTGGGTCTGACCATGGAAAAAGATGCTGGAGAAGAGTTTTTTACAGGTTCTAATCCTCAGGGATTTGACTATTATTCGGGGCACTTTTATCTGAAGAAAATTTCTAAGCATGTACATAGTATTGCATTGGGCGATTTTCAGGTTTATTTTGGTCAGGGCTTAACCGTTTGGGGGGGCTTTGGCATCCGAAAAGGGGCTCAAGTGCTAAATATCAAACGGATTTCATTGCCGATTCGACCTTATACCTCTGTCAATGAAGCTTTATTTATGAGGGGAGCAGCAGGGCATTTTCGGTTTTTGAAAGAAAATAATCTAGAAGTTACTGTTTTTGGCTCTTTTCGCCAGCGAGATGCTAATATTCAATCAGAACTAGATTCCTTGACAGATGATTTGGACATAGAAGTGAGTTCATTACAAGATATTGGATACCATCGAACAATTAGTGAAATAGAAGACGAAAATTCTATTGGTTTTCTAACTTCTGGTGCTAGAGTGCGTTATACGGGCAAAAGTTGGCATGTTGCAGGTAATTTTGTTTACAATTATTTGACCAATGAATTAAAAAAAGAAAAACCAGCTTTATATCAGCAGTATGATTTTATAGGGAAACAAAGTCTTAATGCTAGTATTGATTATTCGGTTCGTTATCGAAATATTCAGTTTTTTGGAGAAACAGCAGTCAACGAAAAAGGCGGAATAGCTACATTGAACTCATTATTGGCGGAATTAGATCCAAGGGTTAGTATTGCTGTTTTACACCGTTATTATGATAAAAAATATTACACGCTTAATGGCAATGCTTTTGGAGAAACGTCTGATGCAAGTAATGAGTCTGGTTTATACATTGGCTTAGAATCAAGACTAGGAGCAGGGGTTAAAATGAGTACTTATTTTGATTTATTTCGTTTTCCTTGGTTGCGATATCAAGTCGATGCACCTACGCAAGGTTATGAAGTTTTTGGAAAGTTAGAATATTCACCCAACTATTTTGTGAATACCTATGCACAATATCGTTTTGAACGAAAGGGCAAAAACTTGTCAAATAACTTAACCCATATCGACCAGATTATTAATCACGACAAACATAATTTGCGCTTCCATTTTGGGTACAAAGCATCTAGTCAACTCGCATTGAGTTCTCGGATTGAGTTTTCGTTTTATCAGAACCAAGAATTTAATCAAGGTTTTATGATTTATCAAGATGTCGTAATCAAACCTAAAATTATCCCACTAAAAATGCAACTTCGTTTAGCCTTTTTTGATACCGATAACTATGATACTCGTATTTATGCTTATGAAAATGATGTATTGTATGCTTTTTCTGTGCTGCCTTATTATGGGCAAGGTTTACGATATTATTTTAATATAAATTATAGAATCAATCAATATTTAACGGCTTGGTTTCGTTTTTCTCAAACCTATTTTGTTGACCGAGAAGTCATTAGTTCTGGCTTGGGAGAAATAGAAGGAAGAACTAGATCAGAAATAAAAATTCAATTACGAGCGAAATTTTAAAAAAAACTAAACGGAATTATTATTATTTTTATTCAAATAGATTTATCTTAATATTACTATAAAATAAAATTGAACACTTCTTTTATTAAAGTTGGGAAACTATGAATAAGCCTAAAATAATAAAAAGTTACGAAAACCTATCTGATGAACTTTTGGAACAAATAAAATTAACTTACCCTAGAGGTTTTTGGAGACACTTAATATCATTTTCAGATGCCAAAGGAGTTCGACAAAAAGGACTTCCATTTGAAACAGAAGACAAGTCTTATTTAATTAAAATGTCAAGAGCAAGAGCAAAAAATATTATTGCTGAAGATGATGATTTTGACGATGATGGTAACCTCAAAACAAAAGTCAAAGAAAAATACATTGACAACCAAGATGGTTTAGAGTTTTTGGATTCTAATACCAATACAGATAATATGTTTAGTTTAGAATCTTGATTATTGGCACTGTAAGAGCAAATTGCAACGCATTATTTTATCGATTATTTATTAATAAATAATCGATAAAATAATGCGTTTTTGTTTGGATGAAACCTATGAACATTATGAGGCGTTAATAATGGTTTGTAAAAAAAAATAGTCCATCCAAAAAACGTCTTATGGTTTACAATCCTAAAAAACACAACCGAAAATCTATTCGATTAAAAGGCTACGATTACACCCAAAAGGGAAAATATTTTATTACAATATGCTGTCAAGATCGAGCACATTTATGGGGAGAAATTATTGAAGGAAAATTATATTTAAATGATGCAGGAAAAATGATAGAAAGATGGTATCAATGTCTAAATACCAAATTTGAAGATATAGAATGTGGACCATACATTGTAATGCCAAATCATTTTCATGCAATTATTATAAATAAAGGACAAACGGTTACAGTGCATAGTTGTCCCACAGAGTCCCCAAAGCAATCCCAAAATAGAACAATAGAAAAGGCAGACAAAACCAAAAACAACCAAATAAAGAAAAACCAAGAAAGGAAAAACCAAAGTGAAGTAGGGGGAAACCAAAGTGTTTCCCCCTACGAACACCCCAAAAATAAACAAAAAAGAACAGCCCCACCCAAAAAAATAAATCAACGAAACAGGCCAACGGCATTACCCAAGGTCATCCAATGGTTTAAAACCATGACCACCAACGAATATATAAGAGGAGTAAAGCAATTAGGATGGAGCAAATTTAGGAAGAGAGTTTGGCAAAGAAATTATTGGGAGCACATTATAAGAACAGAGCAATCCTACAAGAAAATTGAGGAATACATACACAACAATCCACAAAATTGGCAGAAAGACAGGTTAAGATAGAGGAGCCAGACATTAGAGTTGTAATTTAGTACGATGAAAAAGATAAGCCTCAAAAGCAGACTTCAGAACCATCAGGATGGCCATTAATAGGATTGGGTTTTTGATAGAAAAAAAAGAATGAGCAGCCCATAAAGTCACAAACCACAAATAGTGAGCAACAAACTGGCTGGGGTGGATCATCACCTTAGTTTGCATAGGCATTACATCTAGAGAGGGCTGAATGCCTTGGCGTTCCAATAGTAGAGGAGGCATTAAGTAAGCCAATAGAAAGACAACGGTTAGCAGAAGCAGGCTAGCATTCCAAAGTTGTACAGGCATTTGCAGCAAAGTATGAAAGACACCTTGAGTCGTATCCCAGCCATCAACTTGTCCAATATGAATAATAAAGACCAAAGCAATATAATGCAGGATCAAAGTATAAACAGTTAAACCAATAACTTTGAGTGCAGGGCGTTGATATTCTGGTAATTGGTGATAATTAGGGCGACCATATTTTATAGGAACAATTAGAATGAGATAAATGAGGACAACCAAGGCAGAGAGGAGTTCTAACCAAAATAAAAAAAGTGTTTCAAACAAGGACCATCCTAGCAGCAAAACACCTAAAAATAGAAAAATATTATTAAGAAAAATAGAGTAAAATTCAAACTTTTGAACCAGTTCTGGTGTTAATTTATTCATAGAGTAAAAGAACTTTCAATTTTTTCTGAAAGTTTTAAAAGGTTATACTTCGACTAAGCTAAATTATTTGTACATTTGTATACTTCAAATATTCAAACTTTTTTTGATAAGAAAAACGAATAAAGGATTCGTTCAAATAAGCAGATAGTCGAATAAAAAAATACTATATGGACAAAAATATAAATGTTCTGCTCCAAGATGAAACATTGGATAAAGAATTGCAAAAAATAGCTCAAAAAGTAAGTAAAAGTGAACGTATTACGAATGACGAGGCTTTGTATTTATACGAAAAGGCATCATTAGGGTATTTGGGCGTTTTAGCAAATTATATAAGAGAACAGAAACACGGTGATAAGACCTATTTTAATAGAAACTTTCACATGGAACCAACCAATGTTTGTGTCTATACTTGTACCTTCTGCTCTTATTCTAGACTAATAAAAAAACGATCTGAGGGCTGGGAATTAACCCATGATGAGATGTTGGATATTGTCAAAGAATACGACGACAAACCTGTTACAGAAGTTCACATTGTAGGAGGGGTATTGCCTCAATACGATTTTGATTTTTACATCAATTTATTCAAGGCAATAAGAAAACATCGTCCAGAATTACACATTAAGGGATTAACACCTGTAGAATATCATTATGTTTTCAAGAAGGCTAAGATTTCTTATGAAGAAGGAATGAAAACGATGGTTGAAGCGGGCTTAGATTCTATGCCTGGAGGTGGAGCTGAAATCTTTCATCCTGAAATTCGAGAAAAAATAGCTAGAGGAAAATGTACGGGCGATCAATGGCTAGAAATACATAAAATACTACACAACTTAGGAAAACGCTCCAATGCAACGATGTTATATGGTCATATTGAAGACTATACACATCGGGTAGATCACATGGATCAGTTGCGTAAATTACAGGACGAAACAGGAGGCTTTCAGACCTTTATTCCATTAAAATTTAGGAATAAAAACAATGAGCTATCGCATTTAGAAGAAGTATCTTCAGTAGAAGATTTACGAAATTATGCGATTGGTAGAATTTACCTAGACAACTTTGACCACATCAAAGCATACTGGCCAATGATTGGTCGTGCAACGGCTCAGTTATCGCTTGCCTTTGGCGTGAATGACATTGACGGAACCATAGACGATACAACAAAAATATATTCTATGGCTGGTTCTGAGGAGCAGTCGCCTAGTTTAAACACACAGCAATTGGTAGAATTAATTAAAGCTGTAAATCGACATCCGATAGAGCGAGATACAATTTATAATGTTATACAAGATTATATGGATTATGATTTTAATCAGGATGAATTAACAGGATACCTATCATTGCCTGTTATTCAAAAGTAATATAAATAAGCAATATGAAAATTTATCTTTATCGGCATGGGCAAACAGTGTATAATATAAATGGAATTGTACAAGGAAGGGGAGTTGATTCTTCCTTGAATCAAACAGGAGTAGAGCAAGCTTTAGCTTTTTTTGATCAATATAAACATATTGCTTTTGAGTACTTGATCACATCTACATTAAAGCGTACTCAACAAACGGCAGAACCTTTTGAGCAATTGGGAATTCCAACAGAGCGATTAAGTGATTTGGATGAAATAGGCTGGGGAGAATGGGAAGGTAAATCTGCCGATGAACAAATGCGTAATGCTTATTTGGAGTTATTAAAATCTTGGTCCAACGGAAATTATGATAATTCTGCAGTTGGGGGAGATAGTGCTCGTCAAATGGGAAAGCGATTGACACGATTTGTTGAATATCTAAAAACCTTAGAACATCAGCAAATATTAGTTTGTACCCATGGTGGTTGTCTGGCTTATTTGATGGCCATTTTGCAAGAGCAGCCTTTATCTATGATGCCAGAGTATAAACACCATAATACAGGTTTGTGTGTGTTTGAATTTGACGGAGAGCGGTTTCATCTCAAGGTTCAAGATGACATCTCTCATTTGACAGAACGTAATATTAAACTAAAATAAAACAGCTATAAATTTGAAACAACCATTCAAAATTTCAGCAGTATCTTATCTTAATACCAAGCCATTTTTATATGGACTATTTCAATCTGAATTAGACCAAGTCGTTGATCTGAGTTTAGATATTCCCTCTGAATGTGCTCGAAAACTAATAGCGGGAGAAGTTGATTTAGGTTTAATTCCTGTTGCGGCTATACCTCAGTTAGAAACACCTCATATTATTTCTGATTTTTGTATAGGGACAGAAGGAGCTGTTAAGACAGTTTGTATTTATTCTGCCTGCCCAATTGAAGAGGTTACACATCTATATTTAGATTACCAATCAAAAACTTCTGTTGCATTAACCCGTTATTTAATTACAAATTATTGGAAAATAAATCCTCAATTTATTAATGCTTTAGCAGGGTTTGAACAAAAAATCGGAGATAAAACAGCCGCTTTAATTATTGGAGATCGAACCATTGGTTTAGAAGGAAAATACGCTTATACCTATGACCTTGGTGAGATTTGGAAAAAACATACCAATTTGCCCTTTGTTTTTGCTGCTTGGGTAAGTAATAGGCAATTGCCAACTTCATTTTTAGATAAGTTTACTGCGGCTTTGGAACTGGGCATTCAAAAACGGCATCAAGTGGCGCAACTTTTTCAGTCTAGTTACCTTGGTTTTGATGTCCATCAATATTACCATCGTTATATAGATTACGAACTAACAACTGAAAAGCGGCAAGCTCTAAAATTATTTTTGGAATACATAGCACCCAAGCGAGAAGTTTTAGTCAGCAAATAAACTCAAAACATTGATGAAAATCTAAAAAGGTAGTATTAAGCTACCTTTTTTAATTTCGAGTTTTGTAGTTTATGCTTTAGCTCTTAGCAATTTACGCAATTGGCGTTCTACTTTGGGATTGCTAGGAGGCAAGGCATCTCGATTGCTAATTTGTCCATTTTTACCAATAATCATATAGTGAGGGATGGAATAAATATAAAAGAACTTCAAAAACTCGATCATCTCATCTTGATTGCGGCGGTAATGTTGCCCAACTTCAGTAATCTTTAAGTTGTCCATACTGCGCTTCCATGCAGCTTCATTTTTATCAATAGAAATATAGACAAAAACAATGTCCTCATCGTTCAATTTACGGTGCAATTGGACAGAAGCGGGCATCTCTTTTTTACAAGGACCACACCAACTTGCCCAAAAATCAATATAAATAACCTTCCCTTTATTAGCCTTAAAAATTTCAGTAAGTGAAGAATGCTTCCCATCTAGGCTTGTAAATTTATTTTCTTCGATAATTGTTTTTATATTCTTTTGAGCATAACTAAAATTGGTAACAGCCACAAAAAGAATAAGGAGTAGATAACGCATTATATTGATTTTTTAAATGAAATAGATTAAGCGATCTTGCTTTTAAAGAAAGGACAAAATATCCTTGCCAAGATACAAATAAAGACTAATCAATATACTCTCTCCTAAAAAGATGCCAGTTATCATTATGGAATACCGCATTTGAACCAATCCCGCTACATAGCAGATAATATCAGTAGGAACAAAAGGGAACCATGCCCAAGCAGCCACCAGCCATTTTCCCTTCGGTTGGTTTAATGCAATGCGAGCTTTTTCTATTTTATGGGGGTATTTCTGAGACAAATAATCGCCAAAACCAATTATTTCGGCAAAATAAAAAAGTAAGGTAGCAGAAAATAAAATACCCAAAATAGAAATGATTCCTACTAGGATTAATTGTTCAGGAAAAAGAATGGCTCCTGCCAAGACAAAGGGGGTACTAGGGAAAAGTAAAATACCTCTTAAAAAAGTAATGAGAATATATACCAACCAAACCCAATGGTCAAATTCTTGCAAAAAGGCAGAAACTTCTTCGACACTAAAAGCAGAAGGGTACAAGAGCATATAACCTAAGCTTACTAGAACACTACTAACCCAAATATAGTGGATTGTTTTTTTTATATTTTGGAGTGGGGTAGCTGACATATATTGGGAGGATTGATGAAAAAGCAAGATACAAGATCTAACGGTTCAGACATAAAACAAAGTTCCTTCAAATACTTATTTAACAAAAAGAAATTGGGATAGATTCAGTGGCTCTATTAAAATAAAGTTACAAAATTATTATATTGTTGTAAATTAACTTAAAGCCAACTAAAAAGTTAAAATAATAAATTAATTAAAACAAAAAACATGCAAAAAAACATTTTTACAATATTAATCTTGTTAAGTATCATGTGTAGTGTTAATGCCCAGAATCATGCTACTTGTAATGGAACCCGTTATGTGAGTGAAGAATTTGGAGCAGTAGATACTACCTTAGCGGTTTTATTTGGTAATAACGTTACCTATGCTGGTAATAATCAAGATTTGTATATGGATATTTATGAACCAGTAGGGGATATGGCTACTGCTAGACCTGCTATCGTTTTGGCATTTGGAGGTTCATTTATCGGAGGAAATCGAGGAAATATGAGCGACTTATGCCAATATTATGCGCAACGTGGTTTTGTTGCCGTGACTATAGATTACCGACTTTATGATGGTGCTTTGATTCCTTTGCCTAATGCTACAACAATGACAGATGTAGTGATAAAAGCCGTTTCAGATATGAAGGCAGCAGTACGTTTTCTAAAAGAAGATGCTGCAACGAACAATACTTATAAAATTGACCCCGATATGATTTTTGTAGGAGGGATTTCGGCAGGAGGAATTGTAGCTAGTCATACAGCCTATATTGATTCTACGGATGCCATAGCAGCTAGTGAGCTAACCGCCATTAACAACAATGGTGGTTTTGATGGAAATAGCAGTGCCAATGCAGGGATGTATAGTTCAGAAGTTCGTGGGGTAGTTAATTTTTCTGGGGCTTTGCGTGATGCTGATTATATTGATGCGAATGACCCGCCGCTTTTTTCTGCGCATGATGATGGAGATGGCACAGTACCCTATGGCGCAGGGAATGCGTCAATTTTTGGCTTTCCAATTATAGCAGTGGAAGGAAGTAGCGAAATGCATACAAGGGCAACAACTGTTGGAATCGCCAACTTTTTAATTACAATTCCCAATAGTACAGGGCATGTTAGTTTCTTTGGGGGCAATGCTGCTCAATGGCAAGATACAGTGCTAAATACTTCTAGTGATTTTTTACATGATAATGTTCTTTGTCCACTGATCTCTGCAACCAACGCTGTGGAATTAGAAACGATCTTAGCTAATATTTATCCTAATCCATCCGAAATCGATATGGTTGTTCAGTTTGAGGATTTGCCTGCTGCTTATAATTTGGCTATTTATGACAATATGGGACGTCAGGTTTTTGCAGAACAAAACATTGCAACAACAAGATACATATTGAGAAAAGAATACTTTACAGCTGGGATTTATCACGTCAATATTAACTTCAAAGACAGTCAAATAGCTCCAATACGTTCAAAAGTTATTTTTCGTTAAGAGTTGTTTAATTTAAAACATTACTCCGTTAAAACATCGTACTACATTAATTATCAGTATTGTATGTTTTTGTGATTTAAAGTGTTAATATGCTAATAATTAATGTAGTACAAGATGCTTTTTTATGTTTTTATTAAAAAACTAAAAAAGCAACGGAGTATTATTAAAAAATACCCTTATCTTAATGTTCTGTCTATTTGTGTTTAGACAGAACATTTTTTATATCCCTTAAAATAAGAACCAGCTTTAAATGAACTACTTATTAATACTCTTTCTCTTTTTATTAACCACCCCAACTAAAGCACAAACGCCGCATTCTACCTGTAATAATACCCGTTATCTAACGGAAGTATTTGCTGCTGTTGATACGACATTTAATATATTATATGGAGTGAATACAACCCATGCTGGGAATACAGATAGCCTATATATGGATGTATATCAACCAGTGGGAGATACTGCTTCCAATCGACCACTAATTATTTTAGCTTTTGGTGGAAGTTTTGTTTTGGGGGAACGAACAGATATGGCTCCCTTATGCCATTATTATGCGCAACACGGTTATGTAGCAGCGACCATTGATTATCGTCTATTTGATGGTCTTTTTGTTCCTTTTCCTGATTCTACTGTTTTTGCTGATGTAGTAATGAAGGCGTTGGGGGATATGAAGGCTTCTATTCGCCATTTTCGAGCGGATGCCGCAACGGCCAATTTATATCGAATTGATACCAATTTGATTTTTGTTGGAGGTGGATCAGCAGGAGCTATTATGGCCTTACATGCAGCGTACTTAGATACTACAGATACTATTCCTCCTCATATTCAAGTAGCAATCAATAATAATGGAGGGCATGAAGGAAATACAAGTGCCAATACTCAATACTCTTCTACAGTACAAGGGGTAATCAACTTTTCGGGCGCATTGGGAAATGCAGCTTGGATAGATGCAGGAGATGTTCCTGTTTTTAGTGTTCACGATGACAATGATAACATTGTCCCCTATGGACAAGGATATGGAACAATTGCAGGGTTTCCAATTTCTTATTTGGAAGGGAGTCAAGTAATCGCAGATACAGCAACAGCCTTAGGGATTCCAAATGTACTGATTACCATACCCAATAGTAACAGTCATGTAAGCTATGTCGATGATCCCTTGTGGCAGGACAGTGTTTTTACAGGAACGTTGTTGTTTTTGCACGAAATAATTTGTCCCCTCATTGCAAGTGAAGCCCCTATCTCTTTCTCCGAAAGGACAGTGAATGTTTATCCCAATCCAGTAGTTACCAATGTCGTTATTGAGGTTGATGATCCATCTACTGCTTATGATCTAACAATGTATGATAATTTAGGTCAAATTATTTATCATCAAGAAGCGATCAGAGCATCCCATTTTGTGTTAAATCGTCAAAAAATTGCTGCAGGGGTTTATTATTTAGAATTAAAATTTGAGGATCATAAAGCAACTCCTATTACAACTAAAGTTATTCTTAGATAGGAAAGAGCGAGTATTGCTAGTTAAAACCTCAGTAATTCTCGGTTTGTTTATTTTTTAATACGACTTAAGGTATTAAGTGTAGTATTTTGATTAAATGTGTTAATGCTTTATTCTTGAACTGGGCGTTACGGAAATTTAATTTGACATCTGGCTAAGTTTTCGTAATTTTTTACAGTTGCGACCAAAGGAAGCAACCCGAAGGGCCTCTGGCATTAGCTTCGCTGCTACTACGTGGTGTAAAAAATCGAAAACCCGAAGGCTCAGCGAAGCTAATTAGTCAGGGAATGTCATACAAATTGGAGTACTAGCCCTAGATTTTGGTTCTTTCATCAATGGAAAGAACAAAAAAGTATCGTTTTACATAACATATTAACATTTTTTACAAACCGAGAATCGCTGGTTAAACCTACTACCATAAATTTCAAAAAATAATAAGATTAAGAATTTAGCTGTTACTGTTTAATATCAATCTGTAGATATATATTATTTCTCATTGCAGCGTTTGTTGGGAGAATCGAGAAAACTTTATTAATTTAGAAACGAAATTAACACCTAATCCTACTGATACAAGATGTATTGTATTGGATAAAGTAGGTAAATGGACAAAATTAGGAGTTAATAAACGATACTAAATTAGATCTCTTCCCTTTCCCTTGAACTATTAAATTAGTATGCATGGATATGAATAAGTCAATAAAAAAATTATTGAATGCTAAATCTAAGGCTACTATTGAACACCTAAATTTGAGTGATCAGTCGTTAGAACAGTTGCCAGCCTGTGTTAAAGAAAGAGCTAATCTCGAATCGTTGGATTTGTCAGGTAATATTTTAGAGGAAATTTCTCAAGAAATAGCTGATCTAGCTGCACTAAAAGTGCTGAATATTGAGCATAATTTTATCCAGCAAATTCCTACTACTATAGCCAACTTGTCAAAGTTGCAACAGTTAAATTGTTCTAATAATAAAATTAGTGAAATATCACCTGCGATTGGCGCTCTAACCAATCTAAACGCATTAGCTATTCAACAAAATAGACTAAAAACGCTACCTTCTGAAATCGCCAACCTAAAGCAACTTTATGCTTTAAAATTGGAAAGTAATCCTTTGAAGGAAATTCCAACAGTAATTGGTTTACTAACCAATCTTAGAGAATTAGATCTTTCCGATACCATGATTAGTGGATTATCTGCCAATTTTGGCGCTTTGATCCATCTGAAATGGCTAGATTTATCCATTAACAAGCTGACTTTTTTATCGAAGGAATTGGCGACTTGCAACCAGTTAGAATATTTAGATATTAGTTACAACCAAGTAGAGGATATGGCAGGGGAATTATCTGCCTTGTCAAACCTGAAGGAACTTAATATAGAAGGAAATCCACTAAAGGAATTACCAAAAGTAGTTTGTGAGTTTAAAAATTTATTACGACTGGATTTAACGGCCATGAGGTTGGTTTGCTTGCCAAGTGAAATTGGTCGTTTGCGACAACTACAATATTTAAATTTATCGGCTAATTATTTAGAAGCTTTACCGCCTGAATTTGGTGGGCTAAAAGGATTAAAACAATTAGATCTAAGCGATAACCAACTCGATAGCTTGCCAGCAACGTTGTCAAGTTTGCAGCAACTAGAAGTCTTAAATATAGAGTTAAACCCATTAGAGCATTTACCCTTAGTAATTTGTGAGTTAACTGCATTAAGAGATTTGGATGTAACGGGGATAGAATTGAAGCAGTTACCTTTCTCAATTCATAAATTGATCCATCTCAAAAGGTTGGATCTCTCTGAAAACTTTTTAGAAGATTTACCCCTGCAAATTGGTGAATTAACGGCTTTAGAAATTCTCGACTTAAGAGAAAATCAATTGGACAAATTGCCAGCAAGTATCGCCCAACTAAAATCGCTAAAAGAATTGCGGTTAGAGTATAATCTATTTGTTGATTTAGGTACAGAAATAGGGGAGTTGGTCAAACTAAAACATTTGGACATTAGTTATAATGAATTGACGGATTTGCCCAGCAATTTTACGCAATTACAACGCTTAGAACGCTTAAACTTGGAAGGAAATGCTTTAACTCGGATTCCAAGAGAAATCTTTCACCTCAAACGTTTGAAAGAGTTAGATTTATCAGATAATGAAATTGCAAAACTGCCTGATTTGATTGCCAATTTGGGAGCTTTAAGGTGGTTGGATTTGAGAAATAATCGATTTACGGAATTACCAATGGAGATAGGAATGCTTGCCGATTCTTTAGAGGAATTATATCTTGAAGGGAATTATTTTAGAGTAGAAGACAAAGAAGAAATTATGGATTTATTACCCAATACTAATATTTATTTTGATTTAGCCTAGGGCTTAATTTACGAATTATGGAGATAGAGAACCAATTAAAAAAATATATTCAAGAAGGACCAATTCAAGAGGTAGATTGGAGCGGAAGAGAACTAGATGTTGTACCTGCTGAAATAAAAAAAATAGAAGGCGTAGAGCGGCTTAATTTGGAATGTAATAATTTGACTGCATTGCCCAATGAGCTCGCAGAGCTGCGCAGTTTAAATTGGTTGGATTTGTCGGACAATCAATTGGCTGTTTTGCCTGAAAAATTAACGAATTTGCCCTTGTTGACTTGGCTAGATTTGTCGGCTAATAATTTTGAACAATTGCCTACTTCTTTTGGAGAGTTGGAGAAGTTGGAGTGGCTAGACTTAAAAAATAACCAACTACATACCTTGCCCAAGTCATTTGAGCAATTGAAAAAATTAAAAAAACTTAATTTAGAAATTAATGAATTGGGACAGTTGCCAAAAGAAATTTGCCAGTTGTCCGCCTTAAAATGGTTGGACTTATCAGAAAATAAATTAGAAGGCTTGCCTGAAGAATTTGCTGATTTAAAAAGTTTGGAATGGTTGGACTTGGAAGAGAATCCATTAGGGGAGTTGCCAGAAAGTATTTGTGAGTTAGTACAACTAAAAGAGCTGGATCTAACTGGAATTGATGCTACAACTTTACCAGATGCATTAGGAAAATTGGTGAATTTAGAATGGCTGGATTTATCTGAAAATCGTTTGCTTGCTATTCCTGAATCAATTGGTCAACTCACACGAATAGAGTGGTTGGATTTGCGCAGCAATCAGCTCAAAGAATTGCCTGCTTCTATGGAGCAGCTTCACGCCTTGACTCGATTAAATTTGGAGCACAATGATTTTAATGGTTGGGTAGAGGTCGTCTCAAAGATGTCCAATCTTCAAGAGCTTGATTTAACGGCTACAGGGCTAACCATAATCCCTGATGAAATAGCCAATCTAAAAGCAATGGAGTGGTTGGATTTGTCCGAAAATAAAATTAAGCAGTTACCCAAGGCTTTGGGAGAACTTACAGCGTTGACTTGGTTAGATTGCAAGGATAATGAAATTGATTATATAGATCAAGAAATTTATAATCTAGTAGAGTTGAGAGAGCTTTATTTGAATTCTAATAAATTACAAATAATAGATGATGCTTTGGGGCAACTAGAAAGTTTAGAACGGTTGGATCTAAGTTTTAATAATTTGCCAAACTTGCCCGATAGTTTGGGTGATTTGACAATGCTAACTTGGTTGAACTTAGAAGAGAATAGTTTGACAAAACTTCCTGCGACCATTGGAGCCCTAAATCATTTAGAAGAGTTGGATGTGTCTGACAATCGACTTTCTGAATTACCAACTGAATTAGGAACATTGGACAACCTCCAATTTTTGGACTTGCGAAACAATCAGTTTACCACATTACCTGCATTTTTGGGACAATTGAGCAATACTTTGCAAGAATTATATCTGTCGGACAATCCATTAAACGATGGAGAGTTAGAAAGAATAAAGCAATTACTTCCTAATACGGTTGTAGAGTTTTAACCAATAGAGTGATTGTGGGAATAAAAAAAACCAAATTTTACAGCTGTAAAATTTGGTTTTTTTATAAGTATTAACGAGTACTTATTTTACAACTTGGAATTGTTGTGTCATTGTTTTTTCATTGGTAACAATGCTAATGATGTAAACACCATTCTCTAAATCGCTAGTAGCAACTTGAGTTGTTGTTGTGTTAACATTATTTAGATTAACAACAGCTTGTCCAAGTGTGTTGTATACTGCAATAGTTTGGATTTCTACATCACTTTGAACATTTAATAGCGTAGAGGCAGGATTAGGATAAATACGAACCAAACCACTGTTATTTTCTACTTGATGCGTACCTGTTATCATCATCATGTTACAAGGCATCAATTGGTAACCTTCATTGCGAGGAATAGAAGAATCAAATTGTCCTCCCCATCCTGAAATGCTAAAGGTTCCCAAAGGAGCAGTTTGGCTATACAAATCAACATCATTATCAATACGAACAACAATGGTATCAGCACCACCATCGGTCATACGAACGTTGAATCCAGAACCAGAACCAGTCCATTCAGCAGTATCAACCAAGTGCATATTGGCAAACATAACCAATCTGTTTTCTGTGGTTTCGCTTAATTGAGTAACCAACATAGGTGTAGCAGTAGGGTTGCCTTGAGATATAACAACAATACTGTCAGGAGCAAATTGCAACAAACCATTAAATTGTACAACCTCTCCCCATATATGTAAAGAATCACCAGAAGTAACGGTATAGTTATCTACATCTACAAAAGAAAATACTCTTACACCAGCACTATTGTTGCTGTTTGCAAAGTTAAAATCAATACCTGTACCACCTCTAAGGTCAATACAGTGAGCAATACCTCTTAATTCGCAAGTAACATTAACAGAATCAGCCGTACCATTGGTGTCAACATTATTGATTTGATCAAAGGTATAGACAGGGTAGCTTGGTGGTGGTGGTGGAACAACAATAACACAAGCATTAACAAGACCAGGAGTAGCATACAAAGAATCGGTACCTGTAGTTCCGTTTACACCGTTAGCAATATTAGAGGTTCCCCAGTTAGTGCCAAGATTATTATCTGTAACAGGGTCACACAATTGCAACGAACGACCTTGTCCAGCAGCATCAGCAGGCCATGGAGCAGAAGTTTCATAATCAACAGAATCGATTAGAGTACCTGCACCATCATAGATCGTAATATCTTCTCCTCCATTGCTTAGACCTCCACTAGTCCAAACTGCATCTGGAGCAACGCCAAAAGAAGCGTGAAATGCAGCAGAATCTGAAGCAATCACAAAGTAACCTCCAGCAGGAATAGTTCCACTATTAAATGTGTGCGTAACACCTTGTGTAAAGGTATAATTCTGCAAATTAACAGCAGCAGCTCCCATGTTGTGCAGCTCAATAAACTCTTCATTTTCTCCACTTCCAGGGATATTATAAAGAACCTCATTGATAACTACCTGAGATTGTGCAGCAAAGTTTACCATGCAGATGGCAGAAAGAGTAGCAAATAATTTTTTCATAATTGTGTTATTTAGTCAATTCATATATACTAAGAGCGCTAAATTAACTAAAAATGTTCATTTTCAAAAAAGGATTTTTGTTTTTGATTTAGTATTTAACAATATAAAGAATAGGAGGGGAGTTTTAATTTTGAAGAACCTTGTTTTTTGTCATAAAGGTTTGGTGTGTCAAGGGGTATAAAGGATAAAATTTGTATGTTAAATTTAGTTGATTTAATCTTAAATACTTTTCAATAAATAATAACATCTAGATAATAATGTGATCTCTTTTAAAACTATGAATCTAAAAAAAAATGTTTTATTATTAACCTAATGGTTCGTTCTTACGTATCTTAATAGAGGTGCTTTGTAATATTTATATTATTTTAATCTAATCAAGCAATTCTCCATCTTTTTTAGAAAAAATCTCTCCCTTAAGAAATACACCAATTATTATAACTTATTCCCAATTATCATTACTCCGTTTGAAAATCAACGGAGTATTAAACTATTATACGAAGTTGTTTTGTTAATAATAGTTTGGTAATTACCTGTAGTGCTGGGCATTCCAGTTGATACACAGTACCAAGCTGCTCGTGCACTACGTTTATGTGGTACCTGCGTTTGTTATGCGCTATCGCTTATGAACCCGCATAGCTGGGTTCATGTGGTTTTGATTCTTGTTTAAAAAACAAAAATCAATTTAATAAGGTTTTTACCAAACTAATGGTTGAAGAAGACTAATGAATATGAAGTGTTTATACGATGTGCTTAGTCTCTAAAATGATGAAAAAGTATTACTATGATGAAGGTTATTGTTATGATGTTATTATTGGGATGTGGTTCTATTTTGGTTGCTCAAAAACCAGAGGCAATAAAGGAATACAATGCAGGGCTAACCTATTTTAAGTTAAAAAATTACAAAGGTGCGATTCCTTTTTTTGAAGCGGCAATTAGCAAAGATCCTAATTTTGTACACGCTTTTAGAGCTTTGATTAGTTGCCATGAAGAAACGGGGCAAAATGAAATTGCTGTAGACCTTTATGAACGGGTAATCGAGCTTTCTCCTTCTGATAAAACACTTTGTTATAATCTAGCATTGACTTATATTAGTTTGGAGGAATACCAAAAATCAGTATTGTATTTGAGAAAAGCACTACAGATAGACCCTGCCTATAGTAAGGCGACTAATAAACTCAAAGAAATAGAGGAATATTTGGATAAGCAAGCAGCACAAGAAAATATTCGGGCTGATGGTGATGCTCAAACGATAGAAAACAAAGCCTACAATGCTGCTTTAGAAGTTTATAGAACGAAAGATTATAATCGTTGTTTAACAAAGCTTAATGACTATAAGGGAGAAATTACGAACCCAGATTTTTATTATCTAAAGGCTATTGCTCATCAGCATATTGGAGAGCGAGAAAATGCTATTGCTGCCTATGAAAATACACTAGAATTAGACGACCGACATTTTAATACCAATCTTAATTTGGGAAGAATCTATTACAATGATCGAAACTATCTAGAAGCAATCCCTTTGTTAGAAACAGCCTATTTGCGTCGTGATAAGGATGTCAATTTATTGTACGATTTGGCAAAAGCACATTTTTATGCCCAAGAGTATCAAGCGGCAAATGTGTATTTGGAAGATTATACCAAGCGGAATTCAAAAAATGCAGAAGCTTGGCGTTTATTGGGGGAAAGTTATAGTAAACTCGGAAAAAGCAAAAACGCAGCAAAGGCTTTTGAGTGGGCTAGAAAATATGGTACAAACGATGATGATTTGCACAACCATTTGGACGATAATATCTCAAAATACGGACGAGAAGCCAGTGAATATACCAAGGATGGAAAATACGAAGAAGCAATTAAAGTTTTAGAAAAGGGAATTATCGAACACTCTGAAGCTGCATCTTTACATTTTAATCTTGGGCTTAATTATATGGAAGTAGGGAACACCAAAAAAGCGAGAGAGGAGTTTAAGAAAACAATTGATTTGGAACCTGCTCATGCCAAAGCTTATCAAGGCTTGGGGCAAATTTATTATGAACGAGAAGAGTTTCAAGAAGCGGGTGCTTATTATTTAGCGACCATTGATGCAGGCAAGCAAGATGAATTTGTTTATTATAAATTGGGAAGCTGCTGGTTTAAGCTAAAGCGTTTTGAAAATGCTATTATTGCCTATCAGAAAGCAATTGGTCTCAATTCCAAGGAAAAACGATATTATTTTAGTTTGGGGCTTTCTTATTTGGCTCTGGATAAACATTATGATGCTATTGCTGCAATGGATAATGCCCTGAGAATAGACCCTTTGTTCTTGGATGCCAAATATCATATTGCAATTAGTTACCTTAAAATGAGTGAATATGATACTTGTATTGCCAAAGCGGAAGAAATTTTGAAGCAGGACAGTCAATATGCTAAAGCATATTTGGTTATTGGGCATGCCCATAAACGGATGGGGAATTATGGCTTGGCAAGTGATTTTCAAAAAAAGGCAGAGCGACTAGATCCTTCTTTGAGGCAATAACAATAACAAGGATTAGGAAAATCTAACGTTTATGTGGTTTAGAAGAAAGTAATCGATCGTAAGTCGTATGTCCTGTATTTACAGGAACTAAGCATACGACTTACGACCTATTACTTATAACAAAAGTAGTAATAAGCAGGCAAGGTAGCTTACGATTCCACACCATTTGTCAAAGAACCATAAACTTTATCAAAAAATAGACTATCCTTTGGTTTTGAATTATGCTAAAAACCTGATATATTTATCGGGTAGATTTATGGTGTGAAAATACCATGTTGATTATAAAAACAATTAAAACAATTTGAATCGTTATGGCGGAAGATGTGAAGGTAGCAATAGACCATGTAGTAAAAATTTTGGCAGATGCTCTAACCAAAAGAAAAGAAGAGGGAATTGAATTAGAAAGAACCTCTCGTAATTTTTGGAGTAAAGTGAAAAAAAGAATTACGGAAGATACTGCCAATAAAATGGAGAGCAATCCAGAAGATACTGCTACACAAGAAAGCTTAAAAACAGACTTGGAAGAAATGATGAAAACCCAAAATGGAAAAATGGGCGTTGTAGTTTTCTTATATAATCAAGGAATTGAATTATAAGAAGCTTTTTCATCAGACCATCAAAAATAAAAAGAAGTCACCCTAAATTGTTATTTACGGGTGGCTTTTTTGCAAAACCAGGAAGCGCTTTGTTGGCAATGGCTTTGGATCGAATTGTTTCAATTTGTTCAGAAAGCCAAGGCTCTGGAGGGACAAGCTCAAAAATGGAATATTGTGCGCTGTTTTGTTGTATGAATTCAAATTCTTTGAGCCAATCCGAAAAAGTAGATTGACCAATAATTCCTTCGTTTGTTTGTATATACAAAACCAATTCTTTGGGGAGTATTGCTAGAGAGTGTAGCCCCCAAATAGAGAAACATTGGAGAAGGTACTCATAATCAGACATAATTAGTGTGTTGGGGTTAAATCTGATTTGTTCCTGTTTACGATGTGTAAAGCCATTGCTATCAAACCACGCTTTGGGCAAATTTTGAACAAAATCTTGCGGTATAGCATCTAATGAAGGACGAAAAAATTCCTTTCCAGTTTTTATGCGAAGACCATCTCTGTAGCTATCTCTTCGTTGCCTTCTTATGGGGGTACACATTGAGATTTCTTTGTGTTTGGCAAAAAAATCTACCATATCTGCAATAAAAGAAGGAGCCAAGCTATTGTCGTCGTCCAAAAAACAAATTAGTTCAGAAGAAGCTTGATCTAACCCCAAGTTTCGTGCTGCAATTAAGCCTTGGTGAGTGGTCTCTATGTAGGTGATCGACAATTGGTCTTGATAAGATTGAACAAGTTCTTGAGTCTTAGGGCAAGCACCATCATTGATGACAACCCACTCAAACTGTGTATTGGTTTGTTTTAACAAACTAGGAAGGCAGTGTTTAGCCAATTTTTTTGCTCGATGGTGGGTAGCTGTTATAACAGAAAGTTGCATTTAGGTGATTTAGTTGGTGAAGGGAAGGCGCTAAATAAAAAACGCTAAAAGAGAGCATCTTTTAGCGTTTTTATGAAAGAAGATTTTTTTAGGCAATACCATAGTTGGTAATTCTATGTTTTACTCGATAAAGAGCAAGAACTTCTTGTATCTCTACCTCATAAGGAGGGTAAATTTGGTTATCAGAAATTAGACGAAGCCCAACCGTTTGGTTACCTTGTCTGATATTTTGAACCCGTTTGGCAACGACAGAATCGCTAGTGACAACTACATAAACCGAATTATCTTTGATAGAACCTAATGGACCACTCTCTACCTTTTCGCAGATGACAATATCTCCATTGGTTATATTAGGAAGCATGCTATCGCCACTAATTTCTATAGCAGTAAGGTCGCCCTCTAAGCCTGGAATAGAAAATTTCTGAACTTCTATTTTTTCTTGTGATGCATCATCATAATCAGAATTTTGAGCACCCAAAGAATTTCCCGCCATAGCTTGTGCGTTGACCAAAACAATATTCTTTTGCCCTGCATAGATTTTTTCAGCCAAGGGAATGTGCATATTCTCATGTCCATCAAACATCTGATTACTGCCCCCAAATAAAAAATTGGCATTGATTCCATAAATATCAATTAATTTGTTCATTTGGTCTAAGGTAATATTACGCTTACCTTTTAGTATGCTGTTGACAACATGATTATAAGTGCCCAATTGAGCTGCAATATCAGACTTGCTTTTGATTTTGCCTTCTTCTTTTAGTTGGTCATAAACCAATCTAAAACGTTGGTTAACCGTATTATCAATAAAATTAGACATGGTGCTTATTCTTTATAATGTATATTAGTTTATTAAGATATAATATAACTATAAATAGTTGAAAATTATTATAAAACTAAACAAACTAGTGAATTGTTAAAACAAAAAGTTTTATCTTTGTATAGATAGAAAAATCAAGTTCAAATCAATAATGATTAACTTGAAAGTAAAGTTATTAAAAATAATATTAAAATGCAAACATTTTTGTTTGTTTTTGAAACATAAGATTGTATTTATGCTAGGTAGAATATTTTTGTTGGTATTTGGAATGTATGTATTGATGGCTTGTAGTGGTTCGTCTAAGGGAACAACAGATCGGGATTTTTATCAAGATATTGGGGGGCAAATACGGGAACAGCGTTTGAACAAGGGAATTTCTCAGCAAGATTTAGCAGATGCAGTTGGCATTACTCAAAATGGATTGAGTCTGATAGAAGACGGCTTGGCTACTCCTATTCATACTAAGCTTATTGCTATACAGGATTATTTGGATGTGAAGTTTAAGATTAATGGAAAATACGCTACTATTGAGGAGTATTTGGAAGAAAAAAAATAAAAAATAGAATTAAATGTTGCAACATCTAATGTTTTTGTATACATTTGTAGCGTAAAGAATATCTTAAAACGTTGTCGAATGAAAATTGAAGAAGAAATAAAACAAACTAAACCTTTTCCAAATCCACAAACCAAAGCAATTGTTAATCTGAATTTTACAGCTTCATGGTTGGCTGGCGTTTATGGGCAATTGCTAAAACCATTTGGAATATCAATACAGCAGTACAATATATTGCGTATATTAAAAGGAATGAGACCCAAGCCCGCTACAGTAAAAGTACTTATAGAGCGGATGATTGACAAAAATTCTAATGCGTCTCGCTTGGTTGACAAACTTCTTAAAAAAGGTTTGCTAGAAAGAAATGCCTGTCCAGAAGATAGGAGAAGGGTTGATGTCATGATTACAGAGGCTGGTCTGGATATGATTGATGAAATATCTAAAGTGATTGAACAAGAAAATACATTGGTAAATCTTACCGATGATGAAGCATTATTATTGTCTGACTTGTTGGATAAAATGCGGGGCGCATAAGCGCTTTTTTTTGCTTATAAAGGTGTAGGTACATTAAATGTTTTAGTAACTAAAAAAAAGAATTATTATGAATGAGAAAGTAGTTTTAGGAATTAGAGTTTTATTAGGGTTGGGAATGCTTATTTTTGGATTGAATAAGTTTTTAATGTTTATTCCAATTCCACCTCCAGCAACTCCAGAAGCAGGGGCGTTAATGGGAGCTTTTGCGGCCTCTGGTTATATTTTGCCAATTGTTGGAATTGTTGAGTTGGTGGCAGGTATTGCATTTTTGGCCAATAAATTTGTTCCATTAATGGCCGTTATTTTGTTCCCTATTATGCTCAATGCATTTTTGTTTCATGCTGTATTAGATCCAGGGGGTGTAGCAGGAGCAGCAGTATTTACCCTTTTGAATATTTTGCTTATGTTTGGCTATAAATCATCCTATGATGAGCTGTTGAAGCCATAATTAGCAACTAGTTTAGGGGATTTTGGACTCAATTTGCTGTGCAATAAAATATTATTTTTAAAAAAAAAGCCTAGAATAGAAATTAATAGAATTCATTTGTTATTTTAGCATCGTAATCTTTAGTAGATACTTGCCTTCTTTATAAGGTAGATGATACTAAAATATGAATTTTTACTCATTAAAATCTATTTAGACTGTGGGATTTGATAATAAAGATAGCCGTTTTGAAAGTGTGTATTCTCAGAAGGTAAAAGCAGGAAAGAGAAGAACGTATTTCTTTGATGTGCGTAAAACCAAAGGCGCAGATTATTATGTAACGATTACAGAAAGCACTCGCCGATTCGAAGATGATTCTTACTCTAGACACAAGATTTTCTTGTACAAAGAAGATTTTAATCGTTTTGTAGAGAGCTTGGTAGATGTAGTTGATCACATCAAAAATGATTTGTTGCCTGATTATGATTATGATGAGTTTACTCGTCGCCATGAAGAGCGAGAAAAAGAGTATAATGAAAACTACAATAATAACACCGAAAACATGGACTCTTCTGCCAACGATGATGGCGATGTTGGAGAGTGGTAAAAGATAAACAAGTATTCTTGTTGCTTTATATAAGCGAGATTTTAACTATAGCGTTGATTTCTCGCTTATTTTTTATCTGAGCAGTACTAGTTGGCTCAGCAAATTGTTCAATGTTTGGTGTTGGGCAATCTTGCCTTACCTTACCCTTCTGTTTATCGGTATATGGGATTTTATCTATTAAGTTGGTGCTCAATAGTTTTTTTGGCAAAAATACATCCTTTTTTGGCAAAAAAAAACGATCAAGATTCAATAAAAAGAAGGATATTAGTATTGCCCTCATTAAACGTGTAGTTTTTATAGTATAAAAAAATTAAGACATGAAACATTTGTTAGTTTTGTTATCGTTTTTTTTAATGATTAATGAGTATAGTATCGCACAACAACAATTAATTGCTAATAGCAATACTCAGAAGGTAAAGGATGGGGAAAAGGATGTTAAAATTGTTATTGGTAAACCAGCTCCTAAAAAAATGAATCAATCTGAAGCTTTATCGGACGAAATTAGGCGACAAATTGAATTGGATCTAAAGGAACGGGTAGAAAATGGGAATGGTAGAAGTTCTACAGGGCAAACTATTATTAAACATAATTTTGCGACCAAAGATATAGATCGGGTAGCATTTAGTGAGGAGAGAGCCAATAAAGCTAAGACCGAAAATGCTGAAAAAAAGGAGGCTGTTAAGCAGTCTGTCTTGAAGGGAAAGGCGACCGTAATTAGGGCAAAAGATCAAATAGCCTTAGCCAAAGATTGGCTCGCAGAAGATAAAAAAAACAATAAGATTTCAGAAGATGAATATCGTACTAGAAAAGCTAATATTGAGCGAATAGAGCAAAAAACAAAAGATCTAGAAAGGAAGCTTTTGAAGGGAAAAGAAAGCATGTAAAATGATTTATAGGTTCAAGTAATTAGCCATTCTGTTAGATTGACTACTAGTTTACTTTGTTTAGCTGCGCTGCTAGGTTAGCTAGCTCCCTGAGGTCGGTTCGTTATCACTCGTGAGCCAGCAAGCTGGGTTCATGAGGTCGCTACGCTTAGTTCGTACCTTGTGAGCCAGAAAACGGGATTCTGTAGGTTTGCGCTTACCCAAGAACTCCAATAAGGAATTTTGTTACGCTCTCTATTCCGCCAATAATCACCCAAATGCTCCCTCACTTTGTTCTCAACAAAGAGCAGACCTAGTAGTTGTGTCTCGAAGCGAATGTTTTTATAAGTAAAGCCTATCGTATATTGAATATAGGCAAAAGTTACCTTGTTTTATTTTGAAAACTAAGAATATTAGGTTTACGATCAAGAAGATTTTTTTTAATTAAAAAAATTAGTATAATTGCTTAAAATCAGAATGTTATAGACTAAGAATAAGCATTGATCGGATTTTTAAAAAACAATTAATTAACAATCATTAGTTTTGCTTCGTTAAGTAGATAAACAAAATTAGTATCCTAAATTAACGTGCATTTTTTAGCCTACAGGGCAAAAACCGAAGCTTTAGCGGGCTAACTAAGCCTGTGACCTCACGCAGCGAAGCAAGCAAAGCGAGGATTTTTAACCCAGCTAGAGTGTAAAAAGATGCTTACTGTATTCATAATTATTTTTGTCCATCTAAGTACTTACTTAAAGCAGAACATATTCCCCCTAGTTGTTATCGTTAAGTGTTGGGGGAATCCCTAATAGTTAAAACTCAAAAAAGATGAAAACGTTTTTATTATTGAACCTTTTATGGTTAATCCCCTTGGTGGGGTATTCCCAATGTAATGGAAACCAAAATTTAGATTTGTATTGGATTGGTGGCAATGGAGATTTTAATGACATTAGCCAATGGGAGGTAGGCAGTCTGGGGAGCGGTGTCCATCCTTGCCAACTACCTCGTTCTACCGATAATGTATTTTTTATGGCAGCAGCATTTAATGGTAGTGGGCCAATTACCATTACTATTAATAACAATTCAAGCTGCAAAAATATGTATTGGGACAATGCAATACTTGCAGCAGATATGCCAACGATAAGCAGTGTGGCTTCTGTTGGGCTCAATTTGGATATTTATGGTGCTTTAGAACTCGCCACTAATATGGACTTTAAATTTGCAGGACAATTGCGCTTGCGTTCTCAATTTAATGGAATCGTTCCCATAAGAACAAATGGTCAGAAACTAAGATTGTGGAATGTACAATTTGATGGTTCTAGCACAACGATATTTGAGTTGCAAGATGATTTTTATGTGGATGATATTTTAGAAAAAAATCATTCTGGAACTAGGCAAGGCTTGGTGCTTTTGAATGGTGGAACATGGGACACGAACGAAAAAACGGTGCGTTTTGATTATTTTAACTCGATTAATACCAATATCGGAAGAGGCTTAGATATATCTAATTCTGTTATTAATATTCATGGTAGTTACCCTTATGCTTACCATTGGCGACTCAATTTTAATAGTGGGAGTGGCAATTACACTATTTTTGATGCTACGGGCTCAAAAATTCATTTCCAAACGTACACAGGAATCAGCTGGTCTAAATTATTTTCGGGAGGAATGGGGCTTATTTATGATACCTTGGTTTCGGAAGCGCCCATTCATTTTAGGGCAGGGAAACAGACTTTTGATTATATATTACTAAAAGATAAGGCTTCTTATTCACATGATATAACGCTTGATGTACAAGATTTGTATGTAAATTCAGGAACACAACATACCTTCTTTTACCAGAAAGATACCTTAATTGTTGGTGATATTCATGTACTGCCAGGATGTGACCAATTTGTCACCTTTAATGCTAGGCTTGAGACATGGAGCACTATGGTCGGGGTTGTCAGAAAAAAAACACCAGGAACCTTAACAACAGATCGTTTTATACTTTCTGATATGCAGTGTGATACAACAGGAGGTCGTTCTTATATTTCCAATAATAGTCTTAGCGTTGGGGCAACCGACCCTTGGTGGACTATCAATCCCCCCACAGCGGGAAAAGATTTTTATTTTCGTGATCGGAGTGGTGGGCAGGAATGGAAGGACCCCAATAACTGGGATATATGGAATGGAGTAGCCTTTGTTCCCAATTCAGGAGGTTGCTTGCCTTCTCCTATTGACGATGTTTATTTTGATCACCTTTCATTTCCTAATAGTTCCAAACTGTTGTTGGTAGATACCTTGGCGACTTGTCATGACATGCATTGGTTATCAACGGTAGCGACAGGAGCAAGTATGCGTTTAAATTACATTCTAAATTCCTATGGTTCTATCTATCTCGATGCCAATATGACCCAAATAAATGGCACGTTTTGGATTTGTCATGGAGCAGACCCCGATACGATCTCAACGCAAGGAGTGAAAATTTGGCTAGATATGCGGCTGTCAAAGTATAGCAATTATTATATAGTAGGGGATCATGACGCTAATACAATAGATTTTGATGGGCGTTTCCTTTATGGTTTGCAAAAGTCAACCCTACAAACCAATGCTATTCAAATGAAATTGGTCTTTTTGTATGTGTACAATCGAATTATGGACAGTACACAAGTTCATTTTGGATATACGAATGGGCGATTTTATGATTATGGATACGATACCTTATCCTATACAGGAAATACAACATTTCACTTAGATGCTACTAGTCCTAGTGGGGATGTTTCGATATATCCAGGAACCACTCCTAATATTATAGGCAATTGTTATGCTTATTTTAGAAATGGTAGGCATGAAGTACAAGGGGATTTAACCTTGAATGAAAAAGCAGCTTGGTATCCTACCATTCATCCTAGTTATTATGTGGAATTTGAGATAGCGGGAAGCATGGCTTTGTATCAGGGAAATCTGACTTTGACCGCAGGAAAAAGTTATATTTTTTCTCCCAATCCTATTTCTTATTTGACCGTAGCTGGACATTTGAATGCGGTTGGCGATTGCCAGAACTTTATACAATTTCGAACACAGAATGGCAACCCTGTTCCTATTACAGTGAATGATGTTGCTTCTTCATCTATAGCGTATACTTATTTACAGGGCTGGGATAATTCAGGGAATACCCAGTTGACGACCATTAACTCAATAGATGGTGGCAACAATACGAATTTTAATTTTGGAGTTTCAGGCTCTGGGGTGACATATTATTGGCGAGCCGATAAAAACAATCCAACGGACTTTGTGGGAAACTGGGATGATGCTGGGCATTGGACAACCAATCCTGCGAGTTTGGTTGGGGATAGTTCTTGTATTCCTACTTTATTGGATTCCGTTATTTTTGACCAACTTTCTTTTTCTCCTACAAGCAATGGCTGTATTATAGGAGGCTATGCCTTTTGTAAGACCCTAATTTGTAAAGAAGATATTGCGCTTCAAAGTGCAGGTGTTGCATCTAGTGCAGGTTTTTTGTACATAGCGGAGAGCTTTCATTTGGATCATAATATGACCAATTATAGTTATTTCGGAGGAATTTATTTTGTTGGTTCGGGGGATATTAATACCAATGGAACCACTTTATACAGCCATCGAGTCTATTTTGATAATAGGAATGGAACTTGGAATTTGCAGAACGATTTAAATTTAGATAATTCTACCAACCCTGCCTATGGAGCACTTTATTATTATGGAGGTATCCTGAATACCAATGATTATAATATAAGAGCTAGTATTTGGACAACAGCTTATTCTAGGGCTCCAATGACTTGGAACCTAGGGCAGTCAACCATTGATATTTATGGTAGAACGGATTGGTCTAGTTATGTTTTTGGAGGGGCTTATATGGATAGCTTGCAAATTGATGCGGATTCTTGTATTATCAATTTAGACAATTCGGTTACGGCTAATCGAAATTATAAGATGGCTTCTTCTGCCCAAATCTATCCAATTCATTACAATAAGGTTAATTTCTTAGATACAGACAATAGAAATAACTTGTATGGTCTAAATGCAACGTATCGATTTATAAAATTTGATGGAGACATGCTGATTCAGCACAACTTTTCATGCGATAGTGTTTGGTTTTCGGGAGGTCATTTTTATTATTTAAACCAAAATGTAATCTTAAACCTAAATGCTCCTCACGGTAAAATTCTGACCAATGCAGGACCAGGAGCTTTTGTTAACTTGGAGACCTATCAGACGGGACAAACTTCCTATATACACAAGGCTTATGGCGATGCTTTTTGTTTGGATTATATCAAAATTAAGGATAATCAAGCGACTAAAGATCCGCTTGCTGCTGTTCCTGCTGCCTATCAAGTTATTCATTCTTTGTTAAAATTTGAAACAGGGGTCAATAGTGATAATGTAAATGGGACAGCAACGGGAATCTGGGATTTTTCATTGCCAGTTTTAGTTAACCCCACCGTAACTGGTGATACCTTGGTCGATTTTTGTACGTTTTCTAATACACAGTTGGTGCCGATTGCGCTAGTTGGGAATTCTCCTTATAATATTTCTTACACTTGGACAGACAATTTGGGAAATTCAGGCATACAAGCAGACACCTTAGTGGCAGATGACGATGGAGATGATAATACTCCATTCATTTATTATGCCACATTTTCTAATACCAATGCCGCAACAGTAATCTATAATTTGGAATTAACGACCTTTAGATGCGGCGAAAAAACACCTCCAATAACAACTACCATTGTTGCCAATTCGCCTGTTCCTAATATTTTGGTTGCAGTAGACCGAAATGATACCTGTACTTCTTTTAATGATCCAAGGTGGTTAACCTTTGTGGAGGACATAGATGATCGCCCCATTTTATCGATTCAAGATCAAATTAATACAACAGAAACGGATTCTTTAGGACTGTTGGCAATAGGGGTGGATTTTGATGCTACAGTTCAATATTGGGGAACAACACCTTATTTGCAGCGCCACTGGAGGATAGAACCAGAGCATAATCATGCAGCCAATGTTCGGGTTTATTTTACACAAGAGGAATTGGATAGTTTAAAAGCGCATACTTATCATGGTCAGTATGGGTTGCCTTTTAGTGCAAGTACCGATATTCAAGTTCGAAAATTTGACAGCGGTATTATTGGTGTTGGTCCTTCTTCTGTATTACCTCACACCGTTTTATCGTGGAATTCAAGCAATAATCAGCCCTTTTCAACCACGACAGATGTTATCGGAATAGAGTTTAATACGCCTTCTTTTTCGGCGTTTATTATAGAACCTACCAATCTAGCTTTATTAGCTACAGAGTTGGTTTCGTTTGAAGCAACTGTTACCAATAAACAAGCGGTAAGATTAAACTGGAGAACTGAAGATGAAAAGGATTTGATCTATTGTGTTGTAGAGCGTTCTAGGGATGGTTTTTCTTTTGAAACAATCGGAAAAGTCCAAGCATTAAATAGTCAAAGGGACAATAATTCTTATACCTTCTTAGATACGAAAGCCTACCCAGCGATCTCTTATTACCGTCTGCGTTTGGTGGACAAGGATGGTAGCGTCAAGTATTCCCCTATACGAGCTGTAGAACTAGATGGTGTTTCTTTGATGCGTGTTTTCCCTGTGCCTGCGAGTGATCAGTTGACAATATCGTTAAATAGTTCGAGTGCTGCATCAATTCAAATTGAATTAGTGGATCAGTTGGGACGAGTGCTTCAAAGGGGGAGTCATTCAATAAGCGTAGGGCAAAATACCCTGAAGTTGGATACTCAGGCATTGAGTGCTGGAATTTATTTGTTGCGTTTGACCAATCGTCAAGGGCAGGTACAGCAACGAAAATTTATGGTAGATCAATAATACTTGGTGGGTTAGCCCTAGCCAATGGAGGTGATGGCTAACCCCGCTTTTTAATTGAGTATGTCAATGGATTTGCTGATGGTCAATCAATCAATATCTTTTATGCTTTATTTAGTTCTTGTCAGTACCGCTTAAAAATCAGTAACTTTAGTGTTTGGTTTGCGTAAAAAAGGAGAGGGGATAGTGTGCATATGGCTAAGCTTCTTTTGAAAATTTATTTAAAAGACCTATTTTTAGCTAAAATAGAAGTGAAGTGTACTATAATATGGTGTTCTTCGTTAAAGATAGAGGAAAACACTTCAGGATAAAATACCTTTCAAAGACATTGTATAAAATTTTATTATGAGAAGACTATTGTTGATTATTGCCGTTGCTTGCACTCCATTATTAACAAAGGCACAGTTTAATTGGGGCCATAATTATTTTGAAGTAGGTCTTGGTGGTGGTGTTATGAACTATTCTGGTGAGCTAACCAATTCAATTTTCGATTTTAAACACGTACATTTTGGCGGGGCATTATTTGGTCGATATAATATAGGCAAGTTTTTGAGTCTTCGTCTTCAGTTGGCATTGGGATCTGTTTCTGGAAGTGATGCAGATGCACCAGATTTTAGAAACCAAGTGCGAAACCTAGATTTTAAATCTCATCTTTTTGAGGGGTCTTTTATTGTAGAGGCGAATCTAATGGGATTTCAGCCAAGAGGACACGAAAAGATGTTCTCACCTTATGTATTTGTAGGTTTGGGCATTTTTAATTTTAACCCTTATACCACCCATTTTGATCCCAATTTAGATGGGCAATTGGTTTATTTGCAAACGATGAATACAGAGGGGCAGGGTAGTGCTACCTTTTCTAATAGAGCTCCTTATTCGACCACGCAAGTTTCTATTCCAATGGGAATTGGGGTTAAATATGCGATTAATAGCAACATTAGTATTGGTCTTGAAGTGGGTTTCCGTCCTACTTTTACGGATTATTTAGACGATGTTGGTCAAACTTATCCTGTTAATGCATTGACTGGTGAACCCTTCTATGATCAAACGCCTTATTTGGCAGGACAATACGGAGATAAATCGGCACAAGAGTTATTTTCAGATAAGAGTTATTCTTTCATTTTGACAGACTTACAAAGTAGAGCAGCAGGAAGCGGAGCAAGCATCAACGCAGAACTGGCAACACACATACAGAATATGTCTTTGAGCGAATTTCTAAATTATATCACGCCCTATCTTGCTGATCCTAGTTTGGCGGCAGCAGGCTCTAAGGAAGAGGCTGCTATTGCAGAGTACAATGGTTATATTAATGCAAGAGGTGGAAATTTAGTGCGAGGAGATAAACTCAACGATTGGTATGTTTTTACAATGGTTACCGTATCTTATAACTTTATAGAGAATGGCTTAGTTGGGTTTAGAAAACGTCGTAAAAGAAGAGCAGGGTGTAAGAGTTCTCAATTTTAAAAAAACGTTTATTAACTCGCTCAATCAAGTGTATAAAATGTGCCAATTTTTTCAAGTCTTGTGAAATTTGAAATAAATTGGCACATTTTTATTTGCCTGACAAAGGAGAACATTTAGGATCTTTGAACAAATTATGTGGGTTGTTAAGGTTTCCAACGTTTAATTTATATTCCATAATAGTAAACTATATAATGGCTAAAATAGTCCCTTTTATTATAATTCTAATTGTGTCTTTGTCTTTTACTGTAAACGCACAATTTTTAGAAATTGGAGGTTATGGAGGAGGGCTTAGTTTTAATGGAGATGTTAATGAGGGGGGAATGCTTGCCAATTCTAGTGCTGGTTTTGGTGCTTTTATACGTTATAATCCCCATCCTCGATTTGGTCTTTCTTTAGGTTTTATCAAAGGAAGTCTTGAAGCTAAAGACAGAACTTCTCAATTGCCTCATATTCGAGAACGAAACCTAAGTTTTAGATCTGATTTGACGGAGTTTTCGCTTATCTCTGAGCTTAATATTTTATCTTTTTATCCTCAAAAAGACGTCTATGCATTTGCCCCTTACTTGGGGGCAGGGATTGCCGTTATACTATTTAATCCAACCGCAAAATACAATGGAGAATGGGTTGAATTGCAGAAAGTGGGCACAGAAGGGCAAGGTTTGGAGGGCTATCCTAAAAAATATAACTTAGTTCAAGTTGCCATTCCAATCTTATTTGGGCTCAAATACTCTATAGGAGGACGACTCAATATAGCGGTTGAGGTAGGATATCGGTTTACCTTTACCGATTATTTAGATGACGTTAGTACGGTGTTTGTTTCTCCTAAAGAATTGATTAATAGTAGCGAATTGGCGGTGGCTTTATCCAATAGAACAGAAGAATATACAGGCGCACCTGCTAATCATTTGATTGGTACTCGTAGAGGCAATGCCAATAACAATGATGGCTATTTGACAATGGGAGTGCGCATATCGTTTAGTCTCTACGCTAAAAAGGCTTATCCTCAGAAGAAAATCGAGTACAAAATTAACAAATGGTTTTAGCATACAACAGGAGATTAATAGCTTGAAACTATTCCCTATATATAAAATATTTTCTTACCAATATTGATTACTTATTTGTATTTTTAAGGATAGAACATATATACATACCACTGCTAATCTATCCTTACTTAATATGCGACAACTTTTCTTCTTGGTAATAATTGGTTTAATCTCTAATTCAACTTTTGCTCAAAAGAATTGCACAGAGCTTATTTATCAAGTAGCTGATGCAGGGTGGATTAGCCAATCAATGACATTAAGTACGCCTGCCAACCAAGATTATTCTATTCGTTTTGTTAGCTCATTAAGGGGGCTAACGGCAACAATTACTTCCACCAATAATTTATCGGCTATAACAAAAGAGGATTACTGGCTCTTTACTACTGAAGATAATGAAAGAAAAGCTTTTTGTTTCATAGACAAAACACGTCTCGTAGAATTGGAGAATCAATCTTATTATGTCAATACAATAGCTTTGAATTGGAGTGGTTTAGAATGGTTGGCAACACATAAAGTGGTAAGCTTTACAGCGATGGGAAAAGCGCTAAAAGAACGGCTTATTCCAGAGGTTAAAATGCCCAAGGTAGGAACCAAGTCGTTTTTTAATTTATCCAAGTGTTTTTATCATACAATCGACAAAACAAGGATTGTAAATATAGAAACAACCCCTTTGGATGAGGAGCAATTAAAACAAATGAAGTTACCGCCATCAACAAAGGCTATGTCGCTTCAATTTAATACCATAGGGATCGATGCCGAGCAACAATTGGATCGCTATCGAGGAGTCGATCAACCCAACTATGCCAAGGGCTTGAGTCGCATGGCCGAATTATACCAAGCAGCCAATGATCCTGTAAAGGCAGAGCAGTATTATTTGGAGGCACAACAGAATATATTACAGTTCTCAGGAGTTGATTATACCGATTATCCAAGTTTACTGAATAGCTTGGCTGCATTTTATGAGCAAGTTGGAGATGTTCAAAAAGCAAAAAAACATTATGAAGATGCTAAAGTACTCGTAGAACGAATATTTGGTCAGCATCACCCTCAATATCCAATCACGTTAAACAACTTAGGAGCGCTACATTTATCAGTAGATGAGTTTGACAATTCAGAAGAATATCACGAACAAGCTCGTTTGTTGTTAGAAGAAGAATTTAGCACTGATCATCCTGAGTATACCACAACATTGGGGCATTTATCCAATTTTTATTTGGTAAAAAAAGACTACAAAAAAGCATTGGAAGTTTTGATGAATTTATCCAAAAACTTAGTCCATCAACTCTATAGCTATTATCCTAGTTTGAATGAGGCAGAACGTCTAAAGTTTTTAAAAAAAATTAACCAAACCGTGCATCAATTTTATTCTGCTGCCATCCAACTGCTGCCTACTATACCAGAGTTGAGCAACGAAGTAGCAAATATTAACTTGGCAATAAAAGGATTGGCACTAGAAGGGAGTATATCTACTCGGGCAAGTTTACTGACGGCAGGGGATAGCCTATTGCGCAACCAGTACTATAATTGGCTAGGAGTACGTAGACAATTGGCACAAGCTGCTGTTATTCCTAAATTAGAACGAGAAATGTTGGGCATTAATCTAAAAGAGTTGGATGAGCGTGCCTTAACATTAGAATCTGAACTAAGCGCTGCTTCTGGTGCCTTGGCCAATCAATTTAGGTTGCGCCGTCAACAAGTAACGGTTGATAGCATTCGAAGGGGCTTAAAAGCTGGAGAAGCAGCGATTGATTTTATTCATTTTAATTATCACAATGGTAAGGATTGGGAGGATTCAATTCTTTATTATGCGGCCGTCATAAAAAAAGAGCAAAAAATGGTTCAAATGATACCGCTTAGCGATCATAAAAAATTGCAAGATATTCTTAATATCAACATCACGCAACATAGCCAGAGCTATATCAATAGCCCTTTGACCAATAGAGAGTTGTATGATATGGTTTGGGCACGATTAGAGACGGAGCTAAACAATGTAAAGCGAGTCTATATATCCCCAAGTGGCTTGTTGCATCAAATTTCTTTTGGAGCATTGCGCAATAAGAATAACAAGCATCTGGTTGAGCAATATGAAATTTTAAATTACGGCTCTTTTAGAGATTTTTTCTACCCTACGCAGACCCAAAATAAAAACCGAGATATTGTTTTGGTAGGAGGGGCAAAATTTAGCATTGATTCTGCCAAATTGGTGGCTTTGGTTCATAAAATGAAAGACTCTACCCAAGCCATCACGCCTGCCGATTTATATGCTTATGCCAATACTGCCTTACCGTTAAGTCGTGCGCTGGCTAGCAATTTTTCTAGAGGAAATTTATTTTTTAATTATTTGGCAGGAACCAAAGAAGAAGTAGAGACCATTGATACTTTATTAAAAAAACATCAGTGGAAAACGCATAAGTACATTGGTGAAGAGGCGCTAGAGGATAAGGTAAAAAAGCATTCTAGAAAAGAAGCACCTTATATTTTGCATATCGCTACGCATGGTTATTTTTTTAGACCACTTAGCCCTAGCCCTGTTGGGTCTAAGGAGTTTTATAAACAGATTATTTATGCACAAAATCCCTTGATGCGCTCTGGTTTGGTATTGACAGGAGCCAATCGGGTGTGGCAGGGCAAACGCCCCATAGAGGGGCTAGATGATGGAATTTTGACCGCTTATGAAATTTCTAATTTGGATTTGCATCAGACCGATTTGGTCGTCTTGTCTTCTTGCGAAACAGGTTTGGGGGATGTGTACGATAGTGAAGGTATTTTTGGCTTACAACGTGCTTTAAAATCTGCTGGGGTTCGCCAAATGTTGGTGACCTTATGGCGGATTCCCGACAAAGAAACGGCGGAATTGATGGGGCATTTTTACCATTATTATTTAAAAACTAAATCTGCCAGCCAAGCATTGAGAATGGCACAGAAAAAAATGCAGAAAAACTACACGGCTTTTTATTGGGCTGGTTTTGTATTGATTGAATAGTTTATGGTGGAGTCACACAGTTAATCGTATTCAATTATTATAGGAGTGCTACGCAGTTGATTGTTAAAATGATGTAATTTTATTATTTAATTGGTAGTTGTTTGATAATCAATTGGGTATAAGGTGATTTTTTACTTTTTTTACAAAAAAAACAAAAAATAAATGGAGTATTAACAAAATATACAGGTAACATTTTACGAGTTCAGGCCATATATTTATAAAATCCTATAAAAACTAGTTAAATGTTAAACCCTGTTCCCAAACAATATAAGTATTAAATAAGGTTGCCAATTAGTAAGTGTTTTTTACGATAAAAAATGGAGAATTATTTTTTGTGCTATACAAAATAATTATATCCCCCCTTTGATCATGATGAAGTTTATGAACTCCGCTTCATAATGATGTTTAATATTTGCTTGGATTGCGTTAGACATTTTGCTAGCAAAACCAATTCAAAATGACAAATTTTTCAAATCAGGGTTACGATCCTGTCGTCGTGCAACGTGTGCTCGACTTTTTAAATGCAGCAGAAACCCCAGCTGACATTAGTGCTATTAGTTACCTCCACGATCAACTTAATCTACCCAATGCTTATGAAATAGGTGAAGTAGTTGCGCAAAGAATTTTAGAGAAGCGTAAAAAATTACCAGACGATCAGTTTGTTAATTTGAACCAGTTAGATGATGTTCAGGGTTTTGGAGTCGATAAGTTAGATAGTTTAATCCAAGCCTTTAGTGAACGAAAACCCGCCAAAGCTCGCAGCTTTCCTACCGTTGATTTGTTTAGGTTTACTACTTTTCGACAACCTGAAAAAGTGATTAGACCCGCAGTTCCTTTTGCATATGTGCAATATAATCACAGCACTAAGCAAACGTCAAAAGCTAAACAAGAGACCAATGAGTTGCCAAGCTCACAAGCGTTCGTTGAGCAATTTGATGCTTTATGGGCATTCAGTCATTGGCTTTACGAAAACAAGGCTTCCTTTCACTTAGAAGCGTTAGAAAAAAAGATCAACCTAAAAGTCTATCAATTGGATGAGGCAGCAAAGATTTGGGCTGTCCTATTGGCTGAAATTCGCTTGCAGCAGGATGTCTTTTTACGTCAAGCTTGTTTAGAGTTATTAGTGGGGCATAATTTCTTAGCAGCCTACCAACAAGCTACGAGAGAGAAAGCTACAGATCTGTTGCAAGATATTGACTATTGGCGTCGTATTGCGAAAGCTACAGTCATTTTGCCCAAAGAACTGTTTAATGGACAACAGGCTATTTCTAACAACCAATTAAAACAAGGTGATGGCAATACTACCCAAAACAAACAGTATAGCAAGATTCATCAAGCGCTTATTGCTACTCAAATCATAGATCAACAAGTAGCATTAAAAGAAGAATTCTCTTGTCTGCAACCAGTTTATGAAGCAGAGAAAGAAGCAGCGGAAAAAATGGCCTTCGAACGTTATAAAAAAGAGATTGAACCTTTGGAGCAACAGCTCGCAGAAATCTTAGAATCGTTCATGGATCAAAACCAATTGAGTGACCTAGATGAAGCTACGCTAGAGCGCATATACAGAAAGGTTAATATCCCAGAGTTCCGTTTTAGTTTTCCCAATAGTTTGTCAAAAGAGTTTACCAAAGGAAAGTTATCTAAAACTGCCACTAATTTTATTGCAAATCACAAATTGGAAAATAAAGAGCTGATAACAGCAATTAATTTGTTGGAGCAACAAGAAAAAATTAGCCAAAAACAACTCGCAGGTCGCTATCAAAAGTTTGTAAAAGAAATTTTTGCTTATTCTACGGCTGTAAAACCACGTATTTATCATGCTTTTAATTTTAGTTGGCAGGAAGATTTATTAGCTCAAAAGCACTTTTATTTTTCCTTTAATGCAGGTTATACGAATGCTCATATCAAAGCGCTAAAAGCTAGTCTAACCATTGGAGAAAAAACACAAGAAACGGAAGAGATACAATTGTTGTCCAATGAGTCAGAAGTCTTACTTTTAGAATTGTTTAGTGGGTTTAGTACTGACAAACTGAACCCAAACACTGCAACAGGGAAACTGAATATAAAATTGCAGTTGGACAATGGCCAACAATTTGAACTCGAAAAGGCATTCCACTTACGCTCTCGTCAAACCAGTGGCGTTTTATACCCTTTCTCAGACTTGCTCAAAGCGAAAAAGGTTAGACCAACCGACTTGTATGGAATTACACAGTTGGGAATTGCAGATTTTCGAAAAGTAGAGCAAAATCTCTGTTGTTATGTACCTGGAGAAGTTTCTCATATTGAAAATGTGATGGCTCGTGAATACAAAGAAAAAGCGACCAGAAATTTAATGCGTTCAGAAAATACCTTTGAGACAACAACAGAAAAGGAGGTGGAAGAATTAAACGATACCACGACGACGACTCGTTTTGAAATGAACTCAGAGGTAGCCAATGTTATTAATAGAGATCGCAGTTCCAACTATGGATTTAATGCCAGTGTCAATGGAAAAGCCAAATTGTTTGGGCAAGAAATCGGCTTTAATGTAGGCGGTTATGGTGATTTTTCCTTCGCTACTTCTTCTCAAAATTCCAATACAACAGCTAGAACTTACGCTGAGGATGTCACCAGAAGAGCACTAGAGCGCATTGTCCAAAAAACCTCGACCAAGCGTACTTCGACTGTGATTAAGGAGTTTGAACAAAACTACAAACATGGTTATGACAATAGAGAGGGAAAAGAACATGTTACAGGGGTTTATCGTTGGGTAGATAAAATCTATAAAAATCGAGTGGTCAATTATGGCAAACGTCTGATGTACGAGTTTATGTTGCCAGAACCAGCCCGTTTCTTTTATCAAACAATTTATGAGAAAGCCAATGATAACAACAATTCTGGAGGGGGTGACCCAGGGGCAGGAATTGATGTTCCTGTAAAACCTACCGCTCCTACTATTAATAGTCATTTGGATATTACCAGAGATAATTATGCCCAGTTGGCAGCGAGTTATGGTGCGAATGTAGACGCTCCTATGAACCCCACGGCTGAGGTTAACATCCCTGTTGCAGAGTCTATTGGAGGAACAGACCAAGCTAAGACTTTTTCTTACCAAACCTTGCAGATCCCAACCAATTACCAGTGCCATTATATTCAACTGAAAGTTACATTTGGTTATCAAGCTAATTGGTTTTTTGGTTATCCAGAATGTTATTTTAGAGCTTCTTTTGCAGGAAAAAATTGGAGCTACCCAAGTGCTTTACAAGGTACTGGTACCAAAAGTAACGTCACCAAATCTTATAATTTATCCCCAAAGCAAACAGGAATGATTCCTGTTGTCATCAATACTCGTAGGATTAAAAACTACAATGGCACCGTACGTGCACTTTGCCAGTTAGATCCTCAGGTTTATGAGCAATGGCAACAATCGACCTATCAATCTATTATGGATGCTTATGATGCAAAGTTACAGGCTTATAATGCTGCTGTAGCTGCTCAACAGGCTGCTAATGATGCCGCTGCCGCTGCTGCCAACGCTGCTCAAGATGATGATGCCACCAATCCAAGTCACAATAGTGCGATGAATTTGGAAATCATTACAACAGAACTTAAACGTTTGTGTATTGAAATGATGACCCGACCATTTGGGTTGCCTATGGGACAGGGCTTTTACGGTAGTACTTGTAATGATATTCCTAGCCTAAATCTGGGAACGGAATTGGATCGATATAGTGCTGTTGTTAAATTCTTTGAACAAGCTTTTGATTGGCAATTGATGGCCTATACTTTTTATGCTTATTATTGGGCTGACAAATGTACCAAATGGCAAGATTTGCTACAACGTCAGAATGGTGTCGATCATATTTTTCAACGTTTTATTCAGTCGGGCATGAGTCGTTTAGTAGTACCTGTTCGAGAAGGATTTGAAAAAGCAGTGTTGTACTTTATGGAAACAGGGCAAGTTTGGAATGGTTTGGATGTGATTGTTGATATGAACAATCCGCTTTACCTCTCTATTTTGGAAGAGCTAGAAGAACCAACAGGTGATCAAGTAGGAGAGCCGTGGTATACCACTGTTCCATCTACGCTCAATATTATTCAGGGGCGTTCTGCTTATTTGAACGAAACTGGTTTGCCTTGTTGTGGAGAATTAGAATCCGAATCAGGGGGCACCAATTTATTGGGGAGCAATGAAAAATTAAAAGGTTTGAAAGAGTAATTTTTCGATCGTTGTTTTATTTAATACTCCGTGGATTATCAGAATAATTGCTACATTGAACAATGCCTTTGTATCGAACTGATAATTAATTGAGTACAATTTTTTTACGGAATACTATTTATTAGTAGCACCGATTTATTTTACTTAGAATAGGCTGGTGCTGCTAATTTTTACTAACCCCTAATAATAATACTTCGTGGATTAGTTCCCTACGGTCATGAGCGCTGTGCTTAGTTACTCCCTGCGGTCATGAGATAGTCGTTTAGTTTTTTTTGTTAAAAAGGATGTAACTTGTTAATAATTAACCTAATGCGATTTACTACATGAGCCTTCGGGTTTCCCACGAAGTAATGTAATAAAAAATCTTATGTTTAAGAAAAGCATTTTTGAACTGACAAACAAAGAGAGCCCTCTCGGAAATTGGATGGAATCTCAGCGTTTAAAGACAACACAAAAGCAACAGCAACGATTAAGTAATGATCGAAAAAATACAAATCTTAATAAGGCTCAACATCTGAAAAGTATAGGCAATAAAGTGTGCTCCATTCTTTATACAGAAGCCAATAATGACAACAGTCACACAGAAGTATTTAAGAAGTTTGGCTGGAAATTGAGAAACGAGTACAACGGTCATGCTTGGTATGGCAAGGCAAGGGCTGGTGGGGTTTCTTCTGGCTTAGAAATTGTCAATGCCGTTAATAAAAAGACGAATTTGTATCGCCTAGATATAATTGGTCATGGGGGACCTAAAGGTATTTTCTTTGCTTGGGATCAAGCTCCTCAACATGGAGATAACTATGTTATGCCAAGTTTGATGGGTAGATCAGTTGAAGTAGTGGCAACTAAACGCAATTTATATGCAACAACAACACACAAAGCACAAGATTCTACTTTTATAAAAACTAAAGATGAAGATGGTAACGACATAGAGACGAACTCTCTTGCAGTCGTTGGGACGAAATCGGCTTCTTTGTATGATATTAACTTTTCGGTTTTTTCTAATGATGCTATTATAGAGTTTCATGGTTGCAATACTGCTGGACATCCTAGCTATGGTAATTGGAAAGATACCAGTGTTTGGTTATTTAAAGAAGATAACATTGCTTATTGGGCTTCTATTTTATTGTATCAAGCTGGCAAAGAAAAAGCAGTTGCGATTGGGCATTATGCAGGATCAGGTCCAGAAGGTACCTTGTTAAGCAATGATTATAGACAAAATAGGCGTATTGTTTATCATAATGGTACGGTCATTATAGATACTTATAAAACAGGAGATTTATGGCTCGATATTTTTACGAAAATGTTGTAATCTTGGTAGGATTCACAGCTCTATTGTGCTTATCTGCTTGTACCAATCCGAGCCAACCACCTGCTAAACAGTCAGAAAATAGGTTGTCTATGCAGAATAATAAAAGCTGTATTCAACTTGGTCATCAGCATTATAAGGTTATGCACGATAGTGTATACCAACAAGATAGTAGCCAACAATGGCAGTACATACAAAGTCTAAGTGAAGTTTCTACTTGCGTAAAAAGAGGAAAACGACATTCGGAAGTTGCCTACTTCTCTAAAGGTATTGACTATAGCGTTAGCCCTACAGAGGTATGGGTATTGCAAGCAATAGATAGCTTGTTTTGGGGGGATTTTTTAATCGTGCAAGCCCAAAACCCATCTAAATGGGTTGATTTTCAAGATAGTGTTGTTCTGGTGTTGGGAGCCAATCCATTAGTGAAAAACCCAAGCCAAATGGATCTTTTTTTTCCAGTAAAAGAAGTATTGGCACCTGCCCATACTTATGATTTTTTAATCAACAGTTATATAGCTGTTAATACAGCTAACATTAGCAAACAAGATACTTTTGTAGGAGTCCTAAAATATTTGCATCAACCTTATACAACACCTGCATCAACCTTTTTGTACAATGGTTTTTATTTAACCAAAGTAAATCCTATGCATTCCAAATAATATTACCATACCTAACAATAAAACCCCATCAACATGTCAAATAACAATTCTATTTTTAGTTTTAATCAAATTAATAGCCCTCTTGGCAATTGGCTGGACGAAGTAAAATTTAAGGTAACCGCTCTCAAAGGCGACTTTGTGCCATTAGGCATTCAGAATATCAAAAATAAAACAGAACAGGCGACCATTCAATTCTTAATTGAGATAGAGGAACAGGCTTTGAACCGAATTAGGATAGAGATTCTACATAATGGACAGCTTTATTATCAAGGAGAAATTGTGGATACCAATCGGTTGCAAGTAGGGCAGCACATTTGGGAATGGGATGGCTTCGATCAAAATGAGATTTTAGATACGGCGATTTTACGTAGCAATGCACTTTCCTTTCGTTTTATAGGATATAAGGGAGGGAGTTCCAAAACGCTACAACCTAGTCTCAACATCCAACGAAAGAAAAAACAGATACAATGGATGGATTTTAAAATTGATCGTCTACAAGCTCGAATCAACCTTGATCTGAGGGTAAATCTTGAAGATGGTGGAACGCAGGGGCTCAATAAAGCATCTAATGTGGATAGTTCTAGTATTAGTGTAAATGGAGGTATTGCTCCATTTTCAACCGCTAGCCGTTCTTATACTGCTTTAATTAATTTGGCGCTTAGAGGGCTTCAGTATCATTATGGGCGCAACAACAACCATCCATCTGGAAAAAATGTTAGGATTAACAATCAGCCTTATGAATTGATGGTATCGGCAAGCAATACGACTGTCAATAGCATGGAGGGAATTAAACTAATTTATCGTACCAATAAAAAACCTGGTCGAGCATCCAACCCAGGGACTATTACAGACCCTATTTCTCTACTGGGTAACATTATTACAAATGAGAAGATATTCTATACGGTTGGCTATATAGGTCCTTATTCAGGCGGTCCATTGATTGGTAAGTATTGGAACTATATTAGACCTGTTGATGCAGATACTGATTTTCGACATACCATAGCGCATGAAATTGGGCATGAAGTTCTAAAATCTTTTGGAGGAACGCCTTATTCATATAAACATAAGGGAACCAGTAATATTTTTCAAGGGGATAAAAAAAATCAACCTACACTTCCTAACAATGGCGAAGTGGATTTAATGAAATACTATGCCATCAATCCGCCAAGAGGGCAGAGTGAATATAGTATGTATATTGCTTCTTGTCCTAGAGCGATCATAGCAGAAGATGATGCTTTGGGGCTACTTTGGTGCAGTAAAATGACTTATAAATCATAATGCCTATTTTTCTATCTGTTCAGTATCTATTATGAAATCAATACTCCTTTTTATTAGTTTTTGTCTATTCTTGTTAAGTAGCTGTCGTTCTTATCATACCCAAACCTATCAACTTCATTTAGAAGTATATGATGCAAAAACAAAAGCAAATTTACAGCACGTATCTATTGGTTACTACCATAAGGGCAAAGAGCAGCAGGTGACTTACAAAATACAAGATCATACGGATCAGCAGGGAAAAGTCATCGTAGCGGCTCAGCAAGTCAGCCCCAAACAAAAAAGCTATCCTCCTAGGGTACCCGATTTTTGGAATATGCCTACTGTTTTGCATAAAGAAGGCTATGCACCTTATTATATTCAAATAGATAGTAGCTTTTTAGCACAGATAGCTGCCCAAGATCCTAAGAAAACTATTTATATGGATTCTATTTTTTTGAAACCATTAGAATAATTCTGGAGGTATTGTAGAATAATACTCCGTTGATTAGCTTGTTACACTCGGGTGATATTTTTTTTAATTATTAAGTAACTAGGATTTTAAATGGTGAAAGTGCATCATTTTGATTAACACCACATGCACCTTATTCCATTAACTCTTTGGCAATATTTTTACCTGTAATGGTAGATGCAGTCAACAACCCTGCAAACGCAGCTCCCCCAATTCCTGCAGTAGTGATGTCTTGCCCTGTTAAATAGAAATTTTTAATTGGTGTTTTGGGGCGTAAGAATTTTTGTTCAAAACGCTCAGGGCTATGTTCCAAGCCATACAATTCGCCTTTTTCGTAATTGACAAAATGTTTAGTGCTTAGTGCGCTAGATAGTTCATAATAAGCTACTTTTCCCTTTAGCTGGGGCTCTTTTTGGTACAAAATTTCCAAAAGTCGTTGTGCAAAGGTTTCTTTTAGTGCCTCGTACGCTTCGCCTCGTTTTTTCCAGCGTTTGCCATCCCATTGTGCAAAAGTTTCATACGGAATCAAGGTAATAATATCAATGGTACTTTTACCAGGATAGCGATTTGACCAATCTGGATCTTTGGCCGCAGGAAAAGAGATGTAAACCACTGGAAAGGGCTGTGTTTGGTCTTTAAGGTATCGGTCAATACACTCATCATGACTTAATTGCTCTGGATAAATCCAATAATTGGCTTTGGGGAGTGCTAATTCGTCTGGGTTGCCGTCCAAGCCAATATAGAGGCAGGCATGAGCTACCGAATGTTTTACTTTTTTGAGTTGCAGATCCAATTGATGTTGTTGAACACTAGCTTTAGGTAATAAGGATTTATAAGTGGTGAACAAGCCAGCATTGCTAATAATATGTTTCGCTCGAAATACTTTGCCGTCTTTCATTCTAACACCAACAGCAGTGTTCTTTTCTACGAGCACCTCTTCAACTTCTGCACTAATGAGGATGGTAGAACCTAAGCGAGCCAATACGGGTGCAATGGTAGCGACAATTTGAGAAGAACCGCCAATGGGGAAAAATCCCCCTGAGAAATAATGACGAACCAAGGATGCATGCATCGCAAAACTACTTTGTTTGGGCGCTAATCCGTAGTCGCCATACTGCCCTGTAAGCACCTTAATCAGTCTTTTGTTTTGGGTCAAGCTGCTTAACACCTCATGGGTGGTCTGTCTAGAATATTTGAGGTAAGGCTTACGCAAAAAGCCCCCTACTAGTTTGCTCCAAAGGGGAGACAAGGTTTTTTCTACAAAGAAATTTTTGCTGGTGGCACTTACCTTAAAAATTAAAGCAACATAAGCACGGATAGCTTGTTCTTCTTCTGGAAAATAAGCAATCATTTGTTCGGTCCAATTTCCTACCCCTTTGACATAATCATAGGTCTGATCTCCAATAACAATTCGATCATAAACGGCTCCCATATCAGCCCATTTTAGTGCTCCATCAGTGAGGTAATCAAATATTTTTTTCAGAATGCTAGTTTCTTTCTCCATGCTGCCTACATAGTGAATTCCCACATCCCATTCGTAACCTTTTCGCTTGAAAATATGTGTAAAACCACCTGCGGTATAGTGGCGTTCTAGTACCAGTACTTTTTGCCCTTTTTTTGCTAACATAACAGCAGCCGTTAGGCTACCAATTCCTGAGCCAATAATAATGGTATCATAAGAAGCTGCCAGTTGATGTTTTTTTTTGTAGGATTGGACCATTGGTACTTGTATTGTGTAGGATTAAATGTAAAATAGAGCGATTATACAAGATAGCGAATTGGATCAAGAGTAAAAAGGATAATGTTATTAATTTAATAGACCGTTGATTTTTTACGAAAAAAGCAAAGAGGTTTCTTTTATTTAATTGATTATCAGTGTAGTAGTGTGGTTTTTCTTGTTCAGGGTGCGTACTTAGGTCTTTTCTTCAATGGTTTGGTGCATGATTTTTTGGCGATGTTTTACTCCCCAATTGTAAAGTTCATAAATAATATCTTGGCAAGTTTCGCCATAATCTGTAATGGCATAAATAACGGTTACTGGACGAGTATCAAGAACTGTTCTAGTAATTAATTGATTCATTTCTAGATCTTTTAGTTCCTTAGAGAGCATTTTGGGAGTAATCCCATCTATGGTTCGTTGTAAATCTTTAAAGCCCATCTCCCTAAAATGAATTAGAGCACCTATGATTGGAATTTTCCATTTTCCACTAAAAATGTCTAAAGCATCACGTACAGCTAGTATTTTCTTGCTACAATCCTTTATGGATTGGTTGTTTTTTTTTGTCTTCATAATTTGGTGGTATACTTAAGGATACTACTATATTTTGTATATCTACTTTCAAAAATAAATTATTTGAAATACATTTACAAATATAATTGACAAACTTTTAAATTATTAAGATGATGAAAACAGATAAAAATATACTCCGAACACCAGAAATAGCATTTGCCAATCTTCCAGATTATCCCTTTGAATCTCATTATATGGAAGTAAATGGTTTGCGAATGCATTATCTTGATGAAGGAAAGAAAGAAAGCAAAGTGCTCTTTTTATTTCACGGACAACCTTCTTGGAGTTACTTGTACAGGCATATGATTCCAATTTTTGTACGGGCAGGCTATCGTGTGATTGCACCAGATTTAATCGGTTTTGGCAAATCAGACAAACCGACTAATTTAGCGGCTCATTCTTATCAGGCTCATGTAGATTGGATGTCCATTTTTGTTGAAAAGTTAGGAATAAAAAATGCAGCAGCATTTATGCAAGACTGGGGAGGAATGATAGGGCTTAGAGTATTGGCAAGGAAACCAGATTGGCTTTCTCGGCTTGTGGTTGCCAATACAGCTATGGCAGAAACCAAAGGTGTAGCAAAGTGGTTAATTCCTTCTGTGCTAAAAATATTGAGATTTTTAGCGGGGAAGGCAACCGTTGAAGATTTGGCTAAAAAACAGTCTTATGGAAATTGGGCGGCTTATTTCCAGCATTCTAAGGTTTTGGAGATTGGAGAAATTATGCAAATTTTGACCGAGAAGCAATTGACAGCAGGAGAGATGGCTGCTTATCAAGCGCCTTTTCCTGACGATAGGTATTATGCAGGACCAAGAGTAATGCCCCAAATTGTAGCCACTCAAGCAGATGAAAGTTATCAAGCTTGGCAAGCACTTAAAGAATGGAAACATCCTGCTTTAACTTTATTTAGTGATAAAGATCCCTTTTTAGCAGGGCAAGGTTATGACAAATTGTTCCAAACTAATTTGGAAGGCGCTAAAGGACAACCTCATATCACCATTACTGATGCTTCTCATTTTTTGCAGGAGGATAAAAGTAAGGAAATTGCAGACAAAATTGCAAACTGGTTAGCACAAACAAATTATTAGCTATGAAACAAGAAATATCCGCAGAATTTCCGTTTGAATCAATGTATTTGAAAGTTAAAAACAGCAAAATACATTACATTGATGAGGGAGAAGGAGATCCCATTTTATTTTTGCATGGTAATCCAACCTCTTCTTATATTTGGAGAAATATCATTCCATATCTTTCAAAAAATGCTAGATGCATTGCACCAGATTTAATTGGATTTGGGAAGTCAGATCAACCCGATATTGATTATGGATTTACAGAGGTCTATGCTTATTTGGAAGCTTTTATTGATAAAATGCAGCTCAAAAACATAACCATTGTTGTGCAAGATTGGGGATCTGGTCTTGGTTTCCATTATGCCAATACTCATCGAAATAATATCAAAGGCATTGCTTTTATGGAGGCGATGTACAAACAAAAGGAGTGGAATGAACTGTCATTGGGGGGAAAGTTAGCTATGAAGGTGCTGCGTTCTAGGTTTTCAAGTTGGTTACTGTTGGGGCTTGGGAATATGTTTGTAAAAAATATGTTGCCAAATTGGGTAGAACGAGGTTTGTCGGCGAAAGCATTGGATACATATATGCAACCATTTAAAACCTTAAAAAGTCGAAAACCAGTTTATGTATTTCCAAGAGATGTGCCTTTAAAAGGTCGCCCTCTGCATACGGCAAAAGCAGTAGATGCTTATCATCAATGGTTAAAAGAAACCTCAATCCCAAAAATTTGTTTTTATGCCAAGCCAGGCATGTTGATTCCAATTGAAGAGGTGGATTGGATTCGATCTAATTTCCCAAATATTACGATGATCCCACTTGGGAAGGGAAGCCATTTTGTTCAAGAAGATTATCCAGATCTTATTGGAAGTGAACTAAAAAAATGGTACCAAACCATCTAAAATCAGAGCGTTTATTTTTCTAAAGGCGAGCGAATAGGAATTTTATTGATTTAGCTTTCAGGTTATGTTGTGCTAAACATCAATAATTTATAGAATTCTTATGTTTTGATTTAAATTTTCGCTGATGTTGCTTTAGAAAAAACTCTGCTTGTTGCTGGAATAAACTAAAAGAGCTGTAGCCCTACTTTATGAGCCATGAGTAGGAGATTTTAAAGAAAAAAAATTAGTATAGGACAAAACCTGCTTGCTGGCTCATGAGCAAAGCGAACTATAAGTATGAACGAAGTGAACGATGTAAGCTTGTAGCCAAAGCTACAAAGGCAAAGCCCGCTCATGAGGAGCGAATGGTTAATTGATTGGAATTGAATGGGTTAAGAGGGTGTTAGATCGATGTACGTTTTAAATTTAGACTCTATTAGGCTGTTATAGGGCCTAAATTTAAACAGTACTTTATAAGTGTTTTGTCTTGTACATAGCAAAACAATATTAATTATAAGATTATGAACAAGAATATTATTATTATCGGAATGGGTGAAAATTTGAGCTTAGGTATTGCTGAAAAATTTGGTAAGGAGGGGTTTGCGATAGGGATGATTAGTCGAACGGCTGAAAAACTAAAAACGCTTCAAGATCATTTGGCTCAGTTAGGGATTCGATCAGAATTTGAAGTAGCAGATGTTTCTAATTCTCGTCAAATGCTAGATGCTTTAGCCAAGCTTCAATCAAAGATGGGAGTCATAACAATATTGCAATACAATGCAGTAGATTTTAGGACGGGGCATATTTTATCAGAAACGATAGAAACGTTGACGAATGGTTTTAAAATAAGTGTTGCAAATGCTTTGATGGCAACGCAATTTTTGCTGACAGATTTGAAATCGAGTAAGGGGGCAATTTTATTAACTGGAGGGATGGCAAGCCATTACCCTAACCCAGAGGTCGCATCGGCTTCTTTAGGCAAGGCGGGGCTAAAAAGTTTGGCAAGCCAACTTCATCAAGTGCTAAAGAAAGATGGGGTTTATGTCGGACTTTTGACGATAAGTGGTTGGATACAGGCTATGGATGAAAAGTATTCGCCTAAACGATTGGCGGAGGAATTTTGGACAATGTACCAGGATAAAAACCAAGCAGAAGTCTTGTATTAAAAGAAAGAATATTTTAAGGGTCAATATGTTAATTGCTCCGCTAATTTTTTATGTTTTTTGATGAAAAATTAGTGGAGTATTATATGTTTATAGCCTGTTCTTTATCTCTTTTGCTTATATAAACATATTGGCTAAAATTGCAAGTATTCGTTACTTACTTAAAATCGAATAACACAACAAAAAAAATAACTTTGGGTGTAATATTTTTTAATCTTAGCCACTAAACAAGAAAAATAATACTTGTGAGTAGCAATTTTTATACCTTATACATCGACCCTTATTCGGCAATTATTATAAAAATATGTCGAACGTACACCAATACCCAAGAAGATTTTGAGGACTATTACCAAGAAGTCTGTCTACAAATTTGGCGCAGTAGAGCAAATTTTAAACAGCAATCTGAATGGTCAACTTGGATTTACCGAATTTCTTTGAATGTCTGTTTGACCTTATTTAAGAAAGACAAAAAGAATAAAACTTCTGTTGCTACATTACCGATTCCTACCGAAATAGATGAAGAACCGACTTATTCTGATGAAGCACTCAATCAATTAAATCGGGCCATCAAACAACTATCAGAGATAGACCGAGCAGTAATATTGCTTTATTTGGAGGGAAAGGCATACAAAGAAATTGCAGAGATTCTTAGTACAAATACCAATAATATTGGGGTTCGAATTCAACGAATCAAAAAGAGACTAAAAAAAATATTAACCAATGAACGATAGCAAAAAATCAATTGAAGATATTTGGAAAGAAGGTTTTTTTAAAGAAGGGAATCTATATGCTCCTAAAGTCAATGAGTTATACCATCGAAAATCTAAACACAGTGTAGAGCAAATTCTACAAGGGTTCAAAAAAGAAGTACAGTTGCTAATTCCTTTAGCAATAATTCTATTTTTATTTAACATTGTATTAGATAACGATAATAGTGTTTTTTGGGGGATTGTATGTGCATTGCCTTGTTTGTTGTGGTTTTATTTGGGTCAAAGACAGCTTAAATCGTTAAAACAAATTGATTATGGGGCAAGTTGTTATGATTATTTGTTGTCGGTACAACACCAATTGGATAAAATCCATCATTTCAACAAAAGGCTTTCGGTCAGTAGTGTGCCTATTATTTTATTTCCGATGTTGATTTATACATACTTTAAAAATCCCAATAAAACAATGGGTGAGTTATTTGGTATTGAATCTTGGGATTGGTCTAGCCTAACTATTTTTGGCTTGCTGCCATTAATGACCTTAATTGCCTTTGGTGTTGCAGAAGTTTCATTTAAGAAGGCAAAGAAGAGTAGAAATATAAAAATTGATGAATTGATAAAAGATTTAGAAGAACTAAAAAGTTAGCCATTCGTTTATAGTATAACTTCAATTCACTTCAAAACTCAAATTTCAATTAGAACTATGCAATCTATTTTTAAACCTATTCTTTGGTGCTTTGTATTTTTTCTAACGATTCCCAGCTTTTTGAAAGCCCAAGAGGGATACCTATACCATATTGGTTTGGCAGACAGCATCCAGTCTACTATTTTGTTGGAAAATAGAGCCTTTTGGGTACATTTGCCCGATTCTTATAATCCTGAAAATGGGGTGCATTATCCAGTACTTTATGTACTGGACGGAAGTGTTCATCTTAGTGGCATAGCTTCTATCTTGAGTTACCAATCCCCTGCTTATATCCCAGAAATGATTGTTGTTGGAATTGCCAATAATCAACATAGAACAAGAGATTTGACCCCCTCTAAAGTAGCAATAAGGAGAGGATTTCAAGTAGGTGAATCAGGGGAAGCCGATCAGTTTATAGCATTTATAGGAGAAGAATTGATCCCTTATATTGATCAAAAGTACAAAACAACTCCTTATCGGACTTTAATTGGTCATTCTTTTGGCGGTCTATTTGCCATTAACACTTGGATGAAGCATGGTGATTGGTTTGAGAATTATTTGGCAATTGATCCTAGTCTGGATTGGGACAATCAAAAACTATTGAATGAGATCAAAGCAATATTGCCTCAGAAAGACTTTGAAGGAAAAGCATTGTTTGTTTCCATTGCCAATGATTTTGGTCGATTTAATGCCAATCTAAATCTGTATAATTTAATGATGGACACTACTGAGTTTTCGCTCCCCGAACGGTCAAGCTTTGATCTGATACACCATATAGAAAAGCAGAAAAAAACAGACTTAAGGTTTTATTGGAAATATTATGACCATCAAATTCATGGAACAGTTCCCTTGATTTCTATTTATGATGGATTAAGGACGATGTTTAGTTGGTATCAGCTAGAACATGCGCCTAAATTTAATGATTTTGAGACTCCAATCGCTGAAATTGTACAACTAATCCGAGAACGAGAGAAAAAATTATTGAAGCACTTTGGATATAAAACGCCTCCTTTTGAGGAGGGATTGTTGGATATGTTGGGAGATATGAGCTTAGATATGGGAAAGGAAGCCAAAGCCAAAGCAATTTTTGAATTGAATGTAGAGTATTACCCCAATAGTCCTCAGGTTTATCATAAAATGGCAACGTATTTTATAACCCAAGACAACAACTTAGAGGCCATTAAATATCTGCAAAAGGCTCATCAACTGAGTCAAGAAGATCAATACTTGGAGCAAATAAAACAACTTCAATCAAAATAAAACAAAGGGCTAGGAATTATTTTTAATCTTTTGTGTTTTTATAAATAATACGCCGTTAATTAGCTAGTGCGCTAGCGCTTATGAGCTCCCTGAGGTCGGTTCGTTACATTCGTGAGATAGTTTTTTGCTTTTTTACAACTGTTCTCATGAGCAAAGCGAACTAAAAAAAATAAAAAAACATTGTTTTGTTTTGAGTGGTGAAATTGCATCATTTTGATAATCAAATGCGTAGTACTCCTATAATAATCGAATATGATTAGCTTCGCTGCTACTGCGTGGTTACTACGTGAGCCTTGTTACTCACTCTGTTCGTGAGGTCGCAAGCTCTGTTCGGGTTTTCAACGGAGTAATGTATAAAGAAACAAAGGTTAGAAAATCCTAAAGAGAAAATTAGATTTTAATCGTTTCATTTTTAGGCATTAATCTCGTGAAATTTCATGGGGTCTAATGCCTAATTTTTGTGGTGACTAACCCTATTTATAAAAAAAATGGATAGAAATGAAAATAACATATCTAAGGGGAGATGCAACTGTTCCGCAAGCAGAGGGAATTAAGATCATAGCACATATTTGTAATGATATTGGTGGATGGGGAAAAGGTTTTGTACTCGCTATCTCTAAAAAATGGAAAGCCCCTGAACAAGCTTATCGAAAATGGCATCAGGAGCGCAAGGATAATGATTTTGATTTGGGAGCCATCCAATTGGTGCAGGTAGAAGAGGCACTTTATATTGCAAATATGATTGGGCAAGAGGGCATCAAAAAAAGCATTAAAGGAGTGCCTATTCGTTATGAAGCGGTCGATCAATGCCTCGAAAAATTAGCAATGGAAGCCCAAAAATTAAATGCATCTGTCCATATGCCTAGAATAGGTTGTGGGCTTGCGGGGGGTAAATGGGAGTCTATTGAACCCATAATCAAAAATAGATTATTAGCCCAAGGAATAACTGTTGTGGTTTACGATTTTGGGTAAAAGTATAGAACGATAATAGTTATTCTTTTAAAAGGTTAGAAAACGCTATATCTTTACTGTAAATCATTAGTTTTGCTTAGTTGCTTATCATCCATTTTATTTAAGACATTGCTCCGTTAAAAAATCAACGGAGTATTATTAAGAATAATGAAGTACCTAATTTTAGTCAGTTTGCTTTTGGGATCTTTTCATTTCGCAAAGGCTCAAATCAATAAACATTTAGTGGATAGTTTGGGGTTTATTACGCTTCAAAAGACAAAAACCACAGGAGCTTATTTAGCCATTCAGAAGGATGGTGCAAGAATATACGCTGCGGCTTTTGGGCATAATGCCCTTAAAAAACAATCGTTGTTGAACGACTCAACCTGCTTTCCCATCAGTTCTAATACCAAAGCATTTAATAGTATATTACTGTCTCAATTGGTAGCAGTAAAGGAGTTGGATTTTAATACTCCACTAAAAACTTATCTTCCAGACTTGGCTTTTAAGAATGATTTTATTCGTTCAGAGGTAACCCTTATGGATTTACTTACGCATCGGTTTGGATTTCCAAGGTATGATTTTACGTATTATCTATTGAGTGAGGAAGAAAAAGAAAATGCGAATGAAGCTGTATTTAAAAAATTAAAATATTTGGAACCAACGACTAGTTTTAGAACGCAGTTTCAGTATGGCAACAATCAATATATTATAGCAGCTTACTTATTAGAACAAATCAAGCAAGAGAAATGGGAACACTTACTTCAACGCAAGCTGTTGAATCCGCTAAAAATGAATCAAACGCATTGTGATTTAAACCAATTTATCCATCATAAAAATAAATCATTGGGCTATCAAAATGGCAAAGAAATCGCCATGGATTATGGAGCAGCTTTGTATGAGGTATCGGGAATGGGCAATATGTTTTCAACCATAAACGATTTAGAAAAATGGTGCAATTTTTTGATAGAAGGGAACGATTCCATTTTGCCTAAAGAGTGGATAGATTATAACCTAATGGGGCATTTTTCGGTTGGCTATGAAGAGCCTTATGCTGGTTTTTCGAGTTTGCAATATGGCTTGGGGTGGTTTGTTTTTGATTATTATGGGCATAAGGTCGCTTTGCATCATGGCGATAACTTGGGACATCAAAGCATAATTGTTTTATTGCCCGATGATAATATCTCATGGGTGATGATTGCCAATGAGGGAATGAGCGCTAATAGTTTTCCTTTTCGAATGACCTTCGCTTTATTGGATCAATTGGTCGGCAAAAAAACAAACGATTGGAATCAGTTATTAGAAAGGGAATCCTCCGTCTATTATCGGCATCCAGAAACAGATCGAGTCAAAAATACAAGCCCTCAACTTAAACTCAATGCATATCAAGGCGAGTATGTGCACGAAGGTTTTGGAACAATCAAAATTTACTTAAAAGGCAATAAATTACAGGTTGAAGCAGGTAGTTATACTGAGGAATTGGAGCATTGGGAGCATGAATCCTTTAGGGCTTATTCAAAAGAGTTTAAAGAAGATGCTATTTTAAAATTTGTTGTTAATAAGGAAGGTGAAATTGTTTGCCTGAAAACAGATCTAATTGAACCTCAGGTAGACTTAATAGAATTTGTAAAGAGGTAGCATTCTTTGACAATCTGTAGGCTCACGGAGTACCCCTGTGGTAAATGCTAAAGAAAGGTAAGCTTTTAACTATTGTTTAGAAAAAAGTTATAGGTCGTAAGTCGTATACTTAGTTCCTGTAAATACAGGACATACGACTTACGACTTATAACAAAAGTAGCAGTAAGCAAGCAAGATAGTTTTCTGTTCTACACGAGTTGCCAAAGAACCAAATATATTAACCAATCAAACGTTTTAAGCATGAATTATTTTGACCAAGAAAGTAAGCGTTTACGATTTAGAAAGTTAACCTCAGATGATATTCCGAGTTGGATAGAATTTTTTAAGAACAACGATCGGCTACATTTTTTGGGAATGGACCTTTCAAAAGACAAAGCCGTTTTGGCTAAAGAATGGGTGATGATGCAATTGGAGCGATACCAAACACAGGGATTGGGGCATTTGGCGGTTGAGCTTAAAACAAGCGGAGCGTTTATTGGGATGGGAGGCATTTTACCTAGAGTGTTAGAAGGGAAAACAGAATATGAAGTGGCTTATTCGTTGTTGCCAAAATTTTGGGGAAAAGGCTATGGAACCGAAATTGCCATCCAAATGAAGGCGTTTGGATTAAAACAGATCAATAGCGACCGATTAATTTCTATTATTGAGGTAAATAATGTGGACTCAATTAAGGTGGCTAAGAAAAATGGAATGAAAGCCCTTTTTGAGACAGAATATCTTGGAATGGAGGTGGTTGTTTATGGAGTTACTAATGAAGGCTTATAAGAATAAAACTACTAAAATAGTTGTTATGAAAAGATTTATTTTTATTCTGGTACTCTGTTCCTTATCTCTAAAATGTTTTGCACAACAAGACAGTATAAACCAATATAGAATATTTAAATCCTTATTATTGGGAGGGCAGGTTGGTTATTCTTATGAGAAAAATTCTTTTTTGACTTTAGGTGGGGGAGCTTTTTATATGGGAGGTTTGTTGGCCGTAGAGGCAGGTTATAAATACAAAATGGCTTTTGCTCCAATAATGAATGGGCATGAAATCTATTTTGATTTGGGAATTGGATTACCACCATATAGCTCCATTGCTTGTAATTATTTAATGTTAGGAGCAGTTTATAATACAGTATTAGATGAAGTAAAGACAAATTACCAATACATACGACCAGAAGTTGGCTTATTGATCCCTGGGGGAGTGATTTTAAAAACAAAATCACTTAGCAATAAAGCAAATACGATCTCTTTCACCATTAAGGCTAGTTATGGGTATAATATTTTTTTGAAAAATCAAACTACCTCAGATTTGGGCAATCACGTTTTTTCCATTGGCGTATTGATTGGATATGGAATAACATTATAAGCTAGTGATAACTTTATGGGAGATAATGTATATACTGCAATACATAAATTACTAGACCCTTTTCCAGTTATTTTTTATCCAATTAACACCGTTGATTTAGAGAAGTTGAGTCATTTTTAAATCAATAGACCAAATTAATCATTAAGTATGAAAAAAATAATGTTTCTACTGTGTACTTGCTTTTGGGCAGGAGCAATTTTGGCACAAAAGAACGAACGACCAAGCCTAAATCTAGATTTTGAATTGCTAGAAAAAGAGCAGGCAAAAGGCTGGCAAAATTTTGGAAAAGGAGATTATAAACTAGGACTTGATAAAACAGACCCTCAACAGGGAAATCAGGCTGCATTTATTGAGTATGAAGGGGGAGAATCTGATTTTAAAGCTTGGGCTTATGAGATTCCTGCGATCTATAAAGGAAAGAAGATCAAATTGACAGGTTATGTCAAAACAGAAAATGTAAGCGATGGCTTTGCTGGATTGTGGATGAGAATTGATCCTAAAGTTGCCTTTGATAATATGCAGGATCGAGGAATTAAGGGAACCACAGATTGGCAAAAGTATGAGATTGAATTGGACTTAGATCCTTGGGCTGCAAAAAAAATTGTAGTAGGGGGATTATTGGTTGGAAAAGGCAAAATGTGGGTAGACAATTTAACCGTAACCATAGATGGAAAAACCTTGGATAAAGCTCCTTTAAGAGATTTGGCTAAGGCTGAAAAAGATATCGAATTCAACAGCGACTCGAAGATCACGACTATTGAATTAGACGAACAAAAAATTGAACATTTAAAGCAGTTGGGACTTATTTGGGGCTTTCTGAAATACCATCATCCAAAGATTGCTTTAGGGGATTATAATTGGGATGCTGAATTATTTAGAATTTTGCCCCAAATCATCGCTTCTAAAAGCAGTAGTAAACGAGACAAAAAACTCACTAAATGGATTAAAAAACTGGGTAAGTTTAAACCTGGAAGTACCCTAAAAGCAAAAGAACCCCATCTTAAAATAAAGCCCGATTTAGATTGGATCACTTCCTCAAATCTTGCTCCAGAATTAAGGGCTGAGCTGGTAAAAGTAAAAGCGGCCAATCGCTCAGAACGGCATTATTATATTGGCTTAAATCCAGGCGTAGGAAATCCTGATTTTAGGCACGAAACGGGGTATTATCTCCCCAAATATCCTGATGCGGGTTACCGTCTATTAGCCTTGTATCGATACTGGAATGTTATTCAATATTATTTTCCGTATAAAAATTTAATAGAGGAAGATTGGAAAGACGTTTTAACGGAGTTTATTCCCAAGTTTATCAAAGCAGAGGATGAACTCGCCTATAAATTAGCGGTTTTAGAGTTAATTGGGCGGGTCAAGGATACCCACGCTAATATTTGGAGCGAAGAAGGCGCTTTGGCGACCTATTGGGGGCAAAATAGCCCTGCCGTAAAACTTACTTTTGTAGAAAATAAGGCACTCGTAACGGGGTATATTGACGAGAGATGGAAGGAGGAAACGGGCTTGATCGTAGGGGATGAGATTGTGAAAATTAAAGGAGAATCCGTCACGGAATTGGTAAAAAAACACTTAAAATATACGCCAGCCTCCAATTATCCTACGCAGTTAAGGAATATTGCCAGAAAGTTATTGAGAACCAATGATTCTATCCTAGATATTGAATTTAGGAGGGCAGGGGAAATAAAACGCAAATCGGTTAAAACGGTTTCTGTTGGAGGACTTAATATGTTGGAACGGTATAAGCTGCGAGATACTTGTTTTAAATGGATCAATGAGGACATTGCTTATCTTTATTTAGGTTCCATACAGAATAATTATTTGCCCAATATTTTTAGTGAAATCAAAGATTCTAAAGGCTTGATTATTGATTTGAGATGTTATCCTTCCGAATTTGTGGTGTTTACTTTAGGGAACTATTTAATGCCTGAAAGTACAGCTTTTGTTCGGTTTTCAAATGGTAGTATAAGTGCACCAGGAACGTTTACGTATACAGAAAGTTTGAACGTCGGAACCAAAAATAAAAATTATTACAAAGGCAAAGTAGTGATCTTAATCAATGAAACCACGCAAAGCCAAGCAGAATACACTACAATGGCTTTTAGGGTAGCGCCCCAAGCAACCGTTATTGGGTCAACGACTGCGGCAGCGGATGGCAATATTTCTCCTTTTTACCTTCCAGGAGGAATTCGAACAGTGATTAGTGGAATAGGAATATATTATCCTGATAAAACAGAAACCCAGCGAGTTGGGATTATTCCTGATATTGAGCTTAGGCCAACAGTAGAAGGCGTTCAGAACGGAAGAGATGAATTGTTAGAGAAGGCCGTAGAAGTGATTAATGGGAAAAAATAAAAATGGCTCAATTGAGGTAAATTAATCGTATATTGTTTACCTTCAAGAGCCAACCAATTTTACAATAGGTTATCTTCAACATTACTTCGTGGGAAAATCGCATTAGATTGATTATCAATAAGGTGTATTTTTGTTAACGAGAAAAATTAAAATATTGATAATCAATCTAATGCAAGGTTATTTTTTATGGTTTTCGAAGAAAAACTAAAAAATCCACGAAGTATTACTTCAATGGAGTTGGGGGTAACCTATTGTTTGTATAAACCTACAAAAATTAATAATAATGGAAATAGTACTTCGAGCATCCATTGAATCAGATTTAGACGTTTTTTTTGTTAATCAAACCGATGATGAAGCTAATTTTATGGCTGCTTTTACACCAGAAGATCCCCTTGACAAAGCTGCTTATATGGAAAAATGGAAACGTTTGATGACGATGGATGCTATTCATATGCAAACGATTGTCGTAGAAGGAAAACCTGTTGGTTCTGTCGTTAAGTACGTTATGGAAGGAGATGCTGAAATTACCTATGCTATTGCCAAAGAGTTTTGGGGGAAAGGGCTTACAACCAAGGCTGTTCAACAGTTTTTAGCATTGGAAACTACACGACCTATTTATGGTCGAGTAGCGTTTGATAATTATGGGTCTCAGCGAGTACTTGAAAAAGTTGGATTTAAAAAAATAGGCAAAGACAAAGGATTTGCCAATGCTAGAGGAGCCGAAATTGAAGAATTTATTTATCAGCTTAGTAAAGAATAAAAAATAATTTATCGTTACTTAAGGTATAGTTTTTACCCAATATTAGAAGCACAAATGAACCTCAAGAGCTATTTAAAAAGAATCAATTATCACAAGGATTTAGTCCTTAATAAAGCACTGCTTTTTGAGTTGCAGCAATGCCATCTAAAAAACGTTCCTTTTGAAAACCTAGACATTCATTATAACCGAGTAATAGAACTGGATCTTACAGCAATTTACAACAAAATCGTAGAGCATAAAAGAGGGGGATTTTGTTATGAATTAAATGGCTTGTTTTATTCCTTGCTCAAAGAAATTGGCTTTGATGTTTGGATGGTTTCTGGACGGGTTTATAATGGGAAAGGTGGCTATGGGCAGGAGTACGACCACTTAGCCTTGATGGTAGCCCTTGACGGAGATCATTATCTCGTAGATGTTGGTTTTGGCAAATTTTCGTCTCAACCATTACGCATTAATTTTGAGGAGGAATTATTGGATGATGTTGGCTGTTTTAAATTTGATCGGTTGGATGAAAACTATTGGCGGGTCAATGAAGTAATTGAAGGAGAATTGGTACCACAATATATTTTTAGTCCTCAAAAAAGAGCCCTTCAGGAATTTCAAGAAATGTGTACCTTTCACCAAAGCAGTCCAGCCTCACATTTTACGCAAAAGCGAGTAGTTTCTCTGCCAACTAAAGAGGGGAGAATTACTCTGAATGACCAGCAATTTAAAATAACCAAACAGGGAGTTACGGAAACGATTGCCATTAAAAATGAAGCACAGTTTGAGGCGGTATTAATGGATCAGTTTGCTATAAAGATAATTTAAAACGCAGAAACATTAGCTAAAAAATAAGACCAATGATTATATCCCATGATGTACAATTGATTTTTATTCATGTACATAGAACTGGAGGTTCTTCTATCATTAATTTATTAAAAAATGAACTTCGGTCTAAGGTCGAGATTCTTTCGCAACATGGAAATGCAAAAACAGCAGAAAGTAGCTTTTTAGCACAATATCCTCATTATTTCACCTTTGGTTTTGTTAGAAACCCTTGGGATCGCTTATTGTCTTGGTATTCCTTGCTAACCAAATGGGATCGAAGAAGTTTGGATCAAGAACGTCTAAGATTTGAGCAATTTATTGAATTAAATTATGCTTGCCGTCCATCAGATCCTTTTTTTCATTACAATCAATTGGACTATTTTACAAATACTACCATAGATGTTCAGGTGGATAGAATTGGGCGTTATGAAAACTATGCCCAAGATGCACAAAGAATATTTAACAGTATTGGACTTCCTTTTTCGAATATCCCTCAACAGAATGCTACCTATAGCAAGTGTTATAAAGATTATTACACGACCAAAAGCCAGAAATTAGTACATCAAAAATGCTATAAAGACATTGAGCATTTTGGCTATTTCTTTTGACCTGTTTCATTGGAAAATAAACGGTTTTATTCGGTTCAACAATCAGTTCATCCTCACCAAAATCGTTGATTTGAAATAGGATAAACAACTAGGCATTTGTTGTTTCAATATGATTTTTAAGATAAAATAAAGGGAGTCTCATGTTACACTTTTTTCTTTATTAAGATATAATCCTTGTGTGTTGATAGATAGTTGGTTATGTCTAGTGAGAATGTAATAAGATAATGCCTTTTTCTAAAGGTAAATTGTATCTTTGTAAGAAGTTAAATGTTGACTATCAGTACTTTTATCTCATGCCCCCTAAGCAATGAATGATTTACTGATTCTTTCCCTTTCCTTTATAACTAAATTCATTGTAGTTATAACAACATAGAAATGAACCATTCTATTAATTTATAAAACAAAATACCAATGAAAAACAAACTTTGTTTTTTTAGATCCCCAGTTTTGTTACAACAATCAATTTTTTTATGTTTTCTTTTATGGAGTAGTACAGCCTATAGTCAATGTACCAACCCAGATGTTTTACTCTCTGAAGATTTTGAAAGTAATCCTGTTGCTGGTGCTAATACAGGCGTTATTTACGGTGGAGGAAGCAGTAATCATAACAGTGCTTATATTCTAAGTGGTACTCGTTTTGGTTGGTTTAATGTCGTGAATGGCATTGGCAATGTTGATGTTTATGACAGAGCAGTGTCAGGGCTTTGTGTCGATTCTATGGTACAGGTAAGCTTTTGGTCTAGACAGTCCTTTGGAACGACCAATGTCACCTTTAATATGATTGATGATGCAGGAAATATATTGGCGACAAGTACAGTAAGCCTAACTTCTTTTTATCAGCAATACACCTTTAACTTTGTAGCAACAACGCCAGGAATGCGTTTTGTGATTCATTGTAACTCAACAGGAGGTAATGGAGTAGATATTGTGATGGAAGATTTATTGATAACACATTGCTGTACTTATTTGTTGCCGATTCAAGTACGCCAGTTTAACGCAGCATGTTTAAAAAGCAAAGTTGAATTGACTTGGGAAATAGAACAACGAGATGGCAACAATGATGTTAGAATTGAACGAAGTAAAGATGGCTTTTCTTTTGAAGAAGTAGGTCGTGCAGAACCGAGAGAAGTACAAAATAATATAGCCACTTATCGTTGGGTGGATGATAGTCCCCTTCCTGCTATGGCTTATTATCGATTGGTGATGACCAACTTAGATGGAAGTCTTTCTTATTCCTCTATTATAGCGACTTATTGCGAATCTGTAGATGTAGTTACGATTTCTCCTAATCCTTTTAAAGATATATTTACGATTCAATTTCCCTTTGAGGCAAGTTATCCTAGCAACATAGAAGTATTGGACTATACAGGCCGAAAAGTATATGAAGTGATTATAAAAGATAAAACGCAATTTGTAGAAATTTTGCTGGGCAATCAATATCCTGCTGGAACTTATTTTGTGAAGGTTTCGAATGCGTCTGCTTCTAGCACTCATCGGATCGTAAAAGCAAAATAAATCATTTAAAAATCTGTCTGCTAACAAAATAAAAAGGTAGCAATTGTTAACAATTGCTACCTCTATTCTACTAAAAAATTCAAGTTGTACCTTATTCCTCTATCTTAAATGCCCAATCCCAAGCCGCTGTTTTTAAGGCTTTGAGGAGGCGAGAGGAAGGTCTAGGAACAAAATAGATTGGTATTTTATGTTCCTCTATGTTTAAAAATCCTCTAGAAGTAATGATTGTACGAGTATGGTCGGTCACTTCTTCTTCTTCTAAGTTAGAAAGCAAGTTATATTTTTGCAATAGCTCTATCATAGGAATCGAAAAAGAGACTATTTTCTCAGGTTTCAGAATGCTGATAAAGGCTTTAAAAATTGGCAAACTTAAATCCAAATCTTTGTTCGAAAGTTGTTTGTCATCCATAGAACGAAATGGAGAAAAATAACCTTCTGAAATTTTTTGATTCGGGAAATACGTTTTGAAAAACGTCTTGGTACTTCCCTGTGGTTTGAAGGGATGTTGCGAAAGCAATTTTTGCCCACGATAGCCTTTGTTGAGCGCAGCAGCAGGATTAAAATGCAGCAATAAAACCGAACCACCAATAGGAGCAGAAGGAGATAGTTCATATTTCCATTTTGCTCGTTTTTGCTTGGCAATGATCTTAATATGGCTTTCGTTAAAGGCTTGCTCTACCTTAGGTAGCAACGCTTCATAAGCCTTGTTATCAGCAATATAATTAGATTTTATGACCTTTTTACCCCTTTGAGGCTCTTGGACTACCTTAATTTTTTGGATGCCCTTTGGTTTAGTGGGCGTTTCCTTTGGAGCGGTAGTTGGCGTTTTGGGGGCTTCGTTTGTTGGTTCTTCGGTTACTACTTTAGTTGTGGTCACTTCTTTTGATATAAGTTGAGTTCTAGCAGGAGGTTCGTTGTCACTGTCTTCAGGATCTAACAATTCTAGGTCTATTTGACGTTTAAATTTATTAGCTCCCAAGATGCGAACCCAAACTGTATCTCCCATTTTGTACGTTATAAATGGCGATTTGATGTGAAAATGATGCTCGTCAGGTTCAAAATCATCAAACATTTTATCATAGCGAATCATTCCTTCGCAGAAGTTAGCTTTGATGGTTACATAAATACCATGGTCGGTAATTCCAGAAATGCTTCCTTCAAAAATATCGCCCAAATGAGCCTCCAAAAATTCTGCTTGTTTGTATTTCACCGATTCTCGTTCTGCCTCCATCGCATCTCTTTCCTTTCTAGAAATATGCTTGCAGGACTCTTCCAACTTTTGAGGATTCATTCGTTTATTATTATTACTCAAATAGTCGAATAAAATACGATGTCCTAATACATCTGCATAACGTCGAATAGGAGAAGTAAAATGAGAATAGGTGGCAAAACCTAAACCATAATGCCCAATATTATCCGTTGAATAAACTGCTTTTGCCATGGTTCGAATGGCCAGTTGTTGCAAAATATCCGATTCTGGTTTTCCTTCTGCGGCTTTGAGCATCTTGCCAAATGCAGGTTTGACCTGTTCGGGCGACTCAATGGACAAGGGGTAACCCATTTGTCCTGCAAAATCAGCAAAATTATTCACTCGTTCCATATCGGGTTCGTCATGGATACGATAAACCATGGGCCAAACAAAGCCTAATTTTTCGTGCAAACCGTGCATTAAGGCACCTACTCGTTTGTTGGCAAGAAGCATAAAATCTTCGACCAACATATGCGCATCTTTTCGACTCTTTAAATACACATCAATAGGAACGCCCTTTTCATCCAACTTGAAGCGAACTTCTGGTGATTCAAAATTGATCGCTCCTTTTTTGAAGCGTTTATTGCGTAGCTTGTGGGCAATACGATTGAGCAACTGTAATTCTTTGACATAATCTCCTTCCCCCGTTTCTAAGCCTTCTTGTGCCTCTTCGTAAGTAAAACGACGATCAGAATAAATAACCGTTTTCCCAAACCATTCATTGATGATGCCGCCTTGCTTATCCATTTCAAAAACAGCAGAAAAGGTTAGCTTTTCTTCTTCAGGGCGTAGCGAACAAACCCCATTGGAGAGTTTTTCGGGCAGCATCGGTAAGACTCGATCTACCAAATAAACCGAAGTAGTTCTTCGAGCAGCTTCTTTATCCAATTCAGAACCAGGTAGAACATAATGTCCTACATCTGCAATGTGAATTCCAATTTCAAAATTCCCATTTTCCAAATACTCTATCGATAAAGCATCATCAAAATCTTTTGCCGTTTCGGGGTCAATGGTGAAGGTCGTAATGTCACGCATATCTCTTCGCTTGGCAATTTCACTAGCGGTGATTTTGGTATCAATTTCAGCATTTTCTTTTAATACTTCTGGTGGGAACGTCAAATTAAATCCTTTTTGAATCAAAATGGACTTCATTTCAATATCGTTGCCTCCTTCTGTACCAAAATAGGTAGTGACCTTTCCTTCTGGATTATTTTTGTTGCTAGTATGCCATTTGGTAATGGTTACCACTACTTTTGCGCCATCTTCTGCTTCTTTGGGCAGATGTTTGAGCGGGACAAAAATATCCGTCTGCATATTGGGATTATCAGGAATCACAAAGGCAAACTTATCCGACAAAGACAAGGTGCCAATGAAATTTTCTGATTTGCGTTGTATAATTTGAACGACTTCACCTTCTGGTTTCCCTTTTCGAGCAGTGTACCAAGATACTTCAACAGTATCACCGTGTAAGGCACCCATTAGCTTGTGAGCAGGAACAAAAATATCATTGTCTTCCAATTCTTCACAAATAATATAAGCCGAACCACTACGAGTTGCATCCACTCGCCCCGTGGCAAATTGACCATTTTTTCTAGCTCTTTTGGTAACTGTAGCTCCTTTATTCCATTTGTATTTTCCTCTGTTAGTTGCTTCTAATTTTCCTTTTTCGACCAATTGGTCAATCGCATGTTGAACAGAATCTTTGGAGTTGGATATTTTTAGTTTTCGAATGATGGTTTTGGCATCAAAACGAGCTGTAACTTGTTTGCTAAATAAATCGATTAATCTTTTTTCTAAAACTTTTGCGGGCAAGTTTTTACCCTTTTTATTAGAACCTTTCTTTTTTCTTGTCATTAATTTTTTCTTTCTAACTGAGCCAATAAGGATTTTGTTTTATACCTAGCAAGTACTAGTTCCTTATCGGTAGACTTTATTACAGATTAATATATAGGGGAGAAAATGTATCTTTTTTCCTATACCACCCATTGTTACCTGCATTTTATTAATAAAGTCGAGTCTTTTAGTCTTTTTTTAGTAATTGAATTTAAATGGGAACAATTTCTCCATCACCTGTTAATTGAAGTGAAGTATGGAGGTGATGTTCATCAGAAGATACTGGAGCTGTATTTCCGTTGGCATCTAAACGCCCCTCTGCACAACTAAATAGCCAAGTAGGGCTGATGGTGCAGACCATTTGATACAACCCATCTTGATCGTATTTAGTTCCCGCAATCTTAGATTTGTCAATAAGAATGCCATTTTTAGAGAAGGTTGTCAGATAATAAGTGGCTCCTTCTATACCTGCTTCCCAGAATACTACTGCAAAAAAATCTTTGGTACCAGGGATTGAAAAGCAAGGCATGAATTCTGTATATTCATCAATAACGTCATCCTTGCCCAACACAAAGTTAAACATCCAGGTTGCTGATAGAGGATCACATTTTTGGCTGATTAAGCGTTGGGTATCAGAGGTAATGGTGTAGGGCAGTTCCACCATAGGAAAAAAGTTGAGAAAATTTTCAAACGTAACACGATTGGTTTTCTTTTCTGGAATGATTCGAACTTTATCCTTCTTGAATTCTTTTAGATCGGCGATGTCATCGTGTTGATGATCTTCATGGTTACATTTAGGACCACATTTATGATCGTTTTTATGATGCCCATGCTCGTCTTTATGATATACTTTGATTGGTTTCATTTTTCTGTTTAAAATTTTGACTTATAGTGATTGCTTACCGCTCATTTATAGTGAGATAGTAAGGGGGCTATATAGAATGTGCCTTGCCCTAAATTATAAGGAAGTCTACAAAAAGAAGGCTTAAATGTACAAGCATTAGTTTTGTCTACTTACCTATGCCTGCAAATTTCTACTTTTTTTTGTAGAAATGCTATTCTTTGTAAGTCTTTTCGAGGGGAAGCGGCTTTTTATCTAAATAAATGAAAACTTTTTGTTTGTGCCAACTAGCATAAACGATGGTTCCATCCTTTAAGGTCTTATGCCATTGATTCTGCTTGTCGTTTTTAGGTTCCCCAAAATAATCCAAGATCGTTTGAGCTGCTTTTTCTTCGCTAGGATGCAAAATATTAATTTCTACCAGTTCATTTTTTGCTGTTTTGGCAAACAAATAATAGACCGAAGAGTATAGTTCGGCTGCTATATCTTCGGTATATATTTCTCTTGGTGTGGCTTGAAACGAATGAACAGGATAAGCTTGGGAACGAAGGCTTAATACCTCGTTTTTAGGCATTCCCAATTGAATATTCTGAAGAATGGGGGGCAAGTAATGCTGTTCTTGGTCAGGTGTTTTTTTCGTCGAGACACAAGCACTTATTCCTAAGATAAATAGCCCTAAAAAAATAGATAAAAAAGAAGTATTCATAGCATTTTATTGCTTGGTAAAGAAGAAAAAATAAGGTATCGAAGATGAGCAGCAATATTTTGAGGCGTTATTTAGAAAGTACAGTTAGTGAATTGATTTTAAGACATAGGTTGCTTGCCTAAAGAAGAAGAGAACCGATTTACTGGATTCTTCTACCAGCTCTAAATCCAAAGCCTCAAAGGTGGCTTTCCATTCTTGATCGGATTTATTTTGGTAAGTCATGCTAGAATGCCCCAAATTGACTAAAGTATCCATTGCGTAAGTCATGTACTGCTGTATCTTATTGCGGTAAATATCTTCAATAATGATGATTTTTTTAGCAATTCGAGCCGTTTCTTTTAGTACAGGAACGGGATCAGGGGTATGATGCAATACCGTTAACAGCAGTGCTGTATCAAACTTTTTGTCTTCAAAGGGCATGGTTAAACCATCATAAACGATTACATCTACCGTTGGAATAATAGACAAATTAGCAACATCTAATGGCGTGCAATGATACTGTTGTTGTCTTAGAGTATGCGTAATCATTCCATTGCCACAACCAATGTCAATGTGCTTTTCGTGTTGGTTCAAATGGGGGAAAACAGCTTTTAACTTATTTTGTATCCACTGGTTTCCTAATTTACTAGTATAAAATTTACCAATAAGGTCAAATTTTCGAATGGCTTGAAGAATCATGAAAATAGATTAAAATCAAGAATATTGGTTAAATGGGATTTTGAGTTGTACTTCAAAAAATGAAACAATTGGGCAATTTAAAAACAATCCTTATGATTCTATTTTTTAATGCCCCAATTGTTTGCACAAGGTACTAAGGATGATCGGTTAGTCCTTTAATTTTTTAAGTTGTTCTTTTAAATCATCTTGTAAATAGTACTTTCCTTTGAAAATAATACCCTGAATATCTGTTGTGTTTTTGATGTCATCTAATGGATTGCTATTGAGTAATACTAAGTCTGAATAAACACCAGCTTTGATTGTCCCCCAAGTATGTTGCTCTCCAAACATCGCTGACAAATTATAACAGGTCGATTTTAGAATATCATAGTTAGAGATTTTAGCTTGGGCATAATGTTGCATTTCTGTATGGATTCCGTAGCCAGGAATTCCGTAGATACCCGAAGCATCGGAACTCAATAACAACAAACCACCCTGTCTATAAATAAAACCTAAGTATAATAATCGAGTATCAAATCGCTGTTTACTAATCTTACGCTCTTTTTCTTGTCCTTCTGCTGTGCTCTCTGCTAAGTGTGCAGCTATTTTTTCCTCCCATTTATTGATCCATTTTTTAGGTAGAAACGCTACTCCAGCTCTTTTGCGAAGATCAGACTCCTTTACTTGCCCCGTATAATACCAATCTAGTGTAGGACAATGGTAAATTTGAGCATTTATAGTGCGATCGATGGCAATTTTGATACTTTCTATATCAGGTAAAGAGAAAAAACCACTTAAATGTTCAATACTTTGGAAAGTATTACTGTTACTAAGGCTAAAAATACTAATATTGGAAGGACAATGCCCCGCTAATGGAAAGTTGTATTTTTTGGATGCACCAGCTAAGTAATCAAAGGTATTTTGATCTTTTACACTCAGAATTTTTACAAAATCAAAGCCTGCTTTCTGATAATTAGCAATTAATTGTTCGGCTTTTCGAGGAGAAATACTATCACTACGATGGATGGGGGGAGAAGATAGGTATAACTTAGGGGTAAATTCTGCCTGTTGATCAATTTCTAAATGCCAAGGCGCTCCACGCATAGAACGCAATGAGGTTACGCCATTCATGATATTCATTAGAAAAAAATGGGCTAAATCTTCTTGTTCAGGCAGATGGACATGGGCATCCGAAAAAGAGGGAACCAAGAATTTATTTCGACCGTCTATTCGCCCCAAATTGTAGGTTGAAGTATCTTGGTCAGTATGGGGGCGGACTTGCGTAATTTCTCCATTTTCAATGACAACATCTTTGTGTTCTAGCACGGTATGAATGTGCATAGGAATGACATTGACATCTTCAATTAACAAGCGTTGGAGGGCTTCTTGTGCGTCAATCGTAGAGATCGATAATAAGGATAACATTTGGATTAAAATTCGTTTCATTAGTTTGTTTCGTTTTATATTTCTTATCTATGAAGTTGGATGAACCCACAGCTAAGGAAAAGTAAAGAATAGCAACAAAGATAGAATTAACTAAATAATTAGTTATACAGGTTGTTTTTTTATAAAAACTTTAAGTTATTTGCTTAATACTTCGTTAATTTTTGCTTTTTCCTTTATAGCTTTAGCTACAAACTAGCGCAGTTAGTACGCTAATGCTTATGAGCTCCCTGAGGTCGCAAGCTTTCTAGCGGAGTAATGTGTTAATAGACGCTTAATTTTAATCGTTATTTGCTGAATTAGTCAACTAAAAAAGATATGTTATCAGAAGCCTTGAAAGGAAAAAAAATCTTAGATTTTACGTTATTATTACCTGGACCACTTGCCACTAATATTTTGGCGCAGATGGGAGCAGAGATAATCAAAATTGAGCATCCCGATAAATTAGACGATACCCGAATTTACCCTCCTTTTGTAGAAGGAGAGGCATTGCTCTATCGCTTATTAAATCACAACAAAGAAAGCTTAATTCTAGATTATAAATCTACTCAAAATAGAGCTAAACTATTGGCATTAATCCAAGAGGCAGATGTAATAATTGAACAATTTAGACCTGGTGTAATGCAACGTTGGGGCTTAGATTATTCGACCCTAAAAACCGTTAATCCTAACCTAATTTACCTTTCATTGTCGGGTTATGGACAAGTAGGGGCTTATCGTTTGCAGGCAGGGCATGATATTAACTACTTAGCTTATACTGGAATATTAGACTTGATGAGAGATGAGCGGGGGAAGCCTGTTATCCCAGGAATACAAATTGCTGATATTGCTGGTGGTTCTTATATGTTGGTAACGGCTTGTTTGGCTGCATTGGTTCAAGGAAAGGGGCAATATGTGGATGTTTCTATGTTGGATGGCTTACCTCCTTTGTTAACCATCGCTTTATCGCAAACTTGGGGAGGCATCAATCCACATGAAATGAAACTGTTAAATGGAAATTTGGTGAATTACAATGTTTATGCTTGTAAAGAAGGAGGCTGGATGGCATTGGGGGCACTGGAAGTTAAGTTTTGGAACCGATTCTGCGAGGCACTTGATCAACTGGATTGGAAACGCCAACATTTTGGAGAATTGTCAATTTACGAATTTCCTTATGCCGAAGTAAAAGCATTGTTTTTGACTAAAACACGAGATGAATGGGTAAAATGGGCTGAGGGGAAGGATATTTGTTTGTCGCCAGTATTAACGATTGAGGAAGTAGAGGCAGATGAACACTTAAAAGCAAAAGGGTATTTTGAAACTCAAAAAGCAATTCATATCCCTTGGTTAAAAAAAGATGAATCATAAGAAGTTATTACGAACTGTGCAGCACTCATGCAATAATGAAATGGTACGGCTGCAAATGTATTTTTTCCTATACAACTCTATTCGTAATAACTTCTCAGTTTTAATCAATTTTGAGCAAAAACACTAGTTGATTTCTATGGATTCACTCGTTGTTTTTCCATTAACACTGGTTTTTATGGTCGCTTTAAAACTTGGCTTGCTGGTAGTTGTTTTATTGGTATTGTTCATCGTCTGATTTAAAGGACCTGTACCATCTGAAACAACAGAACCCCAAATTAGATTTACAGCATAGGAATTGCGTTTGGGCTTGAGGCGGTAAGAAGCTTCTAACCAATCACTATTGATAAAAACATTGTCTTTTAAGACGTGTCCATTGGCAAAATGATACTCTATTCGCTTTTTACCAGGACCTGTTTTAAAGGTGACATTAGCACTATAATCATTGCTAATCAGAGCCCCATTAACAAACATCTTAAAACATTTTTTTTCTGAATTAAAAAAGGTAACTCTTGTATAACCACTGGTGTTGCCTGTAACCGCAGGGCAACCAGAGGCGGTTGGATGCAATTCTGTAGCGCTAACAGGAGGCGTACCAACTTGGTGCAATAAAATCGTTTTAATACTTTCTGGATAAAGCGTATAAAGCTCGTAGGCATTGTTCCAATAGATTCTAATATTTTCGTCTTCAGATTCAAAGCTGCCGTTGATGGTAACTTTTTTGCCGTCTTTTAATAATTGGAGCTTCTTGGGAGTCAATTTTACTTCCAAAGGTTGGTTTTTGCTATCGACAAAAGATATTGCTTCGGGATTAAGCACACAAAATTCGTTATCCTTGCCCGAAAATTCTCCTGCAATACTAAATGAAAATTTTCCTTTTTTAGATTTGACCTTTTTTACAACTAAATTGAGTTGCTCATCTTGGGGGCTGTTGCCTTCTTCCAAAGGAATAGAATCAAGCGGTGAGAACTCAACCGTTGGGGCATAGCTAAGCCCTTCTAACTGCACACTAAAGTGACTGACCATATAATTGATGTTGCCACTTATTTTTATGGTTTCTACAATTCTTTTATTGGGAGGAACAATGACAATTTTTTTCTTACTGGGGTAGTAGGTGCCAAGGTTGTCGTAAAGAAATCCTACTTTGGATATATCGTAGGCCATATAACTATTGGATTTGTTGTTGATGAGCAACCTAAATTTACAATAATCTTCTTTGGAGATAATATCTTTAATTTCTAGGGTATATAAATCATGTTGAACGATAGGAGGATTGATGTATTCCATTTCTTCTTGGGCAAAGATTGGGCTAAACATCCAAGAAAATAGAAAAAGAAGGAAAGTTGTGTTTTTCATAATAATAATTTGATTGTTGTATGAATGAGGTACGGTTAATTTATAAAAGATAACTACATATACAGACAAAAATTATTCTCTTAAAATTTAAAAGGAAATGCTCCTGCTTGGTATTGGTCTTTTTTTTTATAACTTTTGATTATTTACTCGGTGCTTTTGTTGGTAATGTACTGATAGTTAGTGCTTTGTTGTCTTGTGTGTAAAGGCTCATAACTTTTGGAAAGAGCAGCACTTGCCACGGAGTGAGAGCATGAAATTGAACGGTTTGTTATCAAAACTCTTGGTATTGAGATGGTTAAACTAAAAATCCATTTGAAGATCTAAGAATCTTCAAATGGATGGAGTAAGACAACTAAAGATAAAGTTGTTTATAGGCTTAAAACTACTTAGTGTTGCAGGTATTCAATAATAATAGGCATAATCTGTTGGTCGGTTGCAACTCCCTGTACCTTAATTCCGCTTTTTCCGTAGGTTAAATTATTGGAAGGAATTAAATCAATGCCAATTGTCATGTAAATTTTTTGTACAACATCGATTTGTTCTTCAATGCTATTCATTTCATTAATAAGCTGTTCAATTCTCAATTGTTTTTTAGAAAATAAAACCACAATATGATTCTTTCCATCCTCTCCCTTTGATTCATCCACCTTAAGTCTTTCATTGTTGGAAGGCACTAAGAATTCTGTCATTTCTTCTCCTTTAAAAAACACTTTATCCCCTTTTTGAGGATATTGCAAATGAATGCCACGTTCAGCATCACCTTCAAGCACGTAGATATAACCCTTTTTGTGATTGGCAATAGCAATGTTATAAGGAGTATTAGCACCATAAGTCCCCCCCTGATTGATGTACATATTTTTATCTCGTTTGGTGGTCATTTCTTCTCCATATATGTAGATCGAAACCTCACCTTGTAAGCCTTTTTCTTCTGCAAGAATTTTTAATTGACGTTTAGAATATTGGCTTTTGGGAAAGGTCAAATATTTGCGTAAATGGAGTGCTGCATACAACATTTTTTGGTATTGTTGTTCAGTAAAGTGATCGCAACAATAGAGACGAGGGTTGTCAGACATCAAATTTTTAGTATCTGGCTTGTAAAAACGCTTTCTACCAGATTGATCTTGTTTTCTACCAATATAACCACAGCGGTCATCTACGGTAGAATGCGTCAAACCTGGGTCGGCAGGAGTATCGCAAATAAGATCTCCTTCTGTTGAGCAATTGCTACCATTTACCCATTCCTGAGTTTCCGAATTCTGTAAACCACTAGTAGCAAATAGGGTAAAATAGTGCCCCATCTGGCGTGCCAAAGCAACACCATTGTTTAGACAATCTTTGGCAATTAAAATACGATCTATATTTTTTTCAGGCCCTTGTGGGTAATGCGTATAGCCACAAAATTGCATGGGACCATCCTCTATACTTCCCGTAATGTATAAGTTAATCACATTTTCAATATCATGAGCATTACAGAGCGTGTTCTCATCTTCTTTGTTTAGATTAAAGAGCTTGTCATTTCGGATATAATTAAAGTCACCCAAGGGGACAAACTGTACATAGATTTGGATAAAATAGCGATTGAGTAGAGCAAATGCATTTTTTACTTCATCAATACTGATCGGGCTTTTGTCTTGAGAACTTCTTAAGATATGCACTTTTACAGGAATTTCAAGCATTCCCATAGAGGTTGGTCGCTCAAATTCTTTCAGTGCCTCTTGGTGACTCATCAAAAAACCTAGTTGTTTTTCATCGATGGTAGTGCCAGACATTTGTTTGTCCTTGAGAATCTTTTTTTCTTGGGCAAAAAGAGCAATTGTAAAGAAGATAAATAATAGTGATAGTTGTATTTTCATAAATTAAAATCTTGAATAATGGATTGTGTGAATAAGGCTGAGAAATAGATTTTCATAGTGTAAATATAAGATATAAATAATCAGCAATTATCGATTTGTGAAAAATATTAATATGATGTCCAATCAACGGCGAAGCCCTCACAAAGTAAATTTTCGTAACGCCCAGTTTAAAAATAAAGTATTAAGGTATTGGTAATCATAGCCTTGTTTTTTAGTCTCTTAAGTCGTATTAAAAAACAAACAAACCGATAATTGCTGGCAAAAATTATGCTTTTTTGTTCTTATCGTTGGTTTTGTAATGTCCTTTGGTTGTGAGTATATAGCCTTTGGTTCATTATATCAAGCTTACTCAGTTTGTTACTCATTCCTTTAGAGCGTGTTTTGCCTTTATCTTTGGTGCTAGGTATCCCAGTTGGTACACAGTACCAAACTGCTCGTGCACTACATTTATGAGCTTGGAGGGTTCGGTTCACGTTACTCATATTTATGTGGTTTCTAGCGGACTATTGCACTCAATGATTTTAATAATAAATAAATTTTTTTAATAAAAATTGAAAAAAAAATCATTTTTTCAATAATTTGCATGTTCTATGGAATACAATAAAGAGAGTATCTTTTACTCTCTAGCTTCGTTAAAAAGCCTCGTTGTAGCTAGCTAAAGCCTTAGTTTTACTACATTTAGTTTATTTTACAGACTAAAAAAATACACGGTACTATGAAGTAGCACCAAAGTCAATGCTTGAAATTACAGTTAGATAGCTTTGAGTTACAAATACAAGCGGTTAGTTCTCATCGTTCATGCTTATGTGATTTCTAGGAGGCTACTAGCTTAATAACCCTATTTTCAAATTTTTTTACTAAACTTTAAATACCTATGAAAAATATCTTTATCAACTTGATTTTCCTTGTTAGTAGCTTCACTTTAGCCGCTCAGCAAATGGAATATGCTAAAATTAATTTTATCAGCTATCATAATAGCTCAAAAAAAATTTACATCAATGATCATCTAATTACAGCTTTTGGGGGAAATGATATTTTGAAATTAAAAATATACTCCAAGGGTAGGTTCACCGTCACTATGTTAACGGATTATGAAAAGCTGGAAGGTGTCATTGAAATAAAAGAAAATAAAAACTATTACTTTTTGGTAGGATATGAGAAGTTTGAAAATGTTCCATATAGGTTTTCTGAAATACCAGAAGAAGCTTATGCCTTTTTTTTAAAACGTTTTGAAAAAAAGAAAAAAATAACCTACAATATTCTCGAAATGGAAGAAGATATTAGTAAACCAATTGGAAAATTAGATGAATCTTTAACTCAGAGGGAAAAACAAGGAACAGGTTTTTTAATTAATAGTGAGGGGTATGTTGTTACCAATTTTCATGTAATTGATGGTGCTAAAAACATCACTGCTAAGGGCGTTAAAGGAGATTATAATACACCATTCCAATTGGAGGTTGTTGCGGTTGATAGACAATTGGATTTAGCATTGTTAAAAATTAATACTAAACTCATCACTTTTGAAGCACCTCCATATTCTATAGGGAATTCAAAATCAATAAACCAAGCTTCTGATGTTTTTACTTTAGGCTATCCAATGAAAAGTACTATGGGGAATGAAATAAAAGTAACAACAGGGATCATCAATTCAACGAGTGGCTATAAGGGGAGCATCTCAGAGTTTCAAATATCTGCCAGCGTTCAACCAGGTAATAGTGGTGGACCTCTTTTAGATCAATATGGGAATATTGTTGGAGTCGTTAGTGCAAAAATTAAATCTAAAGAAGTGGATAATGTTGGATATGCAATTAAATCAGATTATTTAACTTTCTTTCTTGAACAAATTGGGAACATTGAATTTAAAAAAGAAAATAAAAAGCTTAAAGAAATAGATTTATCAAGTCAGGTGAAAAAAACTTCAAATTTTGTCTATATTATAGAAGCAAAGTAAATAAACAATGGCTGTTTGCTTCTTCATGTTGTCTTATCTTTTTTAGCGTTAAAATAGAAACAACCTGTCACTTTAAACGCTATTGTTAAAGTGACAGGTAAAGCAAAAGTGTACTGTGAATTAAAGGCTAGGGAGGCTAATTTCAGATTGAAAAAAGTCTTCCGTTAATTCTAATACCTCTGCTTCAACATTTTTATCGGTGATGGTGAATATGGCATCACTTCCATCACTATTGACAAGGAGTGTGCCTTTAATTTCATATTTGGGAGTCCAGCGGTCTTTCCAAGTAATTTGTAAATCGATATTGTGCCGATCGCCATCTTGAGTAGCACTTAAAACAGAAACGCTAGGTTTGGCAAAGTTGTCACTATAAACCATGCGAATAGCGGGATAAATGAGTGCTTTAGCAAAATCTTTAGGGCGATCTCCCTCACGGATATAATTTTGATATTTGATAACATCTGCATCGTTATCGGCAGCACCGCCGCCACCACCACCACCAGAAGAATGCGAATGGCGACGTTGTTTTTTGGGCGGCTCTTCCTCTTCGACATAGAATTCCTCTTCGCCCCAATTAACATCAGAAACAAGCGTGTCTATATGAGTTGCTGTAGAATCTACCTTGTCAGTGGTTGTTTTAGTTTTTCCTTTGCCACAACTAGCGAACAAGATGGTTCCTGCTAATAATATGAATAGATATTTTGTCATTGTTGTCAAATTTGGTTTTTCTGTAAGAAGGTTTACGATCTTTATATTGTCGTCCTATTTGCGTTTTTGATAGGGGGTATATAACGAATCAAATTGTATTTGATAATAATTATAAATACATAGGATATTTGCCTATTGTTTTGGGTATTCTTTTAGGTAGAAAACGTTTGTATATGTATTGGTAACCAGCTCTCTACCCAACTCGTAATTGATAAAATGTTGATTTTAGTTAGAAAATATAGAGGGAATCAGCCAATTTGCAAAATTTTAAGTGGGTTATTATTTTAAGCAGAGGATTGTTTTTTACGAATGCAATCTTAATTCAGACCTCTTTGGGAATCTTCAAGGAAGACCTGAAAATCAAAGAATTATAAATTTTGTTTTAACTTGTTGTTTTTTAATGCTTTGTACAGGTTTTGTTTTCTTTTAGAGAATAGAGAATAAAAAACGTATACAGTATTAAGCGAATAAACCTTAGGTGTTTTCAAAAAATGTTATCTTTGATACCCAATTTAAACAACCTTTATTTAAGTAGAAACGCAGAATGAGATATATAGTTACTTTTTTAATTGTTATTTTGAGTACACTATTTGTTATAGCTCAAAATCCAACAGACAGCAATACCATTTCATCTATTGATACCACCATTGGTTTAGATAGCAATTGGGGACATCAAAAGATAATCGACAAACCTGTAATCGAAACTTTTGACACGCTTGGTTTACTAGAATTTGATTTAAAGTTTGAAGCAGATCAATTACACCTTACAGCCAAACAACTTCACAAACAAGCGGCTATTCCAACTAAGTTTTTTGCTCAACTGGAGCTAGATGGCGAGCCATTGGTTGCTTTTTTTGAAGATAAAAATGCGGTTTTGAGCTATGAACCTACCTTTGAAGGCAAATTAGTAGCCGTACGTTCTAAATATAGCGCTTGTAAGGTAAAAGGTTGTGTAGATTGTGATCCGTTGACCCATGCTAACAAAGAGGAAGTAATTTGTTTGGATCATCAACACACACAATTAGTGCATGTTCAAAAGAGAAAAAATGGACACTTAAGAGTACAAGCCATTCCATTGTGGTGGTCTATTATTCCTCCATTGGTAGCCATATTTTTGGCACTAATTTTCCGTCAAGTACTATTGGCCTTATTTATGGGAATATTGGCAGGTGCTTGGATCATTGGGGGAATGCAAATGACTCCCTATGGCTTGATGAAGAGCTTTTTTAGTGTGATTGATCATTATATTATTGGTGCCCTTAATAATTCTAGCCATTTGTCGGTGATTGTATTTTCAATAATGATAGGTGGGGTAGTTGCTATTATTTCTAGAAATGGAGGAATGGCAGGAGTGGTCAAGAAATTGGCTCCACTAGCAAAAGGACCCAAAAGCACACAATTTGTTGCGTGGTTGTTGGGCGTTGCCATCTTTTTTGATGACTATGCAAACAGTTTGATTGTAGGAAATACCATTCGACCATTAACAGATAAGTATAAAATCTCTCGTGAAAAGTTAGCTTATATTGTAGATAGTACTGCTGCGCCAATTTCGGCGGTGGCTTTTATTACTACTTGGATTGGTGCAGAGCTAAATTATATTAGTGACGCAATGCCCATGTTATCAGGATTAGAGAATCCTCCTTCTGCTTATTCTATGTTTTTGAGCTCTTTACCCTATTCTTTTTATTCCTTTTTTACATTGATTTTCATCTTAATTATTATTTATACTGGAAAAGACTATGGAGCAATGTACAAAGCAGAATGCAGAGCTAGAACAACAGGACGAGTATTTGATACAGAGGGAGAGGCTTTGAGTGATGACGACATGGAAGAATTAGAACCCGTAGAAGGAGCGCCACATCGATGGATCAATGGATTTTTGCCCATAATGATGGTGGTTTTTGGAACCTTGATGGGGTTAATTGATACAGGAATGCAATCTTGTTATGGTGCTTTGATTGAGGCAGGACATAGTTTACCACACGATGGTTGGGGAGAGGTATGGTCAAAAATGCAACATTTAGACCCTTCTGGCGAAGCAGGTTTTGTACGCAAAATGGGAATTTTGATCGGAAATTCTGATTCTTATGCTGCTTTGTTGTGGGCTTCTATGTCTGCCATTGTATTGGCTTTAATTTTGACCGTGAGCCAAAAAATAATGAAGCTTTCTGAGGCTATAGAAACCGTAGTGAGTGGGTTTAAGACAATGATGCCAGCACTTTTAATCTTGATTTTAGCTTGGTCTTTGGCAACAACAACCGAAGAATTATCAACGGCTGAATTTTTAACCGCAACCTTAGGAGATAGCTTAAGCCCCTATATGGTGCCTGTAGTGGTCTTTATTTTGGCTGCTGTTATTGCCTTCTCAACAGGGTCTAGTTGGAGCACGATGGCGATTTTATATCCTATTGCAATACCACTCTGCTGGAGCATCAGCCAGAATGCAGGGCTTGCCATGGAAACATCAATGGAATTATTGTACAATGTAATTGCTGTTGTCTTGGCTGCTTCTGTTTTGGGAGATCATTGCTCTCCTATATCAGATACAACGATTTTGAGTTCTTTGGCTTCAAACTGTAATCATATCGATCACGTTAAGACGCAGTTGCCTTATGCTTTGACAGTTGGAGGAATTAGTATTTTGATGACGTATGTGTCTACCGCATTTGGCATTCCTTTTATTGTTAATTTTTTGGTCGGTGTAGCGATGATGATTGGAATGGTGATGTTGTTTGGAAAAAAAGTCCCTGAAGCAGTAATAACGGATGAACAAGCCTAAACTTTTTTCATTCTTGAGAACCCAAACAGAGCTCTAAAACGGTTCTTTTTTCAAAAAAGACAGTAACTTAAAGTATGAATAAATATCCAAATCCCAATGCATTAGCGCCATTTAGTTGTACGCACAGTCCTAACTTGCCTGCGCTACTCACCCAACTGAATTGTACCATTATGGTGAGTACTTATCAGGCGGGAAAAATTGTTTTTGTTAGCGCTACCGATCATCGTCAATTGATTCAGTTACCAAGAACCTTTAAGCGGGCAATGGGGATTGCAGTAGCGGATAATAAGATGGCTATTGCTACTGAAAATGAAGTGGTGGAATTTGCCAATTCTCCTGAGTTGGCGAGCACTTACCCCAACAAACCCAACACTTATGATGCGATGTATTTGCCAAGGACGACTTTTTATACGGGGCATTTAGATATGCATGATTTGCATTATGGTAACAATGGATTGTGGGGAGTAAACACGTCTTTTTCCTGTGTTTGTAAAATTGACGCTGACTATAGTTTTAGACCTGTTTGGCAGCCCCATTTTATCGATCAATTAGTATCCGAAGATCGTTGTCACTTAAATGGTTTAGCCATGGATCAGGGAGAACCACTTTATGTTTCGGCTTTAGGGACGGGAAATAGCTACCAGAGTTGGCGAGAAAAAATTACCAAAGGGGGAATTATCATGCATTTGCCTAGCAATGAGATTATTGCTGATGGTTTGGCGATGCCACATGCTCCTAGAATTTATGGGGGCAAACTCTATGTTTTGCTTTCAGCTAAAGAGCAATTGATTTGCATTGACCCTGAGAAGGGGACGCATGATGTGGTTGCACATATTCCTGGTTTTGTTCGTGGCATGGCAAAATATGGTGATTATTTGTTTGTTGGACGATCAAAAACACGCAAAACTTCATCTACTTTTAAACAACTAAAAATAGCAAAAGAAGCAGATATAGCAGGGGTGACAGTTGTGCATTTACCGACAGGAACGATTGCTGCAAATCTGAACTGGTTGTCAAGCGTAGATGAAATTTATGATGTTCAGATAATTCCTAATACCAATCGTCCAAATATATTAAACACCTATACTGATGCCCATCATAGGGCTTTGATGTTGCCAAATACAACCTATTGGGCGACCAAAGAAGGCAACAAAAAATAATTTTATATTTAAAACTGTTCTTGCTAAAAAATTATTTAATACTGCTGTAGAGCAATATATATATTAAGTGTTTGTTGTTATTTAAAGAAGAAAAAATATTAATAGGTAGAAAAAAAAATAATTTTTTCGTACTTTTGTCTTCAGAAGGATTAACCCTTTTTAACAATTAACATTTATTATCTTAACACTTCTTAAACTATTTAGTCATGAAAGATTTTCCATTACCACGCTAAGAAAGTAAAAATGAGGAAACGTCCTATGTTTCTCAAAGAATAGACACACTAAGTTGCTTTGATTTCACTAATCAGAGCAACTTTTTAGTTTAATATAGGTGGCGGCATTTGAGCAATAATACCATAAGTGCCACCCTGCTCTTCTAGTACATTTTTCCACAATTCTTTGTTTTCTCCAAATACATAATCAATATGACCATTTACTGTCATCCATGAAAGTATTTTTCGCTCCATATTTAATTGCCCCGCAGACCAACCAGAATATCCAACAAAAAATCGAATATCTTTGGGCTCTATTTTTCCCATTTTGATAAACTCTTTGAGCTGTTCAAAATCACCTCCCCAATAAACGCCAGAAAGCACTTTAATGCTATTGGGCAATAGGTCGCCTTTGGTGTGCAGGTAATGAATGGTATCTGTCTGAACGGGACCGCCGTAGTAAACCTCTGATTGGAAGGACGGGAAACTAGAAATCAGATCATTAATATTCATTTCGATTGGTTTGTTTAAAATAAAACCAAAAGAGCCATTCTCTTGATGATCGCATAAGAGGATTACTCCACGTTTAAAATTAGGATCGGTCAGAAATGGTTCTGCTACTAATAATACTCCAGACTCTAGTTCATTTTCTGTATGCTTACTCAATGTATTCTTTCTTTTTATAATTTATGCAAGGGGAAAGGTTGTTTATTACTTCGTAAAAAATCGTATTAAATTGATTATCAGTAAGCCGTTTTTGTTGTTTCAAGTAAACGCTGATAATTAGCCTAATGTAAGATGTTTTTTATCAACTAAAGCACAGCGCTCATGTAGTAAAAAACTACCCCATGAGCACAGCGAACTAATCTACGAAGTATTAGTTGTTATAACTAATGTTTTACTCCAAAAGTGAGGCTGCTTGTAATGAAGTATAAAAATAGAAGGTTGGTAAAAAAATAACCTATCTCCTTGCTGCTTAGTTTTAAATATATTTTATAAAATCAAGATGTTTTAATTAATCCAATGATCTATAAAACGAAGTTAGTATCTAATTACAAATAAAAACAATTTTTGTGTAACTTTTTCTCTTTCGCTCATTATTCCTAACGAAAGAACAACAGAAGTTGTTTAGCAAGAGATCGCTCTTAATTCTAGTTTATTCGTTAGAGCCTATAAACTTGTAGATCTAGACAACTTTATTGTATCCATCAAAAGAAGAAGCTAAATAATTCCTTAGCTATTGCTTGACCAAACTATCTTGTAGGGAGATGGTTTGGTTTTCTTGTATTTAACAATCAAAAAGAGCACCAAGTTCAGTATGATGCCTATAAATTATTTGAAAGAGAATAATTTTTCTATTCGTTTGCTAATTGCTGCTGTTCTAATTTTCTTTGGTCTAAATAGGAGAGAGACGAATAAGCAGGGGTTAAAGGCAGTAATTGTGTTAATGTTTATAAAAAGGAACTATAGATAGAAAAGATAATATTTTTTAACACAGCGGTAACACTTTGAGAGGTTGTGGCATAAAGGTAGTATATAAACAAAAGATATTCCTTGCACTTAGGTGCTAAAAGTTCCTAAATTAACTCCATCACTACCAATAATTCAAACAAATAGACCAAATAAACGATCCTATAACTCAGATATAGCTGCTCATTTTGAGTGGCTTTTTTTATTTACTGTTATGTTTTAGTCGTTTAGAATCATAGGGTTTATTTTTTTATAAAGATTTGGCAATAATACATTTCTTGATCTTCTGACTGACCAATGCCAATGCCTGTCAAATTAAAATCCCCTTCTATATTATTGCGATGCGCATTGCTGTCCAACCAACTGTTTACAATCGCAAGAGGATCATCCTGCCCTAAAGCAACATTCTCAGCAGCACTAGAACCACTAAGTTGTGTAATTAAGCTACGAGCACGCTCTTCAAAATTGTCATGACCAAAAGGAAGTTTTTGCGTGGCCATATCTTGAGCATGCTGCGTGGCTAGGGCTTGAATGTGTGGATTGAGTTGCAAAGCGGGAAGATATTGACCTGCTCGATGTTTGTTAATTAATTTGAGTAATTGATAGTTTAAATTGACATCAGCTGACTTTTCTAAACTATCGAGATGATCTGTTGGAGCTGGGGTAGAATGATGTTCTGATGAAGGAGCAGGAGCTTTGATAAAAATCTGAGTGAAAACATTTTCTCCACGAGTATTTTTTACAACCGATATGCCTGTTAAGTTAAAATCTCCTTCAATGTTTTTGCGATGTCCATTACTATCCAGCCAGCTCTGAACAACTTCATTTGCCGTTCGTTGACCTAAGGCTACATTCTCAGAGGCAGCACTGCCTTTTAGCATTTGAACAAGTTGATTGGCTCTTACTGAAAAACCATCGTGCCCAAAGGGGATAGAACTTGTGGCCATATTGTTAGAATGTTCATAAGAAGCTTTCTGGATAAGGGGGTGAAATTCAAGAATAGCTAAGTTGAGACTAGCACGATGACTGTTAATTAATTGTAATATTTCTACTTCAAAATTAGATATTTCGGACATAGTAGATTCTTTTTATCGGATTCTGGTATTTATTCGTAGAAAAATAAGAAAAACTCTTATTTGGAGCAATCTATTTATCACAAATATACGTTATTATTAATAAAACTTACTGGTTCTTTTGCAAATCATGTAGAAACTTAGTAAGCCAATACAACCAATTGTAATAATGATCGCTATGATTTGGGGGATTCTCACAAATTATATAAATATAAAAACTCAATGAAAATTCAGGGGACAGTAAAATATCAAAATTTATCGGGTGGCTTTTGGGGGCTAATTGATCGTGATGGCAATAAATGGAAGCCTGTGGAAATGCCCCAAGAATTGCAGAAAGAAGGGATAAATGTTGAGATAAAAGCAAAAAAAGTGCTCGGAGGAATGTCAATTTTTATGTGGGGAACTACTATAAAAATTTTGGAGTTTACTATAATATAAAAGTTAGAGAAATAGTTGCTGCTATGGGGTAACTTTTATGTAAAGAAGACATTATTAAGTATAAGAATTGTTAAATACACAGATAAATATGTTCGCATTAATCTTATTTTTGACCGCTTTCGTTTCCTTATCACTATGGTTTTTGTTTAAGGAGAACAACGAAATTAGAGGATATTTTGGAAAGGCATTTATAGGCTCTTTTGCTTGCTATTTGGGTCTAGCATTTTTTATGCCAGGGGTCGTTTCTTGGACTGCATTGGCGGTTAATCTTGTCTTTCTATTTGGGGCAGGTTTATTTTTGAATACGTTTAGCAGTAGTAAGCTTATCTTTATTCCAATGTTGATTTTGATGACAATTGGTTATTACAATGGCGTTAGAGGGATCGATTGGTTCCCATTTTCTTCGTCTAGCACGGAGTCGCTAAAAATAGATGCTTTGGACCCTGATAGCGAATTGCTCTTAGAACTTAAGAATGGACATCAGTTGACGGAGTTGCAAAGCATCATAACAACTTATAATCTAAGTCTAGAACCTGCATTTGTTGTCAAAGATGGGGCAAATACAGATTTGGACGATTATTATGCGGTGAATATTCCAACAGAACAAATGGAGCAGTATGAGGAGATTATAGTAGCATTTGAAACAAGTGGTTTGATTGATCATATAGAAGGCAATGAAATTTTATCTTTAGATCCGATAGAGCAAGCTAAAGTACCTGCTCCCAAACGAAGAAGCCGCTATGCAGCTAATGACCCTGATATAGATAAAGTTTGGGGCTACGAGGCAATGGGAGTAGAGGGACTCTATAAATTGTTGGCAACAAAACAAGTACTTGCTAAAAAGAAGGCACGAATTGCAATTATTGACACAGGTGTAGACGGAGAACATGAAGATTTGAAATCAAATTTTGTCTCATTGGGTGCAGAACACGATACCGATCCTCATGGTCATGGAACGCATTGTGCTGGAATTGCTGCTGCTGTTTCTAACAATGCAAAGGGAATTGCTTCTTTTGCACCTAATAATAATTTTGTTGAAGTAACGAGTGTTAAGGTATTTGGAAAGTACGGAAATACAACACAGCGTACCATTATTAATGGAATGTTGCTTGCTGCGGATAATGGAGCAGATGTGTTGTCAATGTCCTTGGGGGGACCTACTTCAGCTCGTGCCCAACGTGCTTACAAAGACGCTGTAAAATATGCTAATCGAAAAGGAGCAATTGTAGTAGTGGCAGCAGGAAATGAAAACATTGATGCTCAAAAACGTGTTCCTGCTTCTGTGGATGGAGTAATTACAGTAGCAGCATTGGATGCTGAATTAAAAAAGGCTGTTTTTAGTAATGATGTAAGTGCTTTGAAAATGGGAATTGCTGCGCCTGGCGTTCAGGTTTATTCTACTATTCCCAACAATAATTATGAGTATTTTAATGGCACTTCTATGGCAACACCATATGTTGCAGGTTTGTTAGGATTGATGAAATCTATACAACCTGATTTAAATACACAACAAGCTTATAAAATACTGAAACAAACAGGGATGAATACTCGTAACACAAAAGCGACGGGTTTATTGATCAGTCCTGAAAATGCCGTTAAAAGTTTGTTAATAAAATAGACTCTTTGGCAATGTTTTTGATGCTTTATTAGTTAATAACTAACAGGAGGATTATGAATAAAACACTTTTTTATAACATCGTATTAACAACCTTACTAAGCATTGTGCTAGTGGGATGTGGAAGTGATGCTGCTCAAGTAGTTGTGAATGAACAAGGTAGTGTTAGTGGCGTTTACGCTGAAAATGCCTTAGAAACTTCAGCCACAAAAACTACACCTGATGAAGAAATGACGATTTCTGTCCCTATTCAAGAACATGAAATTCGTATTGTTCGAGCTAAAAACGAACAAAAACAAGCCAAGTTGTCGGATGCTAATGTTAAAGAATTAGAATCTTGGTGGGATAGCTTACCCAAACCTGTGCAGTCTCAGATAAAAGCTAAAAAAATTGATATAGAGGTTGTTTCTAAGATTCGCACCAATGATAAACAGGATATTAATCCTCAACTAAATGATTCTCAAATCGAGAATACTGGTGAAACTCTAGAGCAAATCATTGGCAAGGAAACAGAAATGAAGTATACGGTTAGTACTACCTTGATTGATGGTCAAAAAAATCCTCAAGAGGGAGAGCATGCTACTAATATTCGTCTGGTTAAACAGGTTCCTGTCAAATTACAAAAATTTACAGCCGATATTTTTATCCGAGAAAATGATGTCAATAATGACAATATTAGAACACTACAATATTGGTGGACAAACTTACCGCAAGACGTACGCAACAAAATAAAGAGAAGAGAAATAGTGCTTGATGTTGTTTGCCATACTGTAGAAGATATAGATGGTGCTAGAACAGAAGACTTAGCAGCAGCAGAAGATTTTGCAGCAGTAATGGGCGATGTTTTAAATAGAATGGTTGGGGTATACAAAGCGGGCAAAAAAGAATATTCTTTAGCTCAGATTAAGACCGCAACACAGCTAGAAAAAGCAACCGCTAAAAACTTAAAATTACCTGCTAAACAATATATAAAAATTTCTCTCCGTAAAAATAAAGCATTTATACCCAATTCTCTTTAGACGTACGTTTAGATCGAGGTATAAACAACAAGACTCATCCCGATTAGGAGATGAGTCTTGTTGTTTATGAATTTATTGTTTGGTCAATGTATGATCGTAATAATCGCCGTTGCTATCTGTAAACGTTATATTAATTGTTGTTGCTGTATGGGTAACAATATCAGCATCGCTAATATCTTGAAATACTAAAGAAGAATTACTAAAATCCATATCTAGTTTTGATCCATTGTTGTGAATTCTATACGTAAAATTAGACGTTAAGGTAGTGAATAAGTAAGGAACAGAGTAATTGCCACTACAGGTGCCCGTTGTGGGGTCAGCACAGGCATTAAATGTCCAAGTATCACCAGAGATCAAATCATTATTACCATTCTTAGTTCTTGCTGTGCTAGTCCAAGTTCCAGTTAAGGTTGGAGCAGGAGCAGGTTCGGGAGTACAGGCTAAAAATGATAAGCTTACTAAAAAAAATAATACGACGTTTTTCATTTTGTATATTTTATTGAGGAATGACTACGATCTATTTCGTAGATGTTAAAATTATTCTTATACTATTTCCTGTAATAAAAAGGAAAGAATTGATTTTTATTGTCTTACTCGGTTGCTTTTTTGTGAAAAAGCGATAAAATAATCCATTCTGCTTAGTCTCTTGTCTATTTTTATACTTGTAATCTATCGCATTTGGGAGCATTTAGCGCTTTATGCAAGACACTCCAACCCATTAATTAAAGCAATCACAGTAGATTTCTTCATCTTCGGTTCCATAAGTTACTTTTAAAGGACCTTCATATCTGCCCGTTTTATAATTATAAGATTGCTCATAAACCACATAATATTTATAGCATTTGCCTTCTCTAGCTGTACCTATTTCTGCTTTGATAACTCGTGTTGGCTTGTTTTCGCTGAAGTGTGTTATGGCTATTTTTTTGTAGTTAATCCCTTTGTTTTTTAAATGGTTTTTTAAAACCGCTAATGCTGTAGAATTATTAATGGGAGCAGCCATACAAAAAATGGGGTTGGTCTTAAAATTAACAGCTTTAGAGAAATCAATTTCAATATCTCCTGTTGCTAATATTTTTGAGCGGCTGGCATCTTCTTTATTGTCATAATCAAAGGCAACAACCTCTACGGTTAATTTACGTTTGCCAGATAATTTTCCCATTTTTAAGACTAAATTCTTAAACTGAGTTTGTTCTTCATGGGCGGGCTTGTCGATATATAAAGAGCCTCTAAACGTAATCCATTCACTAATAATTTTGGCATCCTCAGGAAAGTGAGCAATTCTTTCATTGTATAACCTCCTACGATAATAACCAACATGAACTAATTTTCCATCCAAGTAGTAATTGATTTTGTGATGAGGATAACAGCTATTGCCACTACCTTCGGTATCTAACCCTCCCTTATTATTGACCATTTTGGCAATTGTATTATAAATGGGTTGATCGTAATACACTCTAAAGCGAATAGCTTCACCAAAAGAAAAGCTGTTTTTTAATTTTGAGGCATCTACATTTTTTAGCTCAATGGTTTCATTAGAAAAAACAACCTTCCCAACATTATTCTTATGAAAATCTGTTTCAAAGTTAGCTACATCACTTTCTTTAACGAGTTTGAGTTGTCTACTCTGAAATTCATCTTCTTTATTTTTGGCATAAAGATCTTTGATTTTTTTTAATTTACTGTCAATAGACTCACTTTGATAACCAGAGTTTTGGTACTCCGTTAATTGAGTTTCATAATTTGTTTGTTTGGTTTGATCAACCGATTTGCGTTCTAAATCTCTTGCATGTTGGTCAAAAAAATCTTGAAAGGCACGAATCGTTTTATATTCTTTGATTTCTTTATCAAATTGAGCTTTGTAGGTGGCCTCTTGGTTTTGCATTTCTTTGAAGTAATTCTTTTCTCCCTCTCCATTGTCTTTTAGAAAAGTCAAATGTTTGTTTAGCACCTCAAATTCTTTGGTAACACGACCATCGTAAGCTTCTTTAGATTTCCAACCACTGTCTTTAAAATAACTTTTTAAGCTACCCAATGATGATTTTGCATTGCTATAATTTCTATAGACCATATCTCCCTCTTTGTATTGGGGCTTATCCGAGGCATGGCTATTAGATGAACTAGAGCTACTCTTTGAACTGGACGTTGAATTGGATTTTTCAACGGTTGTATTAGAAGCTTTGGTGCTTGTTTTTGCCGTTGTTTTTGGCTTTTTCTTAATTTTGAATCTTCCTATTTGGGCATTACTATTGGTGCTAATTACGAAGCAAAAGCAAAGTAATAAGCTAGTGATTATTTTGTAATTCATTCTTTATGATTTGTGTTTATAATTAATTCAGTAATTCAAAATTAATGGATTAATGATGCACAAATTGGCAGAATGTATAGATGTCTTAATCTAATGTACAGGTGAGAGTTTAGTCTTAACAACCGTTTTAAAGACCAATTCCTATCCCAAATTCAATTTGTTGCCAAGGCATTACCCTATTGCTAACAATTTGATAGTTCTCTCCAAAAAGATTGTTAATTTGGACATAAAAATTAGCACGAAAATTCTTTTGTTTTAATTGCTGGTTTATTCGTAAATGGCCCACCTGAAAAAAGGGAAGAAATTCGGTATTGGCATTGTCAATATAGCGAAGAGAAGTGAAGCTGTGTTGGTACAATAAGCTGGTTTGGCGATACTGGATTCGAATTTGAGCATTGGCATTGTGTTCAGGAGTGTAAATGAGCTGTTTGCCAATGGTTGCCCAATCTTGCCCCTGAGTACGAGTACTTTGGGTAAAGGCATAATTAGCACTAAAGAGGAATTTCCATTTTTTCCAGTTACTTTTTAATTGAATATTAAACTCCAAACCTTTCGCCCACACTTGTTCTACATTATCAGGCCGCCAGAGTCCTGCGGAATTGGGCGACCACAAAATCCAATCGTTGATAAGATTACAAAAACCATGAAGACTAGGGGTGATGAGAAGGCGTTTTAGTTGGATAGGGATAGAAAACCCCAACTCACTATTCCAACTATATTCTGGTCTTAAGTTCGGATTTCCCAAGACCTCCCAATACAAATCATTAAAGGTTGGCAGTCTATAATTATGAGATAGATTTAGGTTGACCTGAAATGTTTTGTGCCATTTCCATACATTGCCCAAGGAAACAGCAGGACTGATAAAACGACCATCAACAACTTCTTCTCGCAACGAAATACTACTTTGCCATTTACGATTTTTTGTGGTAAATTTATAAGCAGCAAATAAGGCTATACGATGTTGTTGAGGCACAAGTTGATAACCCGCAGAAATAGCTTTGTAAAAGCTGTAATTGATTCCTGTATTTAATAAATGCTGTTCATGAAGATACCATTTATGCTCTATTTCTGTAATAGAACTTAGGATCTTGCTCAAGGAATTAACAGCATCGTTTTGAAAGTGCAGCGTTTCTAAAAAAAGAGCTGTTCGAGCTTTCCATATTTGTTGCTGATGAATCCATTTCCAATGAGCAACCAAGCGCAGCGTCTCATCTTTTTGAAGATCGGTACTAGTGTTTAATAATAGAGGAGGAGGAATTTGGCGATTACTTTTTTGGTACCAAGCTTTTGCCCCCAAAGTATGTTTTTTGATTTTAAATTCATGTTCTTGCAAGATGCCCCATTGTTTTAGAGCAGCATTGGTTTGTTGTTTGATGGGTTTGGGCGAACCAAAGGCATTAATATCCTTAAAAGGGTAGTTATTGCGGGCATTGCGATAAAAAGAACGGACACTTCCTGCATACCATTGGTTGCTGTAGCTTAATTTTAGCTCTTGCCCAAACGCTTCAAAACTACCAACGTGCAAATTCCCTTCAAAATGCCAGCCTTTATTAAAGGCATTATGGCTGCCTAAATGCAAGGCTCCACCAATTGAACTATTGCCAAATAAGGCTGATTCTCCGCCATATTGTATATCTACATAGTCTACAAAGGCAGTTGGGAGTAGCGAAATATCAGCTTGCCCAAGCATCGGGCTTTGAATGTTAAACCCTTCCCAAAGAACGGCGGTATGGCTGGCTCCTCCTCCTCGTCCTGACAGACTACTAATACCACTAGGGCCATAATTTTTAACAAAAAAAGTACTTTCTAGTTGCAAGACTTGCGCTAAATTCCGAGAACCATAAGTCCGCAAAATGTCTTTTCCTAAATAGTTGCTATTGTGCCCTAAACCAAAGGTGGATAAACGTTTTTGTTCGACAACAATCGTATCACTTTGATCTTTTAAGGGAAGGCTATCTTGCTGCGCATTAGAATAATAGGCTAAAAATAGTAATATGATGGCGTTAAATTTCATTCCCGTTGTTTTGTGGGAGCAAAATTAGTGAATTATTAGGGGATATTACGATTTAAAATAGGGCTTATTCCAAAATGATTATTTAGCCATCTTGTTTGCACATATAATTCAAGCTCACTACGGCTTTACTCAGGAATGATAAGGGTTTTTTCACGATAAGAAATACCGCCCCAGATTCCCAAACCACCTTTGATATTGGATTCAATGCGTGTATACGTTCCAAATGGTCCCTGAGACCCCGTATTGTATTCTGAAGTTTGCCAAAAACGAAAATGGGCATAATCAAGACAGGCTGCTCGAATGGTTACCGTATCTCCACGCCAAAAATAACCAAAGGTATCAAAGTCGAAATCGCCCAAGGGGTCTTGTCCTCTCAAAATGGCAAAACTAAAGCCTTGACCTTCAAAAATAGTATCATCACTAACCGAACCATTAATGCCTCGTGCACTAGCTGAATACATAGGCTCTCTATTTCGTTGAGAAAAACTGCGATAATAGTTCGGTCCAATAGGGTCTTGAAAATAGGCTAGAACTTCTACCAAAGAATCATTGGCAGGGTAACTAGGATGATTAATATAGGTCAAAGAATCAATTGGAACAGAGTAGGGAATTGTAGTGCTAGAGGTGATGGTGCCAAAATCTTCGGTTTTTATTTCCAAATCATATTGCCCTCCTTCTTCTATATTCAGTCCCAAACCAACAATTCCCAGAAGATCGGTATAAACACAAACATCGAGATCAATAGAATCTATATCGAAGGCTGGCAAACCAATGGCTTGCGCAATGGCATCTCTTAATGGAGCAGGTAAAATTTGTAAATCGCTGACACAAAACTCTTGCAACTGCACGCTATTGGTTCCATCTGAAATAGAAACTTGGGCATTGTGTACAAACAAATCGTTGAGTAAGTCCGAACCAATCGTAGCGGTATATTCTATGCTTTTGGTGAGAATAACATAAGGGGGTAATGCATTGGGACCTTTTGAAATATAACCCTCAACAACTAGTTCTGGTTCATCAAAGGTAGTTTCTGGAATAAACTCTTTTTCACAAGAACTAGATAAAAGAATGGTAATGGATAAAAGCACCAAATAGGAGATCGTTTTCATTGCTATTTCAGTTAAAAGCACCAAAAGATTTATAAATACAATTAGGTAATAAAATTAAAGAGGATTTGTTCATTCTAAAAGGCTGATTTCTTAGAACAGACAACACGCAACAATAATCGTACTAAATAAGTAGATGGCAGTTTTATAGTTTAGATGATGATAAAATGGAATAACAAGGTTGTAACGAGCCAGTAAATAAAAAGGGTACTGGCGTAAAGTAGTTTTTGTTGATGCTGAAAATACAACGAAATTAATAAACAGCCTGCTACATACCATGAAAATAACGCACCCCAAGTAAAAATAATTAGAAAAATTTTTTCTAATGTTAGTTTTAGTATAGTTCCCCAAAGACAAAAAAGATAATAGGGGATTATAATCAAACACCAAAGCAAAAGAGGTGTCAAAGTCGTCTTGCCAATCGAACCTTGATAAAATAAGTAGAGTTGTTTTTGCAAAAAATGATTGGGAATAACAGCCAGTAAGGTAATTCCTCCTGCAAGAAAAATAGTTCGAAAATCAATACTAATTACTTTTTGTTCTCCAATTGGCAAATTACCAAAGGTCTCCCCAATACCAGCATAAACCACTAAGAAAATAAGGAAGAAAAGGAGGTACTGAATGATTCCCTTTATGGGGAGCGCAATACTTGGAGTGGCAGACTTAGGAGGATTATGGAGCTGTTCGTCTAGAGGGTCATTCATTTTTGTCGATTTTATATCAGGTATCTAAAGATACAATTGTATCTTTATTAATGCTTAGTTTTGCTTAGTTACTTTCTATAGCCTAGAACGATAATCATTTTTTTTTGTTGTAAATAAAAATGATAAGTAACCGTTCACAATAATTTATAGGAAAAAATAAATCTTTTTGCACTACTCTTCATCAAAAAGTTTTGTCTTAGCTTGCTAAAACTTCAACTTTTTTCTTTGATTAGCACTAAAAACAATTATTTTTTTTACCTATACTTTTTTATGTCCGCTTACTTAAAACTAAAGCAAGCACTTTTATGAAAAAAATAAAAAAGACAGAAACGGAATGGAAGGCACAGTTGTCTGATGCCGAATATCATGTATTGAGAGAGGCAGGAACCGAGCGGGCTTTTACGGGCAAATATTATGATCATGAAGAAGAAGGAACCTATCTTTGTAATGCTTGTAAAACGCCTTTGTTTGATGCTACCAATAAATATCATTCAGGTTGCGGTTGGCCTTCTTTTTGGGGAGAATTGGAAACGGCAAAGATTACCCAAAAGTTGGACAAAAGCCATGGCATGACACGTGTAGAATTGATTTGTTCCTGTTGTGATAGCCATTTGGGGCATATTTTTAACGATGGTCCTCCACCTAGTGGTGTGCGGTATTGCATCAATTCAGTTTGTCTAGAATTTGTATCGAACCATGGTACTCCGTAAAAATCATATTGGATGCATTGAAGTTGTTCAAAAATGAACGGAGTGTTATACTAAAAAAATAAAATGCAAAAAGTTATTGATATTAAGGAAGTTAAGAAAGTGTACCAGATGGGCGAACAAGTGGTTCATGCTTTGAGAGGAATTACCTTAAACATCCAAAAAAATGAATACGTTGCTTTGATGGGACCTTCTGGCTCTGGCAAATCAACCTTAATGAATATGCTAGGCTGTTTGGACACCCCTACAGATGGTACTTATTTGTTGAATAGTCAAAATGTATCTACGTTGGTAGACGATGAATTAGCAGAAATACGGAATAAAGAAATTGGCTTTGTGTTTCAAACGTTTAATTTAATTCCGAGATTATCTTCTTTAGAAAACGTGGCCTTGCCCTTGGTCTATTCTGGAATGAAAAAATCTGAGCGTTTGGCAAAGGCACAAAAAGTATTGGAATCGGTTGGTTTGGGAGATCGAGTGGATCACAAGCCCAACGAATTGTCGGGAGGACAACGCCAACGGGTTGCTGTTGCTCGTGCTTTGGTTAATGATCCATCGATTATATTAGCGGATGAGCCAACAGGAAACCTAGATTCTAAAACCTCCATTGAAATTATGGCTCTGTTTGAAAAAATTCACAACAATGGGAATACCGTAATCTTAGTCACTCATGAGCCTGACATTGCAGAACATGCGCACAGAATTATTCGTCTGAAGGACGGACTAATTGAAAGCGACATCCAAAATGAGCATGTTATCAGTGCCATAAAATAAGGAACATAAGTACTCGTTTTATTGGGTAAACAGAACATTTTAAATGTAAAGATTTATCTCATGTGAGATAAATACTATCTTTGTTTTTCTATTGTTACATCTTCTTCTTAATAAAAGACAATCCATGAATAGTTTATTTTTGATGGGAAATGAACCTTCTTTGTACGAAGCGCCACTGACTTATTTGATTTTAGCGATTACTGTTTATTCTTCTTATCGTTGTATGGATGACCATTATGAAAAGGAAAAATTTATGTTTATTCCTTATGTTATCCAAAAAGACCAACAGTGGTATCGTTTTTTTAGCCATGGTTTAGTACATGCCAATTGGATGCACCTTTTGTTCAATGCATATGTTTTGTTAATGTTTGGGGGAGTGGTCGAAGTGCAGTTGAAACACAGCAGTATTTTTGGCGTATTAGGACCAATGGTTTATTTGGCACTGTATATTTCAGGTTTATTAATGTCCTCTGTTTATTCATTTTATAAGCATCGGGAAAATAGAGGTTATGCAGCTTTAGGAGCTTCTGGAGCCGTGTCAAGTGTTGTTTTTGCATCTATTTTGTTGCAACCAACAGCAGGAATGGGACTTATTTTTTTACCAGGAATTTATTTGCCGTCGGTACTATTTGGCTTGTTGTATTTGTTGTATTCAGTGTATATGAGCAAGAAAGGAACCGATAATATTGGACACGATGCGCATTATTGGGGAGCGGTTTGGGGATTTGTATTCTTGGTTGTGGCAAAGCCGTCTTTGTTTATGCTTTTTTTAGAACAAATCCGCTATTACATGCTTTATATAATGGGTTAATTAATGGTCAAAAAAAACTTCTTGTGCAACCAAGAACGTGTTACAATGAGCATCAACAATCTGTGCTAATTTGGGCGAATATCCGCCGCCCATGCTAACGGCTATGGGGACATTGGCAGCCTTACAATATTCAAAGACCATTTGATCTCGTTTTTTGCAACCTTCTAAGGTCAACCCTAAGCGTCCTAATTTATCCGATTGCAAAACATCAACACCAGATAGATAAAAGACTAGATCTGGCTGGACTTGTTGCAATAGGGCAGGAAGATATTCTTGGACTAAATCAAGATAGGGAGCATCCTCTAGTCCGTCAACCAGTGGAACATCTAAATCAGAAACCTCTTTTTGTAGTGGATAGTTTTTGGCACCATGCATAGAAAAAGTAAATACCCTAGGTTCTTTTTCAAAAATTTTGGCGGTGCCATTGCCTTGGTGGACATCCAAATCAACAATTAATATTTGATGAACAAGTTGATGGTCTAATAAATAATTAGAAGCAATGGCAAAATCATTTAAAACACAAAAACCTTCTCCCTTATCTTTGAAAGAATGATGGGTGCCGCCTGCAACATTCATAGCAACGCCATATTTAAGCGCATAGAGTGCGCAATCAATTGTTCCCTGAGCAATTACTCGCCCCCTTTCAATTAAAGCCTTATGAATGGGAAAGCCGATCTTTCGTGCCGCTTTGGGAGGAATAGTGAGCTCCTTTAGGCTTTTCCAATATGCTGCACAGTGAGTTCTTAAGATCCATTTTTCTTCTAAGGGAACGGGTTCAAAAAATTGAACTTCTTCAACAATTCCTTGATGCAATAATTGAGCTGGAATTAACTCATATTTAGCCATAGGAAAACGATGCCCCTCTGGTAATTCATACTTGTAAATGGATGAAAATGCAATTTTTAGCATAAGAAATGAAGTTCTAAAATATGGATGTTTTTATTCTGTAATAATAATGTATATCAACAGTTCAGGTATCTTTTCTGTTCATTTTAATCTGATAAATTGAATTTGTTGTGCTTGAAAACCTATAAAAATTAGAATATCTTTTTATTTCAATTCGCTCTTTGACAAATCGTGTGGAAATTTTAATTAACGTCTTTAATATGCCGTTTGGGTATTAGATTTTAGAGCTTAGATCGCTTCGCTTTTAGACTATATAGGTATGAATTGCAACTATATAGTCTAAAAGCGAAGCGATCTAAAAACAACGTGATCTAGGCTCTAATATCCAAAAATAGAAGCATTTTACCTTACGTTTTACGATTAGTACACAATTTGTCAAAGAACCATTCAATTTATTAACCAATTTAAAATCAATCAATATGAAAAGGTACCTATTTTTATTGTTTCTACTGAACCTTTCTTTTCAAAATATAAATGCCCAAGTTGACCCAATCCTAAAAAACGGATTTTGGTTTGATCTCAACTTTGGTATTGTACAAAAGCATGAAGAAGTTGCTGTTCCCTGCGGAAGTAGAGGTCTTGGCTGTAATAAATGGGGGCGAACAACGGTACCTGCTGCTTGGGCAAGAGGTTTTGCTTTACATGCAAAAGTAGGCAATAAATGGTATTATCCTAAAGGAAAATCTTATCAATTAGGATTTCAATTCACTTGGTTAGGAGGTGGGAAAGATATCTGGGGAGGAGGAGGTTGGTATGTTGATATAGGGGCTTTGGGGTTTTGCAGTGTTTTTAAATTGAATGAAAAAACAGGAATTGAGGCAAATTTTAATGTGGGACCTTCTGTTTATGTAACCGATGTGGGGTATCTTGGTGTAGAGGGGAATATAGCACTAAAATACCGTATAGGCTATTTAGCCATAGGGACTAACTTTCGTTATTTTAGAGGAAAATATGGCGTTTATAATGATCGAGATCCAATTCATATTTTTAATGTTTTCCTGAGTTTAGGCTGCAAGTTTTAGGATTAACGTTTAGTTGGGGAAGAACTAGAAATTAGCAGATTTAAGTATGAACGAAGTGAACAAATAGCTGGTTTATTGCATTGTCTCAGCCTCTTCCAGTTTGTTCCTTATGAGCCTTTTTCTCTCCCTCCAATCATTATTCCATTTTGCTTAATGCATTACTCCGTTGAAAAACATCTTGTATTCGATTGATTATTTGAATTTTAAATCCTGCTAATCCTTTGGTATGCTATACCAAGGATACTCGTTCGTTTTGCTCGTGAGCCAGCAAGCTGGGCTTGTCCTATACTCAATATTTTTTTATTTATAAATAAAAAGTGATTACCTATTCATAAATAAGGTATAGAGTTAGTGTAGTTTGAAAAAGCTGCTTTTTTTGAGGAAAATAAGTGCAATTATTTTATCAACAACAAAGATTTTTACACTTTTGACGTGTTTTTACGTTAAATAACGCATTTAAAAGTTGTTGAATGTATTTATAATATGTAAATTTATATAATTGGAATGAATCCTCTTGATTTTCAGTAGTAAAATTGTTGAATGAAGGTAAGGAAAGAGATGTACCCCCATAGCATATGCTTGTCATCGACAGACAAATTTCTAAGCCTAAAAAAATTATTAATCGTCGGATAAAGCTGAACAACGACCTAAAAAAAGAAAGTAAGCATCAATTAAAACTATATTTAAATATGAAAAAGAATTTTTTTTTCTGGGGAACGATGGCATTAATTCTAGTATTATCTGCTTCTTGTAAAAAAGAAGAAGTTCTAGAGACCGCAATCCACGAAGAATCCAAGGTAGAAACCTTGGCAACCACTAGCAATTTTAGAGGTGGACCAATACTTGTTTTAAGACCATACGTGGAAGTATCTGGGCTTTGTTATGGTACTAATCATTCTGGTAATTCTTATGAAACATTGGTCTATGTTACAGGGACAAGGCCTTACCACCGCAAAGTGACAGTATTCGGCTGGAAAAATGCTAACATGTCGTCTATTCCTAACACCTATACCATTGATATTCCCGCAAATTCGACGACCTCTAGCAGAGTAAATACCTTCCCCGATGCAACAGCACGTTACAATTCTATTAAAGTAGAAATCAACCAAGTGCTCAAGCAGGATGCTTCTGGGTTATGGGTTACGGATGGAGCTGCTGATAGAACTACTGCTACTATTCCTGTTCAAAATTGTTACCAAGGAAATGGTTTTGGTAATAATAATGGTGGAGGTATTGGATTTACACCATAAAATAAGTTAAAAATTGTTGCAATGAGATATGGATTAAGAATAAAATTAAAATCCTATCATTCGCAGACCTACTAAAACGGTACAGCTTGATTTTTAAATCAAGCTGTACTTTTTGTTTTTAGGGATGGAAGACTATTAGCGGCGCTATTTTTTAGTGCATCAACAACTTCTAAGTTTTGAAGAGAGAAAAACTAGAAATATGTAGATACTTTCTTAATTTTGGTAGCTTAGTATACGTAACGATAATATTCAAGCTATTTAACTAGTATTGTACGATTATGAAGTTTTATCATGTATCACATCGAAAATTGAGAGAAGGCACCATATTAACGATTGGTGTTTATGGTGAACGGATTCGCAGGCACGATTTTGTCAAAGATTATTATTCGACTTATATTAAAGAAGAAATTTTTGAATCAATCCGATCTTTAAATTACCCTGCTTTACCGTCAAGGTTAAATTGTGTGTTTTTATTTGCTGAATTAGCCACAGCTAAAGCGTTTTATGGCAATAAGGGGCGTTATAATGACTATGTTTATGAAGTGGAAATAGAAGAAGGCGAGCCATTGACCGTAGAGATGGATCTATTGTGTTGTGATGGAGTGAGTTATCAAGAAATTTGCAATTGCGCTCATAAGTATTGGGAGCAAATTCGGCATCCTAATAGTAGTACTTTGGAAGTTTTGTTGGCAGGTAAAGCAAAAGTCAAAAAAATGGTTCTAGCTCCTTCGAATATTTGGGATTTGTAAAAATAGTAGTAGATTTGAACTTTAGTATACCCCGATACCCTTAATTTTATCTATAAGAACTTACTAATCCTTTTATAAAATACGTTCAAACTATGCTATTTTTAGATTTTGAGAAGCCGATTGAAGAATTGTATGAACAACTAGCTGAACTTAAAAAAACGGCAGATTTAAATGATGACGTGGAGGCTTTAAATGCAGCAGTTTCGGCATTGGAAAAGAAAATTACTACTACTCGAAAAAACATATACAGTAATTTAACAGGATGGCAAAAAGTACAACTTTCTAGACATCCTCATAGACCTTACACCTTGTTTTATATTGAGCAAATGTGTTCTCGTTTTGTAGAAATGCATGGCGATCGTTGCTTTAAAGACGATAAGGCAATTGTGGGGGGTATTGGAAAATTAGATAAACATAGTGTTATGTTTATTGGGCAGCAAAAAGGAGCGGATATAAAAATGCGCCAATATCGAAATTTTGGTATGCCTAATCCTGAAGGATATCGCAAAGCTTTGCGTTTGATGAAAACCGCTGAACGATTGGATTTACCTGTGGTTTGTCTTATTGATACACCTGGTGCTTTTCCTGGTATAGAAGCAGAAGAAAGAGGACAGGCAGAGGCTATTGCTCGCAATTTATTTGAAATGGCTAAATTGAGAGTGCCTATTATTTGTGTGGTAATTGGCGAAGGTGCTTCTGGTGGTGCATTGGGAATAGGTGTTGGTAACCGTATTTTTATGATGGAAAATACTTGGTATACCGTAATCTCTCCGGAGTCTTGTTCTACTATTCTTTGGCGTACGGTAGAGCACAAAAAAGAAGCGGCTGAAGCATTGAAGTTAACGGCTGATAATGCGCTAGAGTTTGGTATTATTGATGGCATTATCAAAGAACCAGTTGGTGGTGCGCATTTGCAACCAGAGGAAGCTGCTAAAATATTAAAACGTCACTTGAAAAAAGAACTTGTTGCGCTGAAGGATTTGTCAAAAGACGAATTGGTGCAGTCTCGTATTGAAAAATACAGCAAAATGGGTAAAGTTACCTATAAAACAGTATAGGATTAAGAATTTACTATACAAACAATAAACCTTAAGAAATCTATCCTTGATTGTATTGGATAGATTTCTTAAGATAGAATGTCCCTCAAAGTCATTAATACCAATTAGACGACAAATAAAAACAAATTGTAATATATTGATTGCGTAAGAAATTATGGGTTGTGATTTTAATTAACTGTCCTACCAAAAATCATAATTGTTAATTTAAAACAGTCCCCCTGTATGAGTTTATTAAGTGGTTTAAAAGAAAGCTTGTATCAACGAAAGTTGAAACAGTGTATTCAAGCGAACAAAAAGCGATCGGCTTGTAATTTTGATACGGCGAGAAGCATAGGTTTAATCTTTAATGCAAGTAATGAAGCTGAAGCTAAGATTGTTTTAGGTTATAAAAGAGAACTCCAAAGTCAGCGAAAGAAAGTAAAATTAATTGCTTATAAAGATGCCAATCAGCTGACAGAAGAAGAGGCTTATCCTTGTTTTTGTAACAAAGATTTGGGCTTGAATCAAACTCCAAAAAAACAGGAAGTATTAGATTTTATCCACGAACCATTTGATTTATTAATTGCCTTACATGTTGACAACTGCCAACCCCTAGAGTATATTGCTGCTGCTTCTGCGGCAAAATTTCGAATCGGGCATTATCGAGAAGATAAAACCGATTTTTATGACTTTATGGTTTATGGCAAAAGCAAAAGTTTAAGAGCATTGATTCAGCAAATGGAAAACTATTTAAAGAAAATCCAATAAGGGCTTAATGGTATAAAAAATGAATAAATTATTTAGAGGAACAGGAGTTGCATTAGTAACGCCGTTCAAAGATGGAGCAATTGATTATAATGGCTTAGAACGCCTGATTAATTTTAATATAGAAGGTGGCGTAGAGTTTTTAGTCTCATTAGGGACAACGGGCGAATCGGTGACCTTAACAGAAGAAGAAAAGCATGCGGTATTAGACTTTACAGTAAAAATAACAGCTGGTCGAATTCCTATTGTTGCAGGTTTTGGAGGAAACAATACAGCAGCCGTCATTAAAAGTATACAGAATTATCATTTTAAAGGAATTGCTGGTATTCTGTCGGCGAGTCCTGCCTATAACAAACCTACTCAGGAAGGAATTTATCAACATTTTATGGCCATAGAAGCCGTGGCTCCTTGTCCAATTATTCTCTATAATGTTCCTGGACGGACAGCTTCTAATATGACCGCAGCCACTACCTTGCGTTTGGCAAATGCTAGCAATAAATTTGTAGCCGTTAAAGAGGCTTCTGGAAATTTAGCACAATGCATGCAAATTATAAAAGGCAAAAAACCTGCTCATTTTGCAGTGCTTTCGGGCGATGATAATTTGACCTTACCGCTGTTGGCTTGTGGAGCGGATGGTTTAATTTCTGTAGTTGGAAATGCTTATCCTCAAATCTATTCTGATTTAGTGCGAGCAGGATTGGTAGGTGATTTTGGTACTGCTAGAAACCTACATTATCAATTGATGGATTTGGTCGATTTGCTCTTTGTAGATGGCAATCCTGCGGGCGTTAAGCATGCCTTAAATTGTTTAGGTATTTGTGGGGAAGAATTGCGTTTGCCATTGGTTCCCGCAACAGTTGCTACTCAACAAGCAATTGGAAAGATCGTTACTCAATTAAAAGAAACGTCTGCGGTATAGCATGAATAAAACACCATTATATAAAGACATGAGGCTATATACTTTTTTAGGTATTATAGCCTTTTTATTTATTCATCATTATGGAGGCTATTTTGGGCACTATGGTTTTGATGATATAATGGGGTATGGCTATTATGGCAAAAAATGGGCAGATGGAGAACTCTTTTTTCTGAACGAAGATTTTTTCTCTTACCGTTGGGGATTTATCAGTTTGACAGGCTTTTTTTATGCCTTATTTGGTGTCAACGATGAGGTGTCGGCAATTGCACCCTCCTTGGTTTTGTTGGCAACAGTATTGCTTATTTTTCGAGTATTAAAACAACAGCCCAAGCAAGTGGCTGTTATCGCAGCGGCTATTTATGTCTTGGACAACTGGACGATGTATTATTCTGACAAATTAATGCCAGATACTTCTGTTGCTTTGGCTACGTTTGCAGCTTTTAGTTTGATTGGAAATCATCGTTTTGATCAAAAAGGGGCACAATCCTTCAAACATGCCTTATTGTTGTCTATGGTATTGATTTGGGCTTATATTACCAAGCAATCTGTACTGCTGTTGTTTCCTGTTTTTTTCTTGGTAATGCTGTTGGATATTTTTCAAAAACGTTATCTCAAATTTTGGATATACACAACACTTTGTTGTATAGCGATGGGGGTATTGTATCTCTTATTAATTTACGGTTTGACAGGAGACCCCTTAGCTCGTTTTCATGCTGTAGAAGCAGGGCTAGACGATAATTTAGGCGCAGGTCGTTCGTTTTCTTTTTGCAATTATGCCATTCAACCTTGGTCGGTATTGTGGTATCGAATTGGTTACGAAATGATCTACAAATTTATGGCAACTGGAATGATGATAAGCCTAATGTTGGCGTTACCAGCCATTTTTAGCCAATCTTTTAAGCGTTTTATCCGTTTTGAAACACCTGCGGCGTATTGGTCTCTGATCTTGGTATTGTCCTTGTTGTCGTCCAATTTTATGACCACTTCCTACAAAGCTTATTTGCCAATTTGTCCAGATATTCGGCATTTTTTATTCTTGGTGCCAATGGCAGCAGTAGTAGCTGCGCCATTAGTGTATGCCTTTGCGAAGGAAGCCAAGCATCGGTATGCATTTATCGCTGCAACAACCTTGGTTTTTGTCTTATCGAAATGGTCTGCTATTGGAAATTTAGAATGGTGTTATGCTGCTATAATGGTTTTAGTGCTAATACGTGCGATATTGCCAAATCGCAATTCTATTACTTGGGGTTTTTTATTGGGAATAGCCTTAGCTGCTTTAGCTCCAATTGTCTCTTCTATGCAAACGGCCAATAAACATTCTTATGTAGAACAACGGGCTGTTATTTACAAATATTTTAAAGAAAAACCACATAAGAGTATTGTTGTAACCAATGTTATCCAAAAACATTTTGGGCAATACTTAATGGAATATAACGAAAAAGGACCTGTTCAATTTTATGATTATTCAGACATTCCTACCTTAACTTTTTCGCCAGAAACTACGGTTTATGTTTTAGCCAATGGAGCCACTCGTTATATGTCCAATTTTGATTATAATGATTTGCCTCGTTGCATCAAAGATTGTTACGAAGGGAAACGTCCTCCAAGTATTCAAGCACTTTATGAAACTTCTGAAGTTGCCTTGTACCAACTCAACCAACCCAATTTGCTCAAGGGCGTTGAATAGTGTTGCTTTTTTTACAATAGATGAAGTCTATGGTTCTAAACTACCGTGAACAATGCAGTCATTATCACAGGCTGTTAAATTCTATTTCCAAAAGAAAATTCCATTGCATTTTTGGTTGATTTTTTGTATATTGCGCAGCTATATGCTTTTTGGAGTAAAACCACTTAAAAGCATAACTTTCTTACTTTTATAGCGGTTAGCATTTTATTTAATTATGCTAGCCAGCGGTCTACTAATTAATATAACCCTATACAAGACTATGATCAAATTCCTCTTGCAAGCCCTTATTTGTGGAACCATGCTTAGCACTTTGTCCAGTTGCACCCTGACAAAAATTGTTGTATTTTTTAAACCAGGGATCAACGACCACAAAAAGATCTTTGTTTGTGATACAATTCCAGGAGCATCAACAGAGAATTGGGCAACCTCCTCACTAGAAAACAGCCCTTACTCGAAGCCTTTATTTACCAATGTTCATAACCCTGCTAATATTCCTGCGCTTAAACAATGGATTCCTAAATCTGAAAAGGTGACAACCTCGGATTTAGATGATTTTTTGGAAACTTCCAAAACAACGGCTTTGATTGTGATTAAAAATGACTCTATTTTGTACGAACGTTATTTAAATGGAGGAAGTAAACAAGAACCTAAAATTGTTTTTTCGGTGACTAAGGCAATGACGGCAACATTAACGGCTATAGCTGCTGAAGAGGGCTTACTCTCTTTGGATCAAAAGGTTGCGGAATTTATTCCTGAGTTTGGAAAAGATGCTCGAAAAGACATCAGCTTACGGCATTTAATGGGAATGGTATCTGGGTTGAAGTGGCATGACTTTGATAATGTTTTGCGATTGGGAGGTTTGTATTATACCCCCAACCAACAACGTTTTGTTAAAAGAGCAGCCAAACAAAAGCATGAGCCAACAACACATTTTGCTTATAAATCACTTTCTACGCAGATTCTTGGGATTTGTTTAGAAAAGGCAATTGGACAGAGCTTAGCAAGCTATTTGGAAGCTAAAATATGGAAACCTGTTGGTATGCAGTATGATGCTATGGTCACATTGGATAGTAAAAAACATCGCAACGCTAGAACTTTTGGAGGGATGGCCTTAACGGCAGCAGATATGGCTCGCTTTGGCAAGTTAATGTTAAACGATGGTCTTTGGGAAGGACAGCAGATTGTTCCTAAGTGGTTTGTAAAAGAACTTAAAAATAGGGATTTAAGTCGGTGGTTTGGGTATTCTAATTGTTATTGGCGCAATGGCTATGAAGAGGTTGGCTTTGCCAATAACCAGCAGTATTGGGCAGCAGGCTATCATGGACAGTATATTTTTGTTTCGCCTAAAGATAACATTATTTTGATTCGAACAGGCTCTAGCGAAAAGCATCACTGGTCAATTTTGCTAGGACGATTGGCGGCTATGCTTGGTGCTGGTCGAACGGATTTAACCGATAAAACGCTAGATTTTGGAGCGCAGTTTGAAGGAACTTATCAAAATCAAAATGGAAAAAAAATGCACTTAGAATTGTTGCCTCAATTGGATGAATATGGACGTAGAGAATGGCTTTGGAAAAGAGATCTTACTGTATTTGAAGAAGGCAAAAAGCTAGAAAAATTAGTCCAGTTGGATGGCATTAGTTTAGGTTATAAAAAAGGAGGGGTGCAAACTCGAATGTATTATGTAGTGAAGGATGACCAAGTGGTAGGGTTTTATTACAACTCTTGGCCCGCAGCAGGATTGGACTATTTTGAAAAGGTACACTAAATGAAAAAACAATGAAGCAAAAAACTATCTCACTAGTGTAACGAACCGACCTCAGGGAGCTCATAAGCGCTAGCGCACTAGCTAATTAACGGACTATTAAAATAGTACAACTAAAAGGGATTGGTTTATAAGAATCAATACCCTTTTTTTATGAAAATGCCTTATTTTGCAACTATTCAATCTATAAATTATGTTTCTTTTTATGGAGGATGTTTTCAGATCAAAGAATCAAAAATCAGAATAGTTTTTATGCAAAAGGCAAGCACAAGACGTAGAAAAGCATACGGGGTAGCATTAAGGGTTGGACTTAGTTATTTGGGGCTCTACCTAGTTGCCAAAATAAGAGGAAAGGCATATTGGTCGGCTCGAATAAAAGAAAAGAATAAAAAAAATGCAGAACGGATTAAGGATGTTATGTTGGAGTTGCAGGGGTTGTTTATAAAAGCTGGGCAACTTATTTCTACCTTATCCAATGTCTTGCCAGAAGAATTTAGGGCACCATTAGAACAGTTACAAGATGATGTTCCTCCACATAATTTTCAAAAAATTGCTGGAGTTATTCAGAGGGAACTAGGAAAACCGATTACGGAAATTTTTACAGCATTTGAAGAACAACCCATTGCTGCTGCCTCCATTGGGCAAGCTCACCGAGCTAAAATTGGGGATAAGGATGTTGTGGTAAAAGTACAGCATCCCAAAATTGATGAATTAGCCCATGTTGATCTAGCCATTATCAAAAAGCTGGTAAAGTTGGTTGCTCGATTTATGAAAATCAAAGGGATTGAACACCTATATCAACAAGTGGAGCAAATGATAGAGGAGGAGCTAGATTATTACCAAGAAGCAGAATCAATGCAGCTCATTAAACAAAACTTGGTGGGAGAAACTCAAATTTATATTCCAGCGGTTTATACCGAATATAGCTCCAAAAGGGTATTGACCATTGAATATTGCGAAGGAGTAAAAGTCAGTGATCTTGACCAAATCCAAGCTTGGGGTCTTGATTTAGGAGCATTAGCAGAGGCGCTTGTTCAGGTCTATTGTCAGATGATTTTGGTAGATGGTTTTTATCATGCCGATCCACATCCTGGTAATTTATTGGTAAATCAAAAAGGGCAGTTGATTTTATTGGATTTTGGTGCCGTATCGAAGTTAAGTGATGAAATGAAAAAAGGCATTCCTAAATTGATTCAACATGTTATTGAAAAGGATGCTGAAGAGATGGTAAAAGTTTTGCGAAAATTAGGATTCATTGCACATGGTGATGATAATGCTAAAATTGCAAAAAAAATGATTGATAAGGTACAAGATTTTGTAGAGCACGAATTGCAGTTGGATACCTTAAATGTTCAAGATATTAGTGAAGAACAATTAAGAAAGGCGTTTCAGTTGATTAATATAAAAGAAATGACACAGATTATGCAGATTCCTAAAGATTGGGTGTTGCTAAATCGGGCAGTTGTATTGGTTAGTGGTGTTGTCTTTTTGCTAAAACCAGATTGGAATCCTATTCATACGCTAAAGCCTTATCTCGAACAGGAGTTGATGGGAGGGAAGGGTGGTTTTGCCCAAATGGCGCTTAATTTGGTTCGGACTCAAGTTAGCGCAGCCGTAACACTGCCCGTAGAATTGCAAAAAGTAATTCGAAAAACGAATCAAGGAAAACTAGAGGTAGAAGTTAAGGAACTAAAAGAAGGCTTTAAACAACTGCAAAAGATTGGGCAGCAACTCATTTGGTTATTGTTGTTTTTTGCATCCATCTATTTTTATCTCTTATTAGATGCCAAAATGAACTATCCTAATTTATGCCTGTTTTTTCAATTTTTGGGAGGAGGTTCTTTTTTAGGTTTTGCTTGGACATTGTTACACAATAATGAGACTTGATCTATTGGCATTCCTCTATTAATAAATTGATAACAAATTCTAAACAATGCGAATGCATATTATACAGATTTTAGGCTGTAGAATATGCATTTTTTTTATTATATTGTGACCTGTTTTATACTCAACAATCATAACTATTATCAAAAAGTTGTTTAATAATGGGCTAATTGTATTAAATAGAAGTTATTTGTCCCCTAATTTAACCTTGGTTATTGGTATTTTTTATCGCCGCAATTTTTATCTTTTTTTACTAAACTGCTCGTTTACAAAATAAAAAGGTGAAAAATCCATGGAGCATTAATAGCAAAAATAGGGCTTCATTTAATTACCCCATCTTATTGTTAAGCAACTGCTGAGACACCTAGGAAATTACATATGAACTTTTTTAAGTTATTTCTTTCTTTTACCATAACAACACTCTTTATTTGGGTCTTGGGAAATCCCTACCAAGCAGGAAGCCCCGAACAAATAAGTACGGATGAAAATGGTGAGATGATTACTATTGCTAGCACAGAAAAATTTATTCCTCCCATTGGAAAACTATTGAGCCCTTCTCATGGGTTTTGGCAAAATGCAGAAAGCGCAACGCCTTCTTTTGAGACAACCATTTATAATGAGCAACTTTCTGCACCCGTTGTTGTGAAATACGATGACAGAATGGTACCTCATATTTTTGCTGAAAATTTGGAAGATGCTACTTTTGCCCAAGGCTATGTTACGGCATCTTTGCGTTTGTGGCAGATGGAGCTACAGACCCATGCTGCTGCTGGACGCTTGGCTGAAATCTTAGGAACAACAGAGAAAGTTCGAAAAATACTGGTAGAAAAAGATTTAGAGACCAGACGTATTGGTTTGCCTTTAGGAGCCAAGCGATCGATTGAGTTGTGGTCTAAAGATCCTGAAAAATTTAAGGCTTTGGATGCCTATTCAGATGGAATTAATGCTTATATCAATTCGTTGTCGTATAGTGATTTGCCTTTGTTTTACAAGTTGCAAAATTATGAACCCGAAATGTGGAGCCCTATCAAAACAGCTTTGTTGCTTAAAAATATGGGGAGAACATTAACGGAAAGAGAGCATGATTTTGAGTTGACCAATGTATTAAAAAAAATTGGCTTAGAGCAATTTAATAGCTTATATGCGGAGTACTTTGAAGAACAATCGCCTATTATTTTGGACTCAATGAGCTATCTACAACCATTGGTTGTAGATGAATCCAAACCCATTAATTTATATTTGGGAAATACGGAATGGGATAGTTTGGCTAGAGAATATTCTCCAAAGGGCATAGGAAGTAATAACTGGGCGGTATCGGGAGCAAAAACAGCATCTGGTAAGCCAATTTTATGCAACGATCCGCACCTAAAGTTAAACTTGCCTTCTATTTGGTTTGAGATACAGATTTGTACGCCTGAATTTAACAGCTATGGCGCTTCTTTGCCTGGTGCTCCTGGAGTGATTTCTGGATTTAATGAAAATATTGCTTGGGGGGTTACCAATGTCAGTCATGATGTAAAAGATTGGTACGCTGTGCAATGGAAAGATGATAGTAAAACCGAATATTGGTTTGATAGTACCTATAAAAAATCAAGCAGAATCATTGAAGAAATCAAGGTGCGAGGAGCCAATTCTGTTTTTGATACCATTCTAATGACGCATTTTGGTCCCGTTGCGCATCGTAGTGGAGCGCAAGATTTTGTATTGAGATGGACTTTGCACGATGCTTCAGAGGAGCCTTTGACTTTTTTGAAATTGATCAAGGGAAAAAACTATGACGATTATAAAGATGCTATTCGTCATTTTGCTTGCCCTGCACAAAATATTGTATTTGCAGCAAAGGATGGAGACATTGCACTTTGGACGCAGGGTAAACTGCCATTAAGAAAAGAAATGCAAGGTCGTTTTGTACAACAGGGAACGAGTTCTGATGAGCTTTGGTCTGGATTTATTCCACAGAAAGATATACCACATGAATATAACCCATCCAAAAACTTTGTAGCATCTGCCAATCAACATTCTGTAAATCCTAGTTTATATCCTTACGATTACTATGGGTATTTTGAGGAGTACCGAGGCCGTTATTTGAACCGCCGTTTGATGGAAATGGAAAACATTACGGTTGAGGATATGATGGCACTTCAATACGATTCTTATAGTCTAAAAGCAGAGGATTTTATGGGCTTATTAAAACGTCATATCCAAAAGGGCGCATTAAGAAAGGACGAATTGGAAATTTGGCATTTATTAAAAGATTGGGATTATAAATACACACAAGATCAAATAGAACCTACTATTTTTGAAATGTGGTTTGATACCTTAGAATATTTAGTTTATGATGAACTAGTTGATTTTAATGAAAAAAATGTAAATAAATCTGCTGATAAAGAGTTGATTAGGCTTCCAGAAGAGTATAATTTATTACATTTGTTAAAAAGAGATACAACAAATGCAATCATTGATGTTGTAGAAACAACCGAAAAACGAGAAGAAGTTGCCGATGTTATGACACTCGCATTTCAGCGCATCTGTCAGCATGTTCCCAAGGACGACAATGGGCAAATCTTGACGTGGAAGAATCAACGTGGATCTATTGTACAGCATTTGTCTACGTTACCTGCATTTAGTGTAGATGATATTCCCTCAGATGGGCACGGTTCGACTTTAAATGCTTTAACAAAACGCCCAGGACCCTCTTGGAGAATGGTTGTTGAGTTGGGGGAAGAAATAAATGCTTATGGTATTTATCCTGGTGGACAATCAGAAAACCCAGGAAGTTATTATTATAAGAACATGTTAGACAAGTGGGCAAAGGGAGAACATTATAAGTTGTTATTTATGAAGGATAAAGACGCAGCTTCTGACAGAATTGTTTTTACACAGGATTTTAATTAGTGAAGTTGTCAAAGAACCATAACTTTTTTAAAGTAAGGACTTAAATGCAAAGAAGAAATAGTTTATATGCACTAATTACAGCTACTGGGCTTGCTGCTTGGATAGCTACAGGCAGCTATTTGTTCTCTGAAAATTGTTGCGATACAAGTATAGATAGTTACGATGGAACAATAGGTGGAACAATGCTTATTGAAGATGGGAATACCTTTCGTCTTCAAACCAAAAAAACGATTATTTTTCCTAAAAACAGTGCTAAGCCAATTCTTTATGAAGAGGTCAGCAAAAACCTAATAGAAATTGTCCGTTATATCAAATCAAACCCCATCAAGAAAGTAACCATTATGGGCTTGTTTTTGGAGGATGAGTCAGGAGGAGCGAAATTAGGGCGGGAGCGTGCAGATTCTATTCGTCAATTATTTATTAATGCAGGTACGCCCGAATATCAAATTGAGATAGAAGCTGGCCAACGAAACGATTTGACGCAAGATGTCAAAAATGAGGCTGTTTTTGGAGCAATTGATTTTATCTTTCATTGTATTGCACCTTTTGAGGTTAACGATATTTCTAGTTCCTTTAAAATGGAGGTTGCGAACAATCTTGTTTTTAATTATTCAAGTTCTTCTTTGTTATTAGAGTTGCCTGCTGATATAAAACAAGCCTTGATTGATTTGGCAACTTATTTAAATGACCAGCCCTCTCGAAAATTGATACTGACGGGGTATAATCATCCTGATGAGTTGAATAAAACAACGTTGGTGAATTTAGGATTGGCAAGAGCCAACTATGTACGCAATCTATTGGTAAATCTGGGGGCTGATGGGCAACAAATAGAAATAAAGGGAATCGCAGATGAGCGTTTGGCGGTTTTTGAATCGGATTTATACCAGCAGTTTTTGCCAAATGCAATGGGATTTGAATTTGATGTTTTGCCAATTCGATCTAAAAAATCATTGAGCCGAAAAATAAGTAAGATAGAGAGCGATTTTAAAGAAATGCAGGTTTTTCGCTTTAAGGATTTTGGAGAAGATAAACATAAAATTATTATCAATGATAAGTTAAAAACTTACATGAATGATTTAATTTTGTATCTTAGTATAAATAAAAAAGCAAAAATTTACTGTGTAGGACATAGTAATAAATTGGCTACAAAAGAGAGCAGTGCTTTAAAAGGAACCGAACGGGCTCAATATGTTCGTGATTTTTTGATCAATCATGGTATCTTGGCAGAAAGAATTGAAATTACTACCGCTGCTGATAGCCATCCTTTGGGAGAAGAAACTACCAAATATGGTCAACAAATTAATAGAAGAGTAGATTTATTTATTTCTTACGATGGCACTAAACCTAGACTATATGCTCTACCTCCAATATCTGCTGAACAAAAAAAGTTAACAACTAAGAAAAAAGTTCAGCAAGATTCGCCTAAGGTGTCTAGTACAATTGATTCTAATAAAAGAGGGGAGATACCCTCCATTCGTGAAGAAAAAAATGATTCGCTGTAATTTTTAAATTTTAACACATAAGTATGTCTTGTTGGATAATGGTTTTGGGATTTATGATTGGAGCAGCTGTAATGGGATACTTACTAGCTTGGTTCCTTCAGCCTGTTGATGAGACGGCTGCAAAACCATCTGTGAAAGAAGCTGGCAATAAGGATGAATTAAATAAAAGTAAAGAAGAATCCGAAAAGACTCAGAAAGAGTTGGATAAAATGAAAAAACGGTACGATGAGCTTTACGATAGCAAATTGGACGTTGATACGGCTTTAGTAGCTGCTGAATCTACTTTAGATGGTCTGAAACTAGATTATGAACGCTTGGAAAGAGATATGTCGGGAAACAACAACCGACACAAGGAGTTGCAGGCGGATTTTGATAATTACAAAGACAAAAAAGAATCGGAAATAAAAGAACTTCGCATCAAAACCAAAAAGGCAAACGATGGCTATGAAACCGTAAAGTTTCAATTGGCGAAGTCGAACCGAATTAATGAAAAACTCCAAGAGGGGCTTTTGCAGCTTAAAGAAGAAAATGAAAACTTGTCGGCTGAATTGGAGGAAGCAAAGGAGGATATGGAAGTTGTTAATGCTTCTATGACAGAATTAAGAACCGATTACAAGGAGTTAAAAGATAAGGCGGAGGATTATAATTCTAAATTAGAAGAGTGGCAAGATAAATACAAAAATCTCAATTTATCATTGCAGACGGCTGAAGATGAAAAAACTCAACTTTCAAAAACTTACGAAAATTATCAAATTACAACGGGGGCTGAAATTGAAAAGTTAGGTGGACATCTAAAGACATTACAGGCTCAATTGGAAGAATCTACTCAATATGCCAATGAATATGCAGATGCTTATACTCATCTTGAAGCTAACCAAGAAGAACTAGAAGCAGAACGAAAGGCAGCTTTGGACGAACTGGCACACATTCAGGAACATTTTAAGGGGGTAGAGGAAGACTATGAGTTGATCAAAGGAAGGGAAGAAGTCTTAGAGCAACGTTTTTCTTCTTTACAAGAAAAACATTCCGATTTAGAAGATGCTTATCACAATACTGTAGAAGAAAAACAGAATCTAGAAACAGCTTACCAAGCCTACAAAGAATCAACGATTGAACAGTATTCTGAATTAGAAAAAGAGGCTAAGACTTGGGTCGAAAAACTGGAAGCTTCTAATGTTGAAATGTCTCAGCACAAAGAAAAAGCGGCTGAATTGGAGCAGAACAAAAAGCAGCTAATGCTTGAGTTAGAGAAAGCACGGAAACGTTATGAAAAAGAACTTTCTCTATCAGGAGGTGAATTTGAGGCCTTAAACGATACTTTTGAAGGGCTTAAAGAACGGTATTTTGAAGTCAATAAAGAATTGTCTTCTACCAAGTTGGAAAAAGAGCGCATTAATTATGAGCATGAAACATTCCAAGAACAAGTATTGACTGAATTAGAATTGGTTCGAGGAGAAAATAAAAAATTGAGCAAATCGTTGACAGAACTAAAGGCTGAAAAACGTTTGTTAGAATTGTCCAAGGATGAATTGGCGAAGCGAGTCAAAAACTTGGAAGAAACAGGGCTAGGATCAACGCCTGATCAGGCTAAATTGATTAAAATTATTACTCGCCTGAGAAAGAATGTAGAGGAGCAGCAGGAGCAATTTGAAAAAGAAAAAAATGCCTATCAAACTAAAATTGAAACGCTTGAACTCCAATTACAAGAACACAGCAATTCAACTACTGTTCAACAGTTGATGGCAGAAGAAAAGAAAGATAATCTAAGAAGCATTGCGGGCTTGGGACAAGTAGCCGAAGAAACGCTAAATGATTTTGGAATTTATAGTTTCCAACAATTGGCCAATCTTTCCGAAGAAAATAAAGCATTGCTCAGCCAAATTATAGAAAGTCCAACCCAAAAAATAACGCAGTGGGTCGAAAAAGCACAAGAGATGGCAGAGAAGGTTTAAGCTTCCTCTACTCTTTACTACCTAATTGACTATAATGAAATAACCTGCGCTACCTTCTTTTCTTTAGAATAGGCTCTAGCAACATGATCTGCAATTCGGATGGGGTTAGAGATCCGATAGGAAGGAGATAATTGCAAGGTTAAGTCCGAAGCTTGTTCAATGGATATATTGTATCCTGGACTTACAAAAACAGGTTTAATATCGGTTTGTGTTCTCAATACCGTACCTACCACTTTGTTTTTTAATCGAATTGGAATTGTTGCCCCTCGTTCTGGTGCTAGTGTTCCTTCATATTTTAATAAGGGGCGTTTGGCGATGCCAATACTTGGGAGGTTGGTTTTAACGCCAATCCAACTTGCAATGCCTAGTTGCCTTGGATGAGCAATGCCATGTCCATCAATAAGAATCAACTTAGGGATGATATTTTGTTTTTCTAATATTTTTCGAATGGCTCGGAGAACAGGCGGACCTTCTCTAAAACAGAAAAAACCAGAAATGTATTCCATTCCAGCTTGTGTTTTTAGAATAAACGTTTGAATGTGTTCTCCATTAAAATAATGAGCAGAAATCGCACAAAAGGCTTGTTCTCCAACATATTGTATGTCAATGCCAAATAAAATGTCATAGGGAGTAAAATCAAAGGGAGTAGAGGGGATGACTACTTGTTTGGCTAACCATTCTTGTTCATCACGCAATAAATCTAGATCCATAAATAACTTAACTGTTGATTTGATTGTCAATAATACAACCATCTTTCATGACTAGGGTTCTGTCGCTCATCTTTGCCAATTCGGGATTGTGTGTAACAATGACAAAGGTTTGTTGATGCTTATCTCTCAATTCAAAAAATAACTCATGAAGCTGTTGAGAGGTTTCTGTGTCTAAATTTCCAGAAGGCTCATCCGCTAAAATTACTGCGGGTTCGTTCATCATGGCACGAGCAACGGCTACTCGTTGTTGCTCTCCTCCTGATAGCTCAGAAGGTTTGTGGTTTATGCGATCTTGAAGCCCTAGATCAGTGAGCAGTTGTTGTGCACGAGCAGTTGCCTCTTTTTCAGATTTTTTTTGGATATAAGCGGGGATACAAACATTTTCAAGTGCTGTAAATTCAGGCAATAAATGATGGAATTGAAAGACAAAACCAATTTGATTATTGCGGAAAGAAGAAAGCTCTTTTTCAGAAAGGTTATGAATTGCCACCCCATTAATGTCCAAACTCCCTTCGTCGGGAAAATCTAAGGTGCCAATGATGTGTAGTAAAGTGCTTTTTCCTGCACCAGATTTGCCAACAATAGAAACAATTTCTCCCTTTTTTATGGCTAAATCAACTCCTTTGAGAACAGTAAGATTTTCGTATGTTTTTTTGATATTTTTTGCGTGTATCATTGATGCTTTTTTCAAACTTATAAACTCTGTAAACAGGACATTGCACAGTAGAAAAGAAAACAAACCAACAAGATTCCTGCCAACATCTTTAACAATAAAACAGAGAGAATAACGCCAACAATAGTAAGAACAATTTGTAAAATTGTCTTTTTTCCTTCTGAAGCGCTACCCTCTACAGGCTGGTGTTCTCGACGAAGTATTTCTGCTTCTGCAATGGCAACGGCATCGGTTCCCCAAGTCGCTGGATTTTTAACAATTTCTAATAATACAGCCATCGAAGCACTTGGGATTTGTGCCAAAGATAAGCTAGAATCATCAGAAGCGTTTTTTCTTTCTTTTAACAAGAACATAGCAGCAGCAACTTCATTATCGGAAGGCTCTTCAAATCGCCCTGCAATAATATCTTTTAATTGATCGTTGCTATAACCCCAAAATTTTTCTTTGTAGTGATTAACGGTATTCATTGTTATAACAGATTAAAGCTTGCTAAAATAATGTCTTAGAATTAAGCGAACAAAGGCTAATTCCAATAATAACATACTGCTCTTGTTTATTCCAAAAATAAGAAAATTCTATAGACTTCTCATTACTTTATGAATTTAACCTGTATTTTCAGCCTATCGAAGGATTGCAAGGTCTAAAATTTAAAACCCAAAATGGTAATAGTTGTCCTATGCGTTCAACGTTCTACACGGTTTATCGGACAAAAAAGCATTTAATAAATACAAAATAGACAAATCATAAAGATGGATCAAATATTTAAAGATTTAAAAGTAATTGAGCTAGCTTCTGTTTTGGCAGGACCAGCAGTAGGGCTTTTTTTTGCAGAATTAGGAGCAAAGGTTGTTAAGGTAGAAAACAAAAAAGGGGGAGGAGATATTACCCGAACCTGGCGCTTGGCTTCCGAAGACAAAAATGCTCCTGTATCGGCTTATTATTGTGCAATAAATTGGAACAAAGAGGTTTTATTGGTTGATCTTTCTACCACAGAAGGAAAGGAGCAGGTTTATGAATTGGTTCGAGAGGCAGATGTTGTGATTGCCAATTATAAAAAGAAATCGGCACAAAAACTAGGGGTAGATTATGCACAATTAAAAGCCATCAATGCTACCTTGATTTATGCCAATATTTCTGGTTTTGGGGAGGAAAGTGAACGAGTTGCTTTTGATGTCGTTTTGCAAGCAGAATCTGGATTTATGTATATGAACGGGCAGCCAGAGAGCCCTCCAACAAAAATGCCTGTAGCTCTTATTGATATTTTGGCAGCACACCAGCTCAAAGAGGGAATTCTAGTGGCTTTGTTGCAGCGTTATCAATCTGGAAAGGGCGCTTATGTAAGTGTTTCTTTATTGGAAGCCGCAGTGGCTTCTTTAGCGAACCAAGCTACCAATTGGCTAATGGCAGGACACATTCCACAACGAATGGGGTCTTTGCATCCCAATATTGCACCTTATGGAGAATTGTTTGAGACAAAAGACAACAAATTACTGATTCTATCGATTGGATCTAATCGACAGTTTGTTCAATTGTGTAATAGTTTAGAGCGTTTCGATTTATTGGAGCAAGAAATTTATAAAACCAATGGATCAAGAGTCAAAAATAGAACCTCATTAGCGGAGGAACTAAGACAATCTTTTGGAGAATTTGAAGCGGCTATAATCTTAGAACGTTGTCATCAAAATTTTGTTCCAATAGGTTTAGTACGCAATATGAAAGAAGTTTTTGAGCAGGAAACGGCAGCTAAAATGCTATTAGAAGAAGAAATTGATGGAATGAAAACATTGAGGGTAAAAACGGCAGCATTTAAATTAGACATGGACTAATTTGAAACAATTCTGAATAATAATTCTTTTAAGCAAGGAGCAATTTCCTATCTTTCATTCAGTGATATTTCATTATCTTTGTGGCATTATATCATAAAATTACTTAAGATATTTGAGAAAGGTATTTGTTAAGCCTTTAAGTCAAGGTTTTATGTGGTTTTAATAACAAGAAAAATATCATGAAATATATTGTTTTAGTATTAGCGCTTGCTTTTATTTATGGTGCTTGTGCTCCTTCTAGCGAAAACGCTTCTGGTTTGCCTGTGATTGGTTTTAAAACATTGGTAGAGAAAGAAGTAAATGGTAAAAAAGTAGTTGATTCTGTAGATCATGTCATTCCTGCTTTTTCATTTGTCAATCAAGACAGCAATGAAATTACAGAGGCAACCGTAAAAAATAAAATTTATTTAGTAGACTTTTTCTTTACTTCTTGCCCTACAATTTGCCCTAAGGTCAAAAAGAATATGAAAAAGGTTTACGAAGTCTACAAAGATAGACCCGATTTCCTGATTCTTTCCCATTCTATTGACACCAAATATGATACAGTAGGTCGTTTGGCTTGGTATGCCAATAAGTTTCATATTAACTCGAATACTTGGCATTTGTTGACAGGCAATAAGGAAGATATTTACAAAATGTCTTATCAATATTATATAACAGCTTTGGAAGCCGAGGATGCACCAGGTGGCTTTGATCATAGCGGAGCAGTTGCTTTATTGGATCGAAAACGCCGAATAAGAGGAATGTACGATGGAACAGATCCCGACCGAATGGATGAACTGATTCGAGACATTCAGTTGTTGATGGATAAGGAGTAGCTGCATTGGTTTATTAGAATGTATTAAGGCAAATTGTGTAACACTTAATTTTTAAGAAGTGCAAAAAAATATAATTTATTTATCTGCTTTTTTTTTATTGCTGGGAATTTCCTGTAGCAACCCTGCAGAAAAAACCTATAACGAAGGTGCTATTTTATACCAAAAACACTGCGAAAACTGCCACATGGAAGATGGCAGCGGCCTAGAGGCTTTGTATCCTCCTTTGGCGGGTGCAGATATGCTAGAGAATATGGGGGTAGGAGCTGCCTGTATTATAAAAAATGGTCTAAAAGGTAAGATTATTGTCAATGGAGTAGAATTTGAAACGGGGATGGAGCCAATCAAGGGATTATCGAATGTAGAAATCACCAATATTGTTAATTATATACACAATGCTTGGGGAAATAAACGGGCATTTATACAGCTGAATGAGGTGGAAAAAACATTGGAAACCTGTGCATTATAATGATAATTATAAAAATATTATTATTTTATGATCTATAGGTTGTTACTATTAAAACACTTTTTGTATATTAGGCTTACCCAAATTAATTTTGATTCTTTTTTATGTTCCTAATTAAAGAATCAGCATCTTTAAGACTAATATCTTCTGTTGAATCTCCCCTCAATTGGCAGTAGTTAATTAATAGTATTCCCAAATGAAATCATTGAACGACATTCGTCGGCAAATCACCCCCGCTTTGCACAGCGTTGAGCAATTTAGGACAGATCAGTTAGAAACTATTAGAAGGGAGAAACAGTGGTTTGTTTTACCAATCATCATATTTTGTGCTGCTCTTTGGGCAACTTTTCTGGGCTATATATTACTAGTCGTTATGTTGGTTGTAAGTGGTTTTTTGGTTTTTGTTTGGATCGGAATTTTCAAAATAGAGCCACAGCGTTTAACCTATGTGAACCATTTTAAAATGGAAGCATTTTCGGCTTTTGTTAAAATGCTGTATCCCAATACCTATTATGCCCCCTCCAATTATTTGCCAAGTGTTTTATTTTCTAAATCAAAACTGTTTGGTTCATACACTAGTTATAGTGGAAAAGATTATTTTGAAGGACAAACAGACAATGCCTGCTCTTTTAAATTTTCAGAACTCGATGTTACTAATGTTCATAGCGATACAAAAAATGAATTAGGAAACACAACAACGATCTTGTTTAAGGGAATGTTTTTTGTGTTGGATGTATCGCATTATATGAATGGATATACCCAAATATTGCCTACTTCTACAGAACACAATTTGGAAGGAATTGAGCATTTTATCCCAAAAAAAATAGGCGATTTTTTTAAGAGGGAGGCAATGATAGATATGGAAGAACACCCTGAATTTGGAGAAGAGTTTGTCGTATATAGTAAGGATGAAAAAGAAGCTTTTAGAATTTTAACCCCCAATTTGTTAAAAGCGATTTATGATCTTCGTTATAAATGGAAGGCATCTTTAAGTATCAGTTTTATTGAACGCCAAATTTATATTGCTTTGCCTCACAATAAAAATCTTTTCTACCCCGATATTAGACGCTCTATTCTAAAGGATACAGCTTTAGAAGAAATATATGATGAATTGGGGCTCTGTTTTGCTGTTATTGAGGATCTTAGCCAAGAACATCAACCTAGCGAAAATTGGGAACAGCTGAATAATATAAATTATAAAACAGGGTATTCTAAAAATAATCCTTTTTTGATGTGATTTACCAATAGCTTTAGGTTATCTTTAAATCAATTTTAATGCTTGTTCTTGATTGGTTAATGGCTTTTGGATGAATAATTTGTTGATAATTAGCTTGTTGTTTGTTAGGGTGATTTGACCACACTTAAGATCAAAGACTAGAAGGTTTTATAATGACGAAAACTATTAATGGACACATTAGACGAATATCAAGAACAAATCCAACCCATACTTCAGAAGTTAGAAAAATTGCGTTTGGAACAATTGGCTAAAACCAAGGAATTTCAAGTGTATTATTTGCTTCCTGCTTTGTTGACAATCATTGCAATTCCTGTTTATTGGAAAATTAACCCTGTGATGGCTTTTGTCATTTTTGGAATAGCAGTAGCAGTTGGTATACAGATCGCAACCAATACGGTTAGCCAGCCTTCTCAGGACTATCTTAATAAATTTAAGAAACAAATCTTTACAACTTTTGCTAAAACTTACTTTTCAAAAATCAGTTATCAAATCGAGAAAAAGGTATCGCCTAAAGTTTTCTTAAATAGTGAACTTTTTGAGCAAACGCCATCGGATTATAATGGGAAAGATTGTTTTAGAGGAAAAACCAAAGAAGGTTATAAGTTTCAATTTTCAGAAATTACGGCTCATAAAGAAGATAAATTGCTCTTTGATGGTCTGTTTTTTGAGCTAGAAATGCCAACAAACTTCCAATCTAAGGTTCTTGTGTTACCCAATAAAGGCAAACGAAGCCCTAAAAAAGTACAAACGTTAGAGCAATTGAGCTTAAAAGGATTGACGGCAGATGGTGACCTAGTTGCTGTTGCTAATGTATACCCTAAATTTGAGAAAGATTTTGTTGTGTATAGCCATAGCAAAGAAATGGCTTACTATATTTTGACACCTCCAATTATAGAGGGAATTTATGCTATTTATCAAAAATGGAACTTAAAGCCCCAAATTAGTTTTATTAACAATAGAATCTATGTCGCAATAGCAGCCAAGTACGAAACTTATCTGCCTAATATTCATACTTCTTTGGTCGAAAACGCTGCTTTAATAGAACTCCTACAAGAACTATCAGCTACTTTTGAGGTAATCAACCATCTTTGTGTGGCATCAGCAGCTCCCCCTGAAGATTTGCCAGAAAACGAAGATAATTCAAGTGCGAATGATGATTTTCCTAGTTTAGAAGATTAGGGCGTATAATCAATGCTGCTTAGTGATTTAAATGCAATTTTTTGCAGCGAAATGAATATCAAAAGATGGATCAACAAAAAATTGTAAATGAAGTCCAACCTGCTTTAGTGGATCTAGAACAGCAACGTCAAAAACATTTGGAGCGTCTGGAAAAAGGGACGATTTATTATGGGATAGCTACCTTCTTAATGTTTTTAACCTTTTTGTCAACAATCTTGATTGCTAAATGGTGCCTCTTGTTGGGAATTGTATCGGTTATCCTCGTATTGGTACTTCGAAGTTTTGCAATTGGAGACCCTTTTAATGATTATAAGGAAGAATATAAGAATAATATTATAAAACGGGTGGTCAAAATGATCAATCCGACCGTGGTATATCGTCCCAGAAAAGTGGTTTTTAAATTTACACTCGAAAAAAGTAGAATCTTAGGGAAAGTCAATGATTTTAGAGGCGAAGATTTTTTTAAGGGACAAACCACAAAAGGATACCCATTTCAGTTTTCAGAAATTCATCTGATGGGAGAACATAGTGCTTCTCTTCTTTATTTTAAGGGCTTATTTTTTGTGATGAAAAATCCTGTTGAGATGAAGGGGCAAATCTTAATTTTTCCTAAAAAAATAAACGATCCTTTAGACTGGATTGCACCCATTTCATCGAATAAAAACCAGCCCCCAAAAATTAAATACAATCCACTTCAAATTGCCAATCAGCCCCTTGAGTTTAAGCAAAAATATGTTGCTTATAGCAACAACCATAAAGAAGCCGTGCAGGTATTAACCACTGCATTTTTAGAGACCATTGTTGAGTTGTCTGAACAATGGAAAACGGCATTTAGAATAGCTTTTATCGAAGATAAAATTTATTTAGCCTTGCCGTCAACCGTCAATTATTTTGAAGATAAGATGTACCTTGAGGCAACCCATCAATTTATTGTTACGGGGCTTTATAAAGAATTGACCAAGAGCTTGAATGTTTTGGAGCAAGTAGGAACTGCATTAGAAGCGGTTCCCAAACTAAAGATTGAACTAAATAAAGAAAAACCCAAGATCACCCAAAGTAATAATTGGGAAGATTCCGCTTATAATCATTTTATAGACGATGAGTTTTAGACAAATTAAATCCATTGGTCGTTTGGTTAGGTGGCCCAACCTCCTGATTATTGCGATTAGTTTATTGTTGTTGAATTATGTCATTATTGCTATATCATGGAAGCAAATTAGTTTTTGGGTTTTGTTTTGGGGAACCCTATGCATTGCCGCAGCAGGCAATATTATCAATGATATTTTGGATGTGAAAATAGATACGATTAATAAACCTAAACGAGTTGTTGTTGGTCGAGTCTTAACCCAGCAAGCTGCCTGGAGAGGGTATGTATTATTGAATCTATTGGCATTGGGGCTTGCATTAATAGGAGGAGAGTGGGGGATCGGACTTTTCTTTTTAACGGCTATTTTATTGCTCTATTTTTATTCTAAGAAATGGAAAAAACAAGCATTGATTGGGAATCTAGTTGTTGCCTTGCTTTGTGCGTTGGTTATTGTTGAATTTTGGTGGATCGAAAGAAGTTTTTTAACGATCTATTGGCAAACGATTCTTTTAAGTTATGCTGCATTTGCTTTTTTGTCTACTTTGGCAAGAGAGCTGGTTAAGGATATAGAAGATGTAGAAGGCGATCAGAAAATGAACTGCCAAACGTTGCCCATCCAATACGGTCTTGCCACTGCCCAAAAAGGAATTCTATTGGTTTTGTTGCTGTTGTTTATCCTTTTGTTTTGGGAAGGGCTTTTTTTATATCAAAATGGGCTGTTATTAGCCTTCGTCTACATCATGAGTTGCCTAATACCTTGGCTCTTTTTTTTGCTTTACAAAACCCAAAAAGCAAAGACCAAATTAGACTATACTGACCTTAGTGGGCAATTAAAACGCTATATGTTGCTGGGCTTGGGTTTGTTGTTGTTGGTTTAAATAACTTCCATTAAACGAAATGAATTTTATCAGGATTTCGGATAAAATAAATTTTGCTAATTTTGTGGGCATCAAGTTCTAATAAACCAATGGAAATTAAATGCTCTCCAACATAAGTTAAAAAACCTAGTTCATTGTTAATTTCAGTCATAACAATGCGAGGGCGTTCTGTGAATTTATTATAAATACCCAACAAGAATTTGCTACAAATATCAATTCCATGAAGAACGTTTTTAGCTGCACTAATTTTGCCCCCACCATCAGAATAGAGAGCAATATCCTCTTTTAGGACGTTGATAAGACCGTCCAATTGTCCTGTTTGGGAAGCCTTGATAAAAGCTTGAATAAGTTGCTTTTTAGCCTCATTTTCCGCTGTTTGATTGTTGGAAGGAGTCTTTATTTTTTGCTTTAAACGCTGGTATAACTTGCGACAGTTGTCCATGCGCAAGTCAAGTGTTTCTGATAATTCCTGATAACTATAATCAAAGCTTTCTTTGAGGATAAAAACAGCTCTCTCCTTGGGACTCAACCTAGACAACATAACCGTAATGCCATAATCTAAATCTAGTTTATGATGGAATGCCTTTTCTTGATGCACAATCGGTTCAGGGAGCCAAGTTCCAATATAATTTTCTCGTTCTTTTTTCTTTTTGTTCAAATAATCAATGCTGAGGTGGATCGCTATTTTTATTACATAGGAACGAGGATTATGGATGCTAGAAGCAGGCTTTGACATCGACAAATATTTGCGAATGGCTTCTTGGCTTATATCTTGGCTAATTGAAATTTCTCCAATCATTTTATAAGCTGTTGCAAAGAGCAATTCTTGGAGTTGTTGGTTAATTTTGAATGTCATCGGTAAAATCTCAATGAAAAACTTAGTTTTTCTCTATTAATTATTGTATTTTAGATATTTGTGTCATCGTCTAAAAACCTAATAGGTTATGTCTGTTTATTTTAGCCCTTTCAAATTATTCAATTTACCACTAGATGCTAATTCAGAGGTATTGCAAGCGAATAGGGAGCGAATCAGTGAACAAATTAAGCATTATAAGGAAACAGAACTAGTCTATATTGGAAATAATAAGCTAATAAAACAAGATGTTCTAAAATTATTAAGAGAATTAGATAATTTCTATACTCGCCAATATCATATTTCAATTTACGAACATAAGAAATTACTTAATTTTTTGGAATATGGGCATCTAAATTATTTTAGGAATAAGGTAAATCTTGCTTCGGTACAAGATGCCGATTTTTTTAAATTTATTGCGCCTTATTTTGGTTTTCAATATGGAGAAACCTTATTGCAAGCAATTAAGACACAGGATAAAGAAACCTTAGCGTTGTTGTCTGCTGCTAGTTTGCCAATGGTTGGTGATTTTGAAGAGCAATGTTATCGGCATGCTAATCTTTATGTCGAGACGACCATCAAAGAACTAAAAAAATTGCAGGCAAAGCAAGAATTGCATCACATGTCTGAACGGGAATTATTGTCTTATTTACCCAATAGAACCATTGAGTTATACAATATGTTGCCCGATTATTTTTATGCTGCTCGCAATTTGATTGGAAATGAGATCTATCAACTGTCTGTTGTTTTAACTCAAAATTTTGGACGCAGTGATGGAGCTTCTGCCATGCTCAAACAAGGCTTAAAGTTAAAGTTAGATGAGACTGTTCGCAAAAATTTAGAAGCTATGTTGGGTAAATTTAGCTTCAAGTACAAAGTTCCTACCTTTATTTGGGTAGCTTTTTTGGCAGTGGCTATTTTATTTATGATGAAATATATTGAAACCAATTTCTTAGGAGGCTGATCGATTATGGTGTGCAAATGAGAGAATAACATAATCTTGAATCATTATGAAACAGTTTTTTGTGCTTATTGTCGCAAGTTTTTTAGCTTTTAGCTGTCAGTTAGGCTCTAATAATACGATTATAGACCCTTCGGATCGACTTAGAACATTCAGTTCAGAGGATTGGGACAATTGGGAGTGCACGTTAGATGGACAATCAGGGAGAATTAAAACCTATAGTTCAGAGGATTGGGACAATTGGGAATACAACCTAGACGGACAATCGGGGAGAATCAAAACCTACAGCTCAGAAGATTGGGACAATTGGGAAGTGAATTATGGAACGCTTAGGATTCGAACCAATACTGCTGAAGATTGGGATCATTGGACTATTACAGGCAGTGGTATGAACTTAAAGGTTCGTACCTATACTTCCGAAAATTGGGATTATTGGCAAGTGTCAGGAGATGTCACAGCAACATTTAGAACGTATACGTCAGAGGATTGGGACAATTGGGAAATAAAAGGTGATTTGTCGGGGTTGACAACTTCAGCCAAAGCAGCTGTTTTATTTATTCCTATTTTTACCAGTAGCATTTATGTACAGGGCGTTTGTCTATAAAAATGCTCAAAAGCAGTAGTTCGCTACTCCATTAAATCGATTTTAGCGCATTAAACTCAAATAAAAATGTCACGCCTTATTATTAGTCTACTGGTTTTATCAGGCTTGGGCAGTTGTCAGACCATTGATTTAAAAGAAACGTGTAGAGGAGAGTGGGGCTATATGGTTGGTGATACTGCTTATTGTGAGCTATTAATTGATGAAGCCAAGGTGTATTCCTATCATTATCAAGCACCCAATAGTTATTCGTACTCTTACGAAATTAAAAATGATACCTTTTATTTATACGGCAATCAAACCTCTAAAGTGGAGTCTTCCCCCATTCAATATTTAGGGAAAGATGCCTTTCAAATTATGGGAATTACGCCCTCTACGCTTCACAGAATCTCTTACGAAGAAGCGAGCCCTTATTCATTGGCAAACTATCACCAGCATATAAAAAAGCTAATAGAAAATAAGACGATTACTCAGATTTATGAACAGCGTATTTTTACTGAAATGGAGGAAGCAAAGAAGCGCTTTGAAACTAAATTTGAACAACGTAGAAATATTGCTTTGTATAAATTGAAACAAGCACAGGGCAAAAAATAAGATAAATTTTAACGCAAGATTACTGCTCTCCTGAAAGTAATTTATTCATTTTTTAGATCAGCTTATGCCTGTGGTGCAAAAGTTACTAGCACAATTACTCCTAAGGCGAAATACCTTGTTCCTTCAAAAAATTCTCTACTGAGCTTTCTAGCGTTAGTTTTTGATTACCATATCTCCAAATACTAAGAGCTATATTGGCATATAATGTATCCTTCTTGTTTAGAATAAATAGATAAGAATAAAAATCATCATCATCTTCAAGCTCTTTATAATCTTTTAATGATTTAATATGATGAATCTTATCTCCCCTTGACAATACGTTTTTTTTTATTTCATACAGTTCTCTATAAACTTTTTTTGAATTTATTTTATGGACGGAAATATCATCATTTTCTTTAAAAAACAACTGTAGATTGCTTCCCCATATTTCTCCTCCATCATATTTGCTTGTATCGTGGTGGTATATAATTATATTACTTTTGCAAGAAATAAATAGAAAAACTAAAACAAGAGAAATTAATTTTTTCATAGCTAATTTTTCTTTTCTTTTGCAAATTTTAATGAAGTTGGGCTCTCTACGGTATACCCCAAAAATAGGACCACTAGTTAAGTTCGGAAAAAAAGCTTAAATTAGTGATTATGAAGAAAAGAAAATTCACAGCAAAGTTCAAAACAGAAGTAGTATTAGAGGCTCTAAAAGAGCAATCTACTTTATCAGAGTTAGCTCAAAAATATGAGCTTGCACCAACACAAATTCGTACATGGAAGAAACAATTTTTGGAAGGAGCAGAAGACATATTTGAAAAACCAACTTCTAAGCAGACCGAGGAGGAGAAGGAAAAAGACAAACTTTTACAGACTATAGGTAAGCTAAAAGTCGAGAATGATTTTTTAAAAAAAGTGTTGAAATAAAGCCCTTGTCCGAGAAGCGTCAACATATTAATTCTAATCACCCAATTTTGAGTGTTCGCCGTCAATGCAAGTTGATAGGTATTCATCGCTCTGGTATTTATTATCAACCAAAAGAAGAGAGCGAATTAAATATGGAGTTGATGCGATTAATGGATGAACATTACCTAAAGCATCCCTATAAAGGAGCTCGTGCCATGCATTTATGGTTGACGGCGGATAAAGGTTTTAAGGTGAATCGAAAGCGTATTAATCGATTGTATTATTCTGTAATGGGCTTGCGATCCATTTTACCAGGTCCACAGACGTCAAAACCAGGAAAAGGAGAAGACCATCAAGTTTTTCCTTATCTGCTGAGAGGCTTAAAAATAGAACGACCTAACCAAGTCTGGGCAATGGATATTACTTATATTCCCATGCCTAAAGGTTTTCTATATTTAACTGCGGTTATTGACCTTTACAGTCGATTTGTAGTGTCTTGGTCAATATCAAATACAATGGATGCTCTTTGGTGCAAAAACACCTTGGAAGAAGGGATAGAAAAATATGGTAAACCAGAAATTTTGAATACAGATCAAGGTAGTCAATTTACATCTAAAGAATTTGTCAAATGTGTTACCAAAGATTATGGAATTAAATTTAGCATGGATGGAAAAGGTCGCTGTATCGATAATGTGTTTATTGAACGATTATGGTGGTCTGTGAAATACGAAGATGCTTATATTCGAGAGTATTTGGATGGAAGTGCATTGCATACAGGAATGAAAAAGTATTTTAACAAATATAACTGGGAAAGAAGACACATGGGGATTGACGATGAACGTCCTTGTGACCGATATTCCCCTTCCAAAACCTCCCAAAATTTCTGTGAGGAGATTTTGGAAGAAAAATATCTAATAAATTTAAAATCAGCTTAAAATGGTCCTATAAATGGGGTACACCTCACTCTGTAGGATAATTGACTTTCATATAATTTGTTCTTTTTTCCTGTCCTAGTTTTTTGTTTATTTGATTTGCCCAATTAAGAGTAGTCTCTTTTTCTTCTTTATTTGGAAAAAATGGTTTATCCTTACCTTTTTCGTATTTCTCTTTTCTTCGATCATCATAGTTTTTATTATCAAACTCATCATTGTAGCCATGAATAAACTCGTGTCCCAATTGTGAAGAAGCAGAGTTCATTCCAACATTATCCCCTACGTAACCTTTAGATAAATCTTTTCTGAATAAAATTCCATCATCGTCATTAAAAAAGATAGTATTTGTCTCAGGGTCATAGCTATTAATATTCCCTTCTTTTATAGTAATATTATGGTCACTACCTTCCATAAAGGCTCCCATTATATCAATATTCTTATTTCCTATATCAATTTGTGTTGCTTCTGCTGAATAAAGTTGATCTAATGAAACAATAGCATTTTTTACAAATTGTGGCATATCCTCTGGAAAAGTCCTATTTTCTTCATAGGTATAGGTCATTGTTTGAATTTTGCCATCAATTTTCCATGATATTATAATACCATCCACTCGCATCTCATCAGAATCAATGTATTTTAGTGAATTTTCCAGCACATAATTATTCCCAAACCAGTTAGAATAATCTTCTACCAATTGGGTAGCCCGACCTTGGACGGTTTTTTGTTCCAATTCTTTGAGAGGGCTTTCTATTTCTTGCTGAGCTTCTGAGGTGGCAACCTTGTTTTGCCATTCTAGCATTTGAGTCGTTTCTTGACTATTATCGACCATATTTTGTAGCCTTTGAGCTTCTTTTGCTTCAGGACTATGGTCTACAAATTCATTAAAATTGGTTACTTTATAAGCACTGTCATTGGCTGTGGCTCTACTAGAGTCAGACTTTTGGGAATATTCCTGCTCCTTCATGTTTTTATTTTTAATAACCTGAGAATCAGTGTGTATTCCAAAGTAACGCCATTTTTCTAAAAAACGAAAGTTATTAAAAGAAAATATATTTAAGTAATGTTATTTTGTGGTAACGAGCACTTTGATTATCAACCAGGACTGTAGATGATGCGTCGTTTTTTGAACTTTTTAAAGGCAACAGCAAAGGCAACTCCAGCAGTAAGATTATTGGATTTAGGGTAGTTGTCAAATTGAACAGGGACAAAATCATAATTGCAATAAAAAGATAGCCGCATTAGTTTTTTGATTCGAAATGCAATTTCTGTACAAAGCCCGAAATGAAAACTAGTGGTTTTATTGGGGGTATTGGGACCTGAAATAATCATTGGTTCTGCCCCTAACCCCAAATGAACAATTTTACCAGGCTTAAAAATCGCCTTGATCGGCAGACTAAAACAGTGAATTCCACCATAAGTTCTGCCTAGATGATGGGCAAATCCAGGTACAAAATACCTGAATTTATAAAAACTATTGATGCGAATGGCTAAAAAGTCAGCACAATCTTGCTCGATGAAAAAACCTGCTTTTAACCCCATGTTGTTGTTGACGGCAGGTTGGTTAAAGCTTTGCTTTTGAGGGATATAATTGCTTATGTGATGCCCCCATTCAATCCCTATTTCGAATTGAGCAATTGTAAGGGTAGGAGACAGCAAGGCCATCAAAAAAATAAATAATATCTTTTGCATAAAATAGATTTCGTGATAATGATTAATAAAAAGGATGCTACTCTACCCGACGGTTTTTAAAATTTAACAGCATGGGCTTTTTCTAGCTCTATCTATTTTTACAAAAATCATCGGGTAGAGAAAAAGGATGTTTTTTCCTTAGAGATAAGGAGGGCAGTACTCTTTTGCCTTTTTGATTTTTTTAGGAAAAGTGGTAAGGACACAAGCCATGCTAATACCCGCCAAAATATTATTATAAAAAGCCTTTTGGCTTGGACTTACTCCAGTTGTTTCTAATAATTTGGTAAGGCTATAGGTATAATAGGCTGACACTCGAAGCTGCTTTGTAATGTGGAAGCCACATGCTCCTCGAAGGCCAAATAAAAGGCTCGGAACTTGAATTAGCGGAAGGTTGGTATGAACAACATTGCTCCATTCAAGCCCTAAAGCAACTTGCACTTGTTTGGAGGGCTTAAAAACAAGCATAAGGGGAATTGCTAAGCAATGTAAATCCCAAAATTTATCGGTATTATAGTTATTGGGGAAAATCCCAAATTCAAACCCTCGTAAGGAGTAAAAAATCCCCGTTCTAAAAGAAAATAAGGTATGAACATCCAACTCTCCATAGAGCCCTGCTCTAGGGCTAATGCGTTGAGCGTATACTGGAATGCTTTGATTAGAGGGAACAACGGCTGAAATAGCAGTGCCTATTTCAGCACCAATATGGAATTGCGCCTGGCTATCAAAAATAGGAATTAACATTCCCCAAAGCATCCACGTTACTTTTAAATGTATCGCACAATACTTGAACACAAACTGTTTTTTCACAACAATAAATTTTTTTGAGTGATAAATAGAAGGTGTAAAGTTGGTGCATATAGTATGGTTAATTATTGTTGAATTCGCCCTGAGCTGTAAAAACTATAACTCTAAAAGGAATAAATATGCTGCTTGGAGCATATTATTTTTTGATTTTCGTTGTTGTAACAGGTATCTACCTTAAAGAAAGCTAATCAGCCCCGTAAAAAAGAGTGCTAATCCTCCATAAACATAAAGGGCAATAGGATTTTTAGAATTTACTTTTAAGCGGATAAAAAGGTATTGCAAGCCTAACCCAACTAAAAATACAATCCCAATCAACCTAAAAAAACTACCATTACCTTGTAAGGACCAAAAATCAAGTGGAGTGGCTACCTGCTGAATCAACCCCGTTAGCCCAGCCATTAGTAGGGCACCAGTGCCTATTTTTAGTGCGGAGTTATTGACGGGAAGTTTTGCCGATAGGCAGGCGGTAGAATAAGCCAGTACCAACCAATATACTGCCATGATTAAGGGAACTCCTAGTAACGAAAAACCAAGCGTATCTCCAAATTGATAATCACCATAAGTGAATCCTGTTTGAACGGCCAATAACTCTACTAGAAAACCTATCGTAGCACTCCATAAAATGTACTGAAGGGTTGTTTTATTCCAATTCTTGTGATAAATCCCTAGCAAAATAGCATTCAATAAAATGAAGAAAGGGGTATAGAATAAGTACCAAGCTTGTTGGTGAGGGGTTATGAAACCAACCAATGAAGCCATGTAGATAATCATAAGGAGGATGACAGCAGGGATATAACTCATATTTAAACTTAGGTGAGACTTTTGATAAAAAATAATTGCGCTCTTTTGTCTGCAAATATAGACGAATCGGAAAAAGAGCAATATTATTCGGGAATGAATTTTTTATGTTCCATTAAAAATGACTAAATTTGCATGAATTTTCTTAATAACAAAGGGATCTTTTGGTTTTTATCGGCTGAATAGATCTACTCATATCCACAAATATTCTTATGCTAACAGTTAGTAATCTCTCATTGCAATTTGGCAAACGAGTTCTTTTTGATGAAGTCAATATTAAGTTTACAAAAGGCAATTGCTATGGTGTTATTGGTGCTAATGGCGCAGGAAAGTCTACCTTTCTCAAAATATTATCGGGCGAAATTGAATCTACTTTAGGCCATGTGGCGAAAGAGCCAGATGCACGGATGACGGTGTTAAAACAGGATCATTTTGCTTATGATGAGTATACCGTTTTGGATACGGTGATAATGGGTCATGACAAATTATATGCTACCAAAATAGAATTGGATAACATTTATTTAAAAGAGGATTTTAGCGATGCGGACGGTCTTAGAGCTGGGGAGCTAAATGAGCAGTTTGAAGAAATGGGTGGTTGGAACGCAGAAAGTGATGCAGCGACTTTGTTGAGCAACTTGGGGGTGGTAGAGGCCGATCATTACAAAAAAATGGCTGAGCTAAATACCAATCAAAAAGTGAGGGTATTGTTGGCGCAAGTTCTTTTTGGCAATCCTGATATTTTGATTTTGGATGAGCCTACCAATGATTTGGATGCAGAGACAATTATGTGGCTAGAGGACTTCTTAGCAGATTTTAAGAATACAGTTATTGTTGTTTCGCATGATCGTCACTTTTTGGATGCTGTTTGTACGCATATTGCGGATGTTGATCATAAGAAAATTAAATTGTCAACGGGTAACTATACCTTCTGGTACCAAACTAGCCAGTTGTTGAGTCGCCAACAAGCAGACAAAAACAAGAAAAATGACCAAAAACGCAAGGAATTAATGGAGTTTATCCAACGATTCTCTGCGAATGCTTCTAAGGCAAAACAAGCTACTAGTCGTAAAAAAGCGTTGGAGAAGTTGGATCTAAATGAAATCTCGGTTTCTTCTCGTCGTTATCCTGGTATTATCTTTAAACAAAATAGAGAGATAGGAAACCAAGTCTTGACGGTTAATAACTTAAATAAGGTGCTAGGAGATGCAACTTTATTTGATAAATTGAATTTTACGGTAGAGAAAGGCGATAAAATTGCGATTCGTTCTAAAAACTCCTTGGCTGTTACTAAATTATTTCAAGTATTGGCAGGAGAAGAAGATGAAAAAGCGAATGGCGGAGATTTTGAATGGGGGGTAACGGTTACCAAGTCTTATTTGCCCAATGAAAATAGCAAATATTTTGATTCAGACCTAAATCTAGTAGATTGGTTGCGTCAATATTCAGAAGAAAAAGATGAAACCTTTATAAGAGGGTTTTTGGGGCGTATGCTTTTTTCTGGTGAAGAAACTCAAAAGAGTTGTAATGTACTTTCGGGAGGAGAAAAAGTACGTTGTCTGATGTCTAAAATTATGTTGGAAGAGGGCAATGTTTTAATTTTGGATGAGCCTACTTCTCACTTGGATTTGGAGTCTATCACTAAGTTGAATGAGGCTTTGATTGACTATCCTGGAATTGTGATTTTTACTTCTCATGACCATGAGTTTACACAAACCGTTGCCAATAGAATTATTGAAATTACACCCAATGGCATGTTGGATAAGTTAATGACGTATGATGAGTACCTACAGGATGAAAAAGTAAAAGTTCAGCGTGATGAACTTTATAAAGGAACGGTTTACGCCTAACAAAAAAACAAAAAATGCTTAATGAAATCTCATTAAGCATTTTTTTATTCACAAAGTAGCTTCTAAAAAATTAAGTAACTACACAGAATTGATGATACGTAGTTACTTAAGACCTAAGGCAATATAATATGAGCAAAAAAATAGAGGAATTTAAACGCAAACGTGCAGAGAAAAAGAAGGCAGAAAATGAAGCTTTTTTGTTAGCCAATAGCAAAAAAGATACTGTTGTTAGCCTAGATAGTGGGGTGCAATATGAAGTCATGGAGGCAGGATACGGGAAGGTTTGCCCTAGTGCAAAAGATTGGGTAACGGCGCATTATCATGGTACTTTAACAGATGGAAAGGTTTTTGATAGTTCTGTAGAAAGAGATAAGGTAGCAACTTTTAAATTAAATAATCTTATTCCCGCTTGGCAAGAAGTCTTACCATTGATGGTAGAAGGGGATAAATGGCGTGTTGTTGTGCCGCCTAATATGGGTTATGGAGAGCGTCAAGAAGGCAAAATTCCTAGCAATTCTATTCTGATTTTTGAAATAGAACTCATTCGAATTGGTAAATAAATCTTTAGAGAATGGGCTATAAAAATAGGGGCATAACAAGCAATAAATAATAGAACTATGAAAGGTATAAATAGTGTGGTATTGATTCTTGTTTTTTTAGCAGGAATAGCTGTTGGTGCTAAGGCACAAAAGGCAAGTAAAGAACAAAGTACACCAGTATCTAAAGATGATTTTGCTTATAGTTATGGTATTTTATTGGGAAATAATTTTAAGGAATTAGGCTTAACCACAGCATTGATTCCAATGGAAGAAATCCTAAATGGAATTGAGCGCTCTATGTCGGAAAAAACAGCCATTACCGAACAAGTAGCTCAAAAAATACTGCAATCCCAATTACTAGAGTTGGGATTGAGTGAAAATAAGCCCCCGAAGCCTAATACTATTTCGAATAAAAAAGCCTTAGAAAAATTTGCTTTTCACTATGGTATTGTTGTGGCTACCAATTGGAAACAGTTCAACATAACCTTAAAGGAAGTCTCATTAGAACACTTTCAGCAGGGGCTAATTGCTGCTCTAAATAATGATGATTTAGCCCTAAGTGCAGAAGCTGCTCAAACGATTGTAACAGAAAAATTTAAATCCTTAAAAAATGAAGCAGCAGAGGAGCAGTTGGCCAATAATCGGAAGTTTATGGCTCAAAATAAAAAGAAAGCTACTATCATTTGCTTGGAAAGTGGGGTACAATATGAGGTGCTAAAGGAAGGTTCAGGCAAGCAAATTAATCGAATGTCTGATAAAGTAACAATGCATTATCATGGTACCTTAACCGATGGGAAAGTCTTTGATAGTTCTGTTGAAGCTGGACAGCCTATCCGTTTTGAGCTAACAGGGGTAATGAAGGGATGGCAAGAAGTAATCCCCCTAATGGAAGAGGGCGAAAAGATAAGAGCTTATATCCCTGCTCACTTAGGGTATGGCAATCAACGAAGAGAAAACATTCCTCCTAATTCAATCTTAATTTACGAAATGGAATTGATACGGGTAGGGGAATAACAATGGATGGTATTTTAATTTTAATTCTTTTATGGCCTAATACTAGGGAGAATTTTGAATAATCATACCTTATCAAATATACGAGTAGTTGCTATAAAAGCGCTTTGACTTTTTTAGCTGCAAGAAATATTGTGTAACTTTGTTTGGCTCGAATACCTATCAATTTACCTTCAATTTACGTTATATTTAATAACGATTATTGATGACAGTTTTGTCAACCCAAACTAGTGAAGCAATAACTACAAGACTTAATGCTCGAAGAAGAGGATACAAACAACGATTTATTACAGCGATTAAAATTGGATGATCCAACTGTTTTGAAAGTGATCTTTCAAAAACATTATCCTGTAGTGTACCGAGCAATTTATCGCATCGTATCCGATCAGGGAATCGCTGAGGACTTGGCACAAGATGTTTTTATGCGTCTGTGGGAAAAACGTCATGAAATTAGTGTCGATGGACCGCTAGGGGCTTATGTACGTAGAATGGCTGTTAACGAAGCATTGGGCTATATTCGAAAACATAAAAAGTATACCATAGAGGAGGTGTCAGACCAGCATCGTTTGGCTACCATTAGTAGCGAAGATTTGTATATGGATAATGAGCTGCAATTAGAAATTTATAAGGTAATCGATACACTTCCTCCAAAATGCAAAATGGTATTTATGCTAAGCCGTTTTGAGGAGCTCTCCTACAAAGAAATTAGCCAAAAGCTAGAAATTTCCCCTAAGACAGTCGAAAATCAAATCTCCAAAGCATTAAAAATACTTAGAGTCCACCTGAAATCTTATCTAAGTAGCGTTTTCCCTGTTTTTATGCTTTACTTTTAATAGAAAATAATTAATAATAATAAGTTGGAAAATAGTCACTTGTGCGGCTTTTTATTTTTTTTTATTTAAAAAGTAAATTTGCTATGGGGGGGGGACAGAAAATTTGCATCTTTATTTATAGAAAGCAAAAATATAATGGACAAAAACGACAACAAATATCTTCACCTTCTTAATAAAGTATTAGCGAATAAGGCTTCTACTAGTGAGCGAGATTTATTAGAAGAATGGATTAAAAGCAAAGAAGAAAATAAGGCTTTTGTAGAAGAAATTACAAAAGTGTGGGATTGGTCTGAACATTATGCAGAGGATTTGTCCATTGATACCAATTCGGCATGGGATAAATTAGTAACAAAAATAAACCAAGAGCCTCCTGTAAAACATACAATCGTACGAAGTTTACGGAGTTGGACGGCTGCTGCTGCAATGGTTGGTTTGCTTGCTTTGAGTTTTTGGTGGGCTTATCAAAATGATAAGGTGGTTGAAGCTCCAATGGCACAGATAGAGACGGGCAAAAAGGAACAAAAAGAAATTACGCTGCCTGATGGTTCTGTTGTTGTCTTAAATGAGGGATCAAGCCTTTCTTATAAAGAAGATTTTAAAACGAGGAAAGTACATTTGGAAGGAGAAGCTTTTTTTGAGGTGACCAAACAGAATGGTGCCTCTTTTGAAATCATTACCACAACCACTAAAACAACAGTGTTAGGAACCTCTTTTAATGTTCGTGCTTACCAAGATAAAGATGTAGAAGTAGCGGTATTAACAGGAAAAGTAGCGGTTGAAGGACTAAAAGGAAGTCAAGAAAAAGTGTTTTTATTGCCCAATGAAACAGCAATTTATGATGTAAAGGCTAATACAATAGAAAAAGAGACCCAAATGGGCGTCAATTCAATCGCTTGGAAAACGCAGGAGTTGGTTTTTGATAATACCCAATGGATGGAGGTGATTGAAACCTTAGAACAGTATTTTGATGTAGAGATCGAGAGTGACGAAAAACTCCTAAATTGTTATTATACAGGTCAATTTAAAGATCCAAATTTAGGGCAAATATTTGAAACGATAGCTTTTACCTTTCCAACAGATTTGAAGGTAGAAGAAGTCGATAAAAAATATATCCTTAGTGGTGAAGGATGTGAATAATCTGTTCATTCAAAATTGATTTTTCACATGATTAACAAGATCAATATAATTATCTTATTATTCCTGTTATCCTTTGGGAAATTATATGCTCAACAGGTTGAAGTACATTTTTCAGAAATTTCTCTAAAAGAAGTTTTGGATGAAATTAGTGCCAACTATAATCTACAGTTTTCTTATAGTAATAACTATCTGAAACTGGATCGAAAAATATCTTTTCACAGCGAGGGAAAGACGTTGGAAGCGACATTGGATCAGTTGTTTAGCGAGAACAACATTGCTTATGCAACCATTGGCTCTCAATTGGTACTTAAGCCTAGCAAGGCGAAAGATCGGAAGCGAAAAGAGCGAAAAAAACGAAAAAAAAAGCGGGAAGAAAAAAGGGAGGAACAAAGTAAACGAACGCTAGAGCGAGGAACCTTGTTCGATTTTGACATTCACTCTGAGTTGATTGGTAGCACAGAGGCATTGGTTGAGCCAGAGGAAAAAATAGAGCGAAGTTTTATTACCATCAATGAAATAGAACCCTTAGTGCCAGAGAGTATAACGGGTAAGGTTCGTTACGAAGATGCCTTGACATCCGAAAGAACGCCTTATGTTTCTTCTGGTGCTAAAAAGAATAAAACTTCTGTGGGACAGTTTTCTATCTTGCCTTTTTTAGCAACAAATGCCAAATACAGAAGTCGATATAATGTGTTGTCGTTAAATTTCTTTTGGGGGGTGAACGGCGGTGTGAATGGTCTAGAGGTTGGGATTGTTGGTAATACCATTACTCGCAATGTACGAGGGGTGCAATTGTCCAATTTATTTAATACTGTAAAAGGAAATCTCTTTGGGCTTCAAGTGTCGGGAATGTTAAACCTGACAAAGGGAAAAGTAATGGGAATTCAATTGGCAGGAATTTTTAACTTGGGGAGTAATATTTTTGGAACCCAGGTTGGAGGGCTTGCCAATATTGCAAGAAATTTGCACGGTATGCAACTGAGTAGTTTGAGTAACCTTGCTACAGATGTTTATGGATTTCAGGTTTCGGGCTTATTTAACTTTGCGAACGGAAAGTTGTTTGGTTCTCAGATTGGAGGGCTTGGAAATATTGCTTGGGGGGGGAAGAGTGCCGTGCAATTTGCAGGGGGATTTAACATGAGTGCGAAGGCTCAATTTCAAATTGCCAGTTTATTTAATATGGCTCAAAATATTGAAGGCGCTCAGTTGGGAACCGTTAATATCGCTAGAAAGGTAAAAGGAATGCAGTTTGGAGTGGTCAATACAACTCGGAAATTGATTGGTGGACAAGTTGGAATTATTAATGTCGCCAAAAAGGCAGAGGGGGCTATGATTGGATTAATTAACGTTGTTGACACGATAAAAGGAGCGCCATTGGGGATTATTAATATTGTCAAAAAAAATGGCTACAATCGATTTGAATTATCGGGAAGCGAGGCGATGTATATCAATATAGGAGCCAAATTTGGACCTAGGCATTATTATCATATTATACAGGGAGGATGGAGAATAAATAGCGACAATACTTATTCTTGGTCGTTGGGCTTAGGAGTAGGAACTTTATTTGATTTGAGTGAGAATATTCATTTAAATATAGAACTAGTTTGTTCTCATGTTAATGAAGCGGTCTTTTGGCTAACTAAATTAAACTTACTCAATCAATTTAAATTAACCATGGATGTCAAACTAACTGAAAAAGTAAGTTTTTTTTGGGGACCAACGTTTAATGCACAAGTCTCGAATTTATACGATACCAATAAACAAGTATATGGATCTAGTATTATGCCTTATACCTTATTTGATCAAACCAACAAAGGCACCAATTTAAAAATGTGGATTGGGGGAGTCATTGGATTAAGGTTTTAATGCTATTGGTTATATGAAATAAAGCAAACAACACCATTTTTACTGAGCATGTAAGTGCATATTACTTAAAGTCGATTTTTTAAAATTGGCTAATGGGAGTGTTATGCCGTTGACGAAGTACCATTATTTAAAAACAACAGGACGCTCTTGCTGCTTTACAGCATTCTAGGGTGGGAGAGCTATGTCATTCTTAAAAAAGAAAAAAATGAAAACAAATACAAGTACACTAAGAAAAACGCCAGTATTTTGGCTCAATAGCATCTTATTATTGATTGGGCTTACTACGGTCTCTCAGGCACAAGTAGCCTCTGACAACAACGATGTTCTGATGGAGACAGAAGAAAGTGAAACGACATATAAAACACAGGCCGCTCAAATTTCTATCTTTCCGTTCTTAAGCACAAATGGAAGTAATTTAGATAAAAATAATGCGCTCTCTATTAATTTATTATGGGGCGTAAATGGAGGGGTGAACGGAATGGAAGTGGGGCTGTTGGGCAACAGCATCAAGAGGGATGTAAATGGAATACAAATGGCCTCTTTATTTAATACTGTAGGAGGCAATGTAAATGGTCTCCAAACCAGTGGCTTGTTAAACATTAGTAGAGGGAATGTAAACGGCTTTCAGAGTACAGGAATCTTTAATATAGGAGGCAATATTCGTGGCGGGCAATTTTCGGGAATTTTTAATATTTCAAAAGCCGTAAATGGTGGACAGTTTGCTGGTATTTCAAATATTGCAACCCATGTAAATGGCATTCAAGGCTCAGGTATTAGTAATTTATCTACTCATGTAAACGGCTTACAATTGGCGGGCATATCCAATAGTGGAAAGGATGTAAAGGGCGCACAAGTATCTGGTTTGCTGAACCTTGCTAAAGAAGTAAAAGGTACTCAAATTGGGTTCATTAACATCGGGAAGAATGTAAAAGGAGCCCAAATTGGCTTCATTAATATTGTGGATAGCATAGAAGGTGCTCCCATTGGTTTTATCAATATTGTTCGCAAGAATGGATACAACCGACTGGAAGTAGCAGGAGGTGAAACCATGTATTTGACCTTAGGATTAAAATTTGGTGCCAAAAAGTTTTACAATATCCTTCAAGTAGGAGGACATATATCCCCAAGTTCTTGGGCGCTAGGTTATGGTGTTGGAAGTGTTATTCCATTCAGCGAGCGCTGGCATGCTAATGTTGAGTTAGTTGGCTTGCATGTCAACGAAAACAAAGCATGGACACAGGCTTTGAACTTAACAGGACAGTTTAGATTTACGATAAATTATCAACTTGCGAAACATTTTAATGTGTTTATAGGACCAACGTTTAATGTGCATACATCCCAACTGTACAATCCAGACACAGGCAAATATGGTTCTAATTTAATGCCCTATAGTTTCTTTGACGAAACGAATGGTTCTACCAACGTCAAAATGTGGGTAGGAGTGACTGGAGGAGTCCGATTCTAGATAGGAATTGCTAAGTTCCTAGAAGGCTAAGTACACACTGTACTAGGAGCATGCCATTAAAAGAGTTGCGATGCAGTATCAATAAGGAGGCAAACCTTAATAAACAAATAGACATTGTTTGGACTGCACGTTACTTAGGCATGCTCTAATCGGCTTTCTTATTTCAACAATAACAAAACAAACTACAATAACAAAACAACTTGTTGCTCATCGAGCAACAGAATAGCATCGCTATGCCTAATGGTTTCATGTTATAATTACCTGTAGAGCGCTTATCAGGATGATGTAAATGAGCAAAATAGGAAAAACAACTAAAAACTATCCAAATGAAAAGCATTAATTATTTAGTATTACTATTTATTTTTTTGTTAGCAATTAACAAAGTACAAGGACAAACACATACCCAAGCTATTTATGGCAAAGTCGTAGATCAAGACTCCAAAATGGCGCTGATTGGAGCAACAATAAAAGTGCAAAGTGGCGACCAATTGTTAGGAGGGGGAACGGACTTTGATGGAGACTTTCGTATTGAAAAAGTGCCCGTAGGGCGTTTGAACATAGAAGTTACTTATTTGGGGTATGAACCTGTTGTATTGAGCAGTATTACGCTATCTTCAGGAAAGGAATTGAACTTAACCATCGAAATGCAAGAGTCTACCGCAGATATGGAAGAAGTGGTTGTTTCGGCAGAGAATAATCGAGACAAAGCAGCAGCGCTCAATGAAATGGCGACCGTTAGTGCTCGGTCGTTTTCAGTAGAAGAAACAGGGCGTTATGCAGGGAGTTTTGCCGATCCTTCTAGAATGGTCACTAATTATGCAGGAGTCAGTGTTGGAGGAGGAACCTTTGATTTGAGTAATGAAATTGTGGTTCGAGGTAATTCTCCAAGTGGATTACTTTGGCGCATGGAGGGCATTGAAATTCCAAATCCCAACCATTTTGCAGATGTTGGTAGCTCAGGAGGAAGTGTGAGTATGCTCAATTCCAATACACTATCTACTTCTGATTTTTTTACAGGGGCTTTTCCTGGGGAATATGGAAATGCTACGTCTGGTGTATTTGATCTGAATCTGAGAAACGGAAACAATCAAAAGCATGAATTTACCCTTGGAATTGGTCTTTTGGGAATAGAAGCTGCCGCAGAAGGTTATTTTAGCAAGAAATCCAAAGCTTCTTTTTTGATCAATTACCGCTATTCTACCTTGGGACTGGTACAAGCAATGGGGCTCAATCCAGTTGGGGATGCCTTGCCTTCTTATCAAGATCTATCTTTCAAAATTAATTTGCCTGCTGGCAAGGCAGGAACCTTTACTCTTTGGGGGATTGGCGGCGACAATACGGCTTATCTAAACCCTGAAAAAGATTCTCTAAAATGGGAAAAAGCAAGCGATAATGACGGCTATGATGCTAAAGGAAAAATGGGCGTAGTTGGTTTGTCTCATCGTATTATTGTTAGTGAAAATAGTTATTTAAAAACAGTGGTTGCTTTATCTGGGCAACAATCTAAGTCAGAATATTATGAATTAGCTGCTCAGGATGATTACCAAAAAGATGTTTCGGGAGCCAATTTATTCAACCGATATAGTATTCGAGCAACAACGGCTTATACCCACAAATTTGGAGCAAAAAACACCCTTAAAGCAGGGGTGGTGTTTAATCAACTGAATTTTGGTTATGATGTAAAAAGAAAGGATGAAAACACAGGAAGGCTAAAAACTTTTTTGGATAACAAAGGTGCTACCCAACTTTTGCAAGCTTATGCGAGCTGGAAATATCGCCCACATACCAATTGGGGCATTAACGCAGGACTGCATTATTCTTACCTTACCTTAAATAAAAAATACGCTATAGAGCCTCGTCTTTCTGCCAAGTGGAATTTTGCCCCTAAGCATTCTATTAGTGTTGGGGGAGGAATTCATTCAAGAATGGAAGATATTTCTTATTACTTTGTAGAAGTTCCCAACTTGGAAGAAGGCAACAAAAATTTGGAGCTTAAAAAAGCAGTACATGCTGTATTGGGCTATGATTTTGCCATTAGCAAAGATATAAATCTGAAAATAGAAGCCTATTATCAATATTTGTATGATGTACCTGTTGAAAATGAAACAGAAAGCACCTTAACCATCCTGAATACGACCAATATTTTTGAAGTATTGAATGCAAAAGGAATGGTAAGTGAAGGCTTGGGACGAAATTTTGGATTGGATTTGACCTTTGAAAAATTCTTTAGCAAGCAATATTATATCCTATTTACGGCTTCTGTTTATGATTCTAAATATCAGGCGAAAGATGGCAATTGGTACAACACTCGCTTTAATACCAACTACAATATTTCATTGTTGGGAGGAAAAGAATTTAAGGTTGGCAAAAACAAAAATAATACCTTTGGGCTTAACAGCAAGTTTATTTTGGCAGGTGGTTCTCGATATACGCCTGTAGATGTAGAACAATCTAGAGCAGCGGGGCGTGCGATTTATGTTGATAAGAAAGATTACACCGAGCAAGTAGCTCCTTATGTTCGTTTGGATTTTGGGTTGAGCTACAAAATTAACATGAAAAAAATGACGCATACCATAGGAATAGATATTCAGAATGTCATTAATTACAACAATATTTTTACACAAGCTTATAATGTAGAAACCGAAAAAATAGAATATCTCTATCAGGGCGGAATCTTCCCAAATATCAATTATAAAATTCAATTTTAGAACAATACAATAGATTGATTGTTTTTGGTGATCTTTGAATCATCTAACCACACTCCAAATACTAAATGTTTGGGGTGTTTTTTTATAATAGCTTGTTGTGCATCTGCTTAGGAATAAGAACAAAAAATGGTTTTAAATTAATTGAAAGAATATTGTTTAGACTCAATCTAAATAGTTAGATTTGCGCAATTTATTTTCCAAATCAAAATTTAATTATGGATAAAATTATCTTGATAGTAGGGCTAATTATAGCGTTGGCATCTTGCCAAAGCGAAACGAATGAGCCTACAACAGAAGTTTCAAAAACTGAAAATAAGGAGCTAAATCTTTATACGCATCGACATTATGATACCGATCAAATTATCTTTGACAATTTTGAGAAAAGCACAGGAATTAAGGTAAATGTAGTGAATGCTAATGCGGATGAATTAATTCAAAAAATGGAGCGAGAAGGAGCGCAATCTCCAGCAGATTTGTTGCTTACGGTTGATGCTGGTCGATTGGTAAGGGCAAAGAGCAAACAACTTTTGCAAGCAATCGAATCAAATGTTCTAACCGAAACCATACCTGCTCATTTGAGAGATCGTGAAAACAATTGGTTTGGTTTGACCAAAAGGGCTCGTGTGGTGGTTTATGATAAAGAGAAGGTAAAACCCGAACAGCTTTCAACTTATGAAAACTTGGTAGAACCCCAGTGGAATAAAAAAGTTCTAATTCGATCTTCAGGCAACATTTACAACCAATCTTTGTTGGCTTCTATTATTGCCAATACAGATGAGGCAACTGCGGAGCAATGGGCTGCTGGAATGGTTAATAATATGGCTCGTTCTCCCAAGGGAAATGACCGAGATCAGGTAAAAGCAATTTTGGCTGGCGAAGGAGAATTGGCGATTATTAATACCTATTATTTGGGCAAATTATTGAATTCTAAAGATGAAGAAGAGGTCAAGGCTGGACAGAACGTAGCGGTCTTTTTCCCCAATCAAGAAGGACGAGGAACGCACATTAATATTAGTGGAATTGGAGTGGCAAAATATGCTCCTAATAAGGAAAATGCCATTAAATTTATAGAATATTTAGCAAGCAAAGAAGTACAAGAAGAATTTGCAAGCGCTAATTATGAATACCCTGTTAATCCAATGGCTGAATCTTCTGAGCTGCTTCGCTCTTGGGGAGAATTTAAAGAGGATGCCCTTGAACTATCTGTTTTGGGAGAGCTGAATAAGCAAGCTGTGATGACATTTGATAAGGTAGGATGGAAATAAAAAACAAAATAAGACGTTTTGTTCGTGATATAAACCAATGGTCATTTTGGACAATTGCCATTGGTTTATTTATTGCGTTGCCTATTTTTAGTATTGTATTAAATCTTTTTGGGCAGGCGGGACCGATGTGGGAGCATGTTTGTGAACATCTATTGTCTGCCTATGTGTACAATTCTATTTTTTTGTTGCTGGGAACAGGGACATTGTCTATTCTGATTGGTGTTTCTTCCGCTTGGATCATAAGCCAATATGATTTTCCTTATCGGAAAATAATAGAGCGCTTGCTCTTTTTGCCTTTGGCGATTCCTTCTTATATCGTGGCTTATGCCTATGTTGGTTTTTTTGGTAATAGCGGTTTGTTACAGCGGTTATTAAGTCTAGTAGGAATAACGGAGGTGGCTATTGATATGATGAATATTTATGGATTGATTTGGGTGTTAAGTTTATCCCTTTTTCCCTATGTTTATATTAGTACAAGAATGGCGTTTCTAAATCAATCTTCTTGTATACAAGATGCCGCATTTTTGTTGGGAGCTTCTCAAAAAAAATACTTTAGAACGGTTGCCTTACCCTTAGCACAACCTGCTATTGTAGCAGGTGTCTTTTTGGTTTTTATGGAGGTATTGAATGATTTTGGAGCGGCAAAGTATTATGGGGTAAATACGTTTACAACGGGTATTTTTCGAACATGGACGGCATTAGAGGATCTCAAAACTGCTTTTTATCTATCTGCAATTCTAATTTTTTTAGTTTTTGTATTGCGAATGTTTGAAAAAATTCAACGAGGAAAAAAGTCCTATACTATTCCAATAGATAGTCATAAGGGGAGCACCAAAGATAGAATTCAGTTGAGTGGCAAAAAGAAAATCGCCTATATTGGCATTTTGTGCATTCCAATATTTTTTGGGCTTTTACTGCCGCTTGTCCAATTGTTTTATTGGGCTTATCTTACCTTTTATCAAGTTTTTAAGCTTGAGCTATGGTGGATTACCTTGCAAAGTTGTGGTATCGCCCTAATGACGGCTGCTTGTACGGTTGTGGGAGCAATTAGTCTAATCTATTTTAGCCAATGGAATCATTTAAAATCCTTAACCATCTTTTCTAAAATGGCAACGATTGGTTATGTAATACCAGGAGCTATTATAGGGATTGGCGTAATGGCAGTCAGTCAAGTTTTTGTGGATGTTGCCTATGATAACTTTCAACTAAAAATAGGTTATATTGTTTATGGCAGCAGCATAGTTTTAGTGTATGCCTATGTGGTCCGTTTTTTGGCAGTAGCCTATAATCCATTGGAAGCAAATGTCTTAAAAGTAGGACGTTATTTGGCAGAGTCTTCTTATTTGTTGGGAAAAACTTCTTTGAGAACTTTGCTAAAGATAGAATTACCCTTGCTAAAAATAGGGCTTTCTAGTGCATTTACTTTGGTTTTTATTGACACCCTCAAAGAGTTACCACTTACGCTTATTTTAAAACCTTATAAGGTACAAACTCTGGCAGTAAAGGCTTACGAATATGCAGACAATGAACAGGTGGCAGAAGCGGCTTTACCTGCTTTGCTGCTCATTGGTATTGTGCTCTTTTTTATGTTGATTGTTCAGCGATGGGAAGCCAAATTAGATCAAGAATAAGCCCTTTTTAGGATTATAATATACAACGATAATAACATGGATATTTTAAGCATAAAGAATCTTTCTAAGTCCTATAATTGGGGAAAAGAATATGCCTTGAAAGATGTAAATTTTGCCTTGAAAGAAGGCAGCATTTGTGCAATAGTAGGAGAAAGTGGTAGTGGGAAAACGACACTTTTGAGATTGATTGCAGGGCTAGAACGCCCCAATTCAGGAACGATTGTGGTAAAGGGAAAAGAGGTTTCAGGCATGACTAAAATAGTCCCTCCTCAAAAAAGAAATGTGGGGATGGTTTTCCAAAATTTTGCTTTATTTCCTCATTTGACGGTTGCGCAAAATATTGCTTATGGTTTAAAGAATAAAAATACTAAAAAAGTAGATGAGCTGCTTCATATCATCGAGTTAGATGGCTATGGGGGAAGGTACCCAAATGAGCTAAGCGGAGGTCAACAGCAGCGAGTTGCGCTTGCCAGAACTTTGGCTGTTGACCCTGAATTGTTATTGTTAGATGAGCCTTTTAGTAGCCTTGATGCTGAGTTGAAATCTAATTTGCGCCAAGAAGTTTATCGAATTGTTAAACAAATTAATATCTCTGTTCTTTTTATCACACACGATATTCAAGATGCCATTGCTATTGCAGATGAGATTATTTTCCTTAAGAATGGCAAAATTGTAGAACAAGGAATACTACAGGGTTTATACAAAAACACCAAAAACGACTATGCTAGAGCCATCTTTTCTAATTTGGTAAGCACGTCTAAGAATGTCTTGGCAGCTTTGGACGAAGATGGTCTAAAAAAGTAACTTAACAGCCTACTGGAATTGGGGTGATTTCTTGTTGTTGTTGATACCATTGATAGTACTTATAAATTCCTTCTTCAATAGATGTTTGAGGCTGATAGGCTAGTAATAACTGCGCTTTACTTATATTGGCAGCGGTGCGAAATACCTCTCCTTTTCTCTTTTTTAAGTTGGAATAGATTGCCTTTCTATTGCTTACTTCTTCTAATAAAGACAATAATGTTCGAATTTTGATCGGCTGATTATTGCCTATGTTGATGCTTTGAAAACAAGGGGCATTTTGCTCCAAATAATTGATTGTTGCCATAAAAGCTTGCACAACATCTTCAATATAGGTAAAATCTCTATAGTCATTGCCATTATTGTACAGATCAATCGCCTGATTATTAAGTAAGCTATTCATGAATTTTGGGAGGGCTAAGTCTGGTCGCATTCGTTCACCATAAACAGAAAATAGCCTTAAATTAACAATAGAAATTTGATGCAAATAGTGGTATTGGTAATTGAGTTGTTCTCCCATTTGTTTGGTAAAACCATAAGGCGAAATGGGCTGCAAAACCATCGATTCTACTCCATTAGGAGTATTGCCATAAACCGAGGAGGAAGACGCAAAAATGAGCCGCTTAATTCCTTTGATTTGCATATAGTCTAATAATACATTGTATTTATTGATATTGTTATCAAGATAAGCTTGGACTTGGTTGAGAGAAGGAACAACTCCTGGTGTAGCAGCTAGATGAATGACTAGGTCTATGGAAGTGCTAATTTTCATTAATCCAGAAAGGTCTCCAATGCATTGTTGCCTAAATTCAAAATTTTTATGCGCTTGTAAGGGGACTAAATTCCTTACTTTTAATCTGCTGCTATAATAATCGTTCAAATTGTCAATACCAAGTACTTTTTTCCCCTGACTCAACAGGTGAGAACAGATATGACTTCCTATAAAACCTGCACAACCAGTCACTAATATAACTCCCATTATTTTTGTTTTAATTCGCTGCGTATTTAGTTAAATGTAAAATTAAAATTTATTTAGACTTAGTATAAATTAAAATAGTTTAATTCTTATCTTGGGGCGTTATTTTTAGGTTTGAAGGCACTTTGAGGTGCTAAAAATCCAATTCTTATTATTCGTTACTTCGTTGTAAAATAGGATAGAAGATGCTTCGGAGTGTTAATTATTCTCAATTGCCAATTAATATGTGTAGAAAAAAATACTTGATGGTTTTATTGGTCTGTTTTGTGGGGATTTCCGCTTGTAAAGATGAGGAGTTAAACTTTGCTCCTGATGGAATAAAAACAGCCTATGAGGATCCTAATCTTATAACAGGGACTAGTGGAGGAACAGGCACAGGAACAGGAACGGGCACAGGCAGTGGTTCAGGTTCAGGAGGCACGGGAACAGGAACGGGCACAGGCAGTGGTTCGGGTTCAGGAGGTACAGGAACGGGAACGGGCACAGGCAGTGGTTCAGGTTCAGGAGGCACGGGAACAGGAACGGGCACAGGCGGTGGTTCAGGTTCAGGAGGTACGGGAACAGGAACGGGCACAGGCGGTGGTTCAGGTTCAGGAGGTACGGGAACAGGTTCAGGAGGTACAGGAACAGGCACAGGCACAGGTGGCGGTTCAGGTACGGGAGGCACGGGAACAGGAACGGGCGGTGGCTCTGGAACAGGAGGAACAGGGACAGGCGGTGGCTCTGGAACAGGAGGTACGGGAACAGGAGGTACTGGCACGGGATCAGGATCAGGCTCTGGATCAGGCAGTGGATCTGGATCGGGTAGTGGTTCAGGGCGTTCTAATAATTTCTTCAAAACATTTAAGCAACCAACTAATCCTCAAAAATTTTAAACTAAGATAGAATGACAATTTGTATTAAGAAAATAGGATATACCTTGCTCTTAGTGATTAGCAGTTTACCTTATCTTGCATTTAGCCAAGTCGAACCTTCAACATTTGAAGGGCAATTGATTGATTCTATTAATCAATACTATATTTATAATGCAAAAATTGAAATTATAGGCGGCTATCAGGTGATAAAAGAAACGACTAGTGACTCTTTTGGGCGTTATAGCATAGACGGTTTGACTTATGGAAAAAAAGAAATAAAAATACACAAAAACGGTTATGCGAGCATTCATTTGGTGGTCTTATTAGAAGAAGGAGCCAATCGTTTTAACGTTTATATGCATCCAAAACATTTTGATCTAGCACCCTCAGAAATAATTAGCAATAAAGACAATCATTTGTCAACAATTAGTAGCAATGCCAAGGTGTTATCAGCTACTACTATAGAGTTGCAAAATCGAATGAGTATACAAGATGCCCTTGCAAGTGTTTCTGGTATTTCTGCTTTTTCGGATGGCGGAATTGGCAGTTCTCGGATTAATATAGGAGTTCGTGGTTTAGATCCTAGACAATCTCAGCGAGTGGTTTTATTAGAGGATGGTCTGCCTTTGCAAACGAGCCCTTATTTGATGAGCTTAGGAACCTTTAACACCCCTCCAGTAGAACGAATTAAAAGCATTGAAATTTTAAAATCGGCTTCGGCACTTCGGTATGGAGCGCAAAGTATAGGTGGGGTGATTAATTTTATTACCCAGACTCCTCGTCAAGCAATGGGAGGAAAAATTAGACTACAGGGCGGTATGAATGGTTTTGCTAGTGCTTTGGCAGAAATAGGAGGCTTTGGAACAGAAAAAATTAGACCTGAATTTCAGTTTTTATACAAACGAGGAGATGGCTATAAGAGTCATAACACATTTTCTCAGGTCAATGGAAACGCTCGATTGGCTTATGTTCCTACTCCCAAAAATCGCCTAGATTTTAAAATTCATGGAAACTTTGAAGATGCCAATACAACTTACACTGGTTTAACGGAATATTCCTATCGAACCAACCCTAGATTTAATGCAAAAAAAAGCGACACGTTAAGTAATTGGAACATTGGTTTTAATTTAACCTATCAGCATGAAATTGCTAAGCAAGTAGATTCTGAAACTAAATTATACTTCAATTATACCAATTTTGGTTGGTGGCAAGAGGACAATATCTTTATTTCAGAAGCAGATTATTTAGCGAATAATTTAAAAGAACAATCGATTGAAAATAGCTATGCGATTCAAGATTTGATTCGGGTTGGAAATGGAGTATCTAATCGAAGCAATTTGCAACAAGTTTATACTGGTGGTTTAGAACAAAGCTTTGTGTGGAACCACAACATTAGCAAAACGGTTGATGGAAAATTAAATGTAGGAATTCATTTTCATCTAGAAAATATCAATCAGCAAGAAAAGAAAGGCAATGCGCCCAACGATTATGAAGGTGTTTTTTATGAATTTGATTCTGCTACGCAACAAAAGGTACAAGTGGGCAATCATTACCACTTAGAAACCTATGCTTTTTCGCTCTTTGCCATTGAAAAAATTACATTGGGCAAATTAAGTCTGCATGGAGGGTTTCGATTAGAAGCATTTAATTTGGAGCAAGTAGATTTATTGTCGGTAAATCGAGATCGAAAAAGCAATGCATTTTTTACTCTACTACCAGGAGTAGGGTTTAATTATGCCTTCAAAGCATTGGATATTTTTGGAGGGGCACATCGAGCCTTTAGCCCTCCATCTATTCGCACACTTCGGGCAACAGATTTCGGAAACCCAACCAATACCCAGTATCAAGACCTAGCATCCTTAGTTTCTAGCAGTTGGAATTTTGAATTGGGTTGCCGTTCTTTTTCCAAGTATTTAGCGGTAGAATCAACCGCCTTTTTGTTGTTGATTGATGATTTGGTAAGCACGGGGTTTAAAAGCAGTTTTACTAACAAGAATCAGGTTGTTACAACAGGGATAGAAACCGAATTTACGATAAAAACCTCCCAACTCTGGAAACATTTGCCCAATATCCAACTGAACTATACTTACCTTAGAACGGCAATACTGAGCGGTAAACTCAATCGCTCTGCGCTTAGTTTGAACACGACTCCAGATGTAGCAGGGAATGAACTGCCGTATGCTCCCCAACATACGTTTTCAATTGCAGCAACCTATCATTCTTATTTTGGGCTTTCTGCCTTTGTAGAATATCGATATGTAGGCCGTTCTTATAGCGATTATGAGAACATCAATTATATTTTTAATCGAGGAGATACAGGACCCATTCCAGCTTATTGGCTGTTGAACGCAAGCATTAGTTATCAATACAAGCACTTTTTGCGCTTTTTTGTAAGCGGTGAAAACTTGTTGGATAAGGTTTACATTAGTTCTAGATTACACTCTCATCCAGCACATCCTTCTGCTACTTCTAGTTCAGGGATTTTAGTTGGAAATCGCTTACAGATAGTAGGGGGAGTAGAGTATAAATTCTAATACAAGGGAGGGATGAAGCAGAAAAATGGTCAACCCTACACAAAGCAACAGGTCATCAAATGCTTGTTGTTGTTGCTTGCTTGTTTGCTGAGTAGAATGGTTAGTGCTATTTTCTATATAGAAGATATAGACAGCCTTCGTTTTGCCTTAGCAGTTTATAATTATGATGTAGTGGCGCTCCAGCCTCATTTTCCAGGTTACTTTTTTTACTTTATGCTCATCAAGCCACTATTTTTAGTGGTTCAAAATCTCGGAATTTCTTATGCCTTAATGGGAGGAGTCGCAACGTTTATAATTATTGTTTATAGTTATAAAATTTATGCGCTCTTATTGGATCAAGAAGCAGAAAAACAAAGCTATAGTTTAGGGCTATTGTTGTTGTTTAACCCTTTGTTATTGCTTATGTCTACCCGATATATGCCCGATATTTTTGGATTGGCATTATTGATGAGCGGTAGCTTTTATTTTTTGAATGCCATTCGCTATCGTTTGCTGAGTAGTGCCTTATTGCATGTTATTATAATGGGCTTGCAATGTGGGCTAAGGCTGTCTTATATTCCCTTTTGGTTGCCTTCTATTTTATTGGCTGTTATCTTTTTTCGGCAGCTTCACTTTTTGTGTTTAGCAGGGCTTGGAGCCGTTCTTTTTTGGCTGCTTCCCATGTTGTGGGATACAGGATGGGAGTCATTATTAGAAGTAAGCCAACGGCATTCTGTAGGACATTTTACAGAGTGGGGAGGAACGGTTATGGCAAACGATAGAAGCTATATAGAACGTTTAGTGGCAATGCTTGAAAGCATCTGGGCAGATGGTTTAGGCGGTTATTGGTTGGAGCGGCATTGGTTGACGGCAATTTGGTCGTTGGGGATGTTGGTATTTGTCCTTAAGGCGCTTTGGTTTTGTTATCAAAAGGCGTTGTATAAGGGGAACAAATACATCTATTGCGTATTACTCAGCCTAGGAATATATACGATTTGGGCTTACTTTTTTCAGAACATTGTGTATAAGCCTCGGCACATTATGCCCTTAATTCCATTTGCTGCTATGATAATCGCCTTTGGCGCAGATCGCTTTTTAGCGACAAGCAACCCAACTAAAAATATATTTATACCACTGACCTTCGGAACTTATATTTTGGTTAGTTCAGTATTGGCGTGGCAACACAAAAGCCCTTCTAGCATTTCGCAAATTAAGCAATATTTAATGGATCAGCACCCCACTGACCCCATTTTGGTGTTGAGTCCTAGATTGATTAATTTTTATTTTCAAAAACATACAGAATTAAAAAAGAGCAAGATCAATTGTTTTTCCTTGGATAATTTGGAGAGAGAGGGACTTCCCGATACAGCAGGTTATACCCTTGTTTATTCGACACAAAATATAGATCATCTGATGGGGCAAAAGGGAACCGAATTGATGTTTTATCACAATCCTTATGTCAATCGACTTTGGAGTCAATTGGTCTTGTATCAATACACAAATCAAAAAAACAACGAGATAAATGAGCAATAAAGAAATCGCTATTTTGGGTGGAGGACCAGCAGGCTTAGCCTTGGGGTATTATGCCCAGAAAAAAAACTATGCGTTTACCATTTATGAGGGGCAAGAAAAAACGGGTGGGAATTGTAGAACCTTTCAATACGAAGATTTTTTGTTTGATGCTGGAGCGCATCGTATACACGACAAGTCAGCAGAGGTGACGCAATTAATCAAGGATTTAATGCAAGGAGAATTAAAACAAATCCACAGCCCTAGTCAGATTTATAAAGATGGGAAATTTATTGATTTTCCGCTAACCCCTCTTAATTTGGTGTCCAAATTGGGGCTGCCCACCTTTGTAAAAGCTGCTGCTGAAATTGCCTTGGAAAACCTAAAAACTAGAACAGGAGAAGATAATTTTGAACGTTTAGCCTTAAAGGCTTATGGGAAAAAAATAGCCGAAAATTTTTTGCTAAATTACTCCCAAAAATTATGGGGAACTCCTTGTCATCAACTGTCTACGCAGGTCGCAGGCAAGCGCTTAAAAGGCTTAAATGTAAAAACATTTATTATTGAAGGTTTATTGGGACTCAAAGCAAAGACAGAACATATTGATGGAGCCTTCTATTATCCTGATTATGGGATTGGAAGTATTTTTGATCGTTTAGCCGAACGTTGTGATCTCAACAATATCCTAACCAATCATAAGGTGACTAAAATTTATCATCAAGATCAAAAAATTACAAAAATAGAACTAAATCATCAATCAATCAAAACGGTAGATTGCTTGCTTAATACACTGCCACTGAATGTATTTTTAAATAGCTTAAGCCCTCGTCCTCCTGCTGAAATATTAGATTTAATCCAGCAAATTCGCTTTAGAAGCATACTTCTGGTGGTTTTTATGATAGACAAACCAAGCATCAATAACAATGCTTCTATGTATTTTCCAGATGAAGAATTCCCGTTCACTAGAATTTATGAGCCTAAAAATCGAAGCGCTAAAATGGCTCCCTCTAATAAAACAACGCTTGCCGTTGAAATTCCTTGCCAGCATAATGATTATTGGTGGAAACTGGGAGAGGAGGAATTGATTGAAGAAATCAAAGGAAAGGTCTTGCCCTTGGGCTTTTTCAAAGAAGATGAGTTATTAAATGTGGTGGTCAAACGGTTGCCTTTTGCTTATCCTATTTTAGAAATTGGTTTTGAAGAAAAGATAGCAACGATTTTAGATTATCTAAAAGGATTTAAAAACCTGTATACCAACGGACGGAATGGCTTGTTTAAATATAGCCATATTCACGACATGTTTTTGACTGGAAAGGCAACAATTGAGTCGATTGAATAATTGATCGTCGGTGTCTTTGGGAAATAAAAGGTGGCGATTTGAAAACAAATCGCCACATCATCCAATCAACAACGTTAGTGAACAATAACTTTTTGAGAATAAGAAGACTGTTTATTACTTATTGAAATAATATAAGCACAAGGAACGGTGTTGTTTACAGGTAGCGGAATCCTATTTAAGCCTTGGTGACTGTTATAGTCAGACTTATAAACAACCTGCCCTAGCGTATTAAATATCTGAAGGACAAAAGAACTATTCCTTTCACTCATAAAACAAAGCTCCTTTTGGCTATTGATCCAGAAGGAAGGAGGAAATTGTTTCGCCCTTTTTATGGCTGTATCAAAGTAGATCATAATAACATTCGAAATGTTAGAAATAGCTCCACTAAAATCGGTTTGCAACAAGCGATAATAATTATAACTGCTAAAAGGATTGACATCTGTGTAGGTATAATGGCTAGGTTGAGTGGTTGTACCTTGCCCAGATACGGTGTCTAAATATTGCCAATTGATGCCATCAACACTTTTTTGAAGCGTAAAATAAGCATTATTGGTTTCCGAAGAAGTAGTCCATTGAAGTTCGATGTTTGCATTGATTTTTTGACCACTAAAACTCAACAAGTCAATTGGAAGGGTACTCGCATCCAATAAGCCTGTGAATTCAGAAAAGCTATTCAAGGTCCCATAGCTCAATTCGTTGCTACTGCTATTAACCGTTGAATTATAACTTTGCCAAGTTCCTACACTACCAGTTATTTTTTTTGCCAATTTAGAAAGTGATTCCGAAGGAATGGTTCCAATCAAAGCATCATCATACAATAGGGTTATGGTGTAGGTAAAATCACTCCCTCCTGTAGCCGCAATTTTCCAATAAGCATCAAAGTGCTTGGGGCTACTGATGGCACCGTTATTACTAGGATCATTGGGACTAGTTCCAGAATAATATTGAGCAGACTGAATGCTTGGAAGTACGCCTGTATTCCCCCATTCTATTTTAGCAACAGGACGATTGGCAAAGGACAATATTTCAATTCCACCCAAGGTATGATTCCCTGTAATGCTTAATTCTTGAGGGCTAACTGTGGGGGTAAATTCATTGGCTCCAATATCGGTTCCTCCATCCGCTACAATAGTAGAACGCCCAGCCAAAAGATGATTAACATCTTCGGTTATGCTAGGAATTTGAACACCTTTTCCATTGAGGTACCAAGATTCTCTTTGAGCAGGATCAATATCTAAATGCCCAATTAGAAAATTATCAAACAAATTATTCAAATTAATTTGAGATAAATCATCTGCCCAGCTAGATTCACTACTAGCAGTTGCTAGTTTCCAATCTCCAAAGTTTTTATCGACATGATTCCATTGATTGAGCGCATTGATATCATGGTTGGCAAAGAAATTATAATTGGACGACCAATCTTGAGGATTTGCGCTATTATTACCTAGGCAATAGTGCTTGCCAGTCCCTCCAGAGCGATTGTTAATAAAAGCATTATTTAACAAATTGAGGTTGGCTTGATCTTGGCGAAGAAGACAGAAAGAATTTACGCTTGCAGTTGCCCCAGAAGTTCCATCTATCACAATAGTATTGTAATAAACTTCCTTGTTGCCTGTGGTACCTGCACTTTCAATTCCTTTAACGTTTGCCGTTCCTGAAGTGGTACGCCCTACTTTTATCTGATTGTTTGCAAAAAGTATATCGCCTGTTGTTTGCGTATAGATTCCCCAAACAGAACTATTGTGATTGCCAGCGGTGGTATTGATTTCATAAATTTTGTTTCGAGTGATGGTAAAATCACTGTTCTTTTCGTCCTCAATATAGATCGCAGCAGCAGGACCAATATCACTGGTGCTTAGCTGTTGAATATGGTGAATTTGATTGCCTTCAATACGCAGTGGGTAAGGACCACCAGAAGCAAAAGCAGAACGACCAACATAAATACCAGCTGCTACATTGTCTTCTGGAGAATAGCTACTATAACTACCATTGGAGGTAATGTAAAAAATATCATTGTTGCTAATACTTGCATTTCCCACTTCTGCTTGAATTCCATAAGCGGTATGATTAGAGCTAGAGCTACTATTAAAATGAATGTTACCGATGGTATTATTTTTAATGGTAACATTGACATCACTTCCATAAAATTCAATCCCCACAGCAGGTCGCCATTCCGATTCGATTTTGTCTTGGTTTTGGTAGCCTCCAATTCGGTTCCCTTCAATGCGTACTGTTCCTGCGGAAAGGTCAATCCCTGAAAAATAGTAAGCTGTTTTGATATTAGCAATGATGTTATTAAGGATATTGACGGTTCCTGTTCCTACACCAGATTCTATTTTAATACCTGTAAAACGCCCACTGCCAGTAGCAGTTGTTGGAGTGCCGCCTCTGTTGTCGTCAGCGCCTCCCATGCCATTTCCTTCAATCGAATAGCCTGTTCCATCCTTAATCAAAATACCAATCATTTGCCCCGAACGACTAGTGTGTTGGTAAAAACTATTGTTGTTGATCGTCCAGTATTCATTGCCATCGTCCAATAAAATTCCTTCCGTATTGTAATTGTAAATTGAATTGCGTAGAATAGTATTGTGGCTGTTTTTGTTGGCAGTTGGCGCTTGAGAAACGATAGCTTGGTAGGTGCTACCAGAGACGCTTTCTCGGATGTGATTGTACTGGATCAAATTATAGCTATTGCCTCCTGAGGTCACAGGAACAGACCAACCATCGTCTCCAAAAGTAATAACCCCTTTAGAAGCTTCCCAACAGTGATTTCTTAGGTGGCAGTGTTGAATGGTATTATACGTTGCACCATTGACAAGGTAAACTGTTGAAGCATCATTATTGCTATTGTCAATATCCAATGCACTATTGCTGCCTGCTCCGCCAGAACGCCCATCAATGGTTACATGATCCGCAGCATCAAAGGTTAGCGTTGCCGTTGCATGATTACTGGTGATGACAACATTACTGGCGCCCAATTCGGGGCGAATAGTTAAGGTATTGATGGTTGACATTCCTGTTATTTCGGGAATGGTAACTGCCCCGCTATAGGTGCCATCCCTTAGTTCGAGAATCACAGGACCACAAACGCCATTGGCTGCCAAATCAGCAATAGCATTGCTTAAGTCCGCATAATTAGGAGCCGTTCCCCCAATTGTGTAGGTGCCCGTGAAAGATAAGTTTATACTTGTATTATAATGATCATTGGCTTGGTTTTCGTCCGTAACCGCATTGGGCAGTACACTGTTAATGGCTAAGTTATAGGTATTCCCCTGATTGAATGTGTAGGTTCCTAGACTAACACTAATCTGTTGATTAGGCGAAAGAGAACCTGTCCAGTGGATTGGTGTTTGAGCAATGCTATTGACCGACCAATGAATGGTTGCAGTACTTAGGTTTTGGGTTCCAAAATTTCTTAGACTGGCTGTGATATTGGCTGTCCCAGGGCAAAGCAATTGAGGCTGATGCGCAACAATACCCGCATCATTTACCGTTGTAGAAGCGATGGTTAACTGAATGTTGGGGCGATTATAAGTGGTAGATAAATATTGGCTATTGTCCCACGGTGCGCTATCACTTTTATACGTTTTAGTGAGGTAAGTACTTCCCGTTGAAGTATAGTGATAATAGGGACGACTGCTTGCATAAGTTTGATTTCCCTTAAGCACTAATACTTGCAAGTTATCACTACCATTATAATAAAAAGGACTGTTTAAGCTTACCTCAGCCCAGCCATTGGGCATTGTATTCGGAAAACTACCAGCCCATACTAGCGTATAGGTAGTGCTGTCTGTACTTCCTGCGGACAGGCTATTATTAGAACTTGTTTTAAGGTATATCGAAACATTATCAATCGAAACAGAGCTAGCTCCAGACGCTTTTTGAAATGCTAATTTAGTAATGTTTCCTGCATAACCAATTTCGGAAGAAGTATAGATTATTTCGGAAGTAGAATAGGTGTAATAACGGTTGATTGGAGCTAAATCACTAGAGTTAGCAGTACTAGTCCCTATAGTAACTACATTTTGTGCAACGACTGACTGAAAGCAAGTCAGTAAGTAACTAATTACAAATAAAAGGTATGTGTTTTTTTTCATTTTATAAACTATATTTTATGTTTATTTAGACTAAGAATAAATAAAAACAAATGTAGAATTATTCAACCATTTTTTATAGTTTTGGCCGCAGAAAAGGAATTATTCCTAAAAAGACAACTTCAGACCTTAGATTATTTTTAGGGTCTATTTAATATTTTTTTATGCCAAAGATTAGCCTTGTATGTTTGCTTTTAGTGAGCAGCATTTTTTTATTGAGTTGGAGAAACCAAGAAGAGCAACCATGGACAGGAGAGGACAACCTCTATGATGTCTTATGGGATTTGGGAGCTCCCAAACCACCACATTATATTCAACCTAGTCCAGAACAAATCAAGCAAGGAGAGGAAATTGTCAAAAATGGTCGCACAAAGGATGCAAAAGGAAAAAGAACCACCTATGTTAGTAAATACTATGTCTGTACGACTTGTCATAATATAGAACGAGAAAACCCTGATTTGACGATCAGCGATCCTGAAACACGATTGGATTATGCGATAGAACACAAGTTGCCTTTTTTGCAGGGCTCAACCTTCAAGGGAATTGTCAATAGAGAAAGTTGGTACAATGATGATTATGTAAAAAAATACGGTTCAGAAAAGATAAAGACCGCACATAAAGACCTCCGAAAATCAATTCAATTATGCGCTATTGAATGTTCTCAAGGACGTTTAATGAAGGGATGGGAAGTAGAGGCCGTATTGGCGTATTATTGGTCTTTGCAATGGAAAATGGGCGATTTGGATCTTTCTGAGCAGGATTGGCAATATCTCAATGGCAACGATGACAAACCAAGCAAAATAAAATGGTTAAAGCGCCAATACCTCCAGCAATCGCCAGCTCATTTTTATGGTCCCCCAAAAAATCTAAAAAAAGGCTATGAAAATACCCAAAAAGGAGACCCTAAAAAGGGAAAAGCAATTTATGAATTAAGTTGTTTGTGGTGCCACAATGAAAAAGGCGTATCTCATTATCTGTTGGATAATACCTCAATTAGCTTGCAAAATTTGCGTTCTAATCTATACAAAAATTCCCATTTTTCACTCTATTATATTATTGCCTATGGCACGTATTCTTTACCAGGTCATCGTCCTTATATGCCCCATTATCCCATCGAACGCCTGAATAAGCAGCAAGTCGAAGATTTAAAGTCATATATTTTAAAAAAGTAACAATGCAAAAAAAAGTAATTTTTCTATCCTTAGCTACTCTTTTACTTATACTAAGTTTGGATGCCTGTAAGCATAAGCCTATTTATCCAGACCCTGATCCAACAGGAGGAGGTAATAATACTTCTACAGGAACAGGAACAGGAACAGGAACTGGGACTGGGACTGGAACAGGGACGGGAATTGTACATCCTTGTGATCCTGATACCGTTTATTTTGAACGCCAAATATTGCCTTTAATTGTCTCCAATTGCTCTATGAGTGGTTGCCATGACGTACAATCTCATGCTGATGGTATTGTATTGACGAATTATCAAAACATTAGATCGGAAGTAGAACCTTATGATCCTTGGGACAGCGAACTTTTTGAATGTCTTTATGATACGGATGATTTGATGCCTCCGCCTCCTAGAGCTCCTTTGTCTACAAGCGATAAAGATTTGATTAAAAAATGGATCAATCAAGGAGCGCAAAATCTTTTTTGTGAAGAGAGTTGTGACACCTTAACGATTTCTTTTGCACAGGATATAGCCCCTATGGTTAGCACCAAATGTACAGGCTGCCACAATGCGACAACTCCTTTAGGGGGCGTAAAACTAGAGAACTATACCGACATTCGAAATAGTGGTTTGGATGGTAGTTTGATGGGAACAATTTTGCACGCAACAGGCTATAATTTGATGCCTCCTTCTGGTGGCGCTTTGCCAAATTGTGAAGTAAATAAACTTAGGAAGTGGATCAATAGTGGAATGCCTAATAATTAATACCAATGAAAAAAAGCACTTATTTTTTTAGTACCCAATTTATACTGGGAAGCCTTTTTATGCTGTCAGGTTGTTATTATGATAATGCAGAAGAATTGTATCCTGTACAAGCTCCCTGCGACACAGAAAATGTCAGTTATAATGATTTTATCGTCCCTTTGTTTGTTCAAGAATGCAATCGTTGCCACAATGCACAAACACCACTTGGCGGAATTAATTTAGAAGATTTTTCACAAGTACAGATAACGGCAAACAATGGCAGCTTGTTAGGTTCTATGAAGCATGTCTCCAATTATTCAATGATGCCCCCTAGCGGAGTCAAAATGCTCGATTGTGACCTTTCAAAAATAGAAAAATGGATTAATGATGGAATGCCTAATAATTAATAAAATGAAATTAAAATTACTAGTTATCTTTTTTTGCTGCTGCTTACAATCGCTTGTATTGGGGCAGCATAAAGAAGTGTTGGATTCTTTTTCTCTTACTTCTAGTCCGCCAGAAAAGACTATGGTAAGTTCCAAAACAATTAAAACCTTAGCGCAGGGTTCTAAAAAAAATGGTCTTAAGAAAACGCCCAAGGATACGACTATTTATACTTGGAAAACATTCAATGGATCTAGAATTATCAATGGGCATAGCTTAGAAACACAAGAAAAAGGAATCTTAGAATTTCTTTTAGCTCATAGATTTGGTCGAATTAACGGAAGTTTTTATGAATTGTTTGGATTGGATCAAGCTTCTATGCGAATGGGATTTGAATATGGAATTACCAATTCTTTGACACTTGGATTGGGGAGGAGTACTTTGGGGAAAAACTATGATTTTTATGCCAAGTTTCAGTTTTTATACCAAAAAACAGGAAAAGGAGCATTCCCCTTTTCGGCAACATGGCTGTCAACCATTGCTGTAACAACACTTAAGAACAACAACCCGAATAGAACACCTTATTATTTTACGCATCGTTTGTCGTATAGCAATCAATTGATGATTGGTAGAAAATTTTCAGAACACTTTTCCTTGATGCTTATGCCTACCCATGTACATTTTAATTTGGTAGAGAAAATAGGTGACAAAAATGATATTTTTGCAATAGGAATTGCTACTAAGGTGCAAATATCTCATGTTTTTGCTTTAAATCTGGAGTTTTATTATACTCCAATTGAGCAATCGACCAAAAAATTACAACACTCTTTATCGATTGGATTAGACATTAATACTGGAAATCATTTATTTCAAATCCACCTAAGTAACTCAGAAGGAATGATAGAAAAAGCATTTATTGGTGAGACAACAGGCAATTGGTTAAAGGGGGATATACATATTGGTTTTAATATGATTCGAACTTTTAAACTCAAAGGCAGAAAATACCATTAACCAAATGTTTTATCCGTAACAAAGAAAGTCCGCTAAGTTAAAAATACCTAGCGGACTTTTTTATTTTCAAAGGATTGTTAAACCTTATTTAAATGCATTGATACCCGTTACATCCATTCCTGTAATCAACAAATGGATATCGTGTGTACCTTCATAGGTCAGAACAGTCTCCAAGTTCATCATGTGACGCATACAAGGATATTCATTGGTAATCCCCATTCCACCATGAATTTGTCGAGCTTCACGAGCAATTTCTAACGCCATGTGAACATTGTTACGTTTTGCCATAGAAACTTGGGCAGGAGTAACCTTTCCAGCGTCAAACAAAGTACCCAATCTCCAAGCCAATAATTGAGCTTTGGTGATTTCAGTAATCATTTCAGCAAGTTTCTTTTGAGTCAATTGAAAGCCACCAATTGGTTTGCCAAATTGCTCACGCTCCAAAGAATAACGAAGCGCAGAATCGTAGCAATCCAAACCAGCACCAATAGCACCCCAAGCGATACCATAACGAGCTTTTGTCAAGCAAGAAAGAGGCCCTTTTAGTCCTTTAATGTTAGGCAATAACTGAGATTTAGGAATGCGAGCATCTTCAAAAACTAGCTCTCCAGTGATAGAAGCACGCAAAGAAAGCTTGCCTTCGATTTTTGGAGCAGAACAACCAGGAGTATCCATATCAACAATTAATCCACGGATAATTCCTTCTTCATCCTTTGCCCAAACTACAGCAACATCAGCAATAGGAGAGTTGGTGATCCACATTTTGGCACCATTAAGAATATAAGCATCTCCATCATCTTTTATATTGGTCGTCATAGACCCTGGATCAGAACCAGAATTAGGCTCCGTCAAACCAAAACAACCAATCATTTCACCACTGGCTAGTTTAGGTAGGTATTTTTTACGTTGTTCTTCGCTACCATATCTATAAATAGGATACATCACCAAAGAACCTTGTACCGATGCAGCAGAGCGAATTCCAGAATCACCACGCTCTAATTCCATCATCATTAATCCATAAGTAACCTCATCAGTACCTGCACAGCCATATTCAGCAGGAAGACTTGGACCAAGTGCTCCTAATTCACCAAGACCTTTGAGTAAATGTCTTGGATAAATAGCACGCTCATAAGCATCTTCAATAATAGGGCTCACTTCTTGTTTCACCCATTCACGAGTGGCCATTTGAGCAATTTTTTGCTCTTCTGTTAATAGACCATCTAAATCATAATAATCATGACCTGCATAACGATCTGTTTTTGCTGCTCTTTTAAATGTTGTGCTATCAACAGTTGGATTTTGCATAGCTATAAATTTTCGACGATTAAATAGTTTTTTGTTAGATTGGGTTATTTTAGAATAAGAATAATCCAAATCGAATGAATGGCGCAAATCTAATAAGAATATATTGCTTCTCGCCTTCTAGCTGCAAATAATTTTGAGCAATATTAATGATTCAAAAAGAAGTAGGCATTTTTTAGCAAGTACCAAGCATGGAATTAGACACTGTTTTTAATGCTTCTTTTAAGGATTAATTCCAAGCAATAGCACCCAATTGCACTTCTTCCTTTCGACCTGAAGCAAACGTTAAACTGATTTTAAAATCGTGTAGGTTGCTGTTGGCAGATGGTTTTTCGTTGAAACGAAGTTCCCAACGATTGTCCCAAGTCTCGTTAAAATACCCCTTTTCGATCCAATCTTCGACACTATGTCCCCAGATAGTAAGGAGGGGTGTTAGGGATATTCCTGCTGGATAAGTATTAAAATCAGCACTACTGCTAAGATTGATGTGTACCAGTTGATCTTTCATGCCTTTTTCTCCATAAGGCGGACAAGATGTTGCATACATAGTGTTGATAAACGGATTAATAACCTTATAAGAAGAAGATTGTGCTGCTAAATATTCTATCTCAAAATCCAATAATAATAAAAGGGTATCGGCTTTGATTTGCCCTGCATGGGGCGGCATGTAATTTTGGTCAGAAATTGTAACTTGAAAATTCGTAAGGTTCCAATACTCTGGTCGATCGGAACAGCAACTAAACGATAGGCCCAAAATGCCTGAGACTAAAATAAAACAAAGAGCTATTATTTTAATAGTTTTCATAGGTAGGTGTTTAAATAGAGTGAATTAAAATAATTTTCACCTCAAAAAAAGAACCAATTTAGCCCTAAAAGAACACTAATTTTTTAGAACTTTAATTGCGATTACCACCAAACCACAAAAAACTTTCGATACTGATCTTCTCCTATTTTCATCCAACACAAGGGAGAACGTTTTTGGGATAAGGCTGTCAAGATCTGACTTTCTATAACTTCATAGCTGTACCAAGTTGTATTGGCGCTGGGGAAAACGCCCCAGTTTTGTTTTTGAGGAAGGTAAAATTGATGTTTGAGCAATGGCATTTTTTTCCAATCTTCAAAACGTAACCAATGCCCTTCGATACAATTGTGGTTGATGCTAGAAAAAGAACCCTTTGTCCAATTTAAAGGGACAAATAACGCAGCTTTAAAACTAAGCTGTTGTTGAATTTTTGAATAATCTAGGTTTAGGTCATGGAATGTTTTTTGTGTATTGGGATGGTAGAGTAGAGGAAATTGTTTTTGGTGTAATTTATTGATTTTTTGTTGAAAACGATCTTTGCAGTTTGGACCAATCCAATTGTCAATTGATTTTTTCTTTGAGTTGGGTACATAGAGGTAAAATTTATACACTTGTTCCAAATGAATCAGGGTTTTATTGGTTTGGTGTTCTAACAAAAAGTCTAACTCACCAATGGTTGTTTTTTGTTCAAAAATTTGAACATTTTGAGCTAAAATTTTAAAGGGAGATTGGCTTGACAAATAATAACTCATAAAATGTTCTACTCGTTTGCCTAAGACTAGTTTAGGAGAAATTTGCTGAGCCCATTGTTTTAAAGTGTCCATGGTTGGAGAGGACTTTTTTTGCACCATAAAAGGCAAATAATGTTTGCTGCTGCTGGTTTGATTAATGTCTTGACCAGCCAAAAATCCTTGGTATTGATAATGCAATTGTTGAAGATAATCTAGATTTTGCATAAGGGGTCTGTGATCTATTTAGATGATAAAGTGTAACAAAATACTAATGTTGCATTATGATGATGAATAGTTATCGTGTAAAGAGAGTGCATTCCAACAAAAGAACCATTTTTTAGAGCTTAAAACCATCTAAAAGATAAAAAAAATTGCTTTATAGCGATCTAATTGAGTGCTTTTATTTTGTTGAACAGCGTTTTGAGTATTTTTACTTAGCTAACTTGTGGTAGTGTTATTGGAAACAAAACCGCAAAGTAATAACAAAATAAACCTATTTTAAAACAACTTCATTAAATAGCAATTGAGCCAATGAAGCCGTCTAATTTTTATTGTTTTACCATTTATCAGATGATAATACTTTTCTTTTTAGGGGCTTCTCCTATCTTAGGGCAGCGTAGTATTTATGAAGAAGATATTAAGTTAATAGTAAGAACAACAGGTCGTTTATTAACGCCTCATAAATTATTGATGGTGGTAGATGTAGAAATACCAGAAGGCTGGAAATTAAAAGTAGAGAATGGCTACGAATCTATGTTACAGGATGGTATTGATACCGTAGATATGGCACTCAAATTTAGCCCCAAACCAAGTTATACCATTGTCCAACGCCTAAAAGCAGATCGCAAACCAAGCTCCAAGGGGTATTATTACAAGAAGGTTAGATTTGTACAAACCATGCGAATTGACACTGCTCAGCTCCCCATTAATATTGATGCAGAACTTAGGTTGTCCGCTGTTCGGTTGGACGAAAAAGATTTTGCAAAAGGATTGCCCTGTTGTCTCTTACAGGTCTGCAAAAAACGCAAAGATGTTAAGACAATAAAAGTAGGCTGGGATTGTGATCGTAGAGAAAAAGTGTACTTAGAAGATGTCTTAAAGTAAGTTTTAATCCAACTTATTTCTTATTCGTGATTTATTATTTTTTTAGTCATTAATAACCTATTTAATTGTTCTAGAAAATCCGATTTGCTTTTAAAAGTACCATGGTTTTTATAAATCCCTGTCATTGAATTTAATTCTTCCATTTCATCATTGTAAATTTCTATGTTGCCAACAAAGTTGAGCTTGTTTTTTACAATTCTTCCACAGGCAATCGCAGGTTTTATTCTTTTATTACATCTACAGTTGTTACTGGGCTTATAAATACCACAATTTGCATTTAAAAATGCACGTATGAGTTTTCTCGACTTCTCAAGTCTTTTTCTGAAATTTTCAGGAGAAGTTTCAGTAATTTCACAGGCTACATTGCTTTTTATTTTTAGAATGCTTCCCAGTATAAAGGCTATTCTCAAATCTCTATTTAAGCACTGAAGCATTGCTAATGTACAGCCCGTTTTCATTTCTTTTTCTAATAAATTTTTATCGGGAAAATCATAACTTATTGGTTCTTTAATGGAGTTTAATTCATTAGAAAAACTATCGAATGATAAAGCAGTTTTTTCAAGATTTGTTTTTTTTAGGTTTATTAAATAGTTAGTCGAGATTCGATAGATCCAAGTGTTAAACTTACTTCGACCATCAAATTTACTTAAGTTAGTTATTATTTTAATTAAGATTTCTTGTGTTGCATCTTCTGCATCCATTCTGTTCCACAGAAAACGAAGGGATAAATTAAAAACCAAAGGTTGAATGGAGCTAATTAATTGTTCAAAACTTTGCTTGTTTCCTTTAATGCAGGATTTTATTAATTCTTTTTCTTCCATTTTTAAACGTATTAAAAAAAGGTCGACCAATTTAGTCAACCTTTTTTTCTTATTTATTTGTTAAGTAAAAACTGACCGTGAGGATTATCTTGTATCATGAGCCAATTTCCGTCTGGTTGTTTTCTTAAAATAGCTATAGACAAACCATTTTGTTCAATTTTTGTTCCATCAGGCATTTGCCCTACCATTTTCCAAGGTGAAATATGTGTGGCAAGATTTCCTGAGATATAAACTTCGTGACCACTAAAAGTATATCGAGGATTCATCTGGACAAACTGTGTAAAAAAAGTTCTTAAAGCTTTTTTGCCTTGAACTGGTTTTTGAGGCTCAAACATAACAATTGCATCTTCTTCATAAGTTGCTAAAACGCCATCAATGTCTTTGTTCTGAAATGCAGATACCATTTTTTCAATGGTGTTCAATACTTTTTGTTGTTCTTTGTTAAAACTAGTTTCGATCTTTTTGGTTTTATAATTTTTTTGTTTCGATTGCGCACTTCCATTTGAGCTAATTCCAAATGTTAATGCAATTAATAAGAGACTTGTCTGCCACATTGCTTTTGGTTTAAATAGGCGATTCATTTCGTCTACATGATATTAGACAAGTAAAAATGGATACTGTGAATTTTTTGGATGAATTTATTTTTAGAAAGGTGTTTTGGTTGCAGATAATGTAGAATAGATTTGCGAAACGGAACTCTGTTGTGCATCAACTAAAGTTTCAATCCAAAAATGGTTTAGTAGTATGGAACAGCAACATATTCGCAGGGTATTGGAGCAATATCATTATAATTTATCACAAACGGCTAAAGCCTTGGGCATTGTACTGAACACGCTGAAAAAGAAGATGGATATATATGGTATTGAACGAAAGAAAAAGTTGTAGTTGTGAAAATGATGGAATTTATTGATCGTTTGCGCCAGAATGATTGAGATTGGCATCTAGTTAATAAGTGATAATCCAAAGGCTCAGGCAGAGAGTAACTCATTTGGAATTTTTAAACAGGAATGGTTTTTACGATTTGGGGATTGGATATAAGTTTTAACGAAGTGAACTGATCTAGTCGCTGAACGCTCAATGCCTTGGATTGTCAAAGTAAGGACGAATGTAAAGAATTTCCTAATCCATCATTTAAAAGCAAGTTATGCAAAACCTTAAAATTCTAGGATTAATCTTAGTAATAGCGAGTAATGTGTTTGCCCAAGAAGCAGAAACACGGGTAAAGTCAACAATTGAAGAGGTAATTGTCTACCAAAAAAATGCGAGAATTCTTCGAAAGGCAAAAGCTAATATTCCAGCAGGCAAAAGTGAATTGGTGTTAGAGCAATTGAGCCAAAAAATTCTCATCAATAGCATCCAAGTGAAGTTGAGCAACAAAAATGTTGCTTTGGTGTCTGCTGTTCCTAGAGTAAATTACCTCAAGCAAACAGAAGCTTCAGAACGTTATCAAACGATCAGTGATTCTATCCAATTGTTTGAGCGAGCACTTAGAGCATTAGCCCTAGATCAAAAAGTGGTTCAAATTACTAAGAAAACATTATTGGACAACAATCCTTTGGGGTCTTCCAAGAAAGAAGGTTTTACGGTGGAAGAAGTGAAGAAGGTAATGGAGTTTAAACGCAAGGAATTGGCAGCTTTGGAGAAGGAGTTACTAGAATTAGACTATAAAAGAAGGGAACTTCAACAAAAAGAAGCGATGTTAAGACGGCAATTGAATGTCTTATCAAATGCTCGAAGTAAGCCTTCTGGGGAAATTGTTTTGCAGTTGCAAGCGGCTGCTCAAGTGGCAACAGATATTGAGGTGGTTTATGTCGTAACGAATGCGGGATGGCGCCCCTTATACGATCTGAAATCGGAAGGAGTGGGCAAGCCTTTGGAATTGGTTTACAAAGCGCATGTTTATCAATCTACTGGTTTTGATTGGGAACAAATTAAGTTGAGTTTGTCTTCTAGCGATCCTTCTCTAAGTCATGATCGCCCTATTCTCAACCCCTTAAAACTAAATTTGTTGGCGAGCCATTACAAAGCAAAAAAGAAAAAGGGCAATACCTATATTCAATACCAAGGTTCTGGCAATGTGGTGTTGGATGAAGAGTTTATTCGGAATAATCCACAAAGAAATTTGACGGGGATTATTGCTTCTGGAGCAACGGTTAATAGTGTAGATAAGGGAGAGGCAATCAACTCCAATGGTTCACGATCTGCTTCTAATGATATTTATATTAATGGAGCGCCTATTATTGGGGTACAAGAGGTTGTCGTTGATGATATAATACTGAATTTTGACAATGAAGATTTATTGGCGAATGGCAATCATACGATAGAGTTTGATTTGGCTTTGTTGCAAGATATTCCGAGCGATGGAGAAAAGCACATCGTAGAAGTTAAGCGCCATGAAATGGAGGTGAATTATGAATATCATATTGTTCCTAAAATAGATAAGGGGGCTTTTTTGTTGGCAAAAATTACAAATTATGGACAGTATAATTTGTTGAGTGGAAATGCCAATATCTTTTTTGAAGGGGTTTATTTGGGGCAGTCTTATTTAAATTCTAAAAGCACGATGGATACCTTATTGCTGTCTTTGGGACGGGATGAAAAGATTAGTGTAAAAAGAGAAAAGCTAAAGAGTGTGCGGAAGGAAAATGGTTCGCTTACCAAAGAAAGACTAGGTTTTGAAATTAGTGTGCGCAACAATAAGAGTGAGTCAATAGATATTAATGTATTGGATCAAATCCCTGTTTCTAAAAACAAAGAGTTGGAAATTAAATTATTAGAAAGTACAGGGGCTATCTTTTATGCTCCTTATGGTTCTTTGCGTTGGCGAAAAACACTCAAACCCAATCTAACTGAAAAACTGAAGTTTGAATACGAGGTGAAGTATCCAAAAGGGAGAGGGGTTTCAAAAGTAAATGGCTAGGTCTAAGGATTATCTTTCTTTATCAATTGCTGAATCCTAAAAAGGCAGTATATTAGTGTTTTAATCTAAAATATAATGATATAGGTTGTGTGTTTATCTAAAAAAGGCAACTTATATCTTTTCATAGGGCTTTCCTATAAAAATGTTTACACAAAATTGTTGTCTGATTATCAAATAATCAAATCGGTAAATTTTCAAATTAACGCCAAAAGTGAATAATTAAAACACTGATTTTGAGTGGTTGTATTTTTTATAGGAAAACCCTTTATCTTTTCATTTCAATTAAAGCATCATTAGAATGAGAATAGCTGTATTTGCGGGGTCTTTTGATCCTGTTACTAAGGGGCATGTCGATATTGTTAAACGTGCGATTCCTCTATTTGATAAAATTATTGTGGCAATGGGAATCAACTCTGCCAAACGCTATTTTTTTGAGACAGAACAACGAATTGCTTTTTTGGAGGCTGCTTATGAGCAGGAGCCTAAGGTTGAGATTGATACTTATGAGCAATTAACGGCTTTTTATTGTAAAGAGAAGGGCGCTAATTTTTTGTTGAGAGGGTTAAGGAATTCTACCGATTTTAATTATGAAAATACCATTGCCAATTTAAATTCTACCATTGGAGAAAACCTAGAAACGGTATTTTTAATGGCAGATCCGCAATATTCTTGTTACAGTTCTACTGTGGTTCGAGAGATTATTAAGGGAGGAGGGGATGCAAGCATCTTTTTGCCTGCAAGAGTCGTGGCTTTGCTCGAACAGTAGTTTTATACTAGTTGATAATTTTATTACTCTGTTGATTTTTATGTTTTTTATAAAAATCAACAGAGTATTATAGTTTACAATAGGAACCCATTGCTTATTGAAGGAGCCTAGGTAGTAAATTATCAAATAAAACTAGGTTGAAAACATATAATTTAGGGCAACAAATTGAGACAAGAAACCAACAAAATAGCCTCCATAAATATCAGAAGTTTGGTGTGCCCCCAATAATAATCGAGAAGTTCCGACCAATCCACAACTTAAAATTCCAAAAATAAATAAGTTCTCTGCTCCAGCATAGCTTCGGGCGATAATGATAATTAGCATCGCCAAAAAACCGCCCATGCCTACCGTGTGCATGCTTATTTTGGTAAATAAATTAATAAAAAAGGCAACAAACAAAGCGATGGTTGCTCCTAGGGTAAATATCTTGATCTCTAAAGGAAGGCTGGTGTTGTAATTGTTTTGTGCAACCATTGCCATATAGAACATCCCCGTTAAAACATAAGGAATTTTACGCTCATCTTGGGTGTCCAAAGCAAGGCTTCGAATCATTCCTAATCCTCTCATTAAAAGAACCCCCACTAAAGGAATAATACAACTAAAAAGCACTAAATTAATAAACCAAATGCCTTTTGAGGTATTGCTAGTCACTACAAATATTCGTGAAGTACTGGCCTCTCCAAACAAAAAAGGATTAAAATACGCCAATAAAATATAGGCATAACTCAATAAAAACAAGGGGTGAAAAACCATAGAAATCACCTGTGCTACGAGTTGGAACGGTAGCGGAATAATAGCTTGAAAACGTTTTGCTATAGCAAGTCTGTATTCTTCTGAATTTGTGTTTGTTGGCATGCTGAAATTGGCAAGAAAATGATATAGTTGGTTATAAAAGGACAATATACAGAAAAGGAGATAAAGGCAAAAATTAAGGAGGGGCTTATTTGGTTTTTCCATAGAAATCGTGGTTTTAGAAGAAAGTCATAGGTAATAAGTCGTAAGTCCTGTATTTACAGGAACTAAGCATACGACTTATTACCTATGACTATAACAAAAGTAGTGATAAGCAGACAGGGTAGTTTATTATTATACACGATTAGCTTCGCTGCTAGGTTAGCTAGTGCGCTATCGCTTATGAAGCTCCCTGAGGTCGGTTCGTTATCACTCGTGAGCCAGCAAGCTGGGTTCTGCGTGGTTACTGCGTGAGCCTACGGGTTGTCAAAGAACCATATTTTTTATAACATTTCTAGCTAAAAAAATCGCCTAAAATCGACCAACTTCTTTTTGCTCCAAAACGCTGCCTAGAGGTTGCTAAAAAATTAAAAGACGAAAAACTAGAATGATACAAGCACTTCCAAAAAAAGATGGTGCCCAAAAGCAGATTTCTGTATTTTGGAACGAACTACTTATTACACGAGTGCGGTAAAAAACCTTATTAGTGGGATGAGTAGGGGCGTATATTATATTATGTATTCTAAAAACAAGTCTATGCATTTAAACGTTACAAAAATTCTTGGCACCTTAATGGTTATCGCTTATACCAATTTATTGACGGCACAAATAAGCCCTTGGGGAACGGGTATGATTAACAATCAATTGATTGATACCTTAGATAATTCATCGGTTGTCTTTGCCTCACAATCGGGCTGGGGGAACAATGGTTATTATCCCGATCCCAATAGTTTATTGCCAACGTATACTTATGATATTTACATTCCACCAAGTTATGATGGTACAGAGCCTTATGGTTTGGTTACGTTTATCAATTCTGGAAACAATGGCGGCTTGTTCCCCCAATGGCGAGCGGTTTTAGATGAAAAAAAATTGATCTACATTGCTGGAGATAATATTGGTAATTCCATCAATGTTAACATTAGAATGGGGGTAGCAATGGCGGCAGTATACCGTTTGAAAGAAGTGCTGAATATTGATAGTACTCGCATTTATACCTCTGGCAATTCGGGAGGCGCTAGAATGTCTACGGTTTTGGCTTATACTTATCCTGAGTGGTTTTTTGGTTCTTTTCCGAATTGTGGATCTTCTTACCCTAGGGAAGTGGCGCAAGATTATGAAACTCAAAATCCCAATAGCCATTATGAATATACCATTCCTTTTACTACTGCCGACCTGAATTATATTCGTTCATTTGATAGACGTTATGGCATTTTAACCTCTTACGATGATTTTAGAGAAGGGGATATTATGAATATTTATCACAATGGTATGGTAGAAGATGGAATTAAAGGAAAGTTTTTGGAAACGGCAGGTCCGCATTGCGCTACGACCACAGAGCATTTTAGAGATGCCGTGAATTTTGTTGAGCATCCGCACATTCAGTGGGTAGAAGATAATTTTGATGCCAGTCCCGTCAAAGGAAATGGATTTAAACGGAGGAATGCTACGGTTCAGAATGGCCAACTTCTTCTTCAACATGCTGGAGCTTCTAAGGCAAGGGCTTATTCCAGAGATCCATTTATTTGGAACGAAGCCAAAGGGAGTATTTTTTCAACTAGCGTACAATGTGATACTGCTACCTTTAATCAAAATAGCAAATTTCATATTGGGCTAGTTTCTTTTGAGGATGCTGAGTTGTTTTGTGAGGAACTTGGAACCGAAGTTCGCCCAGGAATTCCCAATATATTAAGCACAATTGTTTACGATAATACAACGCCTAGTTTATTGGTTGTGGTAGAAAACCCAAATAAAGGATTGGTGAGCGACACTATTTTTCAGGCGACGTTTTCAGATTGGACGATTAAGGATACCTTAGCTATTAAATACCACATGTGGGATCAAGAGATTCGAATGGAGTTTGGGCGGCATATGAATGCCCCCGTCATTTCAAGTACAGGGGCTAAATTATTGGACGATGATCGTTCTATTCGGATTCGTTGGGCTGACTTTGGTTTGGGGGGAAGTTATTGGGGAAACACCGCTTGGCAAACGGGGACTTTACTGACTTTTGCTTCAGAAGCGATAGATAGTACTAAAAATAGCACTTTTATGAGCTTGGAAAACGTGAATATTGTTTCGGCAGATACCACTAATATTTTACAAGTGCCAGAGGAGTCCATCTTGATGGTGCAAAACAACGATACCTTGGTGGCACCAGACGATAGAGGACCTTACCAGTGGTACTTAAATGGGGTCGCAATCCAAGGGGCAGTAGGGAATCAATTAGAAGTAACTCAAAATGGGAATTATACCGTCAGTGCTTATACTGGAACCAATTGCGAAGTATTGTCTAATCTAATTACTATGACAGTAGTTGGAACTTCATATCAGTACGTTAAGGACAAGTTCAATTTGTATCCCAATCCAAATCAAGGTTCTTTTACCATTGAAACAGATTTTTATCCCGTAGAGCTAGAAATTACCAATGCTTTGGGGCAATCTATTCAACGGAGTACCATTAATACTGCTGTTCATTCTGTGGATCTAAAACAGGTTAGCAAAGGGATTTATTTTATAAAAATCAAAGATAAAAAATCGTTGGAGGAGCAAATTCGAAAGGTAATTGTTCATTGATTTTATGTGGTGTGGTTTTATGTATAGATAATTTGAAGATGATTCACATCGTTTCATCTTCAAATTGTTACATTTTTAAACAACACTTACTATTGCGTATAAGAAATAATGATCTGAACATTTTTGTTGGAATAGTTGATCTTTCCAATTTTTAAATGAACAATCTTTAGTCCTGTACGGTCTTCAAGATCAGCAATTAATTGATCTGTTTGAAAAGATTGAATGCTATTAATTGAAGTGACAATAGTTGTTTGTTGGAGCTTTTTTTGAGGAAGCCAAAAATATTCAAAAAGGAAGATTAAACCAATGGTAAAACTGTTTACAATCGACAATTCTACAAGCGATATTTTATTAGCAGCTAATGAATTAATCACACTTAGTCCAATGACTGTAAATAGGTAGGTCATTTCCTTGATTTCGATGGTATCTGTTCGGTATCGAATAATTCCTAAGATAGCAAATAAGCCCAAGCCCATCCCTGTATCAATGTCTAGCTTTTTTAAGCAAAAGCAGAGAAAGAAGGTGATAAAACCAATTAGATAGTAAGTGAAGATATAGGATTTCTTTGGATTATTGGGGTAGTACAGTAATCGAACAATAATCGTAACCGATACAATATTGATGGATAGTCTTAATAACAGTTTGTAGACATCTGGGGTAAACCACGAAATTTCAGGCATAAATTTTATTTTTGATAAAAGACTCTTTCACTCTGATATACGACTTGCTAAGCGATTTAAATCATTTTATTATTAACAGAAAGAAGGTGGTGTATGAGATGAGGATAATTGGAGCGTAATAGTATAAACGAATAAAATGGGTAGCTTGTTAGCTTTTTTTTGTATTGGGGCGCAAAATAAGCAAATATTGTAGTACTTGGAGAAATTATCTAAATAAAATAATGTTCCTTGAGTTTAATACTCCGTTAATTTTTTGCTTTTTTTAGTTCGCTATGCTCATGAGAATAGTTGTAAAAAAGCAAAAAAACATCTTGTATTCGATTGATTATCAAATAATTAACACTTTAATTGATGGAATCGCATCATTTTGATAATCAATTGAATACGATTTTTTAACGGAGTAATGTGAGTTCCCAAAGTATTAATAAAAGAAGATGAGATAATAAAGAGAATTGATCAGCCCAATACCAATTTGGTTCATAAAGAATAGCACAAAGACAGAAAAAAGACTGGTTTGCCCCGTTGCTTGAATTTCTCGGCGGCTAGTCTTTGGATTGGGATATTGTTGTTTGATTTGGGTGATTTTCTTTTGGGCATGATGATAATACAACCAATTTCCTAGTAGCCCACAGAAGATATAGGGCAGTGGATTGATGGGGAAATAGCGATAATAATTTAGAAGATAAGAGCTCATGGCAAGGTTCAAAACCTGAAAGACAAGAACGCAGCCAATGGCATACCGATACATTTTGCGATAAACGAACCAATAAACATTAAAAACTAGAGCAGGAATATTGAGGCTAATTTTAGCCGCTTGCCGTTCAAATTTTTGCCATTGAGCAAGATAATAATCTGCTCTAGGACCAATAAAAAGCTCCCAGTCTTCTTCTTCGGGGCTTAGGTAGGTTTCTAGTTGTTCGTCTAATATTTCCATGAATTGTTAACGTTTATTATTCTGCTTAAAACCAAGAGCAACCAACGCAGTATAAAAGCTTATAAGGTGCCATAAAGGTGTTGAAAACTGAATGATATTCCCATCAATACCAACCCAATAACAATAGGGAAAACTAAATCGGTATTGCCTGCTGCAATAATTGCTTTCTCTTGTTCTGTTTGACTGAGGTGCTGTGCTTTTATGGCTTGAATCTTTTTTTGAGCATGATTATAATAAATATAATTGGCAAAAAGCCCCCATGCAATAAAAATGAGAAAAAAGAAGGCAGCTAATAAAGCTTGAAATTGCTGTCCGATTCCCAACAAGGTGGGAATATACTCTACTATTAAGCTACGACCTACTGCCAGTATCAAATAAACAGCATACATTTTTCGGTACCCCGCCCAAGCTACCCAAAGGAAAAATGCAGGAATATTAAAGTGCATATATTTGCCGTCTTGTATTTTTCGCCATATCGGAATGTAATAATTGGCTTGGTCGCCAATAAAAAGATTCCAGTCTTGTTCTTGCTCCGTAAGGGTTTCTTTACTGATTGAATCATCCAAAATTTCCATATCAATAGATTTAGAGAGTTATAAAATGTAATAGAGCCTGTTTAAATATAAAATGGATCATACTCCTTTCAAAGTATGATCCATGCTTTTATTGTTAAACCTAGACTAAAACCTAGTTAATTTCAATCTCGTAAGGCAAACGCATTTGAATACCTTTCATTGACTTAAGTTCTTTAACAGTTTTTAGCAGGTCGTTATACTCGCTATATTCACTAGCAGTAAGAGAAGATTTAAATTCTTGGAGCAATTTGGTTTTTGCCTCTCCATCTTCTGAATCTTCGCCTAGTGCAGCCAATATTTTTTCTTCAAAACTCTTTGTTTTAGGATAGCTAACTACTCGGTAATTGTCTTCAGACAAATTAGCTAAGCCAGCAACCGATTTAACAGCGTCATTCAGTCCTCCCAATTGATCTACCAAACCAATTTCAAGGGCAGTGGTTCCAAGCCATACACGACCTTGAGCAACACTATCAACCGCTTCCATGCTCATACCACGACCTTCGCTAACTCTTGTTTTGAAGGTGGTATAAACCTGATCGACACCATCTTGAATAATTTTGCCTTCTTCCTCGCTAAATTCAAAGAAAGTACCAAAGCTAGACATCATAGAATACTTACCAATTTTGACGGTATCCATAGTTAACCCAAGATGATCTTCATAGAGTCCTCTCATATTAGGAATCATGCCAAATACGCCAATAGAACCTGTAATGGTACGATCTTCTGCAAAAATACGCTCAGAGTTAGAAGCAATATAATAACCTCCAGAAGCAGCAACATCACCCATAGAAGTAACCACACGGATTCCTTGTTCTTTTGCTTTTTCTAGTTCTCTCCAGATAATGTCAGAAGCCAAAGCACTACCACCACCAGAATTAACACGCATAACAATTGCTTTTACATCTTCGTCCTTGCGTAATTTTCGGATAATGCTAGCGTATTTATCACCACCAATCGAACCTTTATCACCTTGACCATCTACGATAGAACCTTCTGCATAAATGACAGCCACTTTGTCGGTAGCATCTAATTTATTAAGTTTGTCTTTGTTGATCGATAAGTATTTCTTTAGGCTAACGACTTCAATTTCGTCCTCTTCAGCAGTCCCTAATTTTTCACGCAATTCATCAAGTACTTCATCTTTATATTTAGTAGCGTCTACTAGCTTATGTGTAACAGCATCTTTGGGTTCTCTAATCAAAGCATTGTCAGCAATACGGAACAATTCATCGGCACCAATATTACGAGCTACAGCCAAATCCTCTAGATACATATCATACATTCCACTCATGTATTCTGACACCTGTTTGCGATTTTCTGGGGTCATGTTTTTGCGGCGGAAAGGCTCTGTGGCAGATTTAAATTTACCTGCGTAGAAGATTTGAGCAGTAACGCCTAATTTATCCATCAAACCTTTGAAGTACATCATTTGAGCAGAAAAACCTACAAATGAAAAACCACCTTGAGGATGTAGATAAATAGGATCTGCTACAGAAGCATAATAGTAGCTTTTTTGGTTGTAATTGGTTGAATAAGCCATTACAAATTTACCTGCTTCTTTAAATTCTAGCAATTTGTTGCGCAATACTTTTGAAGAAGCCCAACCAACAGGAACAGAACTTAAATCTAAGTAAATTCCTTTGATGTTGTCATCTTCCATTGCCAAATCAATCAACTCACAAGTATTGGTTAGACCAATATCTTCATTGAGCATGCTTTCAAAATCATAAGAATTGTCAGGAACGTTATTAGACAACTCAGGAATAGGTTTGTTTAGGGTTAATTTTAGAACTGTATTGGGTTTGATGCTGGGCGAACTACTTTGGGACGCTTGGTATCCCACAAAAACAAAACCTCCAACAATTACCCCAAGGGCCATGAGTGTTCCTAGACAAGAGGTGAAAAAAAGTTTAATAAAGCCAACCTTCGCTTTGACAATTTGAGGTTTCTCCGAACTCATATTTATATTATTTTTTAGATGATTTTAAGTGTGTAAAAAAATAAGCTACTAAAATACTGCTTTGTAACTAATTCTTAGTCTTTTTATTTAGATATTTTATTGGAATCAAAATATATGAATAAAAAATCAACACAACTGTCAGTTTTAATTACCATAAATATTAAATTTTTGTTCCAGATAATGGGCTTACTTAGACTAATGGCTTAATATTATCTGCGAACGGCGATTTTTATTATAAAAATATTATTTGGATTAAGATATTAAAAACTCCAAATCGTTTTATTGGGCTTCCAATTTATCGTCTAGGCGTTCTATTAAATCCAAAATATCATTCAAACGAGCTAAATAAGAGATCCAAGTTAGTGGAATTCCTGATTCGCCATATAGAATTCCAGCCAATCCTCCTGTTATTGCTCCTGTAGTGTCAGTATCTCGACCAAGGTTGACAGCAGAAAGTACCGTCTCAGAATAATTGTTGCCATTTAGGAGGCACCAAAAACTAGCTTCTAGGCTGTCTATAACATAGCCACCAGAGTTGATTTGATTTTTAGGCAGTTGGGCAAGCTGTTTAGGTGCTTGAAAAATTCTATGGAAGGAATGAAGGTCTCCTTCTAGAAAGGATTGAGTCGTTGTAAAGCCATTTACTAAATCAAGCATCAATTGATAAGCTTTCCATTTGTCATGTCCTTCTAATAACAAACGGGCATACTCCAAATAAATGAAGCAAGCAAAACAAGCAACAAAGTGTCCATGGGTTAATGCTGAGACAGCACGAGTGATTTTCCAACGTTGGTTAATAGGAAGTTCTTTAGTGTAAAACAGGAGTGGAAGGATACGCATTAGGGAACCGTTTCCATTACTTTGTCTATCTTTTCCTCCAGCCTGCGTTGGTTCAATTTGTTGGGTTTCTAGCCGAATAATTGCTTGCCGAGTGGTATTGCCCATATCAAAGACATTCTTATAAGGCGTCCAATAAGCTTGGCGATACCAGCGAACAAAACGATCTCCCAAATCCCTTAAATCATAGCCTTGGGCAAGTGTTTCCATCAAACAAAAAGTCATTGTGCTATCGTCAGACCAAGTTCCTTTGGGCTGCTTATGGGTTCCAAACTCACGCATGATTTTAACAGGATTTTTTTGGAGCATCTCCCGACTCATAAATTCGACAGGAACGCCTAGGGCATCTCCTACAGCCAGACCTAATATAGCGGATTTTAAGTTCATAGTTTGATTTTAGTATCGTATGGAGCGTTATAAATACCCTCTTGACAGTGTGAAAAGTGCAAATTTTTATAGAATGATAGGATAACAAGTAATTAAGCGAATTAGTTTCAGTGGAAAATTGACCAATTGATCTTAAATAAAAAACTACCCCTTTCTAGGTAGGAACGGATTACCTTTTTAAGGGGATTAATAAATGGTCTTAATCTTATAGGTTTGTAGGGCAGTAAATAGACAAGTACTGAAATTTTTATTATACACCTCATAAAAAAATAAAATCATGTCAACAAAATTAAAATACAGCCCAGAAGAGAGACAACTTTATCTACTCAACATGTTTGCTAATGTGAATAGTGGATATATTCCTATTGGTTTGTCAGCGAAAAAAAATATGGATAGACTCATTAATTGTACCAATTCTATTCAAAAGATATTGGAGAACGATGAAATAAAAAAAACAGTAGGAACATGGGAGCTGGTTTGGGGACCTTTTATTAGTTGCTCCAAAATGGATGTTTCCCAAAAAGACCATTTAGCGTTTGCTAAATCATTAGCGGCAATAAAGGCGGAAAGAAATAATCTTGAAAGTAATACTAACGTAGAGGGGGAGCAGAATTTTAAGTTGGAAGACGAGCTGGGTTTTGGCAGTACGCTAGGTTTTGGAGGTTTGATGGGGAATGTTGGAAATTTGCTAAATGAGGCAGCACCATCAGAAGAGTTGGGGGAAGAGAATAGAAGGAGGGGATTATATCAAGTCACTGATAATACTATGTATGTTATTAAATGTGTTAAACAGCCAGATGATGTCAAGGATGGACCAGATTATTTTATTGGAATAGCAGGAACGAATTCGGTCTCACCATTTGGTTGGTTTAAAGAAGATTTTGATGTTGCTACCATGAAAAAGTGGGAAGATGTGCTGGGTAATTTTGGCGAAAAACTACCTCAAGATGGCGGTGCTATTTCTAAAGCAAGTTGGCAAGGTTTGCAGCAACTTTGGAACATGGGACAAGAAAAACCTGTATTAACAGAAGCGGATAAAGCAGTAGGTCGTGAATATGGAAAGAATGAAACTGCAAAAAAAGAACCGCTTTGGGATTTTATCAAGAGCTTGGATACAACCGCAAAAATTGCAATAAGTGGCCACAGTTTAGGTGGAGCACTTGCCCCTGTTTTGGCTACGGTATTGGCAGATAAGATGACGGCAGCAAAAATGAAACATACGATTACGGTATTGGCTACTGCTGGACCTACTCCTGGCGATCAGACTTTTATTAACCATCTGCATGCTAAAGTAGCTAATTATAAAGCTATTTATAATGAAATTGATGTCGTTCCTCAGGCGTGGATAAATAAAGATCTAAAAGCTGCTGCTGCTTTTTATCCTAAAGCGTATAGTTTTGATCCAACTAAATTCCCATTATCCAATAATAATATTATAGTAAATCGATTTATGGAATGGGCTGGAAGTCTTGCGGATAACAAATATGCTAGAAAAGCGTCTAATGAAATACCGAATCATGCATTTGAAATCAAGACTTGGAATGAAGGGAAATTAGAGGGTTTACCTGAAAAAAAGCTAATAGGTGTACTGAATAGCCTTAGTTCTGCTTTAGCTTTAGCTTCCAAAGCTTCCAAAAAATCCTTTGAACAAATTTGCGGTAGAAAAGTTACCGATAATGAGATAAAAGAATTCTGTGCCTTTTTAATTTATTTAGGGCTACAACATGTATTGGCTTATACAGGCAGAAATGGTTTTGAAGTTCAAAAAGCTATGAGCAAAATGACTAAAATTGTTGCTCCTTTTAAAGAAAAGCCAGCGGGGAATTTCTTGGTCGGGTATCTCTCGCTTCAATATATTCTAACTCCTTTAATAAAAACAGTAGCCAAGTGGGCAGCACAATACCAAGATGTAACGAGCTAAAAAAAGAGTGATTACATAAGATGGATCAACTAGAAAAAAAATAGCCTCAGCATTTGCTGAGGCTATTTTTATAAGGATTAAGATCGGAATGGGTGTTATACCAATTCTACTAACATAGCAGAAGCACCGCCACCACCATTACAAATACCAGCAAGACCAATCTTTCCGCCTTTTTGTTTTAGGGCAGACAATAAAGTAACAACGATTCTACAACCAGAAACACCAATAGGATGTCCCATAGAAACAGCACCACCAAATACATTTACTTTATCGTGGCTAAGCCCTAGTTCTTTCATATTTGCCAAAGCAACAACAGAAAACGCCTCATTGATTTCAAACAAATCAACATCTTCGATCGCAACACCTGCTTTTTGAGCCGCTTTAGGCATTGCCAAAGCAGGAGTAGTTGTAAACCAAACAGGCTCTTGAGCAGCATCTGCAAAGCTTCTAATTTTTGCGATAGGTTGTAGCCCTAGTTCTTCTACTTTTTCTTTGCTCATCAAAACAACAGCAGCAGCACCATCGTTGATTTTTGAAGCATTGATAGCCGAAACAGTACCGTCTTTTTTGAAGACTGCACGCCCTTTTTGAACGCTAGCCAAATCCGTAATACGTTTGTTATCTACCTCTTCATCTCTACTGACAATGATTGGATCTTTTCTACGTTGAGGAACGCTTACAGGAACGATTTCATCGTTGAACCAACCATTTTCGTAAGCAGCTCTAGCACGCTCATAAGAAGCAAAAGCATAAGCATCTTGCTCCTCTTTAGTGATGTTTTTGCCCTCTGCACAAACTTCACCACAAACACCCATCATGTTACCATCATAAGGATCTTGTAGACCATCTCTAACAATTGCATCAATCATTTGACCATTGCCATAACGGATACCTGTACGACCAGAAGGAATATAGTGAGGAGCTTGAGACATACTTTCCATTCCTCCAACAACAACAACATCATTGTCACCCAACATAATAGACTGAGCACCCAACATCATTGCTTTCATTCCAGAAGAACATACTTTATTGATGGTTGTACAAGGAACTGTATTTGGAATACCAGAAGCCAAAGCTACTTGTTTGGCAGGCGCTTGTCCTGTATTGGCTGTCAAAACACAACCCATATATACTTCACCAATTTGATCTGCGCTAATTCCTGCACGTTCAATAGCACCTGTAATTGCAGTTTTCCCCAAGTCAATAACATTGACAGAAGACAATACACCACCCAAATTTCCAATAGGAGTTCTTGCAACAGATACAATATATACTTCTTTCATGATTGTAATTTTCTTATAGTAAAAAAAATATTGTTCTAAAATTTGGCACAAAACTACAAAAAAACTTGGATTGTACCTATTCTATATTACAAAAACAGATAGAATAATGAATGGTTGTTAAAGACAGGATAAAAATTTAATGCGTTGTTGCTGCTCACTATGTTTAGCTCCGAACTTACTTTGTGGTGTTACTAGTTTCTCGCAACCTCGCTAATAAAAAACGTAAGAAATAGCTATTTTTTGAAAATGTCCAAAGGCTACCAATATTTAAACTAAATCTTTGATGCTAAGCCGTTCTAAATACATTTGTACCGTATTTTGTAGCCCATAATACAAGGAATCTACCACCAACGCATGACCAATAGAAACCTCTAATAAGGCAGGAACCTGTTCTTGGAAATAACGTAAATTATCTAGATTCAAATCATGTCCAGCATTGATGCCGAGTCCTATTTCTTGAGCAATTTTAGCGCCTTTTACATAGGGAGCAATAGCAGCAGCTCTATCCTTGTGGTAATTGGCGGCATAGGGACCTGTATAAAATTCAATTCTATCTGCCCCAACTTTCTTTGCACCTTCAATTAATTCCGCAACAGGATCGCAAAAAATAGAAACGCGAATGCCCTTAGCCTTTAATGCCCCAATTGTTTCTGTTAGAAAGGAAGCATGTGTGATTGTATCCCAGCCACTATCCGAGGTTAGTGCATTTTCTGCATCGGGAACCAAGGTGCACTGATCGGGGCAATTTTTCAAGACCATATCCATAAATTTTTGAGGACGAGGGTTGCCTTCAATATTAAACTCCGTAGTGGTAATGGCTTTGAGTTGAGGAATATCGGCATAAGTAATGTGCCGTTCATCAGGGCGAGGGTGTACGGTAATGCCCTCTGCACCAAAAGCTTCAATGTCTTTGGATACTTGTACCAGATCAGGATAATTACTTCCTCTAGCATTTCGGATCAATGCAATTTTATTAACGTTAACGCTAAGACGTGTTTTCATATATTAAGCCTATTTTTTTGTAACAATACCAAGCCGCAAAGATAATATTAGTTGGGTATTCTACGATTTTTAATCTTTATTTTTTGGTCAATCCTAAGCGTTTCCCAATGGCATTGGTTATTATTTTGGTCGGCAACAAACGAGGCAGAATCCAGTTTTTTAATTTTCCATAAACAAGTGGATAACGGAGCTTAGGTGTAGGCGTTTCAATAATTTTTGCCATCATTTCCCCAAATTCTTTTTGTTCAAAACCTTCGGTAGAAACTTTGTTAATGAAATGCTGAAATTTTTGAGCAGCAGATTTATAATCTGTATTTTTATAAGCCTCAAAGTCATCCTGTTCTGCTTTGTCCCAGATAGGGGTTTTGACGACACCAGGACCAATCACAACAACATCAATTCCATATAATAATAACTCGATACGCATGGTGTTAGAAATAGCTTCTACAGCATGTTTGCTAGCGCAGTAAGGTCCCATAAAAGGATTGGAGATTTTTCCTGCAACGGAACTGATATTGAGAATACGTCCAGGGGGATGTGGGCAGTCCTTTTTTGCTCCCAACAAAGGCAAAAAGGCTTGTGTTGTACTCACCAAACCAATGACATTCACTTCCATTTGCCAACGCAAATCATCCAAGGGCAGGTGCATCATCGGTCCGCCAACAGCTATTCCTGCATTGTTGATTAAAGCATAAAGCCCTTCTGTACCTATTATTTGCTCCACTCTAGCGGCTTCTCGTTTGACGGCATCTGCTTGCGTAACATCAAAAATTAAAGCTTCGAATTGTTCTCCAAATTCTTGACTTAATTTATCCGCATCTGCCTGTTTACGAACAGAACCAAAAACTCGATACCCTTTTTTTATCAAGGCTTGTGTAGTAGCGTAACCAATGCCTGTAGAAGCACCTGTAATGACAACATTTTTACTTTTTTTCATAAAATGATTCTTTTGGGATGAAGTTAGGTTGCCAAATTACAAAATATAATATCTATTTTTGAATCTTATTTAGATTATGCGTGTCATTCCAGTTATTATTGAGGGAGGATTCTTTAAGCAATTTCATTCTTTGAGCAATCGTGCAGTATATGCTAAAAAGGGGTAAGTTTTTAACTACTTTTTTTAGAAGAAAGTAATAAGTCGTATGCTTAGTTCCTGTAAATACAGAGCATACGACTTATAACTTAAAACAAAAGCAGCAATAAGCAGGCAAGATAGTTTTTTATTCCACACGATTTGTTAAATAACCAGCAACTTTATTGTACAGCAACAAAAACAAAACAATGACTTCTATAATAGTTGATTATATCTCTAATTTTGTGGATTTGGACGAACGTGAAATTTCTGCAATTAAAGAGGGAATACCAATAAAAAATTTTAAAAAAGGAACTATTCTTTTGAGAGAAGGACAGGTTTCTAAAATGGCGTTTTTTAACCTAAAAGGTTGTGTAAGATCCTATGGCTTGTTTAATGGCGAAGAAAAAACAACTTTTTTTTATCTTGAAAATCGTTTTATAACCTCTATGAGGAGCTTTACGCAACAAGTTCCTGCGGCACATTACTTGGAATGTATAGAAGATTGCACCTTGGGGCTATTGTCTTATGATACTGAAAAAAGGCTACTCCAAACCTTTCCAAAATTCGAATTTTTATCTCGATTGTTGTTAGAGGAAGAGTTGGGAAATTATCAAGAGATGTTGTCTTCTTATATTATGACCAATCCAGAAAGAAGATACCTAAATTTAATACAGAATCACCCCGAATTAAAGGAACGAATTCCCCAATATCATTTGGCAACTTATTTGGGGATTACACCTGAATCCCTGAGCAGAATTAGAAAAAGACTTAGCACAAAATAATTTATTAACCTAAGTCAATTGCTAGCAATTTTGTGCCCACTAAATTTGAATTCTATTTTATAAACATAAGTAACGAAGCAAGACGAATACTTGTAAATTTAAGGCCTAATTAATTGGGCTTCGTTACCTGAAAAAACGATGAAATGAATTATCAAAATTTTAGTGTGTTATTGGGTTTTTTAGTTTGGTTGTTGGCAACGATTGTTTTTAGTGTTTGGGGGCATTATTTTTTTTTAGTTGAAAATGAACTGGTGATCTTGGCATTTTATAGTTTAGTGGTACCGCTGTTAGCGCTATTGATCTACGGGGTATTTACAAAGTATCAATTGTCTAAAGAAGAAAGAAGGCATAGCGCTGTATTGATGGCTTTGCCAGGGATGTTATTGGACACCTTTTGTATTCGCTCCCATTATTTGGTCTTTCCAAATTTTTCAACCGAGCAAATGTTGGGCTTAAGTGCTTGGCTACTTTGGGTTTATTTTGTGGTGTTGCTATTGGGCGTACTGGTTGGTCGAGGAGCGGCTAAATAGTAAGAATGGAATGGAGGACGAGTAACAAAATAGAAGCATCTTGCCTTCATGCCCTCCATTCTATAAAATTACTTTTTATAAAGAGGTTTTTACCCACTACATACGCTCATAATATACCACCAAAGATGCTTTTTGAATGGCATTGGCATTGAGGTAATAACCCACCAAAGCAGGGTTCGAACTGCTCGCCAAATTTAAGGTAGGCGTTTTTAGGGCATAAACAGTGATGATGTATTGATGAACGCCATCTTTTTTAGGAGGACAAGGACCACCATAACCTGTTTTTCCATAATCTGTTAAACTTTGAACAACGCCCTCTGGCATCAAATCCAGCGTTATATTTCCTGCATTGCTTTTTAGGACATTGACCGTTTTCGGAATATCAAAAACGACCCAATGCCACCAGCCACTGCCTGTTGGAGCATCTGGATCATACATGGTAATGGCAAAACTTTGAGTGCCAACAGGGGCATTCTCCCAACTGAGTTGAGGAGAGGTGTTTTTTCCTGTACAACCAAAGCCATCAAAGACCTCTTTGTTGGTAGCTTGTCCTCCTAAATCGGTACTTTTGAGTGTAAATGTTTGCGCAAAGCTTAAGTTGGCAATCAAAAGAAAAGAAAGGCTAATCATTAAATATTTCATGCGAATTTGTTTTAATTAATAAAGCCGCAAGTTAGCCCTTATTGCTATCGAATGGTTAGACTAAACAGTTCTTAAATTGTTGCAAATCGGTCATTGCATTGTTGAAGAGAATTTTTTCTGATATTGTTTGGGAGATTGACCAAATTCTTTTTTGAATGCTTGGGAAAAACTAGAAAAATTTTCAAAACCAACTTCCATATAAATTTGACTGGGTGTTTTTTGTAGGCTGGATAACAATTGCTTGGCTTTTTGAAGCCGTTTTTGTTGAAACCATTTGGCAGGTGAGGCGTTATAGCGTTGTTTAAATTTTCGTTTGAAAGTAGATACGCTCATATGCGCTAAAAATGCCAATTCTTCAACGGTTAATTTAGTGTTTATGTGCTTTTTTACAATTTGCTCAAAATTTAGATCCACTTCAGAGGGATAAGCAGAACGAAAAAAATTCAAAAGAGGATGACCTTTTTGATGAATTAAATACAACATTAATTCTTTGATTTTTAATTGAACCAAATTTTCATGGAGCAAACTATTGGATTTTTTTAAGAGTAAAATAGATTGTACAAAATTCTGGGTATAATCGTCGGTTTCCAATAAGAAAAAGTTATCCTGATTATGATTAGGAATTGCTTCTAAATCATACTGAGATAATATAGTGCTGATAAGGCTAGGGGAGAAGAAGCAAAGTAAACTTTTGTAAGATTGGTTTTGAGATAGCTTTTCCGTCATTAAACAATGGCTTGGTTTTATCAGAACGAGTTTGGATGCATTGACTTGAACCGAATCTTCTAGCGTGTTTAATTGCTTGGTTCCTTCTAATACAAAGTTGAATAGAAAGCCAGATAGTTTGATTTTACTTTTTATGCTCTCTTGGCTACTTTGGTATACCTTGATAAACGTGCTATCCAGCAATTGTTCATGCTGTTCTGGAAGGAAAAACTGAGGAATTTCTATTGTTTTCACTGGCATAGTAGATAAAGGATCGATTTTATTGCAGATCAGCATATTGGATGCTTTTGTGCTAAGCATTTATGTAAAAATAAAAAAAAGGCTGCAAATTAATTGCAGCCTCTTTTAGAAAGAAGATTTTTTTTGAAAATGGTAGTTTAGAGCAAGTCCAAAATAGCCTTTAAAGCAGTTTTGTCTTCTTCAAATTTTAAATGGTTATCCTCGTCTACTTTGTCAAAAAAGCTACCTAAACTATAGGTGCCTACAATTGTAGCCCCCCAATAGGGAATGACTGCGCTTAGTTTTCCCAAACTGCTGGCTCCACCATTTTTGCCAGGAGAAGTGCTTAATAATGCAACTTTTTTGTCTTGCAAAAACTTTTGACCATCGGTACGAGATAACCAGTCGAGTATGTTTTTTAAGAATGCAGGAGGAAGCCCATTGTGTTCAGGAGAAGAAAGAATAACACTATCATAACCTTGTATCAAATCATATAATTTTTGGATATTGGTGGGAATTCCACTTGCTTTTTCAATATCTGAGCTATAGATAGGCGCATCATAATCTCTTAAGTCAATGACATCTATGCCGTCTATTAATTGAGTTGTTGCTAAAATTAATTTTTGATTGATAGACGTTGAACTATTGCTGCCAGAGAATGCGAGTATTTTTTTCATAGTAGATGGTATTTTATAGATGTTTGAACATTAATTGTAATTACAAATTTAAGAGCAAAAAAATAGACTTATTGCCTCATTTTGTCTAACAAAAGACTTAATTGAGTCGCCTCTTTTTGACTTAAGTTATTTTTGATGATTTCATTGGTATTAATGGATGAATTTAATTGATTGAGTAACTTAATTCCAGCTGAGGTGATTTTTATATCAATCATTCTTCTATTGATAGGGTTGGTAGAGCGCTCTACATAATTTAGTTTGTGGAGTTTATCCAGTAATCGAGTTAAATCTCCTCGTTTGTTGAGCAGAACAGCTTTAATATCACTAGGGCAAGCTGCCTCAGGATATCGACCATTTAGAATACGTAATATATTATAGTGTTGATCATTTATTTGATGAGGTTTAAGAATGGATAAAAGCTGATCACGAAAGTAATGACTCGTAAAGTGTAAGTTTATTAAAGCTTTTTGCCATTCATTTTCAAAACTTTTCTGTTTTATTTCGTTGTTAATATTCATTTTAAATGTTTATACATTAAATGTAGTTACAAATGTATACTAAAACAATTGTAACTACAACTATTTCTAAAAAAAATAAAAAAAAATCTAAAAATAAGTTGAGCGCTCAATGCATTAATGCTTTCATTTTAATGATTGTACAGCTTGTAATGCTCACTTTTAATAAGATATTCTTATCTTGATTTGAGCGCTTGTTATTTTTTTTGAGATAAAAAACGCTATTTCGATAAGTTTATAAATAGAAGTTGTTTAAAAATGTTGTTGATTTTCGAGATCAAAGCTAGTAGTTATCGGGCAAAGCTCGTTTTTTGTTTCGTAGCTGGAAGCTACGGGGCTAAAAATAGCTGCCGATCCGATGGCTGCTATGGTTGGATCGCAGGTGTTAAGATCATTTTTAAACAACTTAATAATGTCTAACTATAGTGTATCATAATCAAAGAACATAAACCATTAAATGCTATGTCACTCAAAACATATTCTCCACAGGTTTCGGCATTGATTCCCTTATTTTATATTGGTTGGTCTGATGCTGTATTAAGTCCTAGTGAAATCGAATTAATTCAAAAAAAAATTACTGCTTTTGATTGGATAGAAGAAGCCGATAAAAAATTATTGACAACTTGGATGAACCCTCAAAATCCTCCTAGTGTAGCGTTGTATCAGGAATGGGCAACAACCATCGCCAATCTTGCCCCAAAGGTAAGTTCCAAAGAGCGGCAGTCTTTAGTTGATTTGGGTGTTGAAATGGCAAAAACTCAATCTACCGATCACAATTGGTTGACCACAGCAGTAATTGAAGCCCTGACAGAATTAGAAGAAGCAATCGGAGTAGTGAGTTTAGGGTGGCACCAAGAGCTACTAATGCAAGATGAGGCGGAAAAAGAACGGGAGCAGCCTTTTAGTGCTTCTAAAGTTGATGCCAAAAAAATGCAACAGATTTTGGACGATGACTATGCTGAAATTCGTAAGAATGTTTTTAAACTACTCCATGATCCAGTCTTTAATTTAGCAACGATTAGGGATAAAGAAACGTATCGAGAACAGGTGCTCGTATGGGTTAAATTATTGGCAGAACAGGGCTATGGAGCCTTGCACTTGCCTGTAGCCTATGGAGGTAAAAACGACATGGGAGCCTATGCCGCTGTTTTTGAAACCTTGGGGTATCACGATTTGAGTTTGGTCGTTAAATTTGGAGTTCAATTTGGGCTTTGGGGAGGAGCTGTTTTGTGGTTAGGAACAGAAAAACACCACGAACGTTACCTCAAAGATATTGGCAGTTTAAATTTACCAGGTTGCTTTGCTATGACAGAAACAGGACATGGTTCTAATGTTCGAGATTGTGAAACAACAGCAACCTACGATGCGCAGAAGGATGAAATCATTATTCATTCTCCAACTAAATCATCCGCAAAAGATTATATTGGCAATGCTGCGGTACATGGACAAATGGCGGCTGTTTTTGCTCAGTTAATTGTAAAGGGAGAAAACCATGGGGTGCATGCCATCTTGGTTGATATAAGGGATAAAAATGGTAAAATAGCAGAAGGCGTGACGATTGAAGATTGTGCCTACAAGTTGGGCTTAAATGGGGTTGACAATGGGCGAATTTGGTTTAACCAAGTAAGAGTGCCTCGTTTTAATTTGCTCAATCGTTTTGGAAATATTGATGAAAATGGTAATTATTCTAGTCCTATAGAACAAAAATCCAAGCGATTTTTTACGATGTTAGGAACCTTGGTTGGTGGTAGAATGTGTGTGCCTAGAGCTGGTTTAAGCGCAGCCAAAGCGAGTTTGACGATTGCGATTCGTTATGCGTTACAGCGCAGGCAGTTTGGGGATAAAGGCAAGGAAGAAATGCTAATTATGGATTATCCCACCCATCAAAGGCGTTTAATGCCTGCTTTGGCAAAAGCCTATGCACTGGATTTTGCCTTAACTTATCTAACGCAACGTTTTTCCAATCGAACAGAGCAGGATATGCGGGAAATTGAAACCTTAGCTGCTGGTTTAAAGTCGGTTGCAACTTGGTATACCACGCACACCATTCAAGCCTGTCGAGAGGCTTGTGGAGGCAAAGGCTATTTAGCAGAAAATCGTTTTGCAGATTTTAAGGCAGATTCAGATATTTTTACCACTTTTGAGGGAGATAATACCGTCTTGATGCAGTTGGTCGCAAAGGGCGTTTTGGGCGATTTTAATAAGGAAATTGTCAGTGGGGGGTGGTTAGGAATGGTTAATTTTGCAGCCGAGCGTTTTGTGTCTACGCTTCGGGAAAAGAATTTTATCAATACCTATAATACCGATGAAGGACATTTAAAAGATGCGAGTTTCCAGTTGGAAGCCTTTCAGTATAGAGAGCGTGATTTGATGGTTTCTGTCGGTCAACGATTGCGTAAATTTATAAAAAGAGGGATTCCTTCTTACCAAGCCTTTTTGCGTTGTCAAACACATTTGGTAGAAGTTGCTCATGCTTTTGTGGATCGAGTTATATTAGAACAATTTATGGCTCAAATAGACGCCTGTGAAGATGAAACTACCCAAAAAACACTCAAAATGCTTTGTGATTTGTATGCCTTACATACCATTGAAACGAATAAAGGCTGGTATTTAGAGCAAGGTTGTTTGTCGGGGGCAAAAACACGAGCCATTCGCCGAGTAGTGGATAAGCTTTGTAAGGAGTTGCGAAATGATGCCTTGGAATTGGTAGAAGGCTTTGGTATTCCTAATGCCTGTTTGGCAGCTCCAATTGCTATGCTTTAGGAGGTGATTAAGTGGACGGCTCTAATTAACGGAGTATTAATTTATAATACTTGCAAAAAAAAACAAAAATACAACAATGAATTATACCATAAGAGTAGCAAATGAAGATGATTTTGCTTCTATTTTAGCCTTGATTAAAGAATTGGCAGTGTTTGAAAATGCACCAGAAAAAGTGGTGAATTCGGTAGAACAAATGAAAGCCGAGCAAGATTTATTTCACTGTTTTGTTGTTGAAAATACTGCAAAAGAAATTATTGGAATGGCGCTGTATTACTTTGCCTATTATACTTGGGTTGGCAAGTCGCTGTACCTAGATGATTTGTACATCAATGAGCAGTATAGAGGGCATGGGATAGGCTCAGAACTGTTAAAAAAGATATTTGAAGTGGCTAAAAATACCAATTGCAAAAGAGTGCGTTGGCAAGTCTTAAACTGGAATACTCCAGCTATTGATTTGTACAAAAAATGCGGTGCTGATTTGGATAATGAGTGGAGCAATTGCGATTTTGATGCAAAGGGAATTCAAGAATTTGAAATTGCATAACATTTTACCAGTAGAGTATTGAGTGAATTCAACCAAATATGATTCTCAAACAGCCATCTATCGTACTAGGGAAGATTTGCCGAAAAACTAGGTCAGTATAATTAACTCGACAAAGTAACCATCCCTAGGGATGGTTAGCTACTAGTGTACTTTGTCCATTTTTTGTGAGCTCGCAAAGCTCGGTTTTATGTATTTTAGTGGAGTACTGTTTCTTATAAAACACTATTGCTTTACCTTGAACGACCACGTAAATTTAAATCTAGAAACTTCTACTTCATTGCCATTTTGATCTATTTGGGTTCCAATACTTAACATGGTTATTGTTCGCCCTTCACCTGTTTCAATAGCTTCTCGAACGGCTTGAATAACTTTGTCTCCATCTGAACAAGTAAAAGTAGCTGTTCGGTTGGCTTTTTTACCATAAGAGCCTTCCATGTGCGTAATCAGCATAGATATTTTTCCTCTGCCTTGAAGTGCTAACATGGCCAATGCACCAGTAGACATTTCAGCAGCAGCAGCTTGGGCAGCAAAATAAGTAGATTTGAATGGATTTTGAGAACGCCAGCTATATGGAACCGTTACTTTTGCTTCTTGGGGACTGACAGAACGCACTCGAACCCCCATAAAAAGGGCTGAAGGCAGTTTGAATAATAGAAAAATGCGTTGTAAAATAGGATTCTTAAGCTGTTTGATATATTTTTTTATATTGGGATTGCTTTGATCAAATGGTAATGTTACTGTGTTTGATGATGCCATTCGTAGATAATTTGTACTATTTTAAATTTAATATTGAATTCTATTTTTTTATTAAAAATATTTAGTGTTATTGATTTGATTATTAGAAGCTGCTGCGTTATTTTTTTATGATTTATACCCTTGACTTAAAAATTTCTAGTAAAAAATAAAAAAAAAATAATGTAGAAGTTAACACTTTTTTTTACATAAAAAAAGACCCTTTAATGCAACAATTTTAGGCTATTGATTACTTACTTTTCAGTTTTTTTTACAGAATATGCCTATAAATTGATATTTTGATGTCTAAAAAAAAATTGTACTTTTGCATTCTAACACTAATTCTTTAAAGATAAGATATGTGTTTGAAAATGCAAGCAAAAGGTTTAACAAAATGGTTAACTCCCATTCATTTTGCCCAAAACCTCCACCAAACAGTGCTTTTTGTATAACCTAGGAAAAACAGATTTTGCAATATGGCAAAACATTTATTGATAGTAGAGTCTCCAGCTAAAGCGAAGACAATAGAAAAAATTTTAGGAAAAGATTTTACCGTAAAATCTAGTTATGGTCACATTCGAGATTTAATAAAGGACTCAAAAGATAAAAAGGCGATAGAAGTTGATAATGGTTATAAACCCAACTACGCTATTTCTTCTGGTAAGCAAAAGGTCGTTAAAGAGCTAAAGGATTGGGTCAAAAAGGTGGACGAAGTGTGGTTAGCGACGGATGAAGACCGAGAAGGAGAGGCCATATCTTGGCATTTAGCCAAAGTATTAAAACTTGATTTGGATTCTACTAAACGTATTTCTTTTCGAGAGATCACAAAACCTGCACTACAAAAAGCAATTCAAAACCCAGGAACGGTAGATATAGACTTGGTTAATGCGCAACAAGCACGACGTGTGTTGGATCGTTTGGTGGGATTTGAACTTTCGGGTTTATTGTGGCGCAAAGTGCGTGGCAAGTTATCTGCTGGGCGAGTGCAATCGGTTGCCGTTAAATTGGTGGTAGAACGAGAGCGAGCAATCAATAGTTTTGACGCAAAGCCCTTTTTTAAGGTGGCCGCTATTTTTGAAGTAGAGGGTGCCAATGGAAAAAAGGTACACTTTAAAGCTAATCTGAATAAAAACTTTGATTCAGAGCAAAATGCTCAACAGTTTTTAGAACAATGCACCGCTGCTACTTATCAGGTGGGAAATATTGCTGTAAAACCTGCTTATAGAAAACCAGCTGCTCCTTTTACGACTTCAACGTTACAACAAGAAGCTAGTCGAAAATTGGGCTTTTCTGTATCCAGAACGATGTCTGTTGCACAACGTTTGTACGAAGCAGGGCATATTACCTATATGCGTACGGATTCTACTACGCTTAGTGAAACGGCTTTGGGGGCATTGGCAGATACCATCAAAAAGTTTTATGGAGATAATTATTTAAATACTAAGCAATACAAAAATAATAAGGCTTCTGCACAAGAAGCGCATGAGGCCATCCGACCGACCTATGCAGAGAAAAATTCTGTTAGTATGGGGAATGACGAAAATCGATTGTATGAATTGATTTGGAAACGTACTATTGCGTCTCAGATGGCAAATGCTCAATTGCAAAAGACAACCATTGATATTAATATCTCTACTGTAAGTGATGTAAAATTAGTTGCTGTTGGACAGGTTTTAAAATTTGATGGTTTTCTGAAGGTTTATTTAGAATCTAAGGAAGAAGAGGAGGACAATGAAGACAATAACAATGAAGATAAAATTCTTCCTCCTATGCAGGTTGGGCAGGTGCTCGATTTAGGGAAAATGGATGCGATAGAGCGTTTTACCAGACCCAAACCTCATTATACAGAGGCTTCTTTAGTTAAGAAATTAGAAGAATTGGGAATTGGTCGTCCGTCTACCTATGCGCCAACTATTAGTAGAATTATGGACCCTAATCGTGGTTATGTGCTTAAACAAACACGATTGGGTAAAGATAGAGCATATAAAGTTTTGAGTTTGAATGGAAAAGATTTAACCATTCAAGCCAAACAACAAACAGAGCATGTAGGGTACGAGAAAAACAAGCTTTTTGCCAGTGATTTGGGGATGCAGGTTACGGATTTCTTATCGGAACATTTTTCCGATATTATGGAATATAGTTTTACCGCAGGAATTGAAGATCAGCTGGATATTGTGGCAGAGGGAAGAGAGGATTGGGTAAAAATGTTGGATGATATTTACAAGCCCTTTCACCAAACGGTTGAACATACTTTAGAAAATGCAGACCGAGTTACGGGAGAGCGTATTCTTGGAAAAGATCCTAAAACAGGGCTTTCTATTTTAGTGCGTATTGGTCGTTATGGTCCTATTGCTCAAATTGGTCTGACCGAAGAATTGGGCGAGGAAAAACCTCAATATGCCAACTTAAAAGAGGAACAATCGATTGAAACGATTACCTTGGAAGATGCCTTGGATTTGTTTCAATTCCCTAAAACACTAGGAAATTATAAAGATTTAGAGGTGGTTATTGGAGAAGGACGCTATGGTCCATTTGTAAAATATGATGGCGCTTTTATTTCTATTCCTAGAACGGAAGATGTACATCAAGTGGATATGGATCGTGCCGTTGAGCTGATTCTAGAAAAACAAAAGGCTGATGCTCCAATTGGTTATTATCAAGAAAAACCAATTACAAAGGGACAGGGTAGATTTGGTCCATTTGTGAAATGGGAGGGGCTGTTTTGCTCTATTACAAAAGGCTCAGGTTTTCAGTTAGAAACGATTACGGAAGAAGAGGCGATTGTCTTGGTAAAAGCTAAAATTGAGAAAGAGGCAAATCGTTATATCCACAAATGGGATGACGAGGGACTTTCGGTTCAAAATGGGCGTTGGGGACCTTTTATCAAAATTGATAAGGATAGAAAAAATTATAAGTTGTTGAACAAGAAGGGAGAGAAAATGACGCAGGATGAAGCGAAAGAGGTTTCTTTGGAATATGTCATTCAGCAGATAGAGGAACAAGGCGGCGTTCTTAAGAAAAAGAAAAAGGCAACAAAAAAGAAGCCAGCCGCTAAAAAGAAGGCAACTAAGAAAAAGACCTCGAAGACTGGGGCAAGTAAAACCACAACTAAGAAATAGGTAAAAACAAAAAGGTTAAAATATTCATTTTAACCTTTTTGTTTTTTGTAGAATGACTAGTTGGGCTTATTTTTTATCGACCAAAGGCAGTGCTTTATATCTAATGTCTTTTGAATAATTATAGTTTTCTTTCGAATTTAATGGATTGGGGTAATAATACAATTCAGTTTCTTTTTTATTGAGCTCAATAAATTGAAGAAAGAGTTTATCTTCTTCTTTCCCCATCAATACAAAAGACTGGTTGTCTAGCCAGACTGCATCTTCAAATTCACAAGCTGACCCACAAAAACCAATACGATAGGCTTCTTTTGTTTTTCGATTTACCCAATTTACTTCTTGGTCAAGATCTAGGCTATACGATATGATTTTGTCAGCTTCTTTTTCTAACTCCATCCAATAAGAATCCAAGTCAATATACTGCGAATGATCTGGAGCATTTATAAGCAAAGCGCTTAGCGTTTTTTCGAAATTAGGATCTGTATCGTTCCATGCATTTCCTGGTGATAATTCGAGCGTTTCTTTTCCTGCTGATTCAAATTGACGAGGATCAAAGGAAGCGTCTTTCATTTTATAATACTTCAACCATGTTGTTTTGGCATTGACCAACTTTTGTAGAGTTGGGTGGATTGGATTGGGGGGAAGAGCATTCTTTTTTGTTGAATTAGGATTTGTTGTTTCCTTTATTTTGGGCGCTTCTTCACAAGCAATGAGGGATAAAAAGATGACGAATAAGATAATAAAACCTTTCATGTAGTTGTTTTTATAGTTTAGCTCGCTTTGCTCGTGAGCCAGCAAGCTGAGTTGTTCTGTACACAGATTTATTTCAATTAAAAAATACAAAAATAGGCTTTTTTTTGGTTTGATTCTACATTACTCCATTGAAAACTCGAACCCAGCTATGCTGGCTCATAAGCGATAGCGCATAGCACCATAACATTAAAATTTTTCTCAGGCTTCCAAAAGCTTTTTTAGCAAGATCAAAATTAGGGTTGTCAATTGCTATTAATACGCAATATTCTACGATTCTTATTTTTTATAAATTAGGAGGAATAGGAATATAGGTATCATCGCCCGCTACCTTGGGGAATTTATGATTTTTCCAATCCTCCTTAGCTTGCTGCAAGCGATCTTTGCTGTGCGAAACAAAATTCCATAAAAGATGCGTTTCATTTGGAAGGGGAGCACCTCCAAAGAGTAAAAGTTGGCAATCTTTGCTCAACACAATTTGACATTGTTCATCGGTTGTACTAATAAGCATTTGCCCTGCTTTTATGGACTCATTTTCAACGATTATAGCACCTTTAACGATAACAAATGCCACTTCTCCTTCCAATTGACCTCTAAGATTTAATGTACTGGTTTCTTCTGCATAAATATCTACCATAAACAAAGGAGAATAACCCTGTAAAGGTGCCGATTTGCCAAAGGCATTCCCTGCAACAAGTTTAAATCTAAGCGCATCTATTTTCCAAGTAGGAATAGCCGAACTTGGATAAAAATCAAATTGAGGTTGCATCTCCTCTTTATCCTTTGGTAAGGCAATCCATATTTGATAGCCATGCATCACAAATTCTTCGTTGTTTCTCAGGTGATCAGGCGTTCTTTCTGTATGGGTAACCCCTTTTCCTGCGGTCATAAAGCCTACATCTCCTGGCGAAATTACTTGCACGCTCCCAATACTATCTCTATGTTCCATTTGCCCCTCAAAGAGGTAGGTAAGCGTACTCAATCCAGTATGTGGGTGCAGATTGACATCAATATAATTGCCCTTTTTTAGTGTTGTGGGACCCATGTGATCAATGAAAGTAAAAGGCCCTACTTGCCTTTTTTTTCGAAAGGGCAATAATCTGCCAATGATAAAGTTGCCAAGATCTCTTTGGCGCTCGTTTACTAAGAGTTTGTTATTTGCCATAGGAATATCATTATTTTACTAAGGTGAGTAAATACATTCTATATACAATTGTGCTAAAAACTGGCTATACGTTCACTCAGTTCTATTTTTCTGCCTTCATGATCTTTTACAACAGCGTAACGACCAAATTCAGAGGTTTGGGGCAATTGGACAAGTTCAATTTTTTCCAATTTTAGTTGCTCTACTAAGGCATCTAAATTTTCAACCTCAAAACCTAGTCTTATCGAAGAATCCACCTCGCTTTGGTTTTTTAATAAAGGGTAAATTTCAAAGACGGTACCATCTATAACGGACGAATAATGAAGGGGACCCTTCCTATGTTTATGCTTGTTAAAGGTAATCCCAAATTTGGTGTAAAAATCGGATAATTTATTGATGTCTTTAGATCGAATAACAACTAATTTAAGTTTCATTTTTTTACGAAAATTTTAGAGTATGAATCTTAAAATCGTTCGATATACTATTTTTTCTATGAAGTTAGATATATTCCTGATTTTTAATGTTATTCTATTGCTTTATTTAAAAAATGAGGTTCTTTGATCAACTTGAAATAAACACTAAAAAAAGGGTAAGCTTTCTGTTACTTTTTTTTTAGAAGAAAGTTATAGGTCATAAGTCGTATGCTTAGTTCCTGTAAATACAGGACATACGACTTATGACCTATAACTTATAACAAAAGTAGTAATAAGCAGGCAAGGTAGTTTACGATTCCACACAATTAGCTTCGCTGCTACTGCGTGAGCTTACGAGTTGCCAAAGAATCAAAAATGATATTTCTAACTTATCAAGGTCCTACTATCTTTTTGAATGGTTAAATTTGCTCTGGCATACGGAATTTAATGATGAGTGCTGAAATAATCGTTAGCCCACCAATCATCAAAATGGCGTATTCAAGCCCCAGTAAGTCGGCTATAATTCCTGAAATAACGGCACCAAAGGCGTAACCCAAATCTCGCCAAAGTCGAAAGGTTCCAATGCTTTCGGCTCGTTGTTTAGGGCTAGTGGCTTGGGCAATAGTAGCAAGAAAGGTAGGATAAACCAATGCTGTCCCTAAACCTAGAATTGCAGAAATGATGACTAAGACGTAAAAGTTACTATTGTATGGAATGAGTAGGATGGACAAACCTTGTAGTAACATTCCCCAAAATAACATTCCTTTTTTAGAATAGTGATCGGACATTTTGCCTGTAAAAATTTGCCCAATTCCCCACACGGTAGGATAAATGGCGGTAATAATGCCTATGTTTTCAGGATTGTAACTTAGTGTGAGTAAAATAATAGGCAGCAAGCCCCAAATCATGCCATCGTTTAGGTTGTTAACTAGACCTGCCTGTGTTACGGCACTTAAGGTCTTATTTTTGAAGGTTGTTTCCCAAAATATATTATCCAACAGGGCGGTATCATCTGTAATGCTCTCTTTTTGCACAAAAGTACGGGTATCTTTTACCCATAAAAGTGTTAAAAGAAAACCAACAACCGAAAGAAAAATTCCAATATAAAAAGGGTAGGGGGTAATGCCATATTGATTGGCAACCCAACCCGTTAAAAAGGCAACAACACCAACAGAAAAGTAACCAGCAAATTCGTTTAAACCCATGGCAAAGCCTCTATCTTTTTCGCCTACGAGGTCAATTTTCATTACTACCGTACTGCTCCAAGTCAAACCTTGGCTTATTCCTAAGAGTACATTTGCAAAAATTACCCAATTCCAATTGGGGGCATTCATTAATATAAAAGGTATGGGAATGGCAATTCCCCAACCCAATAGTAATAGATTTTTTCTTCCCAATTGATTGGCTAATTTCCCTGTATAATAGTTGGCCAAAGCTTTTGTAATCCCAAAAGCAGTAATGAAGGACAAAATTGCAGTTTTAGAAGTTATGCCGAATTCTATTTCAGCAAATTGGGGAAAAATAGAACGTTCCATACCCACCATGCCACCTACAAAAGCGTTCACAATTACCAAAAGAGAGAATTGCTTCCAATTTTCTTTCAACCCAAGTTTAACCTGTTTCATACCTTACCAGTTTTTACTTTATAATAGGGCAAAGGTCAACTTATTTGAGGAGGTATCCTTTTACAAATGATAAATAATTACTTCAAAGTGGCACGAATACGACTGAGAGAAACTTGCGTAATGCCCAAATAAGAGGCGATGTGTTTGAGTTGAATTTTTTGGATCAAATCTGTTGTTTTCAAAAGTTGTAGATAGCGTTCTGTTGCCGTTTGGAATTGAAGACTTTCTATGCGTCGAATTGTATTTACATATTCTTTCTCAAAAATTAATCGAAATAACCGCTCTATTTCGTGGTGGACATCATAGAGTTGAAAGAGTGTATTGGCATCAATTGTTAATAAGACGGTTTCACTTAATGTTTCAATGCCTTTTACGGTAGTTTGCCCTGTAAAAAGGCTTTCTGCTCGAACGATAATATCATTGGCAAAGGCAAAGTGTTCCGTAATGTCATTGCCATCTTTATAGTAAAAAATACGGGCACTGCCGCTTTTTACAAAATAGACGGTACGGCAACTACTATCTGGAGGTTGCACCAACTCATTTTTTGCAAATTGCTTTTCGTTGATGATTTGGAGTAGTGCTTGTTTCGCCTTGGGGCTAATTTTATAGATGGTATCAATAAATTTTAGAATATTCATTGGGTGTTTTTATTTTTCCCTTAAGGTAGGAAAATTTTTGAGGTTTATATCCCTTATTCCTTGATTACAATTTGCCGTTAATTTTACTAAAAAAGGCTTGTTGGGGGCATCATCCATATTTCCAATCAATATTTCTGTAAGACAAGATTTACTTTTATCAGAAAATGAAGTCGCTAGATAACCCACTCCTGTTTTTTCATAGGTGTTGGTTTCACTAGCTAGAAAAAAGAAAGCACTTAAATTGGCAATACCTTTTCTTATGGTACTCGTTTTTCCAAATTCAACCATTTCTAATTGGTACTTAATAGAAGTTTGATTGATTTGCTGGATGGTTAGAGCAATGGCTAAATTGTCTTTTCTAGCGGTTAATACGATTCTTTTTTTCTGTTTTAAAATGGGAGGGAAATAAAACGTATCCTTTTCATTTAATATCATTCGATTCCCTTTTAGGTCTGCTCTTTTTAGTCCTTTAATGGTTTTTAGATCGGAGATAAATGTTTCAGAATAATCATTTTTATTGTCAATATGTATTTGAGGTATAAAACTAGAATCTTTTCTTACTTGTATTTCTAACACATTTTTATGGTTGTGGTAAGTCGCTATTTTTTTATGAACATGCTGTTGGTTATTAAGGAATACAAAGGGGAATAAAAAAATGTAAAATGGATGGATCATGGTGAGTTTTTTATTTAAAAAATCTGGTTCTTTGGCAACCCGTAGGCTCACGCAGTAGCAGCGAAGCTAATTGTGTGTTAATCGTAAAACGTAGGGTAAAATGCTTCTATTTTGGGATATTAGAGCTAGGTTACCTTGTTTTTAGATCACTAAAATCTAATACCCAAACGGCATAATTAAAGATGTTAATTAAAATTTCCACACGATTAGCTTCGCTGCTAGGTTAGCTAGTGCGCTAGCGCTTATGAGCTCCCTGAGGTCGGTTCGTTATCACTCGTGAGCCAGCAAGCTGGGTTCTGCGTGGTTACTGCGTGAGCCTAAGGGTTATCAAAGAGCGAAAAATCTTTTCGTGGTTGCTTAAATAACTTCTTATGCAAGATTTAAAAATAACTACTCATTTAGAAAAATGTCACTCAATATTTTTATCCAATCTTTTTTTCGGTAGATTTGAGAATTAATAGGTTGGTTAGAGCATATTTAAAATTTATGTTCTTCAAAAACAATGGTTTTTGCGAAAATGATTTGATTTTAGAGCCTAACAAAGCTCTTTTTTAGGCATAGGTTGAGCCATGGAAGATAGATTGAACCCTTTTCCCATCAACCAAATTGCCAAAACAACTTCTTGAAGTACCAAAGGAACAGTCATGATGGCAAAGGAAGATGAAATGACATCAATAAGTCCAAATAGGATTAAAAAACTTGCTAACATGGCTAGAATATTGCCACCTAATCCCCAGCCAGATAACCATCGAGGAACAAGTTTTGTTTGATAAAAAATGGAATAAAGCATCAGATTGCCTAAGCCTGTTGCTAACATAACCCCTAAATGATTGGCTAAATCACGACCTAGTTTTAAACTATCTCCTAAGAGTTGAAAATACAATAAATCTGAGGTTTCGGCTTTTAGAAATTCTTGACTGAGTAAGATAAATATGGGGAGCGTAATGATGCCAATTAGTTGGAAGACCCCTGAAATAATCCTAAAACCAACAAATCCTAGGGCTAGGTTGCTTTTGTGTGTTTTTAGGATAGGATACAATAAAAGTGCAAATCCAATATAAATAGGAACTAAAAAGAATTGAAATAAGGCTCCAGTTAGTACTTGATTTTGATGGGCAGAAACCTTGGAAAGGTAATCCAAACTTTCGACAGAGGGAACAATACTCAAAATCCCAGAAACAATTCCTACAATAATTAGTAGACCAGCAAAAAATGCTGTTTTTCTATTTGGTTCCATTGGCGTTTTTTGTAAGTGATTTTCTTAAAATAAGTAAGTGTATTTTATATATAAATATAATAAATTCAATAAGTCATTTAGGGTTTGGAGGGGCGGTTTTTGGGCTGTCTTACTATTTTTTTTTAGTTTTGGACAACTTCTTAGTTAAGAAATGTTATATCAACAAAAAACGTTCATTTTTTTGAATATTTTTGATGCAAAGCAATTAAAAACTTTACCAAGAAATTTGAAAAGGAAACAATGAATGCCAATTAAACAACAACTATTTTATCCAAATTTTGCTATGAAAGCATTGTATCAACTTTATTTAGACCACCCATTTGTTTTTATTGATACCCGAAAAGAATTGTTGAACGGGATTTTTGTAGCGGTAGGACAAAAAGATGAACGAGGAGCGCATCGTGGGAATCAATTTGCAACCTTTGCAATAGAAAGTGGCAAGGCTGCTTATGCCTTAATTAATGATGTTGATCTAAAGGAAAAATATAAGGAGGATGACCGATACATATTTGTTGAAGATGGCGAAAAAACATTACAAGATTTAGCAAAATATCACCGCCAGCAATTAACCTGCCCTATTATTGCTATTGCTGGATCTAATGGCAAAACAACGCTAAAGGAACTACTAAGTAGGGTTCTCTCTTCTCAATATAAGACCTTTGCAACTAGAGGAAACCTAAATAATCATTTGGGGGTTCCTTTGAGTTTGCTATCGATTGATAGCAGTTATGAGATGGCTATTTTAGAAATAGGAGCAAATCATCTGGAAGAAACTCGTTTTTTGGCAGAAATTATTGAACCCGATTATGGTTTGGTGACCAATTGTGGCAAGGATCATTTGGGAGAATATGGCTCCATTGAGAATATTATCAAAGCCAACAAAGAACTATATGATGTCTTGGCAGAAATGGATCGAACGGCTTTTGTTTGTACCAATGACTCGTTATTGGTTGACATTTCTGCTGCTATTACCAAGCGTATTTTTTATGGCAAAACAGCAACGGTAAAGGCTCAAATATTAGCACGTCCTTTCTTGAAGTTTTGTTTGCAAATTGATGATTTTGAAACAACCGTTCAGACCAATTTATTTGGTCAATTTTGGTTGGATGCCCTTCTAGGGGCAGCAGCGGTAGGGCATCATTTTGGCATAGCAGGAACGACGATAAAGAATGCTTTAGAAAGCTATCAGCCTGCTGCATTGCGTTCTCAACTGATCGAATGGAACGGAAATAAAGTGTTATTGGACTGCTATAATGCCAATCCTAGTAGCATGGAGGTATTTTTGGCTGAAATTCAGGCTTCTTCTTTGCAAGCTTCTCAAATCTTAATTTTAGGAGAAATGCTAGAACTTGGAGCTTATAGTGTGGCAGAGCATCAACAGTTGATTGATCGTATTAATTGGGAAGCCTTTAAAGCAGTTTTTTTAGTTGGAGCCGCCTTTCTGGAAGTAAGCTTTCCACCTGCCAAGCAACTGCACTATTTTGAAAACAAAGCAGCCGTTGAAGATTACTTGTCTAAACAAGATTATCAACAGTGTTATTTCTTTGTCAAAGGGTCAAGGGGAAATCGATTGGAGGAATTGTTTGTTGATTAGTGGGGCTTGGTAAGTACTTCGTTATTTAGAGTAACAATACTACTGATGTTAATTAATTTTAAACTCAAACGTGCTAAAACAAAAATTTGCGAATAAAGAAAAGAAAGTAAAATATCAGAGCCAGTTTGGAATGAAATGGTGGTCGAAATTTTATAATTGATAAAAACAACCACAAACCAAAGCAATAAATTTAGGAGGTATAGCCCGTAGGTTTTGCGAAAATTTTGAACAATAAATCGAAAAGCAGGTACTAATGCTTGAAAAATCCATTTTTTGTTTTGTTCAACCAAAATAACTTTGGTATAATCTTGCCACATAAAAAAGAAGGCACCAACAATAAGATAAATAGGAGCTATAAACTTAAAATTGAAGGCAATGGTTCCTTCGTTTTCTAGACTAAAGGGCAATAAACCATTGGAACTGGTGTAAAAAACAAAAAGAAAAATACCCAAAATGACTGAATGTAAAACTAAAAAGTAAATAGTTAGACGCAATAGTCGCCAAAAAAACGCTGCGCTTTGTCCCCAAAAAATACTGCGGTTGTACCGTGTTGGTCGTTGCAAAAAAGTGCTAATAATACCGCCCGTTACAAAAATAAAAAGCAACAGATAAAGCCCTAATACAGCAATAGATTGATCAATGATTGGGAACAAACCAGCGCCATAAGCGTTCTTAAAATCGTTCAAGAAAGTATAATCAAATCCCTTGACCAAATCAGCAATCATCATAGAATGCCCGACGGTTGATTCTAATAAACTCTTAAATGGATAAGCAACAAATACGGCGAGCAAGAGCGTTAAGCAATACAAAAATAAGATGATAGATTTGTATTGCCAAGTTTGTTTAAATCCCTGCTGTAATGCTTTTAATACGGTCATTATATTGGGTAGACAATGTTTGAAAGTTAAATAAAATAAAAAATAAATAGCTCGTTTGGCTACTTGCCTTGCTGTTGAAGAATCTTAAATTAAGGTACTAGCGGTTATCATTGCGGCTTGCATCCAAGTTACAAAGGAGGTGAAATAACGGGTAATGCCACTTGATTTTTGCTCCACAGTATGGCTATTGTTGATTAAGTTTTTGTCCAAAGGAATCTTTAGGGAAGGGTCAATTTCTACAGAAAGAATTTTTCGCTTTCCTCGATAGGTAAAATCATGGCTGCGAGCTTTTCCATCCCATTTTTCTAAGCGTATTTCTCCATTGTCAAAGGTTATTTTTACATCTTGTGGAAGCCATACTTCGCCCAAACGATACAAAATTACTTTCGCTTCGAACATTTTTTCGGATTTCTGTTCAGAAGGCAATTGGACTTGATCGGTATTTTCAAAAAAGCCCAGAGGCTCTATAATTTCTTTATTAATAATTTTATGAACACTATAATCGCACTCTTCCGTACCATAAATAACCTGATCTAAAAACCAATTCATATCCTGCCCTAATTGATTACCATGGTGTTTAGGGACAATCTCATTAACAATAGCAATAAAGTCTTTTCGACAAGGATGCTTAAATTTCCAACGTTGAAAATAGGTGTGGATGATTTCTTGCATACAAGTTTCTCCAACCAGCCCTTCCAATGTTTTTAGCCAAACAGAAGCTTTCCCATATACAATTTCACGATGACCACCATGTTTGAACAACCATCCAGCATTACTCATAGGACCAATTTTGATGTTGTCTGCATTAAAAAAGCGTCCTCTTCGATATTCTTCAGAACCTACATTAATTCCCATATAATCCCAATAAAATACTCCCTTAGGGTAGAATTTATCCATCATTTTAGCTTCAAAAAATGCAGTAAAGCCTTCGTCCATCCATGCTTCTTCTTGTTCATTGGTCGATAGCATTTGCATAAAATACTGATGCGTCAATTCATGCATGGTTAAGGTTTCTGTGGTACGAATATTTGGGGGTAAGATACAAAGTGTTGGAGCGGTAAAGAGTGTTGGATATTCCATAGCTCCCGAAAACAAACCATAGTAAGGCGGGCTAACGATGGTCATGGTAGGATAAGGATATTTTTCAATATAAGTCTCAAAAAAATCAAGCGCATATTTGGCGGCTTTCAAAAACCGATCTTGGTTGCATTGGTGTTCTGGCATAACCATCAATTTTAGCTCAACACCTTTCCATTCGTCTTCAATAACTATAAAATTAGGGTTGGCTGTCCAAGCAAAATCAATGACATCTTCTGCCAGATAGGTATATGATTTTTTGTCCCCTTCTTCCTTTTCTTCCAATAAAAAACCACTGGCACCAACCACAAAATTTTTAGGTACGGTCATTTGGACATTGTATACACCAAACTCGCCAAAATACTCTGTATTGGCATGGTACTGATGACAATTCCATTGTCCTTCTTTGGCAAAGCGGCAATTTTTAGGCTCATAAACACCAAGTTTAGGATACCATTGAACCATAAAAAAATAATCCCTACTATAACCTGTTCGAATCGCTGTTTTGGGAATTTGAGAAAGCCAAGACATCTCCAACTCATAGGATTGATAAGGAAGTATTGGGGTTTTGAGTCGTAGCTCTAATACCGTATGATCATTGGGGTTGGCATCGTCCACCGCAACAAAATGAAGGCTATCTATCAAATTATTTCCTTGCTCATCTTCAACTGTTAATATTTTAATCCAACTCCAAAGGCCTTGTTGTATATCTTCTTCACTTTTGGTACTCATAAGCCCATTGGCTTCGGTCATAAATGTACTTTTATTGTTTTTGAAGGCATTGTAATACATATGGAAAGGCATCGTCCAGATGGTATCAGAGGAAGGATTATTAAAGGTTAAAACTTGTGTTGCCTGTACTTGTTTTTTGTGGGTATCCAAATTTAGTTGGATGGTATAATTTGCTGTTCTGGGAGAGAGTGGTGTCGAAAATTTTTTGTCTTGTGTAGAAGCCGTAACGCCAATACAAAGTAATATAATTAGTAATGTTTTATTTAGATTCATGAGACTGTTATTTATTAGAAGAACAAACATACTAAGAACAAGTTTAAATTTCATTAAAGAATAGCAGTTTTCCCCCAAAGGGCTGTTTTATTCCCCTATAGGAAATAGAACTTGTACATATTTGAACAAGTTTTAAACTGTATTGTCATAAAAAAAAACTAGTTTTGTTTGAGAAGGATATAATACCTTTTTTATTCCTGAAAACCAGACAGATAAAGTGTAAGTAATTAAAAAAAACAACAATGAAACAAAACATCACTGCGATTCTTGTTTTATTTCTTGTATTGTTTACTTTGGATGCCAATGCTCAAAGTGGAAAATATAAGTATGAAACAGTAGAAGGAGACCCTTTAAAAACTAAGATTTATACACTTCAGAACGGGCTAAAGGTCTATATGAGCGTTTATAAAGATGCACCTCGTATTCAAACTTTTGTAGCCGTAAAGACAGGTTCTCGAAACGATCCAGCAGATGCTACTGGATTAGCCCATTATTTAGAACACATGATGTTCAAAGGCACCAGCAAAATTGGATCTTTAGACTGGGAAAAAGAGAAAGTATTGCTCCAGCAAATTTCAGATTTATATGAGGCGAATCGTGTTGCCCAAGATCACGAACGACCCGCTATTTTTGAACAAATAGATTCTCTTTCATTTGAAGCGGCAAAGTATGTGGCACCCAATGAATATGACAAAATGGTTTCTTCTTTGGGGGCTAAAGGGACAAATGCTTATACTTGGGTTGACCAAACTGTTTATGTAAATGATATTCCTTCTAATGCGTTGAATAAATGGCTAGAGATGGAAGCAGAGCGTTTTAGTGAGTTGGTTTTAAGGCTTTTTCATACAGAATTAGAAGCTGTTTATGAGGAGTTTAACATCAGTCAAAATGCCACTTTTCGCAAGGTCAATAAGGCTTTGTTAGAGGGGCTTTATCCGCAGCATCCTTATGGGCAGCAAACAACCATAGGCAAAGGTGAACACTTGAAGAAACCTTCTATGGAAAAAATTCACGAATATTTTAAGACCTATTATGTTCCCAATAATATGGCAATCATTTTAGCAGGAGATTTTGATCCTGACGAGGTGGTTCCAATGGTTGAAAAACACTTTGGAAGTTATCAACGAAAAAGCGTACCGCAGTGGGTTAATCCTAAACAACCAGAAATTAAGGTACCTGTAGAGCAGGAGGTTTTTAGTAAGGAAAGCCCTACCATTACAATGGCTTGGCGTTTGGAGGGGGCAGGAAGCAAAGATGCTTTGGTTGCCGAGTTGATGGATCTAATTGTAGCGAATGGAAGTGCAGGGTTGATTGATCTAAACTTGGTGAAAAAACAACGTACAGGAGCCCAAACTTATTCGTATTTTAATGAAGCTTACGATTATAGCTTTTATTGTATGGCTGGACAGCCCAAGACTGGACAATCTTTGGAACAGGTCAAAAAATTATTATTGGGACAACTTGCTATTGTTAAGGAAGGAACCTTTCCCGATTGGTTAATAGATGCTGTAATCAATGATCAAGAATATAAAGAAATCAAACAAATGGAGTCCAATTATGGACGTGCCAACAAGATGTTAATGGCATTTTTGTACGATAGAGAATGGAAAGATATTGTAGCGCATTATCGCAAAATGCGTGCATTAACCAAAGAAGATATTGTGCATTTTGCCAATGAAAAACTCAAGGATAGCAAATGTGTTATTGTTTACAAAAGAGAAGGCAAACCAGGAGATATTTTTGAAGTAGAAAAACCTAAAATTACGCCCTTAGAGCTGAACAGAGAGACAGTTTCTGATTTTAAGAAAAAATGGGATGCAATCAGTACTCCTTCTTTGGAACCTGTCTTTTTGGATTTTGATCAACAGATTGCATCCAAAAAATTGTCTAATAACATTCAATTGGATCATATCACGAATCCTTATAATAAAACATTTTCCCTTAATTATATTGTAAATATGGGGGCAGAACACGATAAGTTATTGCCTATTGCTGTGCGATATTTGCCATTTTTGGGGACTAATAAGTATACTTCCGCTGAGCTTCAAGAGGAATTTTTTAAACTTGGAGTGAGCTTTGATGTTTATGCCGCCAATGATGTTGCTTATGTTACACTAACGGGATTAGAAAGTTCGTTGGAAAAAGGAGTAAAGTTGTTTGAACATATTTTAGCGAATGCTCAGGGGGATGAAAATGCCCTAAAAAATATGATTGCTGCCATTAAAAAGCAACGAGCAGACCAGAAAAAACAAAAAGGAGCTATTTTATACAATGCGATGTACAGCTATGGAAAATATGGTAAAAATTCTCCTCTAATGGATCGTTTGTCAGAGAAAGCTTTGGACGAAATTAAAGCAGAGGATTTGGTCGAAAAAATTCATTCTTTGACGGCTTACGAACATGATGTCTTCTATTATGGAACCAAGACAATTGACCAAATTGCTACCATCTTGGATGCACATCATGAGGTGCCTAAGACATTAAAACCCATTCCTACAAAGCGAGAGTATATAGAAGTTGATACGGATGAGGACAAGGTTATTTTTGTTAGTTTTCCTGATATGACTCAAGCGGAAATCATGATGTTATCTAAAGGAACCAAACAATTTGATTTGGAAGAATCTGTTGATAGCCGTTTATTTAACGAATATTTTGGAGGAGGATTGTCGTCTGTTGTTTTTCAAGAAATCAGAGAATCTCGTGCTCTGGCTTATTCTGCTTATGCTAGTAATGGTGCTCCTGCTCAACAAAATAAACCACATTATTTTAGAGCTTTTGTAGGAACTCAGGTGGATAAAATGGAGCAAGCGATTCCTGCTATGAAAGATATTATAGAAAATATGCCTGTTTCAGAAAATCTAATGCAGGGAGCAGCAGAGGCTATTGTCAAAAAAATAGAATCGGAGCGCATTACTAAAAGTGGTATTTATTGGACATATAGAAGGAACAAAAAGAAAGGCTTAAAGCATGATGCTCGCAAAGATGTTTATGACAAGGTTAGCGCCTTGGTAAACGATAAAAAGGCAGTAGTTGCTGCGCTCAAAAAATTTCAAGCGGAAAAAATAAAAGGACGCAAGTATACTTATTTGGTATTGGGAGACAAGGATAAGGTTGATATGAAGTTTTTGAAAACCTTAGGAAAGGTAGAGGAGTTTACGATTGATGAAATTTTTGGAGATCAAAAAACAAAAGGTAAGCTTTAGTTTATCGATAGATCGTATTATAATACAAGAGCATCTTGACTTTCAAGATGCTCTTGTTGTTTTATTGGACATTTACTTCAAAATCTATACTAGTAGCTCTATTTCCAACTCCATCATACGCTCGTACTTCAAAATCATAGCGTCCATTAACAAATGAAGAAGGAATGGTAAAGTTAAAGGTGTAAGCATAATTGTTGCTCACACTATTATCCAGTGAAATTGTTGCAGCAGTCGATTTATTTCCAGAGGGAGTAAAATAGATGAGTTCAATTCGACCATGCTCCAAGTTACGATTGTCCATCAAATTGCCTTGAACAGTTAGAACGGATCCTCTATTGAGGGTTGTACTTGTCGTAGAAGGCTGTGTTAAATTAAGAGTAGGAAGAATCGTATCAGAACTATTCTGAATAAGAAGAGTGTAAATGGTCGTTGGGGTTTGATTGCCCGACTCATCTAAGACTTGTACAGAACAATGATAAGCCCCTGCAGTAACATCATCTGGAACCATTAACACTTCTTGTATAGATTGTTGAACGCCGTCAAGCATTTCTATTTTTTGCAAATTCCAATCCGTTGTACTTGGCCCTCTGTGCCCATGACAATCAAAATTATTATGAATGTCTATTTTGTATTGAGATAAAGCTTGGTCGTCGCTAAAAACTAAATCAAATACAACAGAATTTGTACTTTGTAGGTAAATGACATGATCTTCCATATTGCCACAAACCAAACCATTGATGGGGTTGGGGCTAACTGAAGATACAACAATTGTTGGTTTGGTAATATCTATAGTAGGTTCATTACAAGCAACAATCGTTAGGCATAGGATAAGCCAAGAAAATCTAAAATTCATAAGTAGACATTATAATGTATTAAAGGGGTTTCCTATAAAAAATACAACCACTCAAAATCAGTGTTTTAATTATTCTCTTTTGGTGTTAATTTGAAAATTAACCGATTTGATTATACTTGATAATCAGAAAACAATTTTGTGTAAACATTTTTATAGAAAAGCCCTATAGTGGATTAAATACTAAAGGTAATGGTTTTTGTTTCTTTTTCTGCACAATCATGGTCTTCGCAAGCTTCTACTGTAAGCTTAAATTGAGAACCAGCAGGATAATTAGACAAATTGATGGTTTCGTGAACATGATGTGATTTTGCATGAACATGAACATCCATTGGATCAAAAGGAGCAATATTAGTATTGTTATTATCGCTTAATGTTATTTCTACATCATGCAGTTCTATTTCAGCTGTCAAATCAATATCAATTTCAACAGCGCTAGGATCGGCAACAGTAGAATTGTTGGCTGGAGCATCAATTGTAATACTAATGTGATTGTGTACCTCTTCCTCTGCGGTTGTACAACTAAAAAAATTAAGTGTAATAATAAAAAAGATTAAACTTAGTGCAGTTTTCATACCAATAAAGTAATTAAAAAATTTGATAATTAATATAAGATTAGATATTATCACGAATAGAGTTGTATAGTCGAAAAAGCAAGATTTTTTTGAAGGGCGAGGAAAAGCATGAGCAATAGCGAACCGAGCCCTGCGAGCTCATAAGCATTAGCGCACTAACTGCGAGGGCTTGTGCTAGTAGCACAAAGGATATAGCCCTCATAGCTGTAAGCTATGAAGTAGAGCATTTGACGAAGCCAATCAGAAAAAGATGTTTTTGTAGGCATACCATTTCATTCGTGATAATGTCTAGTATTTGCAATTATGTTTTTAGTATATAAAAACGTTAATGCAATATTGTTGCAACAAAGCTAGGAGATTTTATTTGTTAATGCAACTTTGTTGCGTTTTTTTCTTCTAAAGAATTAAGCCTATTTTTTCTTAAGTAACGACGCAAAATTGAGTATGCGCTAAACTTACAATGATTAGTTCTGCGTAGTTACTTATCTTTAGAATTGAAAAAATCCAGCAACTATTCTTTGAATTTTTTAAATATAAAATGCTAAATTCGCAGGTCGAAACATTGGAGGTTGTCCAATGTTTTTTGGTTTATTGTATTGACTTAAATAAAAAGAAATTCATTCTATGAAAATTTTAAATCTATTGGCGCTTTCTATATTCACATATATAGTAATAGCTTTAGCCTCTTGTACTGATGAAGCAGGAGGAGGACAAAAAAAAGGAAGTCCTGAATACAATTTGGGCTATGCTTATGGTGTTCAGATGGGACAATCACTTAAGGGAGCACAAGGATTAAGTGAGGACGAAAAAAATGTTGATAAATTTATAGAAGGGCTAAAGGTCGCTTTTAACGGAGATTCTTCAGCGCTTGAATTGGCTAGAAATACCTTGGATCAACGCAGCAGACAACCTGCTTCAACAACTCCTGAGGCTGGTGGACAAATTGCTTATTGTATTGGGGTGACTTCTAATATTGGAATGATGGCTCAAGAAATTGAAATGTCTGCTAATGATTTTGATTTTAATGGTGTAAAAGATGGTTATACTGCGGGGATGACTTCAGATTCTTTTGATCTAACTAAGGTAGAGATTGATAGCATTCTAAAAGAATACTTGGAGCCTAAGTATAATGAGTATACAGAAATCATGAAAACTAAAGAAGCTGCCAAAGCTGCTAAAGCAATTGAAGCAGGAACTAAGTTTTTGGCTGAAAACAAAGAAAGAGAAGGCGTAATGGTTACTGAATCAGGTTTGCAATACGAAATTATCAAAGAAGGTAGTGGAGCAAAACCAACCTTGACAGATAAAGTAAAAACACACTATCATGGAACCTTGATTGATGGTTCTATTTTTGATAGTTCTGTAGATCGTGGAGAGCCTGCTGTTTTTCCTGTTAATGGAGTAATCAAAGGATGGCAAGAAGGAATTCCAATGATGTCTGTAGGAGCAAAATATCGCTTTTTTATCCCTCAAGATTTAGCGTATGGAATGCAAGCTCCATCACCAAAAATTCCTGGTGGATCTGCATTGATTTTTGAGGTAGAATTACTAGAAATCAATCCTGCACAATAATTTTTGTAGGTTTTTTAGAAATACTAAAATTGGGCAAATCAGCTATGGTTTGTCCAATTTTTTGCATTCAGGGGCTATCTTTTTAGCCTTCTGCCGATCTTCGTTAGTTTTGTTCCAATATAGATGGCATTGTTTTCGTTAGTTGTGTGGCGAATATGTATTTTTAGTCTTTAATGGACAAAACAAATAAGAAGCCTTTTGTTACTTAAGTAAGAATAATTATTATTATAACTTAACAATAATCAATATTAATATTATGAAAACATTATCCTGGTTGATATGCTTTTCAGCATCCTTGTTGTTGACAACAAGTATTTTTGCACAAAAGCCCCAAGAAACAGATAAAAAACAAGCAATAAAAGATCGTAGTTATGCTTATGGAGCTATGATTTCTAAAGGAGTGGCTCGAATGGGCTTGACCAAAGATGAAAAAAATCCCGACAAGTTTGTAGAGGGGCTAAAAAAAGGAATGGAAGGTGACAAAAAGGCGTTCCAAGCGGCTCAATCAGTTTTACAAACTCGTATGCAATCTAGAACACCTTCTGCCGATGCCGATGCTGCTGCTACCATTGCCTATAATTTGGGCGTTAGTGCTATTGGTGGTTTGGCGGTAGAAGTAGATATTCCTGCTTCAGACTTTGATTTGAATGTTGTAAAAGCTGCATTTAAAGCTGCCGAAGCTGGTGAGTCTTTAAAAATGGAGGATGCTAAAATGGACGAAATCCTAAAAGCTTATTTTACGCCTAAGAACGAAGAATATCAAAAAAATGTACAGGCCAAAAAAGAAGCTGCTGCTGCTGTAAATATTAAGGCAGGCAAGGAATTTATGGCTAAAAACGCCAAAAAGAAAGGCGTGATTACCATGCAAAATGGAATGCAGTATGAAATTATCAAAGAGGGAACAGGAAAGAAGCCAACGGTTGCCGACAAGGTAAAAACACATTATCATGGAACCTTAATTACAGGGGATGTATTTGATAGCTCTGTAGAACGTGGTGAACCAATTGATTTCCCACTAAGTGGTGTAATTAAAGGTTGGCAAGAAGGAATTCCATTGATGTCGGAAGGAGCGACTTATCGTTTTTATATTCCTCAAGAATTAGCTTATGGTTTGCAATCTCCATCGCCAAAAATTCCTGCTGGATCAACGTTGATTTTCGAAGTAGAGTTGTTGGAAGTTAATCCTGGACAGAAAGCAGTAAGCAATGCACTTGTTGAAGGAGAAGCTTTTCTAAAGGAAAACGCCAAAAAAGATGGAGTCGTTACCTTGCCAAGCGGTTTGCAGTATTTGGTAATCGTAAAAGGTTCTGGTCCTAAACCTACCTTGACGGATCGTGTAAAGGTTCACTATCATGGTACTTTGGTCAATGGAAATGTATTTGATAGCTCTGTAGAACGTGGAACTCCCGCTACCTTTGGAGTTAATCAAGTGATCAAAGGTTGGCAAGAAGGAATTCCATTGATGTCTGTTGGATCAAAATATCGTCTATTTATTCCTGCAAATTTAGCGTATGGAAACCGACCAATGGGGGCAAAAATCCCTGCGGGATCTACCTTGATTTTTGATGTAGAGCTATTTGAAATTAATCCTAAATAGTTTTTACCTTAAACTAATTTGAACATCTAGAGCATCCTGAGCTTAGTAACATTTCGTGTTTCTAAATTCAGGATGCGTTTTATAATTGAAGTTGTTTAAAAATGTTGTTGATTTTCGAGATCAAAGCTAGTAGTTATCGGGCAAAGCTCGTTTTTTGTTTCGTAGCTGGAAGCTACGGGGCTAAAAATAGCTGCCGATCCGATGGCTGCTATGGTTGGGTCGCAGGTGTTAAGATCATTTTTAAACAACTTCATTTAATACCCTGTGGTTTTTATGAAACGTTAACGGATTATTATTAATGAAAACTACAACGTATTAATGATTATCAACCAAAAATTAATATGAATCAAACGCTTATTATTGTTGTTGTACTTGTGCTAGTCGCTGTTATTGGGTTTTTTGTTGCTAAAAATGCTCAACAACAAAAAGTTGCAGCAGCAAAGGCATTGGAAGATGGAAAAATTTTTTTGGAAGAGAACGCCAAAAAAGAAGGCATCATTGTAACCAATAGTGGTTTGCAATATGAGGTTTTGAGAGAAGGCGAGGGGCCCAAACCAACTTTATCTTCAAAAGTAACCACGCATTATCATGGAACCTTGGCAGATGGAACTGTATTTGACAGCTCAGTCAAAAGAGGACAACCCGCTACTTTTCCCGTTAGTGGAGTGATTAGAGGTTGGCAAGAAGGAATTCCCTTGATGTCTGTTGGGGCAAAATATCGTTTTTATATTCCTCAAGAGTTGGCGTACGGAATGCGTTCTCCTTCTCCAGCTATTCCCCCTGGGGCAATGCTTATTTTTGAGGTAGAATTGCTAGGATTTAAATAAATTATCATCAAAGTTGTTCGCTCTTTTTAGCCAACAACTTTAAGACAAGAACAAAAAAATGAAAAATACACTGGGCCTTATAGGCTTTTTTATGGTTTTTGTAATGGGAAGTTTGTTGGCACAAGAGCCAAAGACAGATCCAGCCCCAAAAACAACCAAAGCGCCTAATAAGGCAGCACTTGTAAAAGATTTTAGTTATTCCTATGGTTATAGTTTTGCTAAAGATTTGAAAGAGAAATCTTCTTTTGAAGCCAATGAAATGATTGCAAAAGAGATTCTAAAAGGCTTAAAGGATGGCTTAAAAGCAGATACCGCTAAATTGTCTTTAACCAATACGCATTTGGATAAGCGCCTAAATGGGGGAGAGCCAGCAAAAACAGAAGAAGAAGGCAAAATAACTTCTTATCACCTAGGTTATAATGCCATTGCGAATATGATGGTCATGCTTGAATTGCCTAGTTCTGATTTTCACTATGGCTTTATCAAAAAGGGATACATGGAGTATACAAAGGGAAAAAAGCCTAAGTTTGAAGTGGAAGAAATGAACACTAAATTGACTACTTATTTCCAAGAAAAACAAATGGCATTGCAACTCAAAATGGAAGCCAAAAGGAAGGAAGAAGCGGCAAAAATGTTGAAACTAGGTCAACAGTATTTGGCAGAGAATGCTAAAAAAGAAGGGATCAAAACAACAGCTTCTGGCTTGCAATACCAAGTAATCAAGGAAGGATCGGGCCCCAAACCAACAGCAACAAGTATGGTGATAACACATTATACGGGAACGCTAATGGACGGAAAAGTATTTGATAGTTCCATAGAAAGAGGAGAACCTGCAACGTTTCCGCTAAATTCAGTGATCAAAGGTTGGCAAGAAGGAATTCCCTTGATGTCTGTCGGTAGTCGTTATCGCTTGTTTGTTCCTGCTGAATTGGGCTATGGCGAAAATAGCCCTGCTTCAATTCCCCCTAACGCTGTTTTAATTTTTGATGTGGAGTTATTGGAAATTCTAAAAGAAGATCCGAATGCCAATGTAAAATCTAAAATGAGTTATTCCTATGGTTTTATGATTGGGAAAAGCTTAGAAAGGATCAATTTTGAAGCCAATGAAAAAGATCCCAATCAATTTTTACAAGGTTTTTCCAAAGGTTTTGATGCCACTCAACAAGATATTGTTGCGATAGAAACGATGCTAAAAGCTAGAATGGAGAAAGGGGAAGCAACCAAAGATGCTGAGGTGGCTAAACGTATTGCCTTTGGTATTGGTTTTTCTTCTGCGGCTGGAATTGCTAGTCAAATTGGTGCCTTAGCTACTGATTTTGATTTTAATGCAATTGGTTTGGGCTATTCTACAGCACTGAAAGGAGAGGAATCTAAATTTTCAGATGAAGACATGAACAGCTCATTGCGTGCTTATTTTGAACCCAAACAACAAGAAGCAAAAGCGGCAATGGAAGCAAAACAAAATGAGGCGGCAGTTGCTAATATTGAAGCGGGTAAGCAGTTTATGGCAGAAAATGCTAAAAAAGAAGGAGTGGTTCAAATGGAAAATGGAATGCAATATATTGTATTGGAAGAAGGAGATGGAGAAAAAGCAACCCTTCAAGATAAGGTAACAACGCATTATCATGGAACGTTGATTAATGGATCTGTTTTTGATAGTTCTGTAGAACGAGGCGAGCCTGCTACTTTTCCTTTGAATGGCGTGATTAAAGGTTGGCAAGAAGGAATTCCCTTGATGTCTGTTGGCAGTAAATACAGATTTTTTATTCCTTCCAATTTGGCGTATGGAAATCGAGCAATGGGCGCAAAAATACCAGCAGGGTCTACGCTAATTTTTGAAGTAGAATTAATCAAAATTAATTAAGGTTTTAGTTACTTAGGTGCTTTATTTTTGATTAATATTTCTACCTTTGTGGCTTAAAATAGCATTTGCAATTTAAAAAATTTAATAAAAACGAACGATAAAATGAGAGAAGAAAGTTATAGCATGGGTGTCTTGTTAGCAAATAACTTAGCTGGACAAGTAGATGTAGATGGTTTAGATTTTGATGCAATGGCAAAAGGTCTTGTTGATGTATTAAAAGGTGGTGAATTGGAGATGACAGAGAAAGAAGCTAATTTTACAGCTCAAAAATTCTTGCAAGAATCTGCTGCTAAATTGGCAATGAAAGCTCAAGAGATTGAAGCTACTTTTTTGGCTGAAAATGCAGAGCGTGAAGGTATCGTTAGCCGCCCAAGTGGTTTGCAATACGAAATTTTGACAGAAGGAACAGGAAAAGTTCCTCAAATTCACGAAAAAGTAGTTGCACATTACGAAGGTAAATTGTTGTCAGGAAAAATCTTTGATTCTTCTTACAAAAGAGGTGAGCCTGCTACTTTCCCTGTTAATGGATTGATTCAAGGATGGCAAGAAGCTCTACAAATCATGCCTGTAGGATCTAAGTGGAGATTGTACATTCCTTCTAACTTGGGGTATGGTGCTAGAGGTGCAGGAAACGATATTCCTGGAAATGCTACTTTGATTTTTGACTTGGAGTTATTGGAGATCGTTGGCTAATTGACAGCGTCTTTTATAAAAGCAGTAGTTGTTCTATGGAATGGCTACTGCTTTTTTTTGTTTAGATATTAATGTTTGCTTCTAATACGAGCCAGTTTTTGACCATAATAATCCGACTTAGCGAGGTTTACTCTATATTTAGAATAAAATAGAATCATTTTTTCTAACTTCTCAATCACCTCAGGAATTTCTCTAGAGGTATATTGCAGACCATTGTGCAAGCCCTTTAGATAGTATTTCTCAGCCTTATCATAATTGCCCAAGGCAACGTACAAATCGCCCAATCCCGTATAAGAATAGTGGTGCTCTTGCCCTTTTTTTATCACTTTTTCAAAAAGAATTTTAGCCTGTTTGTAATCTTGGAAGCCTTGAAACTCAATGTGTGCCATGGTATCGAGCAAACAGGGATCATGAGGGCTGATAGACAATCCTTTTTGGGCAAAAAAGCGAGCCTCTTCGTAGTCGCCCATTTCTTTCATCAGCAAGTTGGCATAGTTGTTCAGCAAAACCGTATCCTTAGGGCAACGTTTTAGACCTTCTTGATAATAATAAGCAGCTCGTTCTACATCCTTAATATCTTGGCACAAAGCAGCAGCATTTCTATAAGAAATAATATTTTTGGGCGATTGATAAGCGCTTATGTAATAATCCAATACCCGATCGGCATCTCCTAGTCGTTGTCCTTTCTTGATATAATGAGCGTGTACAATCATGGCAAAACCAAAATGAGCTTGTGTATTATTGGAATCCAGTTGCATTGCCTTTTCGTAGAAAAAAAGTGCTTTGTGATAATTATTCCATTCTTTTTTGATTCGATTGGCTAATAAGGTATAGATTTTAGCATAAGGCTCAGGATTTAATTGGAACAAAGGAAGGTAAGAATCGATCGCATTTTCGTGCAATGTCAAAAACCTACGCAATGGATTTTGGTAGGTATTCCAGCCTTCAATGACCTTAAATTTGTACTGGGCATAATTAAGGATAATAATTTGATCTTGAAGTCGAACAATCGTTTTTTTAGGAAGATTGGTGATTAATAAATCATGTGCCCAGCCTTCTACTTCTCTCCTAGATTCATTGGATAGGTAGGCAACAATACATAGAGGTATTGCTAAAGCGGAAACCTGATTAGGGGTATTTTTTAGAAGTCCTAATGCAATTCGTTGGTTGGCCTCATGGTTGGATAGGAGTAGGCTTTTTAATTGTTCTATTTCTTCTGAAGAAAAACTCATGGTTTAAAAGTAGTTTATTTTGTGCTAATAATAGGCATTCAATGAAGATAAATAAGGATTAAGAATTTACTAATTTGCGATTGTTTTGATAATCAGTGTTGTATGAATGTTGTTTTTTTTACTCTTAATTCAGCCTGTTTTTTGTTTAGCCGTTGTTATCGTATTGGTGGCGATAGATATAGGGTATGTTCAGGAATCGACAAAAAACACTGTTGAGTTTAACTTAGAAGCATTTGTTTTGCTTCGTTACTTATTATAACGCATAAAAAAAATAAATCTTCAAATTTAGGAGTTTGGTTATTTGAACTTAATAGTTTAGCTTTGCGCTCAATTTCGAACCTTATTCAAAAAAGATAAACTTAATAGGCATGAAACTTTGGCAAAAAGAAGGAGCTATTAACAAAGAAATTGAACGTTTTACCGTAGGAAAAGACCGTGAATTGGATGTCTTGTTGGCAGAACACGACATCACAGGTACTTTGGCGCATATTACTATGTTAGAAAGTATTGGCTTGTTGACAAGCGAAGAACTCAAAGTTTTGGTTGCAGAACTTAGAACGATTCACAGCGAGGTTTTAGCTGGAAATTTTGAAATCGAGGATGGGGTAGAAGATGTACATTCTCAAGTAGAATTGATCTTGACGCAACGTTTGGGAGAGGTTGGCAAAAAAATCCACAGTGGTCGTTCTAGAAACGATCAAGTTTTGGTAGACCTCAAATTATTTACCCGTACCGAATTGCGTGAGGTAGTGGAATTAATTGTTCCTTTATTTGAGCAATTAATAAAATTGAGCAATCAATATAAAGATGTTAAATTACCTGGTTATACCCATTATCAGGTAGCCATGCCTTCTTCTTTTGGATTGTGGTTTGGTGCTTATGCAGAAAGTTTGGTAGATGACTTGCACAGTTTATTGGCTGCGTTTCGCATTACCAATAAAAATCCATTGGGCTCGGCGGCTGGTTATGGTTCTTCTTTCCCATTAAACAGAACAATGACAACAGAGTTGTTAGGGTTTGATGATTTGAATTACAATGTTGTTTATGCACAAATGGGGCGTGGTAAGACCGAGCGTTCTGTGGCACAAGCGTTATCTTCAGTTGCTGCAACATTGAGCAAATTGGCACAAGATGTTTGTTTGTACAACAGCCAAAATTTCTCTTTTGTAAAATTCCCTGATCATCTTACCACAGGTTCTAGCATTATGCCACACAAAAAGAACCCTGATGTATTTGAGTTGATCCGTGCTAGATGCAACAAAATGATGGCATTGCCGATCGAAATTTCAATGATTACAACCAACTTGGCTTCAGGTTATCATAGAGATTTGCAAATTATCAAAGAAAGTTTCTTGCCTGTATTTGAGAATATGAAAAGTTGCTTGTACATCTCAAAATATATGTTAGAAAACATCATTGTCAATGACAGTGCTATTAATGAAGAGAAGTACAAATATATTTTCAGTGTAGATGTTGTCAATAACATGGTGCTAAATGGTACCTCATTTAGAGATGCTTATAAGCAAGTAGGGCTAGATATAGAAGCTGGAAACTTTGAGCCTATTATGGACTTGCAACACAGTCACGAGGGAAGTATGGGCAACTTGTGCAACGACAAAATTCAAGAGATGATGCAGGCAGTTATGGCTGAGTTTTCTTTTGATAAAATAGATGCTGCGTTGGAGCACCTATTAAAAGGATAGAAAAGCTATCGTTTAAATACTTACTTGTTAGATTGGCAACAATCACTACTCTACCCGATGGTTTTGGCTAAAATTAGAGGTGCTTAGACACCACTTGCCTAGTTTGATGTAAAGAACTAAGGACGCTTAGAATAAGCGCTAAAAATCGTGGGGTAGAGTAGACGTTTCTTAAGCAAAAGTGAAATAAATCAACTGAACAATTGAGCAAAATATTATTTATTTCTCTAGTGTTATTTCATGCTTTTACGAAACAAAATTTTAACTTTGCGCCATTATTAAAATCCAATGGGGAATAATAAAATTCATTTATAAAATTGCATATACATAATATATAGACAATGGATCCGAAACAGTTAATTCTTGACAAAATAAAGGCAAATGGTGGTTGGGTAAACACACATGCACATCTAGATAGAGCCTATACGCTAAATGAAGATAACTTTAACTATTCATACTCTTACCTAAAAGAGAAGTGGCATTTGGTAGATGAAATGAAGAAGGCAGCAACTGTGGATGACATCTACAGACGTATGTGTAAGGCTACTGAAGTTTTGTTGGAGCAAGGAACGCAAGCAATGGGAACATTCATTGATGTGGATGAAAAAATTGAGGACAAAGCAATCAAAGCTGCTCAAAAATTGCGTGATACCTATGGCAAAGACATCGAAATGCGTTTTGCTTGCCAAGTACTAAAAGGTGTTATTGATCCTAAGGCACGTTACTGGTTTGATATGTCTTTAGACTTCGTTGATATTGTTGGAGGTTTGCCAGCTAAGGATTTTGGTCGTGAAGAAGAACATTTGGATATTTTGATGTCTTCTGCCAAAGAAAATGGTAAATTGGTACACGTTCATGTGGATCAATTTAATACAGACGAAGAAAAAGAAACCGAACAATTGGCTCGCAAGACCATTGAACATGGTATGCAAGGAAAGGTGTCTGCTATTCACTGTATTTCATTGGCAGCACATCCTAAAAAGTACCGCCACGAGGTATACGATTTGTGTCGTGAGGCAGATATGCACATTATCTCTTGTCCAACAGCATGGATTGACCACAATCGTACAGAGCGTTTGCAGGTAAGTCACAACTCGATTACTCCAGTTGATGAAATGGTGCCTGCTGGTTTGACAGTTGCATTTGGTACGGACAATATTTGTGATATTTACAAACCATTTTCAGATGCAGATTTGTGGACAGAAATGCGTGTAATGTTGGAGGCTTGTCATTATTATGATATTGATAACTTAGTGAAAATTGCCACAGAAAACGGCTTAAAAGCACTAGGAATTGAGAAGAAATAAAAATAACCATCTTACAAATAAATGGTTTATAAGCTGCTTAGGTATTGATTACCTAAGCAGTTTTTTTTTGATCGAAAGCCTGCATTTAATTTTTTTTATTAGTTTAGTATACTTGGTACCCTGTATTGGTGTTGATTTGGTGATTAACTAACTACTTGATCTTTTGGGAGGAAGATCAGATGACAGTAATCAACAATTATAGCCCAGCAATCCAATTGCACTAAAGCTTGGTCTTGTATTTGTTTTAGAACTCCCCAATTAAGAGACGATAAAGAAAGTTCCATAATTTTTTAACCTTAAAATTTTACTTGCATGCAATACGTAATAATCCTTTTGGTTGCTTTGTTTTGTTCCCCTGTCCTAGGACAAAAGGAGTTTACAATAAATGTACACGAAATAAGCGACCCAGATGGCTTAAATCCCCTCACTTCTAAGGCCGCAAATGCCGAAAACATAGAAGACAATATTTTCTGTCGGCTATTAGAGTTTAATCGAGAAACTTTTCAACTGGAGCCTGCTTTAGCCCTGAAGCGTCCGCTTATCGAAACCCCTAAGACAGGCAAGTACAAAGGAGGCATGGCTTTAACTTATGAGATCCATCCCGCAGCAACTTGGGATAATGGAATGCCCGTTACTGGAAATGATTATTTGTTTACTATTAAAGTGGTTAAACATCGAAATGTTGAAAGTGCGGGAAGACGGCTGAGTCTAGAGTTTATTGATGATGTGGTCGTAGATGCTGCGAATCCCAAAAAATTTACAATTTATTCAAAAAAGGTGTTTTTTACGGCAGAATCGTTGAGTGGTAATTTACTACATATTCTACCAGAGTATATTTATGATCCTAGTCAAACCATGCGTAGTATTAGCATAGCTGATTTGATGGATGCCAAAAAAGAATATAGTGATGCGCTCAAAGAATTTGCGGATGATTTTAATTCTGCTAAATATGCTAGTGAAATAGCATTTGTGAAGGGCTGTGGGCCTTATCAATTGGCAGAGTGGGATGCAGGAGGAAGCATTACTTTAGAACGAAAAAAAGATTGGTGGGGAGATAAGGTCGCTGACAATCTTTATTTAAAAGCTTATCCAACTAAAATCGTCTATCACATCATGCCTGGAATGGGCTGGGTGCTTTCTAAAATGAGGGATGGAGAGCTGGATATTGTTAGAAATGTTCCCCCACAGCGATTTTATGATGCTCAAAAAAAAGAAGAATATACAAAACTAGTTGATTTTCATGAACCCTCGCAATTTGCTTATCACTATCTGGCTTTAAATGCTCAAAGTCCTAAATTATCGGATAAACGGGTGCGAGAGGCAATTGCTTGTGCTGTTAATCGAGAACGTATTGTTCAAGAATTTTTTGGCGGTGCAGCAATGAAGGTGAATACTCCAATTTCTCCACATAGAACCTATTATGATATTAAGGAAAAGGGGACAGACTTTGACCTAAAAAAAGCCCAAAGTCTATTGACTAAGGCAGGTTGGAAAGATACCGATGGGGACGATGTTTTGGACAAACGAATCGATGGTAAATTGGTGAAATTGCGTTTGAAATATAATTACAACAAAGGAAATTTAGTGCGCAAAGCGATTGGTGAAATGCTTAAGGAAGATTTGGCTCAAATTGGAATTAAAATGGACTTGTATCCCATTGATTTTGCGACTTTACTCGCTAATGCCAATGCTAGAAACTATGAAGTGATTGCCCTTGCTTGGGTAAATACGCCTGGCTCGGATGACCTGAAAAATGTTTGGCATACTTCTGCGGATACCAAAAATGGAGGAAACAGGGTAGGCTTTGGTACTCCTAAGACCGATCGCATTATTGATGAAATTTCGGTTACGTTGGACGAAAACAAAAGAAAGGAGTTGTACCTTGAAATTCAACAGTTAATTGTTGCAGAACATCCTTATGTGTTTTTAGTGGTTCCCAATCAGTTGATTATGATTAAAAAAGGATTTACTTATCCTGATTTGGGGCCTGTTCGCCCTGGTTATGTGACTCGATTGTTCCAAAAGAAATAGCAAGTAATATGATGTTATTAGACGATGGCAAGAGCATTCAAGAGGAGAAAGAAATACAATTTGCAAGAGCCTTTTTTGGGGGAAGGTATTTGGCGATGTATTTTGTCCTTTTAGTTGCGTTAGGAATATTTGGAACCATAATAAAACCTGAAAATATTGTATTTTGTCTTTTATTTTTAGGAATTTTTAGTTCGATGTATTTTTTTACCTACGCTATTCAAGTGAGTTTGTTTTCTAACAAAAAGATAGCCATTCACGACTATAATTTAGTGCTAATTCGGAAGAATAAAATCATTAAAAATATTACTGTTTACCACGATAAAGATTGGATTTGTATAAAAGATAGCGCTTCATTACCCATTGCTGTTTTTGAAAAATCTAAAAACAAAGAAATATGCGATTGGATTTTTAGGAGTTATACCGTAGAATCTAAAGAACTGAAAACAACAATCCCTCAAAAGGCTTGGGCAGATTTAATAACAACAACTGGAACAGGCTTGTTGATTTTATGCCTTATCTTTAGTTTTGCTTAAGCTAAAAAAGGGAGTAGTCTTAGCTAACTCCCTTCTCTATTTTTAATGAGCAACAACAATTTTCCGAATTGCTTTAAAATGTGCAACTTCCACTTTTAAGAGATAGACACCACTAGGCAGATCGCTAACGTCTACTGTTAGGGCATCGTGATCGGTATGGAACTGTTTCTTTAATGGTTTTCCTTGTACATTCAAAACCTGAACATGAATTGCTTCATTTGTATGAACATGATCTGTGATGGTTAGTTGTACAATATCGTGGGCTGGATTTGGGGTGATTTCAAGAGCAAGTTCAGCATTTTGTAGGGGATGGATGGAATTATAAACTGCCTTGGGAATGGTATCTCCTGCTAGAACACCATCGATATAATAGCCCGTTAATTTTTTGCTGCTGAATATTGAGTTTCCTAAGCCCGATTGAGAGTCATAATTATAAATTTCTCCAAGATGGGGAGAAAGGACAGATTTGTGAAAACCATCAAAATATCCTCGATAAAAATAAGTTTCATACTGTCGTCCTGATGAATCTTGATACTGTCCGCAGCCTCCAAGCATAATGGCTGAATTGGTGGTTGAATTTGTAAACTCAAAAGCTTGTTTGGTAAAATCTGTTCCTCCTCCAATAGCGTAATCGAAGACCCAAGTAGTATTTCCCGAACCAGTGACGGTATCACTGTCATAGTTGTGCGTTTCTATAAAATTATAATCGACAGAATAGCTAAAACCTGTCGCTGTAACTTGTTTGGTCATAATGTCATATCTATAGAGAACCGTATTAACATTGCTATTGCCAGCTCCTCCTGGACCACCAAAATTGTAGCTAGATATATAATTAAATACATTGCCTACTTCAAAATCATAGACATCGTAAGTATTGGGCATTTTTAAGCCGTAATTTTGAGTTGGAGCCGTTTCTATTCCTGCAAGTTGATAGGAGCTTTGTCCTGCATCAGAAAAATGAATAATGCCATAATTTTTAGACAATACAATGCTGTCGCCCGTATTTACCGTGATTATTTTGATGGAATCTAAAACGCCAAATATATATTCTTCGTCAGCAGCTACAACGGTTGCTATATCGGGCTGATTGAGTTTATAAATCCAGCTTTCATTGACATTAGCTAAGGTGTTAATGACAAAGCTATCTGGCGTATTTTGATAGGTGTAGTAACCTGTCTGAAAACTATCTGGGCTATAAAAATGATAAAGCCCTGGGCTAACTTCGATCATCTTTTCATTTAGAAAATGCATCTTAGCCTTAAGGGTTCCATTGTAGAGCGTTTGAGGATGATAGTTTTGTTGGCGGTTGAAATAATATTGATTGTTTATTGTAGAATCAATATACAGGGATTGGATGGATTGTTTCATCACAATCTCAGAAAAATTAGGGACTCCATAAATAAGAACGGAATCACTAGTGCTTGGGCTACTTTTATAGCTAGTAATTGCTGTGGTAGAAATTGGTTGCCAGTTTTGTCCAATTAGTAAATTACCATAAAGTAGGCAGGTCAATAGAATTATATATTTTTCTCTCAAAGTAAGTAGGGGTTGGTAGACTACAACTTTATATCATAGTTGGTCTAAGGTGAACGAATGATGTTTTATTATTATATAGATATAATTGGGACTATACAAATACACTAAATTATATTTATCAGAAAAAAATGAGTTGTTTCTGAGCGGTAAATGATTGGATAAGCAGCGATGGGAGTACTTGTTATTGAGTTGTTAATCGATTCCGAAATAATCGAATATCCTGATTTTTTGTATAGTTTGGAAGGACTATTTTATAGGAGTAACTATTTATTGTTACACTGCTAATTTATATGATTATTATTATTATAAATAAACAAAAAAAGGATGAAAAAGAAAGGTATAATTATATTATTTATGATACAATCGATTTTCTTATTGGGACAAGAACAGGTGCCTTTAGACTTGTTGGAAACAGACAGTACTTGGGGCAAAGAACTGTTCAAATTTCCAATACATTTTGCACAAGAAATTAATTATCAAGGAATAGAAGAAGCCAAGTTTCCAAAGGGCTGGGGAGACGCAGACCATCCCAATTTTTGGTCTTATGTCTTTGCTTGGGACATAGACCTTAAGGAAGAATTAACAGAGAAAAAATTGGAAGCCAATTTACAGTTGTATTTTGATGGTTTAATGAGCGTGGTTAATAAAGATAAAGAGAGGGTATTGCCCAAAACAACTGCTTTGTTTCTTAAAAAAGGAACGTCCAACCATATTTCTAGGTATGTGGGAAAGGTCAAAATTTTTGATGTTTTTTCTACCCAAAAAAACTTGATATTAAATGTTCTAGTTGAGCAGTATTATTGTGAACAGAAAAAAAAATCTGTTGTGATTTTTAAGTTTTCGCCTAAGGAATTTGGGCATGCGACTTGGCTAAAATTAGAAAATGTAAGGCTTCACACTAATATTTGTAACCGCTAAAAAATCAACATGAAAAAATTAACCATCAACTATTACGTTTTTGTATTAATGAATTTCATAATTGTGTGTCTATTATTGGCTTGTGATACGCAGCATAAGCAGCCTCAACAACAAGATGATAATATAAAAACTGTAACTGCTGAAGCTAAAAAGGAGCCTTCTAAGTGGGATGTTGCCCTGCCGATTGTTGTCAACTCAGCAATGGATAGCCTAATTCTTAATCAATATAAGAATGGAAAAAAGGAGGGAGTTTGGAGAGAATTCTATGAAAAAGGTCGTTTGAGAAGTGAAGGCGTTTATAAGGATGGAAAGAAAGAGGGATTGCATAGAGAATGGTGGAAAAATGGCGAATTATCTTTAGAGGGGACGTATGAAAATGGAACGGCAAACGGATTGATGAAATGGTACAATGAAAAAGGTCGTTTGGTAGCAGTGGGAAAAATGATAGAAGATAAAAGGTCTGGTCCTTGGAAAATTTGTGATGTTCATGATGCTTCGCTTTGCATTGATGCAAATTTTAAGGCGGATAAAAGGGAGGGACGATGGAAAATATACGAAGGTAATAATGAGGTATGGAAAGAGCAACTTTGGAAGAATGATCGGCTTGTTTCCGAAAAATGTAAAGATAAAAAGGGAAAGGCGGTAATTTGTAATTAATCCTTCTCAATTGGGATTGGGTAGAATAAAATATAGCCTAAATTATAATTGAATTCTAGTTGAAAAAATACTACATTTGAGGCTAAACCTTTTTATTGCTCCAAGCTTATCCCTTGGAGAAATCCACTAAATCTACCAAACCATGAAACCATTACTGCTACTTAGTAGTTTATTGTTACTTGTCTTAAGTTGTTCTACCCATAAAACAACATCCCAATCGAACGATAACCCTTACAAGAATACTTATGATCATTACCTAGCGCAAGGAGAAACTAAAATCTATGCATGGTATCAAGGGCTTATCTCTAAGCGAAACACAGATGAATATATTATTAGGCTATTTTATCCCGAAAAAAAACAAATCACCTCATTAATTACTTATAAAAGTAATAACAAAGACATTAAACATGGGGCTTATCAGACTTGGTTTGATAATGGAAATAAAAAGGAGGCAGGAGCTTACAAAAATAATCTTCGAGATGGGGGATGGAAATTCTATTCGCATAGAAAAGGGCTGGTAACTTCAGAAGGAAAATACAAGGATGGTGAACTTCAAGGAAAATGGAAAAATTATGATTCAGAAGGAAACATATTAAATGAAATAACTTGGGTAGATGACGTGAAAGAAGGAGCTTTTGTAGAATATGATAGCTTGGGGAATGTGATTAATGAGGGAATTTATAAAGCAGATACTATTTTTCAGCAAACCCAAATAAAAGAGAAGGAAGAGTATCAAGATGGGACTATATTTGCGATTGTAGAAGAAATGCCTTATCTGAGAGAATGTGCGCATATAGAAGACCCCAAAGAGCGAAAAAAGACCTCTGATCAGTTGTTGTTAAAATATATTTATAATACGATAAGTTATCCTGCTTTTGCAAGAGAAAATGCTGCCGAAGGCAAAGCTGTTATTTGTTTTACAGTTATGGAAGATGGTCGTATTAGAGATGTCTATACGATATCGGGTATCTGCGAAAGTATTGAAAAAGAATGCCTAAAAATAGTGAACAATTTGCCTCCTTGGAACCCTGGAAAACAAAAGGGAAAAGCGGTTAGAGTAAAGTATAACTTGCCTATTAGGTTTAAACTAACTTAGTTAGGGGGAGAAAATAAAGATTACAACAACTTTAGTACAAAAAACTATGAAAACTATATTTAATACCCTTTTTATTATTTTGCTTGCTTTTCAAATTGCCAACGCACAGGATGCACCCAATATTCCTACATCTTACCAACTTGAAAAGAAGGAAGATTATGCTTCCTATCGAGCGCAAGTGCTCGAAACGATTATCTGGCTCGAAAATACGCCCATTAGCGATCAAAATTCTAGTATCAGAAGACCTGCTCAGAAGTTTGTTATGACTTGGCTTTCAGGACATCCTGATCTACACCCACCTTTGGTGCAAGATATTATTCAGCCACTAATGGAGGAAGATGCAAAGTATGCGGCTATCTTAATGGGGCGATTTATTTTTGGTGAGGCTAAGGCTTTAATGCAAACGAAAGAAGAACTTAGCGAAGTGGATTTATACCTCAAAGGTATAGAAGCTATGCTTAATGCTTATGATACAATTCATCCAAAAGTGAAGTTAAGAACGATGGAAAAATACAAAAGGATGGTAAAAAAGGGCAAATTGAGGGCTTGGCTAGAGGGATTAGTAAAGGGCTAGTTAGATGCCCTTTGACAATGGAATAAATACTTTAACCTAAACCAATACTTAACACATGGGAATGACGTTAAATCTAATTCGAATCAACCAACATGAATTAGATTCTTTTTTGAACGATCCTAGTCTTCTTGAAGATTTTCTTGATAATGATGATGAAAATGCTAACCAAATCAACATAGATAAAAGCTGGGGAGGGATATTGTTTTTACTCACAGGAGGAACCTATAACGATAGTCACCCCTCTAATCGAATTTTTTTTAGTTGTAATTTTATTGATGAAGAACAGGATTTAGGATATGGACCTGCTCATTATTTAACAAAGGATGAAGTTAGCATATATGCTAAAGAACTTTCAGCGATCAACTTAGAGGATTTAAAGAATAACTTTGATCCACTAAAAATGGATGCAATAGGCGTTTACCCTGGAAACTGGGAAAGGGATGGGGAGGAAGAAAGAACGTATCTTATAGAATATTTTGAAGAATTGAGAAGCTTTTATTTAGCCGCAGCACAAAAAGAGCAAGCTATTTTAACTTTTATAGGTTGATGGAAGGGCTCGTTATGATTAGGTTATAGAAATAGATTGACCCACAAAAACGGTTGCTGGTTCACACCAATTGTGAGCCTGTACCAAGTACTCCTTTTGAAGGGGGAACATTAATTTTAGAATGTAGTGATTATAGGTTGTTTGATGAAGCATTAAAAACGCTTACGATTAAAAAACTAAAAGAATTATCTCTTGATTATTGGACTAAAAAGGAGTAAATTAGTAGGGGTGTAAACGTTAATTACAACAAGCAATTCTTAACCAATAAATCATAGAAATAATAAACAAGATGCACATCATATCCATAACTTATAAAGTTTCTTTAGAACTGGTCGATCAACATTTAGAACAACATATTGAATACCTGAACGAGCAATATCGGCTAGGCAATTTTCACGCATCGGGAAAAAAAGTCCCTAGAACAGGCGGGATCATTCTATCCAAACTTTCAGATCAACAAGAGTTGTTAAACATTCTAGCAAAAGATCCATTTAAGATACACGATTTAGCGGATTATGAACTGATTGAATTTATACCGAGTAAAACAGCTGAAGCATTAAAATTTTTACTGGAATAGAAAATCACCATTTTAAAATACCGAACTATGTCAATGTGGGAAATAGAAGCACTGATCGAAGCTAGTATTCGTTTGGTGGATCAAACAGCCGTAAAAACGGATAAAGTAAACTTAATTTGGAATTTATACGAGATACAGGGCTTATTTGATTGCTCCTTTACGCATTTTAGATTGATGGATTTGCTGCTTAAAAATGGATATACCAAAGCAATTGAGCGGACAGCTTATCCCAATTATGAACAACAAAAAAGGTACTTGGAGGAACTAAAAGAGAACCGTTTTGCGTTTTTGTATGAGAACTTAGCAGAGTCTTGGAGCGAAACCAATCCTGTAGTTGCCTATTGGGATCAAAAGACGGCTAAGGTTTATATCGATTGTGATTCTCCCATTTGGGGCAATAATCGACCCATTCTAACAAAAATGGACCCCTATGAATTGGGGAAACAACTAATTCTTGAAGCGAATAGGCAGGGACAACGGAATTTGATTTATGATTGGACCGCTTTTTTGCTGAATTATGGAGCGATTTATTTTGCTGAAAACCTTACGGTTGAAACCTTAATAGCTAATTGTTTTGAAACGATTGCTGGGGTATTCGCTCAGCATGATTTTTCTGCTTATAAACCCATGCACGAATCTCTAGAGATTTATTGGGAGCCGCAAGAATGGTTTTCAGAGGAGCAACAGCAACTCATGGAATGGTTTAAGCGTAAAATATCTGATCATAAGTAATCGTTCACAATAAATACTCCAATCAAATGAAAAAAATAATCCTCTTGGCAATTTTGTTAATAAGCAGCTTACAATGTTCTTTTGGTCAAGAAAGACAGGTGAACCAACCGCCTAAAAAAAATAAAAACTGGGTAATTGATGAAAATGCGTCCTATTACATAGAATATCCTAAGGAATGGAAAATTGACAAATCAGGAACAATGGGCACTTCATTGATTTTGTTTAGTCCAATAACCTCTAGCGAAGACAGTTTTAGTGAAAATGTTAATTTAATGATTCAGGATTTAGGAGGAATGGACATTAATCTAGACGAATTTGTTGAATTGTCAGAAAAACAAGTAAAGACATTAATTACGGATGGAAACATTGAATTGAGCAAACGAATAAATGCTTCCAATGGCACTTTTCATAAGATTATTTATACTGGTAAACAGGGAATCTTAAAGTTGAAATTTGAACAATATTATTGGATGGTTGATGAAAAGGCTTATATTCTTACGCTTACTTGTGGCGATGATACATTTGAGGAGTTTCAAATTGCTGGTGAAAAAATTCTAGATAGTTTTCGGATAAAGTAAAACGAACAAAAATTCAAACAAAATGGAGGAGGTTTATATTGCTTTTTTTCTTTGGACAATTATTGCCCTTTTTGTAAGAAGAATGTGCACAAAATCTTCTCCATTTGAAGTATTAGAAGCCAATAACATCCTTATTGCCCTTATTGCTTGGATGAGCGTAATCTATTGGGGCTATGAATTGTATGTCCTTCAGCAAGAAGGACATTTGTATGAAATGTTGGCTTTTTATTATAGAACAATGAGCCTGTCATTTTCTACGGTTTGGCTGCTATTGAGTTGGCTGTTTATCGAGTTTTTAATCCAAGCCTTTTGGGTGAAAAAAATTAGAAAAAATGGCTATTTTTCTATGCTTGTGGCAATGCTTTTAAATATTAGTGCGTTCACAGAAATGTACCATTGGAAAGATGTCATCATCGAAAGATGGAAGATTATTTATACCTATTCTCCGCCTCCATCAACCAGCAACCAAGATTTACTTCCCTCCACTTGGACTTATTACCCTTCCACCATCGATCTGTTTGAGGTTGCACAAATGATAACAGTGTATTCTATTCTTGTAGGATTTTTGTATTTTGTAACCAATGCTGTTCTACGTCAAAAACATCGAACAAATAGCTTGTAATTGTTACAAAACCTAAGACTCACTAATGAAAAAGCTGCTTCAAATAATTGGGGAAATTTTACTGATAGGGCTTTTAACCCTTCTAACCCAGATCGGAGGAATTGTTTATCTATTCAACATTTGGGTTTGTAAAAAAGTAAAATGGGACAATAAATGGAAACCCCTGCTTACTTTTTTGATCTTGTATTGTATTGGAACCTTTGTTCTTACGCCATTTTTAGCGCCTCTTTTTGGAAGAGAGCCCGTTCAACATTCTGAACGAATACAGCCTGCTAATTATATGACCATCTTGCTGAATAGAAATTATGTACGACCAGCAATAAATGAGTTGCTCAAAAGTATCGATCAGAAATTAAGTCATACATCAATTCCCATCAATTATTTAGATGCCAATTTTCCCTTTATCAACCACTTTCCTTTACTGCCGCATCTAAGCCATCACGATGGCAAAAAACTAGACCTGAGTTTAATTTATGAAGATAAAAAAGGAATGATTAGCAAGTGGCAAAAGTCCAATAGTGGATATGGTGTTTTTGTGATGCCTCAAAAATCAGAAAGCAATCAGATTCGAAAATGTCTAAAAGAAGGGTATCTTCAATACGATTACCCTAAATATCTGACCTTTGGGACTAAAAATAAAGCACTCAAATTTTCCAAAAAAGGAACTAAGAAATTGATACAGGCAATTTTGAGTGAAAAGCAACTCGAAAAAATATTTATAGAACCTCATTTGAGGGAACGCTTAAATTTGAAGAACAAAAAAATAAGATACCATGGCTGTAGAGCTGTACGGCATGACGATCATATCCATTTGCAAATTTATTAATATCACCTTACCAATTAACAAGAAATAGAGCAGATCATTAATGAGAGAAAAGAACAAACCGTTGGAACATCTTATAGAGCCTTTTCTATCTTTTAGCCAAAAAGAAGTATATAAGAAGGGAACCATTTTGTTGGAAGAAGGCAAAATTTGTAGAAAATTATACTTTATTAAAGAAGGAACCCTTCGATTTTATTACCTCAATGAAGAAGGGGAAGATATAACCCATTGGTTTTTGTTGGAGGGAGATTTTATCACCGAAATCAATAGCTTTATAGAACAAAGCGAAAGTGAATATTATTTAGAGGTATTGGAAGATTGCACCCTGCATACTTGTTCTTATGATAGTTTTATAAAAATCAATGAACTTTTTCCTGAAGTCAGCCAGTTGTGGAATACCATTTTAGCTAAATTTTTGCTCGAACTAGGAGAAAAAATAAAAGACCTCCAATTTAGGGATGCAAAAACTAGATACAATAATTTGCTCCAAAAACATCCTTCTATTACACAACGAGTCGCTTTAAAACACATTGCTTCTTATTTGGGGATTACACAGCAGTCTTTGAGCCGAATCAGAAAAAAATAACAAATGTAGAGAATTTACCATAGGTTAAAAACTCATATAAAAAAGCAACCTATCTTCGTACTGTTATACAATTGAAGTGGTTAGAACATTAACAGCTTCATTTTTAAGAATCCAAATAAACAAACAACAATGGAAAATGTAACAGTAAAAGATGTATTAAGATTACCAGGCGAAGGTGAAAAAACGGCAAGTGATATGGTCATAAAAGCTCGTACAGCAGATTTGGCAGGAGACTTTTCGGTAATGGAAGGCACCATTTATCCCAATGAACTGTTGGCTCCTCATACGCATGAATATGAAGCACAGTTGGTTTATATTATAACAGGAGAATTAGAATTTGAAGTTGGGGGCAAAGATGGCTTACGATTTACCGCTCCTGCTGGAAGTTACATCATTAAACCAAGGGGGATTATGCATGCTTTTTGGAATAAAAAGGAGGTTGAATCTAGGTATATTGAACTGTCGGGCAAAGAACATTTTGAAGAATTTGTAGATTCTAAATCCAAAGGAGATCTTCATGCTATTATCCATTCTAAAGATCATGGAATGACAACGCACATGACCGATACTTTACGACTGATGAAGACCCATAATTTGAAGGGCTTGTCTATGATGGAGTTTCCAAGCTTGCCCAAATTGCCAGATTGGTTTAGAAACTTATTGCCCAAAAAAGAAAAGGTGTAATTTTTCAACGCACTAATGATTGTTAGCACTTCAATGGTTAAAAATAAGGGGTATTCATTACGTTTTAATGAATACCCCTTTCAACAATACGATATTATTGTTTAACGAACTTAAGAACTTTTGTTAACTCCTGCTTTTTTATCTCAATACAGTAAATTCCCTTAGGCAAATGGCTTACCTCATATTGAATTTTTGAACCTGTTATGGAAAACTGATCCAGTTGTTGCCCTTGAAGATTATAAAGCATACCTTCTGCATCATTTAAAGCTCCTAAATCAAGAAATAAAGTACTTTGAACAGGATTGGGATGGATTGTAAATACATTACTCTCCACCTTTTGTAGCTGGGTTGTTATGGTTTCTGTGGTAAAACTCCATATCGTAGACCATGGTGAATATCCTGTTGAATTACTAGCTCGAACCCGCCAATAATAAGTAGTGGAGCTTGCCAAGCCATTGATACTGCGATTGGTTGATGCACTTGTGAGATTATAAACATTTGCTGTGAAATCATTGCTTGTACTGTATTGTATTTGATATTGGCTAGCATTCGTTGTGGAATCCCAAACTAAGGCTAATAGGCTTGTTGAAACATTAGTAGCAACATCTGCTGGACTAATCAGCGAGGGAGCTGTAGTGAGTTGGTATTGTGTGGTAAAACTCCAAGTATCGCTAAAATCGGAGGTATCATTGGCATTAACAGAAGCCGCCCTCCAATAATAGGTAGTTCCAAAGTATAAATTAGCTAAAGTTTGTTGAGAAGAATTAAAAGGAGTAGATCCAGTTTGATAAAGCGGTGAATTAAAGTTTGGAGAAGTATCTATTTGATAAATATAGCTGTTGCTACCTGTAGCAGCGTACCAATCAATAGCAATGGTGGTGGGTTGTCCTGTAGCATTGTTAGCAGGGCTATAATTGGTAATTTGTGTATGCGTGGTAAAACTCCAAGTATCACTAAAATCGGAGGTATCATTGGCATTAACAGAAGCCGCCCTCCAATAATAGGTAGTTCCAAAGTATAAATTAGCTAAAGTTTGTTGAGAAGAATTAAAAGGAGTAGATCCAGTTTGATAAAGCGGTGAATTAAAGTTTGGAGAAGTATCTATTTGATAAATATAGCTGTTGCTACCTGTAGCAGCGTACCAATCAATAGCAATGGTGGTGGGTTGTCCTGTAGCATTGTTAGCAGGGCTATAATTGGTAATTTGCGTGTGTGTGGTAAAACTCCAAGTATCGCTAAAATCAGAGGTATCATTGGCATTAACAGAAGCCGCCCTCCAATAATAGGTAGTGCCAAAGTATAAATTAGCTAAAGTTTTTTGGGAAGAATTAAAAGGAGTAGATCCAGTTTGATAAAGCGGCGAATTAAAGTTTGGAGAGGTATCTATTTGATAGATATAGCTGTTGCTACCTGTCGTAGCGCTCCAATCAATGGCAATGGTAGTGGGTTGTCCTGTAGCATTGTTAGCAGGGCTATAATTGGTAATTTGTGTATGTGTGGTAAAACTCCAAGTATTGCTAAAATCAGAGGTATCATTGGCATTAACAGAAGCCGCCCTCCAATAATAAGTAGTACCAAAGTATAAATTAGCCAAAGTTTTTTGGGAAGAATTAAAAGGAGTAGATCCAGTTTGATAAAGCGGTGAATTAAAGTTCGGAGAGGTATCTATTTGATAAATATAGCTGTTGCTACCTGTGGTAGCTGCCCAATCAATGGCAATGGTGGTGGGTTGTCCTGTAGCATTGTTAGCAGGGCTATAATTGGTAATTTGTGTATGCGTGGTAAAACTCCAAGTATTAGTCCATGTAGAAGTATCAATTGCCCCTTTTGTAGCGGCACGCCAATAATAAGTTACGCCAAAATGCAGATTGGCTATTGTTGTGGAAGAACTATTGGAAAGCGTAGCACCAGACTGATATAAAGGGGAATTAAAATTAGGAGTAGTGTCCAATTCATAAAGATACCCTGTACTTCCTGAAATACTGCTCCAATCTAACGTTATGGTAGAGGGGCGATTGGATGAATTATTGGATGGTGAAATCAAAGTGGGTGGGTTAATCGCCCAAGTTGTTGTTGTGAATAGTAAACTAAATAGTAAAATGACGTATTGCATTATTTGGTTAAATTGAGTTAAATTAAATTATATTTTTGCGCAAAATAAGACTCAAAGACCAATCCTAAAAATGGGGAATAGGCAGGTATAGTCAGATATTACAGTATATATCTTGGTGTAAAAAGAGCTAATGAATTGAACAGTAAGTTTTTAGTTGAACTCATAGTATATCTGTTCATTTATACGCTCGTATAAATGGCTTTTTACAATTTTCGAGAAGTTGGTTTGAGAAGTCGAGAAGCTTATCCGATATTTGAATAAAGCAATCGGGTATTCATCCCCAGAAGCTTAATTAAAATCAATTCCATAACACTTAAAAAATCACATTTACTGAGACCTCAGTACAGGCGGAGCTATGCCCTAAAGTAACTCCTATGTCAATACAAATTGATTCTTTAACCCCAAATTATTAAATCTTAACCAGCTAAGTTCATGATTTGATCGGCCGCATGTCGTGCCGATCAATTCTTACTCCTTGGCACAGTAAAATTAACCGTATGAAATTATTAAAAATATACTCAACCATTGGTTTATGGGTTTTGATTTCCTATATGGGCTTTTCACAAGGAAACAAGCCTATTGAATGGACCAATTTTGATGCAGCACCAGAATTTTCTTCCTTATTAGAATACGAAGGAGATTTATACACGACCTATGAAAGAGAAGTACAAAAATTGGTTCGTATAAAAAATGAACAGATTGATACCAGTATACCTTACCAATTGGAAAAACGCCCTACTAAATCAATGGAAATAGAAGGCATGGCAGTAGTGGACAGTCTATTTTTATTGTTAGACGAAACGAATGCATTGATTCATGTTCTAAATATCAATGATTATAAAAAGGGCAAAGAGATGGTTGCCTATTCTATTGAAACAGGATTAAAAAAGGCTAAAGAGGAGTCGTCTAAGTACGGCTTAGAAGGCATTGCTGTAAATCCAGAAAAGAAACAGATTTATCTTGCCCGTGAAAATATTGAAGGAACGACCGATAAAACGGTGATTTATCGGTTTCAATATGCTATCAATGCCCAAGATGGTCGTTTGGAAATGAAGGGGATCGATTCTACCACAGTACATTTTTCAGAAAATTATCGAGTGGCAGATCTTTATTATTTCAATGCTACTTTATATGCGCTTGCTACCCATCAAAAAAACAATAAATACACTATTTTTTCTATGGAGATAGTCGAAAGTAGTGGAAATTTGCTAAGAAATACTGACGGGATACTAAAGAACCCAACGGTGGTATTTGACTTTTCAAAAAAGGGTACTTCCCAAGCTAATTATGAGGGAATGGTGGGATACCAGAATAGTTTTTATGTACTATCTGATGAAAGCGAAAAACAGAAGCGTTCCTTCTTATTAAAACTTGATCCTAAGGAAATACCTACGGAGGTAGATACTAATATTACTCCGTTCAAAACTCCTAATGTCAATGGAATAAAGTCAAGTTCCAATCTGTTTTTATGTAGTGATTTTTTAGCGGACGAAAATCTCCAAAAAAAAGGCAGTTGTTGTCCTTTAAATATCAAGTGTTGTGATACAATTCCGAATAAATTTAATTGGGTCTTTCAGGCAAATTGCATGGCATATCTCGAGAAGAACAACAATGCTATTACGCCTAAATACATTACGGTGTACGACAAACGAGATGGAACACTTTCTTATCTAAAACTTAAACGGAAGAAGGAACAAAAGAAAAAAAAGAAAAAAAAGAAAGAGGAGAATAAAGACCAAGAGCCAAAACCCAAAAATAATAACAACAATTCAACAGATAAGAAAAAAGAATGTACCAATAACAACTGCAAAGCATTTAATTTTGAATATGTAAAGCCCAAAAAAGTAATCTTTCCTATTGCGGGTAGAGAGATGTTATTTGTGGTCATTGAAGAGGATGAAAGTATTAATTTAGAGGTAGGGAGCGAACAGTATTTTCTAGAATATGAAAGCGCTTTTAAAACAATCATTGAAAGTGGCGGCAAACCTGCTCCCGCAAGTGATGCGACTCCTAAGGCTAAATCTAAAGCTTCAGATGTTGGTGATGATAAAGCGGAGTTAGTAGAGGAGAAGGAAAGTAGAACACAATTAGATAAGCTAGCGATCCTAAGAGAAGCCCTAGCTACCTTAAATAAGCACCATCATGCAAAGGTCATTATATCGCAACAATACTACGACGATTTATTTTGTTTGAGATTTAGCATTATGGAGGAATTTGGAACAGGAAATTTTATTAAAGATTCTGTTAGTAGAGCCAATCTAATCATAGAAGCCAAGCAATTGGAAACGGAATTGCTAAAGGTGTTTAGTGATAATCCAACTCCCAAGGCGTTATTTCTAATTGGGGCAATAAAAGTAGCGTATCTTGAATTTGCGTTAAAACAGTTGGAGGGCTACAAAACTTATTTTAGGCAAATAACCATCCCAGATGAAGACGTTTTTAAGTTTACCTTAAAAAAAGGAGAAGGAAATGCGATAAAGAATATTCTAAGCAGGAGTTTTAGAGTGAGTGGCGGATTTAAAATAGATTTTAGTGCGGGAGTCTTTCTATCGGGGCTTTCTACCCGTGAATATGTAGTCCAAACCCATCATTATAAATATAAAACGGCTTCTTTTTCCGTCAATTCTTCGGGGGGAATAGATACAACTTATACGGGGCAATTGAGAGATACCTCAGGGTATAAAATTCATATAAAAGACCCCAAAATGAACTATGGCGTGGGCTTATTATCTCATGCTTATTTTAGAACAGGATTGCACAGTAATTTTGCGCTATCTACAGGCTTATTGGTTAACGATGTTGGCGTGCAAATACTAGTGGGCGGTTCGCTATTGCTAAATATCAAAAACTCTAGATTGTCCCTGACTTCTGGGCTCGTGATTGGGCAACGAAGAATTATATCACCCACTGCCGAGCCTTATTTGTGGGATGAAACAGAAAAAGATGGCTCTGTTTATGATTTACCAGGAGAGGTGCCCGTTTTGTATAATGTGACAGATGTTCCTACTTTTGTACAATGGAATTGTAGCTGGTTTTTTGGATTGACCTATAATTTTAGTTCGATTTCAATTTAGTAAATTAGGTCTATGTACAGGACAACCCAGCTTGCTGGCTCACGAGGTACGAACTAAGCGTAGCGACTTCATGAACAAAGTGAACTAGTAACACCACGTAGTAGCAGCGCAGCTAAACGAAGTGAGCTAATAGCTAATATACTAGTAGCTAAAATTTTTTAGTATAAAAGATAGGACCTTTGCTTAATGATTATTTGGATTTAAGATTAGAGCTTAGACTCCAATTGAACGGTTATTGGAGTCTAAGCTCTAAAATTTCATAGCGAAGCGATCTAAAAAATAGAATGCTTATCAATAATCTTCTTCCATCCATATAATTGAACAATGGGGGAGTAGCGCTTCAATTTCAGTTCTTTTTTCTTTAGGAATAGGATTATCGGTGAAGTTGAGATACTTTAATTGTGGAAGTTCCTGAATTGCCACAGGTAAATTAGTGAACTGGTTAGCAGCTAAGCCAATATAGTTCAGTTTGGAGAGCTTTTTAAGGCTTTGGGGTAAGTTGGTAAATTGATTGGCATCCAAATGCAAAGCAGTTAGATTTGTAAGGTCTCCGATATTTTGGGGCAATGCATTCAAACGATTGTGCATGAGGTTAAGATGGGTTAAATTAGAGAGCTTTCCAATACTTTCAGGAATGGTAGTTAATTGATTTGCAATTAAGTTTAAGCTGCTTAAGTTAGAGAGCTTTTTAATGAGGTCAGGAAGCGTTGTTAGTTGATTTAAACTAAGATCTAAATCGGTTAAATTCGATAACTTTTCAATGCTTTTAGGCACTGTGGTTAATTGGTTGGAACTAAGACTTAACTTCGTTAGGTTGGTGAAATCTCCAATACTTTCAGGGAGCTTTGGGAGTTGGTTATAACTTAGGTCTAATTCGGTTAATTGGCTCAGTTTTTTAATGCCTTTAGGCAAAGCCGTTAGCTGATTACGAGACAAACCCAAATAACGCAATTGAGAAAGTTTTGAAATGCATTCGGGCAATGTCTTAAAGTTAGCATCCAGTAAATCTAAGTGTGTTAAGTTGGTGAGCTCCCCAATACTTTCTGGGAAGGCAGTCATTGCCGTACGGTATAAATTTAAATGGGTTAGCTTGGAAAGCTTTTTAATGCTCTTGGGTAATGCTTGTAGCTTTTCATTATAGCCCAATTTTAAATGCTGTAACTTAGATAAATCCCCAATACTTTCTGGAATTTTTTGGATCGAATTATTAGACACTAGGTTTAAAAATACCAAATTAGAAAGCTGCCCAATGGTTTCGGGCAAGTGGTATAGACTGCTATAGCTCAAATCTAAAAAGGTTAGTTTGGAGAGTTGTTCTATATTTTTAGGCAGTTCATACAAGCCATTGTTGCTCAAATCTAGGTACCTTAGTTCAGAAAGTGCTGAAATACTATCGGCCACCGTTCCCAAATAATTATTATGACTCAGATCTAAATGCCTTAATTTAGAAAGCTTTCCAATATGTTCAGGGATAAGATGCAATTTATTGTGACTCAAGTCTAAGTGTCTTAGATGCTTGCATTTTGAGAGCGCCTCAGGAATTTCTCGGATGTTATTGCCAACTAGACTTAAATAGCTCAACTTAGAAAGCTTGTTAAGTTCTTCAGGAATTGCCTTTAATTGGCAAGAATGCAATATTAGAATTTCCAATTGAGGATAATCCAAAATCTTTTTTGGAAATTCGGTCAGCACTTGATGACTTAAATCCAATGCTTTGGTTTCGGCACTTAGTTCCTCCACGTTTTCTGCCAATTGATATTTATTGCCCAAGCTATCCATCAGTAAAAAAGGCGTTGGAGCATTACCCATTGAGGAGTATTTTACTTTGGCAAAGCCCGTCTCACTATTAAAATTTTCTGCTGCCTCAAACTGACAGGGAATGACCCTATTTCCCGTTTTGTCGATATAGCCCCAATAGCCTGTTGTCTGATACTGATTTTTTTCGTAAGCCAACGCTAATTTATCGTCGTAAAAATAGATGGCATCAAGAATCTTTTGGTTTTGTTTGACGGTTGCCTCTGCTTCTGCTTTTAGCAATTCTATTTTATCAAAAACAAGATCCAATTTTTGTTTCACCTCTTTTGTTTTTGACGCATCAAAACTTATGGCAGCAAAATATTGGTTCATGGCTTCTTTATAAGCTCCTTGCTGAAAAGCTTTATCTCCTTGCTGTATGGCTTTTTGATAATCGTTTTGGGAGAATGCAGCAAAACAGAATAGACAGAGTAAGGGCGTTAATGCAATGGAATTCATTGGAATATGATTTAGTTAGATATTTAGGTTTAACAAGATAAGAAAATTGTGTGTGTTAGGATGCTTTGTTTTTTATGTTTCTAGGACGGGTGGGGAGTTAATGGGTATAGCGAATCGATCAGATTATAGGAAATTTTTTACTGCGAATTGTTAAAGTGCTCATTAACAGTAGTTAAAGTTCGTGTTTGTGTTAATTATTTTAATTATATGTCTGTTATTGATGTGTATTTCTTTGTCAAAGAACGAAAAAAATAATTATTTAAACTTAAAAAATAAATACGATGAAATTATTACCCATTTTATATCTATTTAGTATTTTTCCTTTGTTGGCGCAAGAGAAAAAGAAGACTACCGATACCCATTCCTTTTCTAAGCTGATCTCAATTGGCGAAAATGGCTGCCGAATAAAAACCACGACTAAAGTCTTTCATACCATGACCACGAGTAATTATTTGATTCCCTATCCCAAAGGTATCAAATTAGAGCGATTCAGTTGTGATCAATGCCGAATTGATAGTTTTAGGGCTGAGTTTAATGCCGTTAAATTATATGGAAAAAGAGTGGAATTTGATGTTGTAAACGACTGCAAGTATAATTTTAAAATTTCAAGCGACAGCATCTATACCATCTCAAATATTGCGCATCTCGACTATAGTATTTTTGAAGAAGTAAAAGAGATAAAAGGTTATGGGGGCACCCCTCCACTTACGCATTTTTACATGAGTTTTAAGATTCCCAAGTCGTTTAAATTTGTCTCTCTCAAAGATAATTTGCCCCATACGGATTTTAAATTTAAGTCACTCATCAATAAAAATGAAGTTGAAATAGAATCCAATCTGCCCGTTAAGGATTTTACCTTTGAAATAAAATATGTGAAGCAAAACCCTAACCTTAAAACGGTCATAGATTCCTTGGATATTTATGGAGATGTGATCTTGAAAATCTACGATGCCAGTAGAGAAGATGGCGACATTATTAATGTATTCATCGATCATAAAATCGTACTGGAACAATTTAAAGCACGGAATAAGCCTGTAAAAATTCCTATTGAAGCCAATGCTACTTCCACCATTAGAATTGAAAATGTGGACGAAGGCAAATTCCCACCCAATACGGTAGTCGTAGAAATCCTTGAGAAAAATGGACGAAAAAAACTCCAAAAAATTAATGTTAGAACCAAAAAGGATCAAGATTATCAGCTGTTGCTAATTCCCAAAAACTAGCTGCTTCATGCGTTGCCAATTCCTCTAAATATTTGCTGCATCTTTCCTGAAAAAAAGCTATTGCCAATCGGTGGATATACCTTTGGCAATAGCTGAGTTAGGTTGAGTATTATTGGATAATTCTATTTTAAATAGAAAACTTTTATTTGTTTGTGTCTTGTAATCAATTAATAAGGCTTGAATATTGCATTTAAAATAAAAATGATTATTTTAAATATAAGAAGTAGTCTGTTTCTATAAATATCTAAAATAAGATGGAAAATCAAGCCCCCAACAAAAAGCCTGACCAAGAACCCCAAATTTTGACCATAGCAGATAAAATAGATCGTTCGACACCCAATGCACAAGCGTTAAAGTATATGGCACTAGGAGCTTTACTCCCTGTGATGGGCTATTTTGTAGCTTCTCTAGAAATAGCTTATTATGTGATTGGTTTTTTATTTGCCTTGGCAGTAGTCTTTTATGCAGGAGTTGTATGGGGGAAAAACTTGTTTAATAAGACGCTTAATAATGCACAAAACAACTGGGAAGAGGATCTAAAAACAACTCAAAAAACGTCTAAAAAACTAGTCACTCAATTATTAGAGTTGCGAAAAAATCCTCCTAAAGATGCCCAAACAGTAGTGAATGAGGTAACTGAAACGTTACAACCCTTTAGTCCTATTATAAAAAAGGGCTTATTATTAGGAGCTGCTTTTGTGACTAGAATCTGGGCCTTTAGTTCTTTAATGGGAGTATTGGCTTTTGCGGTAAGTTTAGCTGTTTGTGTGGCTACTTTTATGCAGGTGCAGTTATTGGATAAGCAAAATGCTAAACTAGATACCCAGAATGATTTATTAAAGGAACAAGATTCCCTTTTGGTGGAGCAGAATCATTTATTTAAGGATCAAAATACCAAAGTAGAACGCCAAATTAGCTTGATGAGTGATCAAAATGCTTCCATCCAAAAACAATTATTGCAAATAGACGATCAAAATAGACTCATAGCCCAACAAATCCAACAAGGCTATACCCAAAATCAATTGGTTCGCCAACAAAATAAAAAGATAGATGCCCAAACAGGTTTAATACAACACCAAAATCAACGCCTTGACCAACAAACGTACTTACAAGAAGCAGATAGGCGTAGTTCATTGGTCTTTTTGTTTAGCAATATTATGGATGCTATTGATAAGGAGCTAAAAGATGATTATGGAAAGGATTCTATACGTAATTTATCTCCTCAATTGATTGGGAGAATTGTTGCTTTAAGCACTAGATTAAAACCCTACAACTATTTGAGTGGAGATACGCTTATTAAAAAGCCTTTAAGTCCTGAACGTGGACAACTATTGGTGAACTTAGTAGAGAGCCAATTGGATAGTGTTTCCTATAAGTTAATTTTTGAGAAAGCTAGATTTAATAATGCAGATTTATCTGGATCAAATTTGAAAGGAGCATATTTGGTAGGAGCAGATATGAGAGGAGCGGATTTGTCAGAGGTCAATTTAATAGGAGCAGATATGAAAGGAGCAGATTTGTCAGAGGTCAATTTAATAGGAGCAGATATGAAAGGAGCAGATTTGCCAAAGGTTAATTTAATAGGAGCAGATATGAAAGGAGCAGATTTGCCAAAGGTTAATTTGATAGGAGCAGATTTAATAGGAGTAGATTTAATAGGAGCTAATTTAATGGAAGGAAATTTAATAGGGGTAGATTTGAGAGGAGCCAATTTAATAGGAGCCAATTTAATAGGCGCAGATTTATCAGAGGCTAATTTGAAAAGCACAAATTTGTCAGAGACCAATTTGATATTAGCCAATTTGAGTGATACCAAAATCCCAGATACCTTACTTTTCACAAGACTAGCTAAACAAAAAGTAAAAGGTATTCAAGGGTTAGAAAAATACTATTTTATAGATTCCACTCCCCAATATTACAGTTGGGATAAAGAAAAAAAATATCCCTACTACCTAATCAAAAGCAAGGAAAACTAAACTACTTATGCCGCCGAACCCTCAAACCATTAACCTCTTCCCCAATAGAGATCTTCATCAATCTCAATAGTTTTGCTTTTTCTTACTATAGTAAGTGCTTCTTTTTGGATGTGCTCAACCAATATATAAGGAGGGTTAGTGCTTTTGTTTATTTTTTTTATGTTTATTAAGTTGATTTGCAGGTGTTTGTGAAAAAAAAAATATTTTAACATCTTAAATGCTTGCAAACCAATCTGATAAAATTCTTACCGAACTAATGTCAAAAAAAAAGCTATTGCCAATCGGTGGATACACCATTAGCAATAGCCCAATTAATTAGAGAACGATTAAACAATCTTACTCCATTTTCCAATCAGGAATTTGGATGCGTCCAGGCGTATAAGGACCACCCAAGTCGTTCAATTGTTTTTCCAGTTGATTAATTTCATCTTTCACCCCATTGAGTTTAGCGAGAAACTGTTCAAACATTTTGCCCACCAATGTATAATTTTTGAGTGCAGTTTTGGAAGGCGCAGAAGTCGCATCCCACATATTCCAGATGGGGCTTTCCATGCGCTCAAACAAGCCAGGTTCCGCTTCGAATTCACGTTTGCTCAAGCTACCATCACCATACAATTCAACCCCTAAAGCTTTCAGTTGAAGGCGTAATTTTTCGGCAGTTTCCAAAAGTTTTAGATCCGCATTTGGCGTAAGCAAAATACCCTTTTGCAAATGAGCAACACGATTGTTCATGGCCGAATAAACAGAACCTACGCCACGACCAGCACGGCGCATTTTAGCCAATTTAACCTCAAAAGCAGTTAAAGCCGCCTTGTCCTCTGCGCTAAGCGTAGCATTGTTCAGCGATTTGATCTTAAAAGGCACCTTTTCTGTTAGGATCGTTACCTTTCCTGCCACGACCTTTGCCAATTGAGCAAAGTATTCGCCAGGAGCCGCCAAAGCACCCGTAGGAGCCGAGCCATAACGCCCAGGTTTGCGTTCTTTTAGTTGTACTGGAATCAACGATTCATAGCGAAAATCCCAAACCAAGCGATTCATACCCTTTCTAGGCGTTGTTTTGATTCTACGAACAACCTCACCCGCTTTGTTGGTAATGGTCATAATGGCATAAGGCTTTTGTTCCCAATCTTCTTGGTGCAAGGCATCCAAAGTAGGATAAGGAATATCCTTTTTCTCCTTGGTCAATTTAGCCTCCAATTTGTAACGAGCATCCTTGCTGGTCATCATTGTGGTATCGCTAAACAAATAGCTAAAGACCGCACCAACAGGAGGGTTGGGAGCTGCATAATAGGATTCTCCTTGCGAAGCAATTCCTCTCAAACCCAAAGGCGCACGCTCAATAAAAATCCAAGCATCCTTGATGGGATAAAGTACCGCCAATTCCTTTTTGTCTTCGTCCTTATAATTGCGCAGTGGCGAATAATCGTCCAATACATAAAAACCACGACCAAAAGAAGCCAGTACTAAATCGTTTTCACGCTTTTGGATCTCAACGTCACGAATGGCAATGGTTGGAATGCCACCTTTGAGTTGGTGCCAGTTGACCCCACCATTTTTACTAAAGAAAATACCAAATTCAGTTCCTGCAAACAAGAGATTTTTATCAACATGATCCTCTGCAATATCGTAAACGCTACCACGAGCAGGTAAATCACCATGTACAGCCGTCCAAGTAGCTCCCTTGTCGATACTTTTGTAAATATAAGGCTTAAAATCGCCATTTTTGTGGTTGTTAAAAACCGCATAAACGGTATGCTTGTCGTGCTGAGACGTAACCAAAGCATTGACATAAGTATTGGCAGGAACACCAGTAACAGCGGCAATTTTAGTCCAAGTTTTGGCATCTTCCGAAACCTGAATAAGCCCATCATCGGTACCAATATAAAGCAAGTTTTCTTGCAAAGGCGATTCATCTAAGGCTACAATATTACCATAGATAGAAGTACTTTTATTTTTCATAACCGCATCCGCCGACCAAACACGATCCATTACTTTTAGCGTATTGCGATCAATTTGTTGGGTCAAATCTTCTGAAATTACTTCCCAGTCGTCCCCACGAGTTTCGCTTTTGAATACCTTATTAGCGGCAAAATACAAACGTTTAGGATTGTGTGGGCTAATTAACAACGGAGCATCCCAGTTCCAACGGTAAGCTGATTCTCCTTCCTCAGGTCTTGGTTTGATACCAACACGTTCACCACTTTTTTTGTCATAACGCACCAACCAACCATACTGTGCTTGGGCATAAACAATATCAGGATTGGTCGGATCAATTTGTGATTCGAATCCATCACCACCATTGGTAATGTACCAATCTGAATTGACAATCCCTGCTGAATTGGTCGTTCTACTTGGTCCCCCCATAGAGTTATTGTCTTGGGTTCCACCATAAATATTATAAAAAGGTTTGGCGTTATCAACCGCTACTTTGTAAAACTGCGTAACGGGTAAATTAGCTTTGAACTGCCAATCTGTAGCGTGGTTCCAAGTCTCATAGATACCACCGTCACAACCTACAATCCAATGGTCGGTATTGGTTGGATCAACCCACATACAATGATTGTCAACATGTTTGTGTTTTTCACCAGTTCTTTTAAAGGTTTTTCCACCATCAATAGAATGATGAAACCAAGTATTCATAGAATACACCTTGTTGACATCGTACAAATCGCAGTAAATTTCCTGATAATAATTTCCAGAAGTACTATAACTACTTCTTTTGGTCCAACTAGCGCCTCTATCGGTTGAACGATAGGTTCCTTTTTTGCCTTTGGATGCTTCGACGATAGCATAAACATAATCGGGATTGGCAGGAGAAATGGCTAGACCAATTCTACCCAAAAAATCACCACTAGGCAAGCCCCCAGCCAGTTTTTTCCACGTTTTTCCCCCATCTTCTGATTTGTGAATCCCAGAACCAGGACCACCTCCCAAATAGGTGAAAACATGGCGGCGGCGTTGATGAGAAACCGCATAAAGTACATTAGGATCACGAGGGTCTAGATGTACTTCACTGACACCAGTATGTTTGTCAATTTCCAAAATGGCTTTCCATGTTTTTCCGCCATCTTCTGTTTTGTACAAGCCCCGTTCGCCACCAGCACTCCAAAGTGGGCCATAAGCCGCTACATAAACGATGTTAGGGTTGGTCGGATGTACTCGGATCATACCAATATGTTCACTCTTTTTAAGGCCCATATTTTTCCAAGATTTTCCACCATCTTCCGATTTGTAAACACCATCACCATAGGCTACTGAGCGTTGGTTGTTGTTCTCGCCCGTTCCTACCCAAACGATGTTTTCATTGCTAGGAGCAATGGTAACGCAGCCAATGGAATAAGAGCCATAATTTTCAAAAATAGGCTTATAAGTGGTTCCTGCATTGGTGGTTTTCCAAACATTGCCTGAGGCTACGGCAATATAGTACTCCGATGTTTTTTTAGGATTAACAGCAATATCTGCAATCCTTCCAGAGGTAAATGCAGGACCAATGCATCTAAATTTAAGCGCATTAAAATTCTGTCCTGCTTTTTTTTGCTCTGTTTTGTTCTTGTCCTTTTTGCCTTTTTTACCTTTTTGTGCAAAAAATAGACTTGGCATTGCCGAGATGGCAAGCAGTAAAAATAGTTTTTTCATTAGGTGTATAATTGTAATTAGTATAAACAATTCTTAGTATCTAAAAGTATGAAGATATTTTCATTTAATTGTTTTTTTTTGTTGAATCGCTATTTTTTTTCGATGAGGGTGTTTTTTTTATGCCAACAATAAACATTATCGTACATTAGAAATAAAAAAATAAGATTCTTTGACAACTCTATCACGAAGTAAATCGTGTGGTAAACACTAAAAAAGGGTAAGCTTTTAACTACTTTTTAGCTTCGCTGCTAGGCATCCTCGTTGGTACACCATACCAAACTGCTCGTGCACTACGTTTATGTGGTTTTAGTAGAAAGTTATAGGTCGTAAGTCGTATGCTTAGTTCCTGTAAATACAGGACATACGACTTACGACCTATAACTTATAACAAAAGTAGTAATAAGCAGGCAAGGTAGTTTACGATTCCACTCAATTTACTTCGTGATAGAGTTAGTTGTCAAAAAAACAAAAATAACATAAAATGCCGCTAGATTTAGATAACCTCCCTGAAGGAACTTGGGTGAAAAGAAAAAATGATACCGTAATTATAGGAGCTTCATTAAAGGATAAACGGACTGAAAATTTTTTGCTGGGATTGTTAGTGATTATTATAACAGCTCCTATTTTATTTACAAGACCTCTTGAAATGATAGAAGGAGAAACCTCCATTCTTTTTGGTAGCTTCCTTATGTTATTGTGCCTAATTTTCCTTTATCACTTTACAACTAGAGCATTGATGGCTTTGTTTGGGCGGGTAGAAATTCGGCTAGAGGAAACAGAAGGAACCATTTTTCATGGCATTAGAAATTTTGGTCGTACTCGCACCTTTATTTATAAAAAAACGCATGCGATAGACAGTTATGTAGCGGTATATTCTCATGGTGTACCCAATCAATTTGGCATACAAATAAAAGAAGAAAAAGCAATTACCTTTGGTGGTTATCTAAAGGAAGAAAAAGTAAATTTTATGGTCAAAATGCTACAACTATTCCTAAAGGATGGCGATAAAATAAGAGACTTATTGCCACCTGATTTAATCCACAATCTTATCGATTAAATACACGGAAGGCAGGGAGGGAACGGTATGATTTTTTATATTAATTACAGTGTATTAATGTTCTAAATAAAACTAATCAACAAATGCAGCATATTATCAGTGTTTTTTTGATCGTTTTTTGTTTATTGGCATGTGAAAAGCCTAAGTCAACCAGTGCAAAAGAAAACGTATTTTCTCCGCCAAAGAGCAATATTTATACAATTGTATTGGGAAATGTACAAGATGCAGGTTATCCTCAAATTGGTTGCATGAAGGCCTGTTGTAAAGAACATTGGAATCCCGCCGCACAACAAAAATCCATTACAGCCTTGGGATTAGTGGATGCAGAAACAAGGCAAACATGGCTTTTTGAAGCCTCGCCAGATTTTAAATACCAGACCAAATTATTATCCGATGAAATAAATCCTCAACAATTTCAATTGCCCAATGGCATTTTTTTAACACATGGTCATATTGGACATTATGTAGGCTTGATGCATTTGGGTAGAGAAGCCATGAGCGCTAATAAGGTGCCAGTTTATGCCATGCCTAGAATGAAAGATTATTTGGAAACGAGCGGTCCTTGGAGTCAATTAGTAGCCTTGGATAATATAGCCTTGCAATTAATGAAGGCAGATAGCGTTATTCAGCTCACTAAATCCATTCAAGTAACGCCCTTTTTAGTGCCTCATCGTGGAGAATATACAGAGACAGTAGGGTATAAAATAAGCAGTCCCAATAAGAAAATATTATTCATTCCTGATATCGATAAATGGCATCAATGGAAACGTAATATAAAAGAAGAAATTCTAGCAGTGGATGTTGCTTTCTTGGATGCGACATTCTTTAAAAATGGAGAAGTTGGCAATAGAGATATGTCTGAAATTCCGCACCCTTTTGTAGAAGAAAGCATGCGTTTATTTGAGGACTTGCCAGCTTCAGAAAAGGCAAAAATTCATTTTATCCATTTTAATCATACCAACCCTATCTTACAAAAAAATAGCAATGCCAAACAAGAAGTTCTAGAAAAAGGCTATAAAATTGCTGAAGAAGGTCTAATTGTAGATCTTTGAGAACCAATAAGCAACAATAAAAATAGAAAAGAGAGCGTTTAGGTAACGTAATTTTAGTGATTTAGCACTACGCATTACTCCGTTGAAAAACTGACGCAGTATTAATTACTTAGACAAAAAGCAAACCAATGAAATACCACCTCATCATTTATATTGTAGCACTTTTGACGATTATTAGTTGCAAAAAAGAAACAACCGTACAAGAAGAATTTGAAAAAGCATCCGAAAAAGAAACATGGCATTACATTGCCGTTCCTGGTATGGTTTGCCGTGACAATAGCAATACGGGAATTGGCGTGCGCCTTCGCAACCATTCCAATAAGGTTATTATTTATTTAGAAGGAGGAGGTGGTTGCTTTAATGGAGTTACCTGTGCTGTAAATCCTGGTACTTATGGGCAATTAGCCTTTGATAGTTGGAAATCGATTGGGCTACAATTCGGAATTTTTGACAAAAATAGCAATCTAAACCCTTTTAAGGATTGGAATTGTATTTATGTGCCATATTGTACGGGAGATGTGCATAGTGGAACGAATTATAGTGCAGATGTAAATTTTTTATACAGCGATCAGAAAATGGTAGGGCACGATAACATAAGTTTGGCATTAGAGGCTTTGAAAGAGTACTTTGGGACAAGATTGGACGAGGTGTTTTTGACGGGGTCAAGCGCTGGAGGTTATGGAACCTTGATTAATGCAGATCAAGTCATTGAAGCTTTTCCTGCTGCAAAAACAACAATTTTGGACGATTCTGGTCCCGTACTAATGGCTCAAAATGTTCAGCCCGATTGTTTGGATGATTTATGGCAAAACTTATTCCTAACACATATACCTTCCGATTTTTCTAGTTATACCACAGGAAAGTATAGCACTCCAATGAAGTCTATTTATGAATATTTAGGAACCAAACACCCTACGGTACAGTTTGGTCTAATTTCTTCTTTGGAAGATATTGTAATTCGAGAATTTTATGGTTATGGGACAAATAATTGTGCAAAAACAACCGTAGTGCCTGCTCCTTTGCCAGCTATAGATTATAAAAATGCTTTATTGCATTTGAGGGACTCTGTTTTGTCGCCCTACAACAATTGGAAGACCTTTTATGTTAGTGATGCAAGCCATACCTTTAATTTACTTCCAGGGGCGATGTCAAAAGAGGTAAATGGCGTAAAGTACGGTGAATGGATTAATGATTTGAGAAATGGAACCGCTCGTCATATACATGACTAGATACCGCTTATGTATATGATTGTACATCCCTCAAAAAAAAAGTGAATAAACTGTTTAACTTAAACAAGGAGGGGGCTAAGAATAAAACTGGTGAGGGTCATCAGACCCCACCAATTTTGGTTGCTAATCCTTTATCTCTTTTTCCTTTTTTGCTTTTTCTTTGAAAATTTACATCTTGATTCTAGGATATATTTTTTTATTTTTAGAATTAGTTCTTTGGGAAACTGATAGGCGATAAAAGGGGTTTCAACAATGAAAATTTCATAAAGAATAAATTCATCAAACTGGCGGTTTTTTATTGAATTTTTTAGCGCAATGAACATCGGAGTTTTAGCGAATTTTTTATTGTTAATGTTGCCAACGTATAATCCCAGTAAAGATTCTTTTTCTTCTAAAATAGAGATTCCATCCTCTTTAACGCCCATTGATTTTTTATAATTGGGTTCGTAAGCCCATACTGCTTTAGCGAAAGCATATCCTGCCCATTCTGATTTAAAGCCAATTTTTACATTTTGAGAATCAGGCTGGGAGATTTTAATTTGAGGAGTAAAGGTCCAATCTTCAAATTTATAGCCTAGTTTTCTTAAAACAGTTGCAAGGTCTTTTTTTATAAGAATATGATTCCTGTTTAGGATATGAGCCGTTATGATTTCATCAATAGCTTTATTAGGTTGGTTGTTTTCAAGATAATATTTTCCTAGAAACCAATGAGCCATATAATCAAGATAATTATTATTGATGGCTTTCTTAAAATACTCTATTGCTTTTTTGGGTTCTCCTTGCGAATGGTAAGTTTGTCCAATATAAGTGATGATTTTAGAATATTCAGGGTGTATTTCTAAAACCTCCTCATACATTTTTCTTGCTGCGGAGTAATTTTGTTCTCTGAAATACTTTTCAGCCTTTTCTTTAATACTGAAAGTTTGTTCTGACAGTTCAACTTTCATTGTCATAATAGAGTTAGCTTCCGCTTTTCTATAATAGTCTCCTGTATTTAAATTGAGTGTATGATCTTTTACTGGAATATTATCCTCTAACTGTTGAATATTATAGTTTAATTTTGATTTTTCAAGTATTTCAAATATTTCAGCAGGTTCATGTATTTTTTGAGCAAAAGTAGTACAGCTTAAAAAGAGAAGCAAAGTTATTATTGGTAAATTCATGGATAAGTTTTTTACGAGAATTGTAAATATTAAGATTGAATGAATTAATCAAGATCAAGTTTTGACGGAGGTTCGTAATCGGGGGGAACTTTAAATAGTGCGTTATTGGTTAGCTACCCAATTATTCCATCAATAATTCTTAGCCACGCCTTTGACCAAGCGGTCATAATAAGCAGCATAAGGATGCCAAGGATAGCCATTTTTATCTGTAAATCCAGCCATCCATTGTTCAAAACTATTGGGTAAATAATAAAACCACAACTGAGGATTGGGCTTAATTCCTTTAGCCTTACAATATGGCAACCAAATTTTTTTGTAAAATTCAATGGTTTCTTGAGCCGCTTTGTATTCTAGTCTGGCATAGCGAAGGATGTATGCTTTTTTAGTACATTGCAATTGTTTAGCATCTTGCTCAATGGCTTGAAAAGCTGTCCCATTTTTTATATTGTGCAATTCGTAAATAAGACCTGCCCACATTTCTTCTGGGTTGGGGTTGTTTTTGACCCAAATGCGCCCTTCTGTTTTTTTTGTGGGATAGGCATGCACTGCATTAACACCAGTAGGGATGGGGAAACTTTTGCTGCTCTGTGCTTGCCAATAAATAGGCGATTGAATATCTTCGCCTGCCATTTTGTGCACTACCCATTGCCATATAATATCCTCTCGATCAATAATTTTGCTCATGTTGGGGCGGTCTAGAAGCATTTGTTCTAGTTCTTCTTGGGCACGTCTGATGTTTTCGTTAGACATCACAAAATTATTTCGTGTTAGACGAACAAAGGTATTGGCTTTCCAAACTCCTTTTTTGATGCGGCCATCTTCATAAAACAAGGTACCCGTGCCATGCATTTTTCCTTTTTTCCAGTTGCCGATAAATTTGCGTTTGTTTTGCCAATAAAAAACACCATATCCATGCATTTTACCTTGGTTAAAATTACCGATATATTCTTCACCACTTATCCATTCAAACCTACCATACCCATCTACACAGTTGCCAGCCGTGCATTTGCCTGCCTGAGCCTGTATTTGCGAAAAAGACAGCATTAAAAATAAGAAACAAAATGGTAGGAATTTTTGCAGCATATTGATTATTTTGTAGGCTTAATTTAAAATCATTACTCTGTTGAAAAATTGTATTCGGTTGATTATTAAAATGATGTGATTTTACGGTTCGAAATGTTAGTTATTTGATAATCTAACTTTGCTAGCTCATAAGCGTTAGCAGCTAATTAACGGAGTATTATTAAAATAATAATTACTTGTTAGCAATAACCCAACTCATGTAGGGCAATGGGATCAAGTGATGATCTAACGTAGTTAGTTAGATGCTGTTTTTCCAAAAAGAGGTGTATTACAACTACTAAAAGTTTGTTGATAAAAATAACGAATCGCTGTAATAATTACAATAAAAATAATGAAAAAAACAAATGCTATACGCTTACTTGAGCAAAAAAAAATTCCATTTGACTTGATTACTTATACATATAATAGTGACAATCTGAATGTGGAACAGATTGCAAAGGACAATCATTTGGAACTGCATCAAATCTATAAGACCTTGGTGGTTCAAGGGGACAAAACAGGGTTGCTTGTGGCTTTGGTTCCAGGTAATCAATCCCTATCCTTAAAAAAATTGGCCGCAATAAGTGGGAATAAAAAGGTAAGCATGGTAGCCGTTAAAGATTTGCAACGACATACAGGCTATATTAGAGGGGGCTGTTCACCCTTTGGTATGAAAAAACAATATGCTACCTATGTTTCGAAAGAGGCAAAAGATTTAGAAATAATGTATGTCAATGCAGGAGTAAGAGGATTGTTGGTGGGAGGAAAACCAAGCGAACTTTGCGCAGCAATTGATGTGGAATGGTCAGAACTTATTTAAGCTGGATAGAATCTTAAGTAAATGGATAATAAAATAAGTAATAATGAATAAAATAGAGGCGTTTTTTGATCGATTTCCATTTTTGAAATCAGAGGATATCGCATTAATTCATCAAATAGCTGTTAAAAAAACATACCAAGTAGGGGACGAATTTATTAAGTTGGGGGCTACTAGAAAAAAAATAGGGATTATCCAAGAAGGATTAATTCGAGGGTACTATATTAAAAGCTCAGGAGAGGAGGTTTCTATCCTTTTTGCCAAAGAGGGAGAGGTCGCCTCAACCCATGAATTAATCTTTTATAATACGCCCAGTCGCCAAATTGTAGAGTTCCTAGAACCTACCACTATGCTGGTCTTGGATTATCGAGATATAGAGCAATTAGCGCTTACTCATCCAGGAATAGAGCAGTTAAAAAATCAATTCATTCAAGATTATTTGGTCAAGGTTTTGCAGCGTTTAGAAACATTTCTGGTTTATACACCCAAAGAACGTTATCAGTGGTTAATGAAAGAAGAACCTAGTTTTATGCAGCGAGTACAACAAAAACACTTGGCCTCATTTTTAGGAATAACCCCTGTTTCTCTATCTAGGTTGCGTTCAAGAATGAATAAAAAATAATAAGGTTATAAACCTTATGCGTTTATAACCTTATGTGTTTTATTTTACTGTTTTAAAATTTATTCTTCCTCAGGCGAAATTATCTTGTATACAATACCTGCTAAAAGTGCACCAATAATAGGAGCTACCCAAAACAGCCACAATTGACTTAATGCCCAATCTCCTGCAAACAAAGCTTGGCTTGTACTTCTTGCTGGATTAACAGAAGTATTGGTTACAGGGATACTGATTAAATGGATTAAGGTTAACCCTAGTCCAATGGCTAATCCTGCAAATCCATTGGGAGCCTTAGAATGCGTCGCACCTAAAATAATCATCAAGAACATAAACGTCATGACAATTTCTGTGACTAAGGCAGCCACCATGCTATAGCCGCCAGGAGAATGCTCGCCATATCCATTAGAAGCAAAGCCTCCAATTTCAAATCCTGCTTTTCCCGTTGCAATAACATACAAAATAGCAGCTCCCATAATGCCGCCCAATACCTGTGCAACAATATAAGGTATTAGTTCCTTTTGATCAAAGCGACCACCAGCCCAAAGCCCTAGAGAAACCGCAGGATTTAGGTGACAACCTGAGATATGCCCAATGGCATAAGCCATAGAAACTACTGTTAAACCAAATGCAATTGCCACTCCCACAAAACCAATTCCAAGTTCTGGATATGCTGCTGCTAACACAGCACTTCCACATCCTCCTAGTACCAACCAAGAGGTTCCAATAAATTCTGCAACTAATTTTTTCATAATGTTTTTTTTATTAAATAATGGGTTATGCATAAATAATAAAAGGAGGGAGGTTTCATTCCATTTGTCTTGATATTATAAGCTTCCTAACAATAATGTATTCATCCAATGGAACTGGGGTAGCTGCCATTTTTTATTTTAATTATTATAACAAGGGGAGAAGCCTATAATAGTAAATAATTAGGTGAATTAGATATTGGTTGTTTTAGTGAAAAATACCACAAATTATTTAATGACAAATGTACAGGAGTCTAATATACATATATTTTGTGCAGAATAAAAAATAAACCTACTCTATTTAGCAATACCATCATTGATTAATGAAGAACAGCTACTGAGTATTGACCTTTGATGCTTCTTCTGGTTGTGAGTGTTTGGGGGCAGTTACTATCCGTTATGGCAAAAAACATTACACAGTGCATCATGTACACTGTGTAATAAAATGCTTAAAATTAAGGGTTGAGTTGATTTTTTAATTGATTAATCTCTTCTTTGAGGGCTTGCATTTCAGCTAGGATATTTATTACTCCATTATCTGTCATAAAAGCAATATCTCCCTTATCTCCATCTATTTGGATCACCTTTTCGCCTTTTTTGTTTCTAATGATAAGATTTCCATCTTGCCCCTTTTGTCCCAAAATAATACGTCCAGTTAGTCCATTAATAAAAACAGTTTCTGAGCCTTTCAAACCCAAGGTTATATTAGCGATGAGTCCATTTAGGTGGATGCTATCTTGTCCCGTATTGCTTCTGAGCCTCAGAGAACCAGGTCTTCGATCTGTTCCAATATTCATTATGGCTCGATCACCATTGATAATAATACAATTATTACCTTTAGAATCTTTGAGACAGAGATTTCCTCCTCTATTGTTGTTGCCAAGCGTGAGTTTTGCTTCGTCACCATCCATTTTTATACTGTAAAACCCTTCGTTATCAAGGAGTAGTAAGTTTCCATCTTTTCCATTGGTGCCCAAGGTAAGTTTTCCATGTTGTCCATCAATACGAGCAGTAGTTTGCCCCTTATTATTTTTAACATATAGGTTGCCGTCGTTACCGCCTTCCATTTCTCCAAGGATAAGTTGAGCGTGGTCACCGACCAATTTTATGGTATCTTTTCCAAAATTGTTTTTGATGACCAATCTTCGATTTATAGCATCAACTTCCATAAAAGAAGGGGTATTTTCAGATCGTTTGAAGTTGCTGATATCACCTGTAATTTCAACGGTAGTATTGTTTAACTTTATATCACTAGCCATAATGATTATTGTTTTAGATTTAATGTTTTAAAAAGGTTGTTGGCTTTTTTTTCTGCTCCAACAGTATGCAAAATAGTAGCAGCTTGGTACTTAAAAAAAGAACTCTTTTTGTCTGCGATTTGGAGTGCTATATCTTGGGCTGCTTTAGGTTTATTGTTATAAACATTAGCCCATGCTTTGGCAAAGAGAAGAATTCCTTGGTTTTTTTGAACGATTGTAAGGTTGCGCTCCAATTTTTGGATAGTATTATGAATTAAGTCTGGTTTTTTGTAGCGCAAGCCCAAATCAACAAGAGAGGATTGCCCTAGCAATTTCATCGCTTTAGCTGTTTCAGATCGTTTTTTAGAAGTCGCCAATGTTTGAAAATAAGTAACGCTCTGTTTGAGTTGAAGCGGATTTTTTAGATACCAAGAACTGCTATATCGCTGAGCAACAAAGGGCAGCAGTTCATTCTTGGGATAATCTTTTAAAGCTTGTCTTAAAAGATTTCGAGCTTTGAAATGAACAGTTCTACTGGATTGCGTTAGCTTTATTTTATCGGGCAATATTTTGCGCCAACCATAAGCAATCAATAAAGCAGCTTCATAGCTTCCGTCGTCCCAATCCATGTAGCCCTCTTCCCGAAGGCTTTGATAGAAAAAAATGTCAACTAATAAAAAGCCCAAGGTTTTGACCACCCGATCTTGATGGTTAAGCCTAGCAAGTGGTCCGTTTGTTACCTTTTTTTTGGAAAAAGGATGTTGAAGTACCGCTTGGGCAATGTTGGGATGATGTTTAAAAATTTGATAAGCAGTACAAAAAATAGTTTGCTTAAAAGCTCTTTGAACAGCACGAGCAGTTTCTGCCTGTCCATTATAATACCCTTGAATTTCTTTGGTATGTCCAGCAATACTTACAAGGGAAGCAAGAGCGATCTGAATAGGATGATCGTAGAGACTATCTTTTGAAATTGTTTTAATAGGCAATTTTCCTAAGATAGCAGTTTGTATACTGGATGATTTTAATAGGGTCATACGATTTGTTTTTGTTGGATATTAATCGTCCATTGATGAGAAGTATTGCCCCCCTTTCCCTTTGCTTTGAATCGAATATGGGGAGTAGTGCTATTTAGGTCTTTAGAAACGGGGGTAAGGTGCGAATCTGTACGAATCATTTGATTTAGATTGGAGAGGTGTTGAGCCCCCTTAATTACTAAGTTAACGGTGTCTAATTTTTCATTACCAAAATCAAAACCATCCCATTCAATTCCTGTGTCTCGGATCACCAAAGGCATATCGTCAAGAACCCAACAATTTACTTTTGTGTTTTTGGTAAAAGAATCTCCTGTATCAACGGTATTGTCACCTGTCCACCAAGGGCGTTGCCATAGACCATTTACCCCATAGTATAAATGCCATTCATCGCCAAACCACTCGTCTGTTTCTAGTGCTTTTATGGATTCAAAGGTAACCTCATATTCTCTTAATTGATGTGCACCACGTTCACTCCAGCCACATTCTAGGATTGCAAAATAACCAACGGGAATATTGGGCATTTGAGCCAAGTCAATTTCAACATCATAATAAGCAGCCCTACCATCTGGACCATACCGCAAGGTGAATTTGGGATGGAAAGCTTGGGGCGTTGGCACATTGTTAAAACCGCTTGCCTGTCCCCAAATTCTGAACCCTTTATGTTTCCCTCCAGCAGCAGGATCGTCGTATTGAGCTAACTCCAAAAAATCATCTAGCTTTTTGTGGTCACGAACAGAAATATGCTCGCAAACTTTGATGTTAAAATTTAAGGTAGCATTAGGGTTAGGACAATCGGTAGGAGGGTAAAACTTAAATTTTAGCGGATGTTTTTTTAAGTTGGTTGGCCAACAGGCTTTGGTGTCTCCCTTTATATCATTGGGAATACCTCCAAATTCTAACTGCCATCGCTTTGTTGTTTTTAGTGGAAATCCACCAACTAAGCCCATGCCAATAAAAGCTTGATTGACAGGAACCATGCTGTTGTTTTTACCAATGGGACTAGCTGTGGTATGCTCTCGTACAATAGAGTGGGCAGGATGAATTTCCGTTACAACGGGAGCATGTCCAGTATCCCATACATGTCGTCCCCAAAAAGTAATGTATTCGCCCCAAAAGGGACGCCATTCGATCGGAAAAGAACCCGATTCCCACTCATTATGCAAGGTAGGAACCAACTGATTACCATTGCCTTTAGCTTTCATTCCTTCTCCTAGCAAATACATAAACTGTGGATCAGGAATTAAGTCCCAGTTCCAATCTCTTGTTTCATGAGTTAAGGGAGAATCCTTATACGTAACCTTACTTTTGTCTTGGAAACCAGCAACTTCATAGCTTAATTCATCGTGTACTGTCTGCCAGTTTTTATCAAATAGAACAGCATCTAGTTCATTCAAAGAAGGTTTGTTGCTCAAATAGGTGTCCGCACTAAAAAAATTACAATGGGTTTTTACCCATTGGCGGATAGAATTAGTGTTGCTTTTATCCCGATCTTGGTTGCTGTTTCTAAGGAAAGAATCCCGAATGCTAACCACTTCATTTCCTATTTGGTAAATTTTTTGATCTTGGATATTTGCTTTGTGTTGCCCCGAATTCATTACTCCCTTGCCCATTCTACTAAAAAATTGATAGAGACTAACACTTCCTGTATTGGGATCAAAACTAGGTAAGGTCTGATTTTGAGGAATCAAATCAAAAATTAGTTCATAATCTGCGTCGTCTTCGGTAAAGGATAAGGTTGCATCCAGTAGCGTAATACCTGTTGGTAAGTTGTGCGTGCCCAAATGGTCGTCTGAATCTGGCCAATCTTCATCGTGTAATCTTAATTGCAAGGAGTGGCTAAATGTAAAAGATCGGTTAAGGGTCCAAACTTCTTGGTTGTCAAAATCTCCATTTCTAAGCGTTGTTGTGCTTTTTCCATCAACGATGATTTGTAAGCGTATTTCGTCGCCTCCTGAAATGTCTTCTGTTTCGAAGCATTTCATTTCTTTTAATGTTATTGTGTTCATCGCATTATTTTTTTATAATGAATGAAGCAATGGCAGATAGCCCTAAAAAGAGGAAGGCACAAACAAAAAATTCAAGTGTGAAGCTGCCTAATTTGGCAAATGTTTCGGTGAGCAATAGGGAAATGCTTAGCGGAATCCCTTTGGTGAGTGCAAGTTTTTCAATCCCTGAATTTCGGATCAGCAAAATGATTTCTTTCATTTGATTTTAATTTTGAGGATAATAAGAATGATTGCCCTTTGGTTGTACCAAAGAACCATAATTGTTTGTTCTTACAAATATGAATCAAAACATCAAAGGAAGAAATCCCGAAAAAAAGGGATTTGTCCATCCGTAAAATTACGTAGAAGAAAGAAAAAAAGCAGTCAATAATCTGTAGTACTTACAGCTTTATAATGCCATGTTTAATGGCATACTTAATTAAATCAGCTTGATTTTGAAAGCCTAGTTTTTTGAAGATATTTTTTTTGTGTGTTTCTACTGTTCGAGGGCTAATAAATAATAGGTTACCAATTTCTTTGTAGGTTTTCCCATTGGCAAAGCCCTGAACAATTTCGATTTCTCGTTCGGTAAGCACCGACGGCGTTTGGGCAGTTGACTCACCAGAGAGTTGGTTGGCAAAACTTTGATAGACAATTGGAGCAATGGTGGCCCCAAAGTAATGCTGTCCTTGAATAACCATTTCTATCCCCTTGATAAGTTCCTCTTTGCTACACTCTTTGGGCAAAAAGCCATGCACTCCAGCTTTGACGGCTGCTAAAATGGACTGTTTATCAGAATTGGCGCTAAGCACTAATAGGCGAATGGCTGGTTGCTCTGTTCGAATTTTTTGAGCAATTTCAAGCCCATTCATCGCTGGCAAGTTCATGTCCAACAAAATAACATGGGGGACTCTTTGGCGCAATAATTTCCATAGTTTTTCAGCATTTAAGGCGGTTCCAATTATCTTAATGTCTTTAGACGTTAGAAACATAGCGGAAATGCCATCCAAAACAATTTGGTGATCGTCAACAACAATAATTTCAATGGGGGAGTTGGTCATCTAAAATAAGTATAAAGTTAGGAATGAATAGGTAACGTAAAGTTAAAAATACTTCCTTGATTTGAAGGGCTTTCTACCCAAATCTTTCCACCTTGGCGTTCTACCAACTCTTTACATAGAATAAGTCCGAGTCCAGTGCCTTTTCCTTCTATTGGAGCCTGATGGGTAGCTTGAGTTCCTATTTTAAATAGGTTTGCCCTTAAGTGAGGGGGGATTCCAATTCCTGTATCTTGCACTGATATTGTGATGTCATCTTGATTTGGAATAACTTTGATGCGAACAGTTCCTGCTTCTGGCGTAAATTTGATGGCATTGGTAAGTAAATTTCTTACAATAGTACGCAGCATTGTTGGATCTGCAAAAACCTTTTGTCCTTTAGGAACCTCATTCGTTACACTTATTTTTTTATAAGAAGCATTATTTTGCAATAAGTTGATCACCTCTTGAATATTGGTTGATAAATCAATTGTTGTTGGGGTGAACTCTAAGCGGCCCGACTGAGAAATAGACCAGTATAGTAAGTTTTGAAGCAGTTCAAAAAGGTTGTGGGCAGAACGGTTTAACTGTTGGATAAAGTATTTTAAATCTTCTCTACTAATATTAAAAATATCATCCGATAAAGATTGTGTAATAGAACGAAATGCCGACAAAGGATTTTTTAGATCATGAGCAATAATACTAAATAATTTATCCTTTGTTTGGTTGATGGTTTCCAATTCTTGATTGACTTTTGAACGCCATTTGTTGATGCGATATAACGAAAATATAATCAGTAACATAACCAAAGCAGTAAGCCCCAAAAGTAGACGTTGTTGATTTATTTTTTCATATTCTAAATCAGAAATTTGTTGCTGTTGTTCTAGAGATTCTATGCGTTTTTGTTTGAGCTGATCGTTGTAATCAATTAGGAGCTTATAAACTTTTTGATCTATAACGCGCTGATGCAAGGTGTCAACTAAAGCGGCTTCTTGAATGGAATAGGCTCTTGCTTTAACAAAATCTTTTTTTGCCCAATATAAATGTTCCATGAATTCCAAATTGGTTTTCATTTCAGAACTGACAGCCATATTATTATCCAATAGAATTTGATGGCTTTGGTTTAGCAAAACCTCTGCCTGTTCTAATTCTCCCAGTGTAATGTGGCTGTGTGCCAATTCTTGATAGGTTGGAATAATACTGGCGTTGTAAGGCGTTTTTAGATAATCAAAGATGTTAATTGCCTGCGTAAAATATTTTTTTGCAGTCAATGGATGGTGTTGATAGCTATGAATTAACCCAACAGAATGTAACGCTTCAACAATAAAAAGACTATCTTTTCCTTCTAGTGCATTGTCTAATGCTAATTCAAAAAAATAAAGCGCACTATCCTGTTTGGAAAGATCTTGGTAAATGTTACCAATGTTCAAATAGGAGTTGCCTAAACGATGAATTTGACCATTTTGTTTCTTATGATGCACCGCTTTTTTATAATAAAGCAATGCCATGTTGGGCAATTTACTTTTGGCATAGTCAAGCCCTAAATTATTATAACTCATAGCAACTTTGGGGGAGTTGATTTGTTCTCTTATTGCTAGTGTTTTAAGGTCAAAAATGGTAGTTGAATCATATTGTTCTTGATCGGCATAAACCGTGGCTATATTTGAATAAGACTCCGCAATTAATAGGCTATCATTTAGAGCTTGACTAACATTGAGCATTTCATGAAAAGTACTTAGTGCTGCGTTGAAATTGCCTTTTAGGCGGTAAGAATGCCCGATGAACAAAATCAATTGTATTTGAATAGGGGCAATCCAACTGCCTTGATTTTTGTTGAGAATGGCAAGCCCTCGTTGTGCAGTTTGGATGGTCGAATCTGAATTGTGGTACAAATAAGCCGTACACAACTTCATTAAATAGGTGGCTTTTATAGAGTCATTGGAGGCATTGGTTATCTTGTATTGCAATTGCTTTACTAACGCAGCATCCATATGATTGTGCAAGAGGTGGGAGGCATTTTTTTCTTGAGCATTTAGATTGCAGAGAAAAAAAGAACAAAAACTTAAAAGAATAATTATTCTCATAGTAAGGGGGAGATTTGGGATGATGTAGTCGTTAATAGGGGGATTGGGCTAAAACACTGTCCAAGTAGTTTGGGCTACTGCAATTTCTTCTTGATCTGATAAACGAACTAGGCGATGCAAGTAAGTGCTGTCGTCTATTTTTTGCGTAGAAACCTGAACGGTATCTTTCCAATAACATTCTGCTTTGTAGATAATATCCAATTCCTCTAATTTTCCAGTATGTTGAATATAATAATCAACGGTTTCAAAGATCCATTGCATATAACGAACATTGTTAAGGTGCTCGTTAAAGTCCATATCATGCCAATGCACAACAAATTCTTTTTGAAAATCTACGTTTGTAAGTTTAGGCAATTTGTTTTTGGCATGTGGCAAGCAAGCAGAGGTGTCAAAACTTCCACGCACTCTAATTTCTTCAGGAATTCGAGCAATTCTACGTTTAATGGTATTCATCAGTAACCAAGTAGAGGATGAAGCAGCCAGAAGGTTATTTTTTTCATCAAAAACTTTGTAATCTCTATACGTAAAAACTTTGTCGAATCCAGCGGGGTAAGTTTGAATGCGAATGGTTTCTCCAAGAGCGGGCAGTCGATGTATTTTTAGATTTTTTCGCATTAAAACCCATGAAATATTGCTGGTGGCCATATCCCAAACCGATACTTTTAGATCAATAACATTTTGCATAGCAGCTTCTTGCATTAGGTTGATAAGCGAAGTGGCTGTTGCTTGTCTGGCACGATCAATTTCATAGGTTCGAATAGTGAAATTCCCTTCGTAAATAAATTCTTTAGGTACAGGCATTGTTTTATGTTTTGCTTGGTTTTGTCTGATGTTTTTGAATCTTGATGTAAATTTAGGGAGTATCCTTAAAAAAGAAAGCTAATTGGCGATGCATTTATAAACTTTTTGTACCTTTGCGTCAACAAAAAATCTAACAAAGTTCTTATCTCACTACTATACTTACATTTATTACTCTAGTATGCTTAGTCGTCATAATATTCGTATCAAGGTATTACAAACATTATATGCTTATTTACAAAGCGGTCATACGAATACTGCCATTGCAGAGAAAGATTATCTAAAAGCAATCAAGGAAAGCTATCGCTTATACCTATTAAATATGCTTTATTTAATCAAAGTTGCAGAATATTCAAAAAAAGATTTTGATATTAAGTCTAATAAATTTGTTCCTACAGAGGAAGACAAAAAAGCTTCGCTTAGACTCTATGAAAATCCTGTTTTGGTTGCTTTGCGAGAAAATGAAGAATTTAACTTGCGAATAAAACGAGAAAAATTGCTCTCAATTATTGATGAGGATTTGGTTCGCAAATTATACCAAAACTTTGCAAAATCAGAGTACCATACAACGTATCTAGAAATGTCGCCCATGCCTGCTAGAGAACACCAATACTGTTTGGTGAATCTTTATAAGTCAATGTTGGAAGAAGAGCATTTCTTAGAGCATTTAGAAGATATTTCTCCTACTTCAGAAGATGATCAATCACTTATTTTTGGAGCCATAAAACGTTCTGTTCGTTCTTTGCCAGAAGACGACGAGTTTTATATTGCTCAATTGCCAAATGAAGAATTTGTACATGATTTTGGAAAAGAATTGTTGTACAAATCGATTCATCACAATGATGATTTGCATGAGCTAGTGGTCGAAAAACTGAAAAACTGGAATGAGGATCGAGTGGCCGTCCTAGATATGTTATTGCTTAAGTTAGGAATTTGCGAATTTTTGTATTTCCCTTCTATTCCAACCAAAGTTACGATCAACGAATACGTTAGTCTAGCCAAGGATTATAGCACCGATAAAAGTAAGCGCTTTATCAACGGTATTTTGGATCGACTAATGAAAGATTTGATGGAAAAAGGCTTGATTTCTAAGGAAGGAAGAGGCTTGAAAGAAAATTAATAGAGAAGATAAGTTAGGAATTTTGCCTTTTAAAAGAATGAGAATTAAAAAAATGCGGATAATTTATTTTTGGTGTTGTTTTTTATGGTTTGTCCAAGTAGAAGCCCAGACTTCAACATACAAAAATAGTTTGACCTATAAGTTTTTAATTACGGATTATAACACGTTAAATCCTATTTTTCAGCAGGCAAATGACCCTGACCGTATTTTGCACCCTGAGGATATTAATTATGCTGGGGAAATAGGGTATTTTAGAGCGATTAATCCTTCTCTTAATCTTGGATTGCCTTTGCGTATTGGTAGTATTGATGCCTATCATACCGTTTTTGACAGCAATGATAGCTCCTGTCAGCCTTGTGAGCAACGCCAGCGAAACGAACTTTTTTTTAGTGCAGATATTCTTGCTTTGTATAAGTTTAATAATAATTATCTGCTCAAAGAAGATTTTTTCTTGGCTCCTTATATTCTACTAGGAGTCGGAGGGGTGTATCTATCTCAACAAGAAGGACATTTTGATGTTCAGGTTCCAATGGGAATTGGACTAAACATAAAGTTATCAAAACTGTTGTATTTGCAAGCGCAGTTTGAGTATCGAAAATCATTGATTATACACAAAGATAATTTTGCAATTTCAGGAGGAATCTCTTGGTTATTGGATTTTAAAAAAACAAAAAACAATGAATAAAGTAATAGCCTTATTGGGCATCGTGTGTTTAATGACAGCTTGTTCTTCATCTGAGGAACCATCTAAGAACGTTCCTTCTTCTACAGAGGTAGAAAAAATGGAAGGGATTAGCAATTCTTCTTTAATTAGCAATCCTGTAACCGCAGATGAGGCTATTTCTCCAGAAGAAGCTGCAACGATAGAATTTGAGGAAGAGGTATTTGATTTTGGTGATATTGTAGAGGGCGAATCAGTAGAACACTTATTTAAGTTTAAGAATACAGGCAAGAATCCTTTGGTTATTAGCCATGCACAAGGAAGCTGTGGTTGTACCGTACCTGAATGGCCAAAAGATCCAATTGCTCCTGGTGAAGGTGGAGAGATCAAGGTGAAGTTTAACAGTAAAGGCAAGCATGGAGAGCAAAACAAAACGGTTACCATCTCTGCCAATACCATTCCAAACAAAACAACAATTCGTGTTGTAGGAGGGGTAGAAACTAATCCAGAAACAGAGGCAGCGGAAAAAGCAGCAAAAGCCGATTCTTAGTAAAAACATAGTATTGAGAAGGTATAGGATGTGCCAATTTGAAAATTTATTTTACCTATTTTCGAGTTGGCACATTTTCAATTTTGATGCATTTGTTGAAGAGAAATCATGCGAATCGGATTTCTTTTTTATAATTTTGGGTGATCGCAATAAAGAGAACAATAGCGTATCGCTACAAAATATTACCCCCTTTTATAAATCTCAATTAAAATGAAAGAAGAATTAAACCAAGCAATTATAGTTGCTGCCGAAGCTGGCGATTTGGATAATGTAAAAAAAGCCTTAGCGGATGGAGCCGATCCCAATGCAGTGGGACCAAACTCTGGAGCGTTGCATTGTGCAGCATTTAATGGGCATAAGGCTGTTGTAGACTTGTTGTTAAAAAGTGGTGCAGATTGCAATCAAAAAGATAACCAAAGTTTTTATCCACTTCATTTAGCAGCGAGCAAAGGACAGGTAGGAATTTGTAATACTTTAATCAAGGCGGGGGCAACGCTTAATAGTATCACTGAGGCAGGTGGAACTCCATTACATGTTGCTGCTGCATCTGATCATCCTAAAGTGGTGACGGCATTAGTGAAGGCAGGTGCTAATTTGGAAGCAAGAGATAACAATGGTTTGACAGTTTTGGCTGCTGCTGCTAGTTTAGGACGGGTGAATGTCGTCAAAAAATTAATAACAGTTGGAGCAGAGGTAAACACGAATGATAATGGCAGGGATACCCCTTTAATCAAGAGTTTGAGGTATTTATATCAAGTAAGAATCAAAGAATGGTCGAGCCTAGGATCTAATGAAGGAAAAGAGGTGAAATACGAGGTAGTAAAGGGTTGTTTTCGATACGATAATGATTATGATAAGAACAATAAAACAAAGTTGGGAAGTATTCTTTCTCTAAAAGAACAGCGTGCTTGTGCCGAGCAATTTTGGGGACCTTCTGAACATTTGGAATACCTCAATACTTTGGATACGGTAAAAGTATTAATTAAAGCAGGAGCTGATGTTAATGCAAGTAATGACAGTGGACAGACAGCTATGAGCATGGCTTGTCATGCTGGCGAAGCCAAATTGATCCAAGAATTGCATAAAAAAGGAGCTTCTTTTGATAGCAAGGATTACCAGTCTGCAACCCCTTTGCATCGGGTGGCAGGAAGTGGAAGAATTGATGGCTTGACCATGTTTTTTAAGTTGGCAAGCAATGTGGATATCAATGTAGTTGATGAGTATGGCTGGACGCCATTGCATTATTTAGCGGATATTGGTGGACATATAGGAATGGCTGCTTTATTGTTAAAAAAAGGAGCCAATAGTAGTGCAAAAACAACAAAAGGAAGAGGAGTAGGAGTACCTGTTGATTCAACTCCTGCCGATGTCGCATTATATTGGGATGATGCAGAAATGGCAGCCGCTTTAAAATAAAATCAATGGGTTGAAACTTATAAAAATGAGTAATTTTCTTTCATCTGAAATTGTCTTGGCTGCTGAAGAGGGCAGTGTTGACAACGTTTTACAACTCTTACAACAAGGAGCTAGTCCAAATGCTATTGGAGCAAATTCGGGGGCTTTGCATGCTGCTGCTTTTATGGGGCACAAAGCTGTTGTTAAGGCCTTATTAAAACATGGGGGAGATCCTAACATTAAAGACAAGCAAAATTTTTATCCTTTGCATTTGGCAGCCAGTGAGGGGCATACGGCTATTTGCAACTTATTGCTAAAGGCAGGGGCTAATAAAGAGGCGTTGACAACCTCAGGAGGTACTGCTTTGCATATTGCAGCGGCTTCTAATTTTGCGGCTACAGTGGTTGCCTTAATCAAAGGTGGTTGCGATAAAGAAGCCAAGGATTTGGATGGTAGCACGCCTTTGTTAACGGCCAGTGCTTTGGGCAATGAAGGAGTGGTCAAATCTTTATTAAAAAGTGGTGCAGATATTAAGGCTACTAATCATAAGGGAAACAATGCACTGATGCAAGCCTTGTGGACACTTCATGCTGCTAGAATTGAGCAGTGGGAATATGAGGACGTAAAAGATGAGGTGCCTGTGCGATATGAAATCAAAAAAGGCTGCTTAAAATACTACTATAATTACAATAAATTTGCACCCAAGCCAGGGCGTATTATGACGCTTAAGGAGCAACGAAACGTTGCGTTGCAAGCTTGGGGAGCTGAGCAGCATTTGGATTATTTAAATGCACTTGCCGTGGTTAAATATTTGATTAAGAAAGGAGTTGATGTTAACCAAACAGACCGTAGAGCCATTTCTCCATTGAGGGTTGCTTGTTATGCAGGAGTCGGTAGTATTATAAAATTATTGCATCATGCAGGAGCACGTTTTGATGCATTGCCTTGGCAACACATAACTCAATTGCACCAAGTGGCAGGCAGTGGGCGTTTGGATGGTCTCCAAACATTTTTTAAGCTAGCGGATGCTAAGGATATTAATGCTAGAGATGCAAATGGCTGGACGCCTGCGCACTATTTGGCAGATACAGGAGGGCCGTTGGAAATGGCTGATTTACTAATCAAACATGGAGCAGATGTTTCTATTTTATCGACAGCTGCTACTCAAAATTTTCCGCAGGGAATTTCTGCGGGAAAAGTCGCAATGCATTGGAAGGATTTGGATTTGGCGATGGCATTGGCTTAAACATTATTTAGATTAATAGCCAAAAGTCAAATTCATTTGAGGATTAGTTTGTATATTGTGCCTTTGAGTGATCGCTCCAAAATTCTTAAACAAAACAATAACTTTTTTATAGTTTGTTTGTTGATAGTGGAGTGATTAACTAATAAAATATATTAAAATATTATAAATAACAAATGATGAATACTGTATTGCTTTTGTGGCAAGATGCTGGAGGAGATGTAGCCACTGCGGGACCTAGTCCACTGTTTTGGCCGTTTATGTTAATTGGAATGGCTGTTTTTTATTTTTTTATGATTCGACCATCTGTTAAAGAACAAAAAGAACAGAAAACGTTCTCAGATAGTTTGAAAAAAGGATCAAAGGTAATCACAGCAGGAGGAATTCACGGTACCATTTCAGCGATAGATGAGACACAAATTTCTTTGTTGATTGCCCCTAAAACTGTTATTACTGTTCAAAGAGGTTCTATTTCTTTAGAACAAACGAAATCTGTCTATGGAGGAAATACCAGCTCAACAGCAAAAGAGCCAGCAAAAGCTTAGCAAAGAAAATATAAAAGCATTCCTTAAAACGGATCGAGCAATACTAATAATTTGCATTAGTATTGCTTTTATTTTTTGGTTGATGACGAAGCTTTCTTATGCTTATAAAGATACCATTATTGTTCAATTAGACTATCAAACACCCCCTGGTAAGGTTTTTACTTATCCGCCAGCACAAGAACTAGAAGTTGATATAGAAGGAAGGGGCTGGGATTTGTTGGGCTTGGCTTTTTCCAATAAGGAACGGATTGTTACCATTCCAATTGGTGAAAATGAAATTCGGACGATTTCTGCTTCTTCTTTAACCGCCAAGGTCTTAAAATTTATTCCCAAGGCAACCATTCTAAATATCCATCCTGAGAACATTAAGTTGCAAACAGAGGATATTGCGACTAAGAAAATTCCTGTTATTTTGGATGAACAGGTTCGACTTGCTCCTCTGCATCAATATGTGGATTCCATCCAAATTAAACCCAAAATGATTGAAATACAGGGACCTGCATCTATTATCCGAGATATTCACGAATGGAAAACCAATGTTTTAATTCCCCCTGAAGAAGTTAGCAAAGATATAGAAGTAACCCTATCGTTGATAACACACCCCAATAGCAACATCAGCCTTTCTACCAATAAAATAAAATGCACTGCAAGGGTAGAACAAATCACTGAAAAACGAATAGAAGTTCCTATCGAAGTACTCAATGCTCCTGATAGCTTATTGTTGGTTATTTTACCTAAAAGCATAGAGGTAACTTGCCAAGTAGGCTTAAGCGATTATGATCGGGTAGAAACGACTGATTTTAGAGCCATTGTTGATTTTGCAAGCATTGATTTATTTAAGGAACGTTCAATTCGTATTTTGCTTAGAGAACAGCCCCAATTTGTCAAACAGGTGCATTATGCGCCAAAAAACGTAGATTACATTATTCGTAGCCGAAACTTAAATGACTTCTAATACACAAATTATTAGCCCCCTACCCATTTTTTGTATAAACCGTTAAGCAGTAGCATTGTTGTGTTGTTTATCCCATTTTAGGACAAAAGCCAATAGAGGCTCCAAGGCTTTCTCACTATTTTTCCACCAATCAATGGACCAAATATAATGGATCTGATGAGAGGCTTGGGTCAAGATTCTAACTTTATCAATGGCTAATTGAAAATCGTATTTTGCCTGATGCAACAAACCACCATCACAAATAACAGCAATTGGTGTTTGTCCCGAATATTTTGGCGCAATGATTAGATCAACTAATACTCCCTCTACCGATTTGTTAAATTGGAGACGTTGTTCATCAATGTATTCTTTGAGGTATTCTACCAAAACAATTTGAAAGGCATTAGGTGCTTGTATATTCGTTTGATTTAAGCGGGCAAGCTGTGCCACATCTTTAGAATGTATATGCTCTAGGAATTGATAACGGCGTCCTTTTTGAGCCAGCATCCACTCCAATAAACTTTCTTTTTCGTTTTTCTCTTCTTCAATGGGGCGTCCTAAGACAATGCGTTGATTGCCTAGTTTGAGCAAATCGGTTCCAATTTTGGCAGATAAGTCATGGGCATTGTCAACGATGACCAAATCAAAGGTCGAAATTTTTAAGCCCAATAATTGTTGTGCCATTTCAGGAGTTGCAAGTACAATTGGAAAAACATCCCCTAGGTGTTCTAGACCAATCCACTGCAATAAATCTTTGATTTTTTTGTTTCTAAAAATAGGTCGAGCATTGGTGAGCGTTAAGTCTTTTTCCTTTTTGATGCGTTTGATCTGTTCTCCTTGTCGCTCTTTGGTAATTACATTTGCTTTTTGGCTAATGCGTTGTTGGATGTCTTTGAGGGTATGAATATAAGCATCAAAAGGAAGTGCTTCATTGGCGGTTCCTTTAGGCAACACAATAGAATATTGCTGCGTCAAAATTTGGTGATAATACCAACTATGAAAACCTGAAATCCAATCTTGTGACCCTGCATTTACCAAGGCTTGAACCACCTTTTGAGTTTTGCCACTAATGGTAAGCCAAGAGCGTCGCCATTGATAATAAGCATCAATATCTCGCCATTCATTTTCCAATTTGTGAAATTGCAATAAAATATTAAATAGAGCAACTTCTTTTTCTGTAACCTTGCCCTCTGGAAGTTGAATTTCTTTTCGTAGTATTTGGGCAGAATTGATTTGTTCTACCAATTTAACCAAGGAAATTTCCAACTCCTTGTGTTGCTCTTGAAACGCTTGAGGAAGTTGTGTTTCTATTGATAAATCCTCAATTTGTTGATCCACCAAACTAGGAATCGTAATCGCCCAATCTTGTAGCTGGCTGCGTACCTTTTCTAATTTAACCTCAACATCTGCCAATTTAGATTCCTCCTTTATATTAGGAAAATCCGTCTTAAAATAAGCTGCTTGTTCATAATAAGCCTGCAATTCTTGATAGTCATCTAGAAGCTGTCCTTTTGCTGCTCTAATTTCTTGATGCCGTCTAGAAAACATACTCAATAGCTTCAATTTAGCATTTTGAAGGCTACTTTGTTTATCAAAAGCCTCACCATACAAATCATTGTACAAATGCAAATTGCGCTCTATTTTATTGATTTGTTGCTCCATATTCGCCACAAAATCCCTATACTCAAACTTTAGATGCTCTGCATAATTGCCAACAAAAACTAAAAAGCTCTGATACAGGCTATTAATCTTGTATCGATAGACATTTAGTCCTGTTTTGGCTTCTTCTCTAGTGGTTTCAATGCTGCTATCGTCGTTAAAAAAGCGACCATGCAAGGCATTAAGAGGATGCTTTAAAGCATCTATTCTGTGATAATGGATATAGTGTTCGCCCAATTCTCGGCTAATAACATATTCTTCTTTGGCTGTGAAGAGGAAGTCTTTGTTATCTAAAAAGCGTCCCAATATTTGCTTATCACTCTTTTTGTGGTGCATCAAACATTGCCCCACGAGTTCCGTCCAATTCCAACCATTTACAACAGAGGCATGCAAGCTTTCGTATGCTTTTTCTAATTGTTCCCGTAGGCGGCTATGTTTATCCAATTGCTTGGTATACGTTACATTGTCAAAGCTGCTAAGACTACGAGTACGTTTGGGCAATTTTTCTAAGTACTTAATTAAACGCTCTTTGTCCAAGACCTCATCTTGAAGGTTTAAGATGCCAATATCTTTGATGCCTAAGTTTTCTAGGTGGTATTGAATTTCATTAAAAGAAGCAGCTTGAGGGGATATAATCAAGGCAGACCCTTTGTCGGTCAGCAAACTAGGTAAAATAGAAGCAATTGTATGCGTCTTACCCGTATTAGAAATACCCTCAGCGATAACATGGTGTCCATCAAAGATGGTTTCGATCAATTCATCCTGTGCCGAATTGCAAGGAAGTGCAGCAACTTTCGTTTTCCATTGCTTTCGTTCTCTAGGTTTTAGATTTTTGGGCAATTTCTGTGCTTCCTTAAGCGTAATGGGTTCAAAACTACCCAATATAATAGCGTTGAGAATGACATTTTGGAGCATGTTATCGGGCGAAGGGCAAGCTTCAATAAGTGGTGTAGGTTGGTAGTCCAATTCCAATTCTTTGGCCAAAGCCAAGCACGTTTCGTTGACCACTTTTGAATCAACAGTATCAATCAATCCAATTTGTTGCTCCCAGTCCAACTTAAATCGAGCTTCCAAATAGTTTTTTAGAATAGGATTTAGATAACCTTTGTTTTTGTTGAGAGGGGTTAAGGTCCACTCCATATTGCTATTGGGAGCAATGTTTAATTCAATTTTCCACAGAAACAAAGGAGCTGCAACAGGGCGACCCAATTCAACATCATCAATGAGTACAATTGGATAACCAATAGAAAGACTGTCTTTTTGTACCTGAAAGTTTTCAAACGTTTTTTGCAGAGCTTTGTACTGTCCTAATTGAGAAGCAGGCATTTTCTTTGAAATTCCCAATGGAATATGAGCAATTACATCACTAGCATTACTAAGCAATGTTTGCAGAATTCGTTCTGTAAGTTCAGGTTCTACTCGGTTAATAATCGAAAAATCAAGGCACTGTTCTGTAATTGGCAGAACAGATAAGTAAGGTAAAGCATGAGTGTAATTCGTACTTGGAGCAGTTGACTCTTTATTCGTATCCATTGAGGTATTGATTGCGTGCTTTCAAAATCGGCAAAATGAGTAAGCCCTAGGAGCACTCTAATGACTGTTGTTCAAAATTGCAGCTAAAAACAAATATTAAATTTATAATTATCCATCATAATGCGGGAATGTTGTATCGTAAAATTACAAAAAGAACCCTTTTTTATTCGGATAGATAAATATACAATACTTATGGAAGTAATCCTATATTTGTTAGAAAGCAAATCAAAGAAAAGGCAAAAATAGCGCTTTGTGACATTGTTCAATGGGGAGTTCATAGATTAAAAAGGGGGGGCGAATGGCTAGAACAAAATGAGATTTTATCTACTATTTTTGTAAATGATGGAAAAAGGGCTCATAAAAAGTTGTGCTATCTCACACTGCTTCAGCTTATTGATTTTGAAAAAAGAAATTTTTATTCTATTTTACATACTAAACGTTCAGTATGTAAAATATGATAAAATGGAATTACAATTAATTAGAAATGCAACGATCAAACTAAACTATGCAGGAAAAGTTATTTTAGTTGATCCAATGTTATGCGAAAAGAATACTTTTCCTCCTTTTGTAAAAGGACTATTGCGAAATCCGACCATTAATTTAACATTACCAATTAATGAATTGGTACAAGGGGTGGATGCTGTATTGGTTACCCATTCTCATCCTGATCATTTTGATGACAGGAGCCAAGAAATGCTACCTAAAGACGTTCCTTTGTTTTGCAGTATAGAAGATAAAGAATTTGAAAAATTCAATGGCTTTGAACATAAAAAGGCAATTGAGCATAGGCTTGAATGGGAGGGGATTAGCATTACACGAATAGAAGGGCAACACGGCAGTGGTCCTGTATTGCCCTATATGGGAAAAGTATCTGGATTTGTACTTGAGAGTCCGAATGAACCGACTGTTTATATAGTAAGTGATTCTATCTGGTATGAGAAAGTAGCCAATGCTATAACTAAATTTAATCCTGAGGTAATTATAGTCAACTCAGGAGGAGGAATTATCCCAGGTTTTGAGAAATATCCAGTAATGTTAGATGAAGAGCAGACTATTTCTTTAGTACAATTTGCAAAAACATCTCAAATAATTGCTGTACATTTAGAAGCAATAGACTTTTGCAGGGTAACCAGAAATTCTCTAAGAGCAGAAGCAAATAAAAATAACATTTCAGAAAAGCAATTAATTATTCCAAAGGATGGTGAAAAAATCATCATGAATAGAAAATAAAGAAAATATGCCAATTCAAAAGTTAACAAAAGAGGAGATTATCTTGAGGAGCATAACCGTTTTTAGGCAGAAGGGATATTACAGAACTAATATGAGCGATTTGGCTAAGTTTTGTGGTTTGACCAAAGGGGCGTTTTATCATCACTTTGCAAATAAGGAGGAAGTCATGAAAAAATCCCTTGAAATGACCTCGAATTGGTTTAACGAAAATGTTTTCTCAATTGGCTATGATGACAATATCCCCAATCATGAAAAGTTGGGAAAAATGCTTGATGTTTATCAAAAGGTTTTTCTTCAAGAACAAGGAGGCTGCATTTTTGGAAACACAGTCTTAGAAACAATAATGGTCGAAGACACCTTCAAACAATCTTCAAAAGACTTTTTTGAGGCCTGGGAGAAATCTTTAATGAATATTTTTAACGCCAAATATTCAAATAAAATTGCAAAAGAGAAAAGCACACAAGTAATCGCTAATCTTCAAGGAGCAATTATATTGATGATTTTGAACACTCAATCTCAATATTTAAAAGATGCAGTCCATAAAAATAAAGAACTGTACTAGAACATTATTCACAAAGCATTAATAGCTTAAAAGTACATTGTTATTTGGAAAAAAAAACAGCGTTGTGAGCATGAAACTCGCAACGCTGTAAAAGCCTTTTAGAGATACTTACATCAATGGATGAACAGTAGGATTAACAATTCTATATCGAATGCCTTTAGGGAGAAAAATTTCAAAATCTAAATGTTCTTCCAGTTTTTCTTCGTTGATGAAAATATATTGTTCTTGCTTAGGCATATCAAAGATCATTACCCTTGCTTCTTCATAAAATTTCATTTCTATTTGATAACGACCATTTTTAGTAATGGTTTCTAAATCTTTTTCTGTCAATTGATTGGTTTGAATGGTATAAGTAATTCTAACCGTAGGTTCATCCCAGTAGTGCATTTCTGTTGTTCCATCTATTGCAAATACAGCAAAGGGGCAATCTTCTTCTGGCAAAAAGGTTTTGACAAATGTTTTTTGAGTCTGTGTCATTCCTAATCCAACGGTCACCAAAACAATAATCCAAGTTAATAAGAGCGTTCTCATGATTGATATATTTTTAAGAATAACTAAATGTTGTTTTTTTATTACAGTATAAATATCGGGTTCTTTTGAGGCTTATAAAATGATATAACGCAGGGTGAAAAATGATTTTAATTTTGAATGCAACAATTCGAAAGCTTATACCAAAAAAAGCCACCTCAAGTCTAAATTTATACGCAAATATTAGACAAAAGGTGGCTTTTGTAGATAGAAGGGCAGGAAAATAAATCTAGTTTATTTTTTGATAAAAATATGCTGGATAGGCCCTTTGTCGGTCATTAATTTTAGTACATATGTTCCATTGGTCAATGATTGAATGTCAATCTTATTGCCAATGAGTTTGTTGTTGCTTACAAGCTTACCCATCATGTCAATGATTTGTACTTTTTGAATCTCTAGATGGTTCTTATTAATCGTCAATGAACTACTTGCAGGATTAGGATAGATCTCTAATTCCATGTCATTGATGGAGTGAATGGTGGATACAATTACATTGGTGCAGGCGGAGGTGTCTACGCAGTTATTGACCGTGATCTTAACAGCATAATCACCACTAGCCATTGGAGTAAATGAGGCAGCAGTAGCACCCAAGATAGCGGCATTAGAATTGTTACAGTCCAACCATTGGTAACTTGCAGCAGGTTGATTAGACGATAGCGTTATACCTGCTAAGGTAGTACCAAGGTCTATTGTGGTAATATTAAGGGTCGTAACAACAATACTATCACATCCATTTCCAACAGTTTGAAGAATGCTGGTATCAACAATGGCACTGGTGATGTTATGTAAAGTGGTGCCATTAGGAAAGGTGTAACTATCGCCTGTGCAGATAGTAGCATTTTGGTTGATGGTATAAGTAGGATTGATGCTAAGTGTCGTAATAATAAGACTATCGCATCCATTTCCAAAAGTTTGGAAAATACTGGTATCAACAATGGCATTGGTAATGTTATTTAAAGTGGTGCCATTAGGAAAGGTGTAACTATCGCCTGTGCAGATAGTAGCATTTTGGTTGATGGTATAAGTAGGATTGATGCTAAGTGTCGTAATAATAAGACTATCGCATCCATTTCCAACAGTTTGGAAAATACTGGTATCAACAATGGCATTGGTAATGTTATTTAAAGTGGTGCCATTAGGAAAGGTGTAACTATCGCCTGCGCAAATAGTAGCGTTTTGGTTGATGGTATAAGTGGGATTGATACTAAGTGTCGTAATAACAATACTATCACAGCCATTTCCAACAGTTTGAAGAATGCTGGTATCAACAACGGCATTGGTGATGTTATTTAAAGTGGTGCCATTGGGAAAAGTATAGCTGTCGCCTGCACAAATAGTAGCGTTTTGGTTGATGGTATAAGTGGGATTGATGCTAAGTGTCGTAATAACGATACTATCGCACCCATTTCCAAAAGTTGTTAGCATACTGGTGTCAACAACAGCATTGGTGATGTTATTTAAAGTGATACCATTGGGAAAGGTATAGCTGTCGCCTGCACAAATGGGAACGTTTTGGTTGATGGTATAAGTAGGATTGATACTAAGTGTCGTAATAACAATACTATCGCATCCATTTCCAAAAGTTGTTAGCATACTGGTGTCAACAACGGCATTGGTGATGTTATTTAAAGTGGTGCCATTGGGAAAAGTGTAGCTATCGCCTGCACAGATGGCAGCGTTTTGATGGATCTGGTAAGTAGGGTTTACACTAAGTGTCGTTGTGATAATACTATCACAGCCATTTCCAACCGTCTGTAAATTGCTAGTATAAACAACTTGGCTCATTATATTATTCTGAGTAGAACCATCAGGGAAGGTATAACTATCACCTGAGCAAATAGTATCACGTTCATAAAGGTTATAAGAAGGAGTACATAGACTGTTGTAGACAAAGTTGTCAAACCTCATAATACCATAAGGATTCACAGTACTACGGGTAAATTTAATAGCTACATATTGGTATGACCCAGTATAGGAAGAAAGATTAACCGTTTGGTGCGTCCAAACATTTTGAAAACTAGAGATATGAATGGTTTGCCTATTGATAAATGATGAGGGATTGTTAGGGCTGCTCATAACCCCTACATTTATGATTAAAGTACCTGTGTAGGTTTCACGAGCACAATCAAATTCTAAAACCCCTCTAGCATTGGTTGTTCTGGGTAAAATAATGTATTGGTCAACATTGTTATTTCTGGATCTAATGTTAGAATTAGCAACAGAAGTTAGGTGGGAAGGAGATAAAGTCCAACAAGGGGGAGTACTGTTGTTATTAAAATTGGCAGTGACAGAGGTCACAGGGTTGGTACATTGGGCATGGCAAAATACTTGGAATAAACAAAGGAATAAAGTATATAAAAAAACTTGTCTCATAAGGTATGTTTTTATTAATTAATTATAATGCAAAGTTACCCCAGTGTCTTCTCAGTTACAATAGTATAAAAATAGATATGTTTGAAATGGGATGTTGAGTTAATGAACAGAACAGTTAGCCTAATGATAGGTGTCATATGATTAACGAACAGAAATGTAGAAGCTGCCACAAAAAAAAGGGAGCTACGTCTAGGGAAAAAGACATAGCTCCAAAATAGGAAGATAAACACTATATATTTCTTTAATTAGGTCACATCAACATAAAGGTATCTGCGGTCCCAATTCTATATTTCATTCCTTGAGGAATATAAATTTTAAAGTTCAATTGATCGTCTAAATCTACTCCATTAATAAGGATGGGGCGATCTTTTTTGGGCATATCAATAGTAATGGTTTGATTTTCTTTGTCAACGACCATTTTATAATCGTAACGCCCTGCAGCAACCAATGCTTTTATCACATTTTCAGCGGTATTAGGAGTCGTAATGGTTGTCATAATTCGAATGGTTTCATTTTCCCATTCTATCACTTCTACATCGCCAGTTAGCGCAAAAATAGCCTCTTGCGTTTCTTTTTCGATCGCTAAGGTTTTGACCAACGTTTTTTGAGCTTGAGCATAGGTGAGACCAACAACTCCTAAAAGGACAATCCAAGTTAAAATAATCTTTTTCATGATCGGTATTTTTTAGAGTAACTAATTGTTTTGTTTGTAGTATAAATATCTACTTTTTGTAGGAATAAAACAATGATGTAAATCACTCTAAAAAATGATTCTAATCACTTTTTGATTAGCTATAAATTAGCTGCCAAAATGTGGTTTGGGCACAGTTTGACAAGCTAATTTATAAGAGTAAAACAATCTAATTTTTTCTTATAATTTATCGTGTAAAATCATGAATGGCAAAGGACTATTAGAAGCAACAGAAGTTGTTGTGCTTTTGTGCAACATGCGTTCCCAAGCCGTATAATCATGTTTGATGATGCAAAGTAAATCTACTTGATGTTGTTCTGCCAATGCAATTAAGGCATCGCCAGTATGTTCCGAGTCCATTTTGTATAAGTTGATTTGATAGCCTTTTCGAGCAATCTGGATCGCAGTTTCTTTATGGGTATTTGAATGTGGGGTCTCTTGTTCTACATGAAATAAAATTAATTCTGTATTAAAGCGATCCACCATATCATAAAGCGGTGCTAGCGTTTCGTGAGAAGGAACAAAACGATCATCTATAGCTAACGCAATCTTTTTAGGAGGCTTGACAGCAGCCATTTTGGGGATCACAATAACGGGCACTTCACTTTTGTTGATAAGTTGTGTGGTTGTGCTGCCAATCAACCAATCTTTGATTCCCGAATGACCATTTCTTCCTAGAACAATAAAATCTGCTTTTCCTTCTTTTGCTTCTTGCAAAATAGTAGGAACAATGGGCCCCTTTCTAATAACCCCTTCTAGGTCGATATTTTGGGGTAGATCTTGCAGATGTTTATAAAGTGTAATATCAAATAACTCGTGTCTAGATAATTTTTTAATATGTTGTTCCGATATAATAGGGGCTAGTTCTTCGCTTATATGATAAACGTTTAGTAACTTTAATCCAACAGATGTTCGTTGACCTTTTGCTATCATTAAGGCATAATCAATCGCCTTATTGGCTGTTATAGAAAAATCAGTAGCTGTTAGTATATTTTTCATATTAATGGGAATTCTAACCAAATTGTTTAATAAATATATATAGTTGTCTTCTTATTTTTGTGGGAATGTGCTATTGGATTGGCTGCTAAAAAAAATCATCCCAAATTAGCAAAATCGACTAAGCACTATGTTCTCAATTACAAATTTAGATCATTTTTGATCTTATTTTTGTGATATTGATCACGAATAGAGATGATTTAAAACAATTAAGAATAATAGTAAAGCGTGTAATTTTGAATGCAATTGATTTTGCATTATTTAATAAGTACTGTAATTACAAATTATGAAACCAATAAAAAGAATACTTTATCCAACAGATTTTTCGGCAATGGCAATAATTGGTTATAAATACTGCCTAAATCTAGCTCGCCAATTGGGCGCAAGGATAGATGTTTTGCATGTTTATCGTATTGATCTTGGTGTTCCTGTAAATGACCTTATTGCCTATAAAATGATTGATGAGCGGAAAAGAAGTGCCCAACTAAAATTAGGAAGCTTTGCTCATCTGCAAAAAACAGGGGAGCAAGACTTGACCGAGGGGCTTGATATTCATGCACATACTTCTGTTGGTATGCCAGAAGATGAAATTATAGCATTCAGTAAGGAAAATGATATTGATTTGATTGTTATGCCAACAAAAGGCGAACATAATATTCTAGAAAGTTTGTTTGGTAGTGTGACGACAGCGGTTGCTGGACTTGCGGAATGTCCAGTGTTGATCGTTCCTGAGCAAGTAGCATATCGTCCCATTGCGGATATTGCTTATGCAACAGATTTGAGTGTAGAAAATATAAATAGAGTAGAAATTCCTTTGGCTTTGGCAAAACTCCTGCAAGCAAACTTACATTATGTACATATTTATAACAAAGAAAAGGCACTAGCTGGAGAAGTGGATGAATTGTTAACCGCTAATACAGACGGGGTAGAAGTCTTGTTTCACGAATTGGAAGGAGGGACGGTACAAGAGGGAATGAAGCATTTTTTAAATGAAAAAAGCATTGATTTATTGATGGCTTATAGCCCTCCTAAAAACTTTTTCGAACGCTTGTTTAGATTGAGTACAACTCGCCATTTATTAGAACAAATTTCTTGTCCTTTGTTGGTTATGCGATAAGCTAATTGATAGATTAATTAGGTGCTAAAAATGCCTTGATAATTTGAAGATGATCTATATTATTTCATCTTCAAATTATCAAATTTAAAATAGATTTATAGGCATTTAGTACGTCCACCGTCAACAGGTACATTAATACCGTTGATATAAGCTGCTGCTGGAGAGGCCAAAAATGCAATAGCATTAGCGACTTCATTTGCTTCTGCAAAACGTCCTGCTGGAACAGTGCTTTTCATTGCTTGGCTGACTTCTTCAATTGTTTTACCTTGTTTTTGAGCTTTGTTTTCAATGATGGATTGAAGACGAACCGTATTGGTTGCGCCTGGCAATACGTTATTCACCGTGATCCCATGGATACCTAATTCATTGGCCATTGTTTTTGCCCAATTAGCAACAGCACCACGAATGGTATTGGAAACACCTAAGCCATTTAAAGGTTGTTTTACAGAGGTAGAAATAACATTAATAATACGACCGTAGCCTGCTTTTTGCATCCCTTCTTTTACTGCTGTAACCAAAATATGATTACAAATTAGATGCATCTCAAATGCTGCTCTAAATTGATCAATACCTGCAACCGCAATCGGACCACCTGGAGGGCCTCCTGTATTATTGATAAGAATATGAATGGTTTTATCATTGGCTAAATAAGCCCCCAACTTTGTTGCTAAGGTTTCAGGGCTTGAAAAATCTGCACATAGATAATCGTGTTGCTGACCTTTAGAGCGATCCAAATCAGTGAGGGCTTCTTGAAGGCGCTCTTCATTACGAGCAACCAACGTAACACTAGCTCCCATTTGAGCCAATTCTAATGCAGCGGCTTTGCCAATCCCTTGTGTGCTTCCACAAACAAGCGCATTTTTGCCAGTTAAGTTTAAGTCCATGCTGGAAAATTTATAGGTGAAATTGTCGAAAGGAATCTTTTATAAAAAAGTTGTTTCTTGGACAATTTTGATAAAAGAACAGTTTTAAAGAACGAAGCAAAATGGATGATGTGCTAAATGCACCAAAATCTTTAGCAGCTACAGCGAGCATTTGCAACGCCATTAGATGCAAAAAGGTTGTTTAAATTTACAATCAATAGTTTTGTTTCGTTACTTATGCCCGTAAATGTAAAGAAAAGATGGACGGCTTCAAAATTGGGGCTGCTTTTAATCAGTGATAATGTCTAATAGGAAGGAGCAAAAACATAAGCTTGAGTTTAGTGCTGTGTTTTTGTTGTAAAAAGGTAGGTTTTGTCAAAAAAACAAAAAAATTAAAAACGATTAACCATATAATCTATATTTTTTATTATCTTAATTGTTGATAATTAGATTATTAATCTTTCCCTTGTGTTTTTTACAATCTTCTATTGTACAACCCAACAACTACTATTTAAATAGGTTGATGGGTTAATGGTCTTTGTCGTATCTTTTATGATAAAATAAAAGCATACGCACTGTTTTAATGCTCTTATTGTTCATTATTAAATGAACTGAACTAGACAGGGATTAGGTTAATGGAACTTTATTAACAATCTATTTCTAACATCAAAATCGCCCGAGTTATGAACGATACAATTTTAGAGGCAGTTGATATTCAACAACAAATAAAAGAAAAGTTAATCCAATTAGGTATTAGTATAGATGAGAAACGCTCTTTTGATGGAGAGAGCAAACGGCTGAAATTTTATTCTTTGGAAACCAAAAAGGAGTGGCAGGGGCAGGACCCCAAAGAGCAACTTCAACAAATACCAAGAACCTTACATACGCTTTTTCTAATTGATTGGCGTGGGAACACTACCGTTCAACAAAAAAAAGCTAATGGTAGTAGTGAAGAAATAGAATTTAGCAGAACAACAGAAAATTTTGATACAGAATACAACGATGAACGAGTATTGTTATATCAGATTGCTTGGAATATGAATACTCAAGTATTGTATGGTGTTAATCTTTTGGAAGGAGGAGAAAACCTAAAGGTATATGGTTTGGAACGAGATAGTAACGAGTTAGTATTGGAATATTATTCAATTATTGATTTTTTAGATTCCTTGACAGCTCTTTAATTCCTAATTAAAAAAATCGTTGTCAGTAATTTTGTCTTACTTGCTAAAAATAAAACAAAATTATTGGCAACGATTTTTGATTGGTAGAACGAATGCAGAGCCGTTAACGGAGGATCAATTTTTTAGTTTCAGTAAAGGCTTTGCTTTGAATTTGTACAAAATAAACAGCAGCAGGCAAATCTGATAAGTCTACATTTAATAGAGCTTCGCCTTCTGGCAGTATTTCTGTTTTTAGAACCTTGCCCGTAACGTCTATTAGGCGGATGTTTAAATCCCCCCCAATCTTGCCTTTTAAAATAACATTAGCCGACTTTGTAGCAGGATTGGGTGAAATTACAATTTGAGAAGAAGGCTTTTTAATATCGGTTAGCCCAACAATAACAGAGAAGTTTCGAGTGCTGGAACAAGCACCATTATTGATGGTTAGCGATACGGTATAATTGCCTGATAAGGCATAACTGTGGCTGGGGTTTTGCAGAGTAGAGCTTTGGTTGTCTCCAAAACTCCAATGCCAACTTGTTGCACCTACTGAAAAATCCGTAAAATCAACCGTGCCATTATTAACGGTATAAGAAAAATTGCTATTTAACGGGCTAACCGTAACTGTATCGGCTGCTGAAATACAGGATGGTTCTCGAATCTCTAAATCATATAGCGCATAATAATAATGATTAGGGGCAATATTACTAGAAGAACTGTCTATGGTCATATAATGTTCTATTTCATAGGGATAAGTTACTCCAGAAGTATTATAGAAGAAGCCCGAATGATTAGTCCCTATATTATAAACACCAGAATCAGGAACCGTTAAATTTAAAAAAATCCGTTGAGGGCCACCATTTAGGTCGACAGTAACTTGTTCTATAATGTCAGAACCAGAAGGAAGGGAACCATCTGTATTGACCCCATCTACTAGATAAAAGGTACGAGGTCCTGAACTATTGGAAAAGACCCAAGCCGATACAATTTCAATGCTTTGGTTCGCCGTAAAATTAAGTGCCCCATGATAAGAATTATTGGGCAAATAAGCACCTATACCAATATTTTTATTCAAAGGGCCAATGTATAACGAGCTAGGAATGATCATATTTTCTACATAATAAGTCTGCGCTGTCGAGCTATTGGAAATCATCAAACTATCACCAGTATGAACAACGACATTATTTTGGTTTTTCCATTGAATAATTCCTGTAGCAATTGCAGGAATATAAGCCGTATCTCCTGCACAAATTTCGATAGAGTGCGCAATAGGAGCAGGGGGAGGAGCAATGCTTATTAATTGATCGATGGTATCACGACCCACTGTATTGGAGCTGATTAACCGAACGGTATATGTTCCTTCAGAAGGATAAGTATGCACAGGATGTTGGAGAGTAGAACTATCTCCATCTCCAAAATACCACAACCAAGATTGAGGAACACGGGTACTGTTATCTCTGAAAGAAACGGTTTGGGAACAAGGGGTGTTGCTCGTATAATAAAATGTTGCAGAAGGAGCCGTTATTGGTATTTGACACTGGATGGGTAAATCAAAGGCTTCTACTTGATCGCTACGACTAGTAGCGCTGCCTTGGCTAGCACTATAGCCAAATCCCCTAGTCGCAAATACATTCCAAATCAAACATTTATGAACGTTATTATACAGTATTGAGTCTGCTTTCAAAATAGCATCTCGACCATCAAGCATACCTGGGTTACAAGGTTGTAATTTTAGGGATTCGATGATCAAATTCATGGCAATATTATTCCCCCCTGTACCATTGTATAAGTCAGGGTCAGGACTTCCTCCATATTGGGCAATTAAAGCCCAGTTTAGATCCCAAAGTACAGTCGCAAAAATAAAACCAATTCCGTGAGGTTCGGATATTTGATGGATATTATTGGAAGCACCATAAGTATACGGATTGATGGCAAAGTCGGTAGAATAAGGCGCTGGACGAATACCTTGCCCTGTGGTGGCTCGTCTGGATGAATAGTTTGCAATTCCCCTTGGATCTGTAGCTTGGTCGCCACTCTCCATCGTTAGCATAAGGGCAAACCAATCACTCCAACCTTCTCCCATTTGTTCAGCATTATTAAGGCAGTTGGGATTGGCTGCTCCTCCTGTTAGTCGTTTGGTAATACCATGCCCATATTCGTGAGCAATTAAGCCATTGTCAAAATCGCTATCTTCAGGATAACTATTTGTTGTACTGGCATGGATAGAGACATTAACAGAACTTGTTGCCATTTTAGTAGTGAGGGAATCTCCATCACTTTTTGAAATGCGGATTGAAGGAATAAGGATGCTACTATTGGTTCCATTGATATAATGGAGTGGAGCGTGAAATTGGCTGATTATAATAACGGCTAAAGCTCCTGCATTTTGTGCGGCTAAGATTTTATCTTCTGTGGTGCAATAAGCATCATCACGAATGATCGCAATTTTGCCATTAACTTGCGTACTATTTACAATGGTTTCACAGCCGTTATAGATTGGGGGGATATTATCTTCTACCAAAACTAAGTCCGCTATAATAGGGGAACTAGGGGGAAGGGGGCCAAAGGTGGCGCTCCCTGCATGATAACTACCAGCAATACTGGCGGGGCTGTTTACGGTAAGATAATCCCCTGCGTTGATATTCCATAAATGCATCTGTAATCTAGGGCTGTATCCATCAGCAGGCGTTGCAAAACTGGCTGTATTAAAGGCACTACCATCTTGTGCTTCTGCAAGCACAGGGTCGCCTCCAAGACCGCCACGACCATAGTTGTTGAATTGAAAATTACCACTCGTATCATCAAAACCATAGTGGTACCAGATGTCATGCATGGTATTAACCATATAAAATAAATTACTGATAGCAGCAGACTTATTAGCACTAGGGGCAAGGTTGGGATTATAAGGGAAATTAAATTCTAAAAGAGGCCCTCCATCAGGACTAAATCCAGGTATATTATTACCCAGTGAATCCTCGTAGGCGTATGCATTATTTCCTTGGGTAATGGTGTGTTCTGCGCCACTGATTCCATTGGTATCGTGCCAGCCATACGGAGATGCTAACAAATTTGCAGGGTTACTTAGCGTAGAACGACTACCATGAATGGGACTTTCTACTGGGAGTGCAAATACTTGGTATTGATCGGGCTGAAGAACGGTTGGGGGAGTGTGACAGTTGTCTAATGCAGACAGTTTATAGCTATTGGAGGGCGATTTAGCAATAGCAGAATGGTCAAAATTGCAATGAACGACCCAATCATTTTTATGAATTAAATCACCATTTTGGGCATCAATGCATACCGACCACCAATGTTGCGCATCTAACGTATAAATAGAGAGCTCCCAAACGAGTTTCATTTCTGTGTCGGAATTGGCATAATACATCAGTTGTACAGGAATATCCTCAATAGAAATGCCGCCTGTATTATAAATAAAGGATTGTTGATGAATTGTTTTTTGTAGTTTTAAATGCTTGGGAGAGCGAATGCCTAAATGTTGTGCAGCCAGTTCAATGGCTTGACGAGGCTGAATTTTGGGATGGGTAGCATTGACCTTTTGTTGTAAATTGCTCACTAGGCGATTGCCCATACTGAGTACTTGCTTGTCTTTGATGGCAAAGTTAGCAAGTCCATTGGATACTTTTATCCCTTGATATTGTTGTTGGATATAAACATGTAAAACACCACTTGTACTAGATCTATGCTGGCTCGTAATCACCCAATTGGATATATCTTCTAAGCTTAGGGCTTGTTCTATATAATGCTCTTCTAAAAATTGTTGAATAATAGTAGAAGGCGTTTGCGCTAAAAGTATACTGGTATTAAGTAAGATACTTAGCATGAATAGGGGGAAACGTTCCATGAGATATTATTTAAATACATATTGTACATTTCTGTGCAGCAAATCCTGAAGCTTAACCTTCAAACTGCCTAGAAGATAATTGTATAAGGTTCTTAGTGCTAAAAGTGGGTAAAATATTTTCTATCAAACAATGATGCATTCAACTATTTTGTAAGACACACCAAAAGTGCGACAGAGCAGCAGTAAAGTATAAACGTACAAAGCAATAACAATTAAAATCTTTTGTGGGGAACGTTCTACAAAAATAGGCAATTTTGCTTAAAAAGTAGAGGAATAACATAAATCCTTGCTGCTTAATATTGAACAACAAGGATTTATATTTGTTTAATGATGGCTATTTTATAATTAATTTTCGAGTTTCAGAAAATTCAGCTCCTTTTATTTGTACAAAATAAATTGCAGCAGGGAGCGCAGAAAGCTCTAAATTCAAGGCGGTAGTTCCCCTAGGTAGTATTGTAGAACGTAGCACTTTTCCACTTACATCAACAACTTGAACCGTTAAATCTTCATCTATTTTTTGATCCAGAATAAGGCTGGCTAAACCACTGCTTGGATTGGGGAGCAATGTGATATTCGGTAAGTGTTCACTGACCTTAAACAGCCCAACAACAACAGAGAAGGTTTGTGTGCTGGTACAAGCACCATTGTTAATCGTTAAAGAGATGGTGTAAGTGCCAGGAGATGCATAACTATGTACAGGATTCTGTAAGGTCGAAGTATTATTATCGCCAAAATCCCATAGCCAACTAGTCGCACCGATAGACGCATCTGTAAAATTGACGACTCCTCCATTATCTATATAGGAAAAATTGCTAACCACAGGAGTAACGGTAACGGTATCTAGTGCAGAGATACATTGAGGATCTCGAACTTCTAGATCGTATAAATAATAGTAATAACCTGTAGGGCTGCTTGTTGCGGATGAATTATTGATGGTCATATAACCATTTAACGAATAAGGATAATTAGCACCAGAGCTATTTCTAAATAGATCGACATTGTTGCCTCCTATATTATAACTACCAGAAGAAGGAACAGTTAGATTTAAATGAATACGCTGTGGACCATTGGTTAAATTGACAGTAACTTGATCCACAATATCTGATCCACTAGGTGGTGTACCATTGGTGTTGCTGCCTGTTGCTAAATAGATGGTGCGAGGACCCGCTCCATCAGCATCTACCCACGCTGATACAATTTCAAAAGGTTGATTGGCTGTAAAATTAAGAGCACCATGATAGGCTGAAGAGTGATAACCACCAGCCCCAATTGAAGAATTGTTAGGTCCTACATACTGAGAAGCAGCTCCAACGGCATTTTCTACATAATAGGTTTGAAAAGAACCCGTATTGGGGACAACCAAGGTATCTCCTATATGGATAATGGTATTGGCTGTATTTCTCCATTGAACAATGCCTGTGGTTATTGCAGGAATATAAGCCGTATCACCAGCACAAACTTCTACCGCATTGGCGATGGGAGTAGGAGGTAATGTAATCGTAATTTGTTGGCTGCTAGAATCTGCGCCAATTGTATTAGAAACCACTAATTTTACAGTGTAAGTACCGCTAGCATTATAGATATGCGTGGGGTTTTGCAGGGTAGAAGTTGTCCCGTCTCCAAAATCCCACAACCAAGATTGGGGAATATCAGTACTATTATCGGTAAATGAAACAGTAGTAATACAAGCTGTTGCACTATTAGGGCTAAATGCGGCTGATGGGGGGGCGGTTGCTGTTTGGCAATTGGTTGGTAAGTCAAATGCTTCGGTCTGGTCGCTACGGCTACCTGAGCTACCTTGACTAGCACTATAACCGAATCCCCTAGTTGCAAATACATCCCAAATCAAACATTGGTGAATGCCATTATACAATAATTGATCTGCCTGCAAAATGGCATCTCGACCGTCAATCATACCAGGGTTACAAGGTTGTAATTTAAGTCCTTCAATGACCAAATTCATGGCAATATTATTCCCACCTGTACCATTGTACAAGTCAAAGTCAGGACTACCTCCATACTGAGCAATCAACGCCCAATTTAGATCCCAAAGTACAGTTGCAAAGATAAATCCAACGCCATGTGGCTCTGATATTTGACCTGTGTTATTGGAAGCACCATAAGTGTATGGATTGACAGCAAAATCAGTAGAATAAGGAGCAGGGCGAATGCCTTGTCCTGTGGTGGCTTGTCCTGAAGCATAGGTGCCAATTCCTCGTACATCCGTGCCTAAATCTCCTGCTTCAATGGTTAACATCAAGCCAAACCAGTCGCTCCAGCCTTCTCCCATTTGTTCAGGATTGCTCAAGCAGTTTGGATTATTGGCACCACCTGTTAGACGGGTAGAAATGCCATGCCCGTATTCATGTGCAATGATACCATTATCCAAATCACCATCTTTGGCATTGGCCACAGTACCGCCATTGCTAATGGTTCCATTGACAGTACCAGTAGCCATTTGCGCTTTGATTGCGTTTCCATCCGTTTGGGTGATCATAATAGAAGGAATTGTAACCGTAGTACTTGTGCCTCCCATTTGAAAAGGTGCACCAGTAGCATTGTTGATAACAATAACAGCCAATGCACCAGCATTTTGAGCTGCTTCTACTTTGGCAACAAAAGAGCAATTGCCACGATCGATAACCGCTATTTTCCCCGCTACAGTAGCAGCATTGATAATCGTTTCACAGGCATCATTAATAGGGGGGGTATTGTCCTCTACCAATGCTAAATTTGCTGTAATCGGAACGTTTGGCAAACCAGGTCCAAAGGTAGCATCAGCAGCGCTATAACTTCCAGCAATTCCACTTGGAGTATTAACCGTTAGGTAATTGCCGCCGCTGCCACCACTGTTCCAAAGATACATTTGCATCCTAGGATTTGCCCCATCTCCTGGAGTTGCAAAATTTGCATTGTTTGTACCTCCTCCGTCTTGGGCTTCTGCAAAAACATAATCATTATCAGCTCCTCCACGACCATAGTTGTTAAATTGAAAATTACCACTTGCTTCATCAAAACCATAGCGATACCAAATATCGTGCATCATATTATTCATATAAAATAAATTGGTGATGGCAGCCGCTTGATAGGTACTAGGAGCACTAGTAGATGTGTAGGGAAAATTAAATTCTAAAACAGCGCCTCCATCAGGGCTGAATCCTGGGCTGTTATTATCGGCAACATCATCATAAGCATGCACATTATTCCCTCTGGTAATGGTATATTCTGCTCCATTGGCTCCATTGGTATCATGCCACCCATAAGGCGAAGCAAGGGTGTCGGCAGGATTGGTAACAATCGAACGTCCTCCATGATTCGGGCTCTCTACAGGCAAAGCAAATACAGTATATTGATCTGGTTGCAAAATGGTTTCAGGTGCAGCAAAATTAGTGGGGCTTTTTAGATTATGTTGAGCATTATTGCACTTCGTAAAAGGAGAATGTTCAAAATTACAATGAATCACCCAATCGTTTTTGTGGACAAGCTCCCCATTTTGAGCATCAATACAGACCGACCACCAATGTTGAGCATCTAGGGTATAAATAGATAAATTCCAGACTAATTTTACTTCTGTATCAGATACGGCATAATACATCAATTCTACTGGAATATTTTCTTTGGAAATGCCTCCTTTATTGTAAATAAAGTGTTTGTTATTGATTGGGTCTAATGCCCTCAAATCAGTAGGCTTATGGAGTCCTAAATGTTGGCTTGCTCGCTCAATCGCTTGTACTGGATTGATGGCAGGACTGCTGTAGGTTGCTTTTTGGTGCAAGTTGCTAATCAAACGGTTGCCCATGCTCAATACTTGTTTGTTTTTGAGGGCAAAATTGGCAATCCCATTGCTTACTTTTATACCTTGATGTTTTTGCTGAATATAAACATGCAGTACACCACTAGTATTGGAGGTGTGATGACTGGTGATGACCCAATCAGAAATATCCTCCTTTGTTAATTGTTGTGTAGCATGATTTTTATCCAAAAATTCTTGAATCGTTGTTGTTGGATTCTGAGCGAAGATTGTTGTTGTGCAGAGCATTAGCAGGAGCACAACTGAGGCGAGTTGTTTCATAAAATAAATGACTAGTTTAATACGAAGTTGGTTTTTGGGAAAATTCCAGGAGGGTAAGTGGGAATTTTCTTGATGAACCAATAATAAATGTAATTCTGTTAAGCGAGGGATAAGTTGTAAATATACATTTTTATTTTGTAAAATAATATTTGTTTAAATTATAAATTGGTGAAAATGAATTTTATGACTTATTATTTTGTTTTAAAGGGCTGTAGATTTTTTACTTAGGAGGGGTAAATGCTTCCTAATACGGAATAATTATCCTAACCTTTTTGGATTTTAACCATGGAATATTGGTATTTATGCTGGCTATGTTCTTGTTTTTCAGTGCTATGAATTGCTGCATTTTAGCCTGAGTTTTGGAGGGCGATTTGGAAGGTGAATTATTTTAAAATAAATAAGTAATATTTATTTATTAGATAGAATGTACTATTGATTATTCGAAATGGTTTATTCATTGGTTTGTATGCTCATTTCATTTTTGGGCCTTGGAATAAGTATGGGGATAGGGTAACTTTGCGCAAATCCCTAGAATCAATTTTTTGTCTAAAATTTCACTACTACTTATGAAACGAACCACCCTATTACAATTACTATCTGTGACGGTTTTAACTGTTTGGATGATTTGGTTAACCATAGGAATGAACAGCCAACCTAAGGTTGCTTATGTACATTCGGAGTACCTTTTTGAAAATTATTTGGGAACCATTGAATCCTATAAAGTATTAGAGGCTAAAACCAAAAAATGGGGAGATAATTTAGACTCTTTGTCTAAAAGTTATCGAGCTACTTTTATCAGTTATGATACACATGGAGAAAAACTACATCTAGAAGAAAAAGCAAAATTAGGTCGCAAACTACAACAGCAAGAACAGGTATTTAATAAGTACCATGAGTCTGTAGAAAAGATGAAGTTAGAAGAGGATCAAAAATTAACACAATCAGTTATTAAACAAATTGATGCCTACTTAAAAGAATATGCCTTGAAAAATGGATACGACCTAATAATAGGAGCAGGTACTTCGAGCAGTCTAGTATATGGTGGAAAAGGCTATGATGTAACAGATGATGTCTTAAATTTTATCAATCAAAAATATAGAGGTGAATAATCTAAAAAACAGCTCCCTTGCGCTTTTATTTTTATTGGTTGCCGTTTGTTTTTTGAGTTGCAATCAATCCATCGATAATATAAAAGACTATTACAAATACATCAACACCGTTAGTAATGGCTTGCTGAAAATAAAGAATATAGGTGCTTTATCATTTAGTGTAAAATACATACCGACCGACTTTTATTTATACCGATCACAAAAAGAATCGCCTACATTATTACAAGATAGCTTAAAAGAGGAATACGATTCAAGTCTCAATTTTATCCTAAAAGTAGCTCCTTCAGAGGACGCAGATGTTAAGTTTGATGTGATGACCGAAACGGTTGGTTCTTTAAGCGAATTTAAAGAGCAGGCTTTTACCATCAATTTTGAACTACAGAAGTTGATTCGTTTAAAAGTAGGTGACCAAGAGCTTAAACCTGTTTTGGTAGAAACCGAAAATGTGTATGGTTTAACCCAACATCGTTTGATAAACATTGTCTTTGCCAAAGAAGACATTAAGGAGGCTTGGGCTAATGTTAAAAAAATGGATCTAATATTTAACGATGATATTTATGGAACAGGAAGACATCATTTTCTTTTCTATAAAAGCGATTTAGATAAAATACCAAAGCTAACGATAACTAAATAAAATTAAACCACTTTAACTAATCAATGACGTTATGATTCAACAAACGAGAGCTTTCAAAAAGAGAGTTGCTTGGTCGCTATTGATATGCATGATTATGGAGACAATGGTATATCCAACATCGGCATATGCACTTACTTCAGGACCATCCCAACCTGAGTTTCAGAAGTTCACACCTGTTGCGACCACCAATATGGTGAATCCATTTACAGGTGACTTTCAATATAATTTACCAGTATTAAATGTCCCTGGTGCAGATGGTGGAGGCTATGCGCTCTCCTTGTCTTATGATGCAAATCCTGCAATGGGCATGGAGTCATCTTGGGTTGGTCATAATTGGACCTTGAATCCAGGAGCTTTGAGTCGCTCAAAAAAAGGATTGCCTGATGATTATAAAGGAGAAGTAACAGAATACAACCAAATAAAACCAACTTGGACGTTTACTCGCACAGATGGGGCAGGGGTATCTGTAAACATAAGCAAAGATAACGAGTCTAAAAATGGTAGTTCTGGAAATGGCTCTTTCGGCTTGGGTGTTTCTTATAATGTAATGAATTCCTTTAATAATATATCTGGATATTCACAAGTTCATTCAATTGGTTTGGGTGGCTCTTTTAATGTAAAAGATGCCCCTTTGACAGCAGGAGTTGGAGCATCTTTTAACATATCGGGTAGAGATGTGACCTTTGACGCATCGGTATCGATTGGTTTAAGATTAAATAAAAAAATAAAAGAGGGCAAAAGGGCTGCTTTTCAGAAAGAAGTAAAGGAGTTTGGTAAGTCCTTTCTAAAACAGGCGGTTGGAACACCTAAGTTGACGGTGAGTATGTCGGGCATCTTTGCACATACTGGTGCTTCTGTAGCCGCATCGGTAAAGCCTCATAGAGGATTGAACCTAACATTTGGGGGAACTGCTAAATTGCTATTAGGACCTGTAACAGCTTCTTACAATAGAATTCAAAATTTTAACCTTCAGGCTTCGCAACCACAAGTGGATTACCAAGCTTATGGTTATATGTATAACCCCAATAAAACAGACCATGTTAATCATGATATAGATGGAGATCATGTAATGAGTGATTTTGGGATTGAAAAAAATTCAACCTATTCTCCTAGAGATAAAATTATTGGTATTCCTTATAATAATGCAGATTACTTTAATGCGATCGGTGAAGGTCTAGCAGGGACTTATAGGTTGCACCATAACAAAGTAGGGCATTATTATCCTGATTTTTTGGCAGGTGGAATGACTAAAGACCCTACGATTGTTCCTAGCATCAATGGTGGTGGTGGTTTTGTGCTAAATGATAAAGGTGATGCAGGACTTGGGCTTACCTTGGGGGCAACTTTTCAATTTATCAATAAATCGACCATCGACTCCAAACGATGGCTATTGAGAGATGAAACAGGGCATTTGGACCCCGATCATGATTCTAAAGTTGACTTCTATGAATTTGATGGATCGCTGCCTTTTTTTAGAGCAAAAAATGATATGGGAGGAGCCTTACTGTATGCAGAATTGAACAATACAGATATTTTCCCTAACCCTGACGATTTACAAAATATAGTAAAAGATTTTAGAGGAGGCTTTTTTGGCAAAATCAAGAGTGGTTCAACTCAAATAGATGGTGGTACAGATATGAATGTACCCAATATCAGCAAGTATATTGCCCAAGAAAGATATACAGGAGCTAGTTCTAGTGGAGGACCCAACGATGATTATTATAAGGGGCAAGCTTCTTATATGGAGTATGTTCGAAATGTTGATCTTCATGATACGATTAATGGAGGGATTGATAAAACGAAAGCATTTGAAAAAAGTGATCGCATCTTAAAATTTATAGATGAAGTTCCTGCTAGCCCTAGCGGTACTAAAATCGATCAAAATGGTTCGGTAGCAAACTTAACATTAAAAGAACACATTGCGCAAATAAAGGTGTGGAATCCTGATGGTAATCAGTATACTTATGGATTGCCTGTTTATGTAAGAGATGAAGCTAGTTTTTCTTATGGTGTTGACATCACAGGAGAGGCACATTGGGGGAATGGAGCAGATGCAGGTTTAGGGAAAAAAATTGACCCTGCTCATGCAACAGGCGCACAAGAAGAACGAAAAGGGACAATTGCATACCCTGATGTTGCGGAAGAAGGCGATTTGGAAATCAAACTAGGACAGGAACTAAAGGAATGGTATGCCAATACTTATTTGATGACACAAATTACAACGCCTGATTATGTTGATTTGAAAGGAGATGGACCTACCACGGACGATTTTGGAGGCTATACAGCTTTTGATTACCGCCGTTGGACTAGAGGACAGAATGTAGCCACAGAAGCATATAACAATTGGTATCGATTTAGAACGCCTTATACGGGATTGGATTACCAAAAAAATGAGCAGGCAAAGAAAGGCGATGATATGGGAACGGTATCTAGTGGTTTGAGAGAAAACTATTATTTGAATGCAGTAGAAACCAAGTCGCATATCGCTATTTTTATTACCAATAAAACGGATGCAAGCAAAGATTTTGCGCATTTAGATCCCTTGTTAGCAGTTGATGAGTACGATGGATCTGGAGATATTAGATACGATGGTCTAGGGCAGGTTTTTGAAACGCCAGCGGATGCAGGAGCGGGGACTAATAATGCAGGGGTGACAGATTTTCCAGCCAACAATGGAACGGAGTTTACCTTGCCTAAAAATGCCTTAAATGAGAAAGATTCTAAAGGAGGAGATCAGGATGTTGAAAAACTAGAAAAGATCATTTTATTTGCTAAAAGTGATTTATCGAAACCCTTAGTTACCACGCATTTTGATTATGATTATTCTTCTTGGACAAACGTATTTAATAACTACTTTGGTCGAGCATGGGAAAATCCTGTTTTGGATGAAAATGGTATGAACAATAGTGGGAAATTAACCTTAAAAAAGGTGTGGTTTGAATATCAAGGGGTTAAGTCTTATAAAGTAAGCCCTTATCAGTTTGAATATGAGTATAAAAAGGCAACTGATTTTGATGCAGTGATCCAAAGTAGGTATCCTCATCTATTTGGAGCAACAGGCGATTGGCCCTCTTATAACGCAGGGGCAGAAACCCCTAACTTTAGCCCAGAAGCAATGGGACGTTGGGGCAATTGGGCGTATGATGGCGAAAATAGACGATTGGCAGACAAACATTGGTTGTACCAAGGGAATTATACCCAGCCCAAGGACTACGATCCTGCCGCCTGGATGTTGAAACAAATAAAATTACCTTCTGGTGGAGAAATTTTAGTGCAATACGAGGAAAAAACTTATCATAAAGTCCAAGATCAAAAAGCGTTGGGAATGATTAGTCTAAAGCCGATTGTTTCTTACGATGATGATAATGTTCCCGACGCTAGTGCACCAGGGGAAGAACAAAGAAATAAATTCTACCTCAATTTGGAGGAGATGGGAATTGCTGGTGATATAGAGAAAAAGAAATTCTTAGTTGATGTTTTGCGACATATGTACATGAAGAAGAAGGATGTTGCTAAAACAACAGACCCTGCAAATGCTAATTATTACCGTTACGAACCTCAGAACGTACAAGAAACAGCTCAAGAAAATCGAGTTTATTTTAAGTTTAAATACAGGCTGGATAACGACGATGTAGAATCCGAAGAGTATATATCGGGCTATGCAATTATTAGAAGTGTAGGGGTAGATGCGGATGGCGTTTATTTGTCGATAGGTAACCCTATGAACAATGGTTGGTTTGCTGATCGAAAGGACATCCCAAGGCAGTTATGCTACGATTATATACAATATGTGAGTCATAAAAATACAGGCTTTGAATACCAAGACAGCCCAATCCCTTCAACGGCAACATTTAACTATTATGCCTTTAAAAATAACGTAGAGGGCAGTGGCAATCCATCTGCTGATTTGGGAGCACAAGCGCAATTTGACCGAATGGATCAAAATTTTGCAGCAAAGAGTTTACCCGAATATGTGGATGCCTGCAAATACTTAAATTATGAGGCCTCTTATATACGAGTTCCATTGGTAAATCCTAAACGTGGTGGTGGCGTTCGAGTGAAAAGAGTATTGATGTATGATGAGGGAATGGAAAGTGGTGATGCGCAGTTGTTTGGGACAGAATACGATTATGTTCGAGAAGATGGTACTTGTAGTGGTGTGGCTACCAATGAGCCAATGGAAGGCAGAGAAGAAAACGCCTTGATTCATTACGAAAAACGCAACAGCCAAGATTTCTTTTCTAAGATTTTTGCAGGGAGAGATCGAGAAGAAGGAGAAATGCCTTATGGTGAATTTATGCTGCCTCCTCCTGCGGTTAACTATAGCAGAATTGTGATGTCTAATATTAATTTATCAGGCGATCATACCGCAAGTAAGCAATCTGGTGGCTTTACGGTCAAGGAGTATTTTACCCACGATTATTACCCCACCAAAATGTACTTTGATGCCAACAAAGATGATTATGGTATCCTAAATGGTAGTAGCAGCGTTGAACAAACTAATTTAGGAGGTGGGCAACCCCACGATTATGACAAACGTAGAAACTACCGAAGAGGAACGGCGATTCCTTTATCGTTGGGTATTTTTAATTATAACTTGGATTATAGATGGCTAGCTCAATCGTTCTTATTTATCCAAACCAATATGAATGGTCAGGTACGGGCGGAATCAACCTATGGAGGGACTTATGATCGACTTTATTTCTCCAATAGAGATTTATATTTTTCTAGCAGTTCGAATCCTAATATTTCCTTGACTTCAAGAGTTGCCTACGATTATTATCAGCCTGGCGAAAAAGTACCGACCTTATCTTATGATGCTCAGTTGGGAGAATACAAAATGAAAGAACGTCATCTGGGCTTAGAAGATGATATAACCATGACAGCACAAGCTGTTTACGACCAAAGCATTCGATCGAGTATGGACTTAGGTTTGTTGGTGACTTATTTTGGTGCCTTTAAGGTGTCGCCTCAATTTGGTTTCAATTTTACCTTTGGCGAAAAGGGAATGGCTCGTCATATGACAACAAGAAGCTTGTATTTCCCAGCCATTGTTAAGTCAGTAGAAACGACGATGAACAACGCCAGCAGTGTGGTTGAACATTTGGCTTTTTCAGAATTGACGGGGTCACCAATCTTGAGTAAAACAACAGATGGCTATGACCGAACGATTGTTGCTGATTATTCCGATCCTGCAAATCCTCAGACGGTACTTCATAGCGGAGAGGTATACAATTGGAATTTGCCAGCAGCATGGTTTTATCCTAGCATGGGGCAAAAAGCACTAGACCCTACCAATACCAATCAATTGACTGGAACAGTTGGCTCGGTTACTTCTTATGGCGAAGAGGGGAACCCCTTAGCCCATGCTTCAGGAGTAAATGGTTGGGCTGCTGCGCCTAAAAATGTATTGGGAGCAAAAGCAATGACTTTGCGAAAAGGCGATTGGTTTGATGATGGTTCTGTTTCTGGTGTAGAGGATCCTATTATTAGAGAATATGTACTGGATCCAACGACCACCACACAAGAAATTTCAAGCTATGCAACAACATTAAATGAGTTGTATCGAGTAGACAAAACCTATATTTATGATCCAACTACAGAGGCTTCTTCTGCTAATGATAAAGGAGCGTTGAGTTGGGGAGAAAAAGGACAAAAAGCTTACAATAGTGGTTTCTTTGATCATTTTGCTATGTTCGATTGGGGAGGAACAAATTCGGATTGGACTGTTATTTCAGAGGTATCTAAATATTCACCGAATGGTTCTTCTTTAGAGGAGCGCAATGTAATTGCCGATATCCCTAGTGCTGCTAAATATGGCTATAACAAATTCCTAAATACTGCATTGGCTCAAAATGGAGAATACAATACGATAGGCTTTGAAAGCTTTGAAGACGAAACATTCCAAGGGCAATTCTCAGCTACTCCTAGCCTAAAAACTTCGGGACATGCGGGAGAAAATGGTTTGAAACTTGGCACTACGCCTACTGTGATAATCGATAATTTGGTGGTGTCCAATCGAGTATTAGACCCCATGTTAGGCAATGGTTTTATGGTTCGACTTTGGGCTAAGAATGAGTTGGTGGGTAGAAACTCAAAAGTTCTTTTTGGCAAAAACAACCATCTAAACGTTCAATTGGTGAATTCAGGTACTACAATAGCCACGGCATCCAATGAGAAAAAAATCGCACAAGTAGGAGAGTGGGTTTTATTAGAATTTAAGTTTGATGTAGCGACACATTTAGCAGGCATTACTGCTGGAACAACCTGTGCATTACAACTTGGCGTTACAGGAGTAGACTTTGACAACAATGCTTTATCCTCTATTGATATTGATGATGTTCGTATTCAGCCTACTAATTCAGAAATGACGACCAATGTATACAGTCCTAAATCATTTCAATTAATCGCTTCTTTTGGTTCGGAACATTTTGGCTCTTTTTATCAGTACAACGATGAAGGCGGTTTGGTTCGAACATTAATTGAGACAGAACAGGGAACAAAGACCATTCAAGAAAATCAAGGGCATACCCCTGCTACTTATCAAGTTACCAAATAAAAATAATCGTTGCTTGGCAATTATTCCTTCGGAATGATTGCCAAGCTTACGGTTAACCCAATCAACTATTAAAATAAAAAAAATGAACTATATCATTTATCCCCTTCTATGGGTGAGTTGTTTGCTTTTTGCTTTGCCCAATGCTTTTGCACAAGAAGATTTATTAGCATTGACTAAAAAAGTAACCCAATCAATCGAACGAGATAATGCGACCAATTTACACATTAGATATGTGCAGACATCGATTACTGCTAATCGATCCGATGTGCCTCAGGTGGTAGAAGTAGATTTAAAACAGAAAGGGCTGGTAGAAAGCATGACTTCTGAACATATGGACTTTTTTGCAGATTCCGAAAAGGCTTATGCTGTTTACAAACAGGCAAAAAAAATCTTGGTGTTAAAAGATGTTGAAAAGGCTAAAACGGAAATGAAAGGGGCTTCTATCCAACCTATTCTAAACAAGCTTTGGAAAACGGCTTCTATTAGTGAACAATCACCAAAAGGGAGCAAAATTAGAAGGTTTACCATTGTTCCTTCTGAGGAAATGCGAGAACTCACTAAGACCGTCCGCTTAGAAATAGAATTTGAGGCTGCAACACTACAAATGAAACGAATTGTTTTGCGTATGGTTGATCAATCTCCCATCAAACAAATAGAGTTCAAATATCTTATTTTGGATAAACGTGCAAATGTGAAATTGTTTACGACTGCTCGCTCAAAAATTTTTGATTCAAATGGGAAATTATTAAAAAAATATGAAGGGTTCTCTGTTGTAGAGGTCTAAACAAAACTAAAGTCTATCATGAAATTTTATTTATCATTATTCTTTTTAATTTCAGTAGTTGCAAAGACGCTTGGGCAGCATACTGAATGCCAACCATTGGGTTGGGCTGGAGATCAAGTATACCCAGACTTGCCAATAGAGATACCTGGCAATATTCATAATTTAGTCAACCATAAATTATCAAATACACAGGTTAAAATTAGAGTAGCAATTGAGGAAAATGGCGTCTTCCCTTATGGCAATGGAGCTGATTTTGAATTGGATTTCTATTTAGGGGGAAGAATTTTAGACCATAGTGGTGCTCCAATATCTACTACCAATTTTAATGAAAGAATTACACTCTCGCAAACACAACCAGAGGCGATCTATAGCCTAAATATTCCTGCGCCTAACTTGTTAAACCCTGGATCACCCAATCCTTATAGCTTAACTAGTAATGTGATTTATGCTTTGGACGACTTGACGGTTTCAGGAACAACCGTTTCTGGAGCTCGAATTCCTACTGAGCTACAAAATCCCCAAACAAGCCCTAATATCATTGTTGAGGTTTGTTACGAATTGGATTTGGGGATTGATATTGGCTGGGGAGCATCAACGAGTTTCTTTATGATTGAACCCAATCTAAGAGCGATTCCTCAATTAGTCTCAGGGTCTTCTTATTATGAATTTCAATGGGATGCCAGTTCTCCCTCTAATGTCGTTCATACTAATAATTCGTTTTATAATGTATACAGCCCATTTTATGAATTTCAATTGCTAAAATTAGAAAACACAGCGTTAGAGCAAGACGATCTAGTTAATGAAAAGCACATCAAAACCAAAGTAGATTGGTCTAAAGCCTTGTCCTTTATTATACCAGAAGAGAAGTTAATGGACAATGGAATCTATAAGTTAAAGTTTAGACCATCAGAAGGCGAAGGCTATTATCTTTGGAGAATTCGCCCTATGGGGAATTATTACGATGGAGGCTTAGGGCACAATCTGAATTGGGGAAAATGGTCTGAAATTGGATACCCTGTTGATGCTCAGGGCTATACAGAATTAACGGCAGCTACCTCTTTTGATTGTTTTTATTTTGCAGATCCAGATAAGGAAGACAACTATATTTATAGTAGAACATTTACAGAAGATGGGCAAGTCTATGAGAACATGACTTATGCCGACAAATTACTTAGACCTCGTCAAACACAGGGGTATCTACCTGCTGAGGGAAAAACAATTGTAGGGCAAACCTTATACGATCATTTGGGGCGTTCTTCTATTGCTGTGATGCCAGTTCCTGTTGATGGTTATATGAATGGGTATAGAGAAAAACATGTCAAATCAGCGACGACAAACGAATTGTATAAATTAGAGGATTATGCAACAGATGATAAATTGTATAACCCTGATAGAGTTTCTAATGTAGGAGATCACAGCTATTATTCTGATCAAAACCCAGATCAAACCATTCCAGATGCTCAAGGTTATCCGTTTACGAGATCTATCTATAGCAATGATGGTTTGGGGCGTGTGACGGAACAAAGTGGTGTAGGAAAAACGCATATGGTTGGTACACGAGCGGCAGGTAGAGGGAGAACAACGACAACCGATATTCAAGTTGGTGTAGAGGATGCCGAGTTGGTCTCTATTTTTGGGGCAGAAGCGCCTAATCCTGCTAACGTTAGTAAACAAGTCGTTACAGATCCGAATGGAACAACTTCTATCACTTATACTTCAAAATCGGGCAAAACGCTAGCTACTGCATTGGCAGAACCTTATGATCCTGACGGAGACTATCCCTTAGAATCGGTTCAAGACCCTGCAAGCCCTAAGGTTAATACCCTTCAACTTACTGAGGCTTTGCATCTAGGGCAGTATCAAAATGACCGTTTTGTAAACAGTAAACAACTGATTCTTTCACAAGATGTTCCCAACTTTCAAATTAACTACGTGCCACCTGGTTGTTCAGGAGGGGGGACAAACTTACCCTTATGTTTGGCCAGTGCGAGTAGTTGTTCTTATGAAGTAACCGTTACAATCAAGAAAGTACTTACAACAGGAAACGATCCAGATTGGGGAACTTTAATTGATCCAGAAAAATTTAAAATTGAGGTGTTTCAACACACGGAAACCTCGGTAAGTGGATGTACTCCTGTCTCTATGATTCCTATTGGAACTACCTTGAATTTAAGAAAGGGAACTTATGAAGTGATTAAAGAAGTAAAAGTACTAGGGAATTCTCTTTCAAATAAAATTGACGACTATTTGGCAGAAACAGAAAAGCAAGTACTTGCTTATATGGAATTGATCGGAATTTTGTTGGATCAGGTAGAAAAGGACGAAGATTGGATTGATGTAGGTACAGCAGTTGGACACGTTCAGACTTACTTAGGAACCAGCCGAACGGCTGCTGAACAAGCAATCTTAGAAGCGGCATTAGATGGTGTTTTCCAAGGTGCTTTTACTAGTTTTGATTTTATACAATTAGGTAGCCCTGTAGGATTTCCTACTCAAATTGTGGTAGATATGATTTACACAGGGAACTTGACTTCTTCTGTTGATGAAGCTGAAGTAGATGAGATAAAACTCATTCTTCACAACTGTGATGGTGACCCTACTGAGATTTCTTCAGAAATTCAAAAAAAGAAAAGAGCGCTAAATATTGGGCAACAGGCACCTTATACTTATGCACCGAATGATGGGAGCGCCATTAATTTTGACTATCCTCCTTTTTTGGAGTATTTCCTAGACAATGGAGGATTGGACTTGCCTGCTAGTGATTTCTCTACTTATTTTAATGGTTATAAATACTGGAATTGGGACAATAGTGCATGGGAGCAAATGGATGCTACTTTTTTGACAAAATATACGACTGCTCTTAATGCGATTCCAGTGGATAATGATGCCTTGAAGATTTTGAACGCCAATCAATTCAATCGAATGATTTGGCACATGCTCAATGATGAATATTATCCTAATAGTGTTCAATTTGATGATGATCCTGTTAGCCCTACCTTTAATGAATACATCTATTTTGACCCTACGGCTAACGCCAATGCAGGAGCTTGGCTAAAATTAGATGCTGCGGCTTTGGCTACCTTACGAGAAACTCAATATGATGTGAACGAACTCATTGGTTGTTGGACAAATATTGTTAGTGTATTTAGCAAATTATTGGACAATAGGAGTGCGATTTCAATGCCTAGCGATATGGATGCTACCATTGACAATGATGCAGGCAGCGGTTCTTATATGGACGAAGTGAACAATAACATTCCTTGGATCATTCGCTTTCTTTTTGGAGATAAGTTGAACCAAAATATGACCAATGACCAAAATAATAATGGTGCTCAACCTGTATTTAGCAATATTCCATTAAGCCCTTCTCATTTACCACAGCGCTTTTTGGAGTGTGCAGGAGCTAAATATGCTCGCTTGATTGATGAAGTTAGTGATGCGGATGCTAGAACACATATCAATACAACCACTCAACATAGCCCAGCGGCTTCCATGGCCTTTAATACCTTTGATGTGCCTTTGGTAAATGGTACCCTTACTTCTATAGGAAGCGCTGGTTATCAGCAAACAGTTGGGGGAAGTGTGGTTACCATCCCTGGTTATGCCGATGAAATAGCAGAGTATTATGGAGAGCGAGAAGGATTTATGGCGAACCACGAAGACCATTTGATTCCAGAGTTGCCATTTATTCAAAATCCTGTTTTTGCCTTTAAATACTATGAATATTGGGGGCGTAATGCACCAGGCACCTTATCACATCCTTGGGATGGGGTTAGTTGGACCGATCCAGTTTTTCCATTTGGTACGAAGACTCTTTTATTATCTAATATCGATAAACCGTTTAGTTGCCTAACCTGTGAGTCTGCTTATAGTTATTCTGAAACAGCAACCAATGCCTGTAACAGCTCCAATAGTAGCCATGATGAATGGAATTTCGGGCAACGAAAATTATTCTTAAACTGTATTCAGGACATTCAAAACGATTGGAAAATGGGTTATCCTGAAGGCGCAACTATTATCAATAGTAATACCATCTCTTTAGACAAGTCAAACTGTGCTGCTACAGATGCTGGAATTACGGCTGAGATCAATGGCATGGTTGACGCTTGCGAAGTTACCTGCGAAAATCGACGAGATGAATTTAGAAAGGAAGTGGTTGAAATGTTCCAAAGAGCTTGTTGGGGCGTAGGACAGTGTTCTACCCAAAATGTCAATTATGTAACCGCAGCAGAGGTTGAAGCAGTTGTCGATCAATTGGTTTTAAAATGCAAAGGGCAATGTGCTGTAACACCTCCTACTCCAATTAACAGAATTACTTGTGTCCATCAAGTAGGGGGCGTTAACATTGAGTATTGTTTGGTTCCTGCTTTAGACGAGTGTGAATTGATGCTCAAGAATATTGCGGAATATTGGAAGATTGAGTTACACATTGATCCACCTGCTGGAGTGACTTGTTCAGGGAATGAATGGAACACCCCATTACCAACAGGAAGTGATCCAGAAGCTTGTACTCCTTCTGGGGCTGCAAATTCTACCATTAACCAAACGAATGCCACTAATCTACCTGTTCCTGCTAAACCATAAATAAAACCTTAAAATAATATACAATGAAAACATTTTTGTTTTTAATCCATCTATTGTTGTTGAGTAGTTTTTTGTATGGGGCTCCTGAACCTACAATTTCTATTACGCATGCTTGTAATGGAAAATCTGCCTCAATAGCTTATTCTTATACAGGAGAAGACTATCAATTGCAATGGTCAATCAATGGGGGAGATCCTTTTATTACCAAACCAGGGGCTGGGACGCTCTCGGAAGCTACCCTAGGAGAATATGAAGTCTACCTTTTAATCCCAGGCAAAAGAGAATATAACTATTATGGTCCTTTTACTTACAAAGTACTGGACTTAACACCGTCCTTTTCTTTAGTGAAAAGCAACGATTGTAATGGGATTAGTAATGATGCTTCTATTCAAATTACACTCAATACGGTTCATGCTGGTTATACCTATACGGCTGAACTAAAAGATGCTAGTAACCGAGTGGTAGAGTCTGTAAGAATGAGTGGCAATAGCCATACCTTTGGAGGCTTAGCAGGAGGAAATTATACCGTAGAAGTTTGGGTTGGAGAGGAGTGTAGTTATGGAGAAGCAATCATATTGCAAGATGAAGAAGATTGCCCACCTAGACCCAATATTACTATTCACCACGCTTGTAATGGAAATCCTGGACATATAGATTACTCTTATACAGGCGAAGATTATCAATTGCAGTGGTCGATTAATGGGGGAGATCCTTTTATCACCAAACCAGGAGCTGGAACCTTAGAACCTGCTGTCGCTGGAACTTATGTGGTGCACTTATTAATACCTGGTAAGTTTAACTATACTTATTATGGTCCTTATACCTATCAATTATTGGATTTAACCCCAACTTTTTCGGTTGCAGAGGGGAATGCGTGTAATGGAATTAGTGGAGATGCTACTATAAAAGCAACTCTTACAACTATGCATGCGGGGTACACCTATACCGCTACCCTAAAAAATAGCAATAATCAGGTGTTACAATCGGTGACCATGACCTCTACAAGCCATACCTTTACAGGGCTTTCGGCAGGTAATTATATGGTTGAAATTGATGCTGGCGAGGAGTGCTCTTACGGAGAAAGTGTTATTGTTAAAGATGAAGACTTGTCTTTCTTGGTTGCAACAACCGCCAAAACTTGTCATGACATAGGAGGGGATTTAGAAATAACCTTGCCTAATTTTCAGAGTGGAGCGACTTATACTGTAACCTTAACCAGTAATGATCCAACATCATTTTTGGGGCCCAATACCAATCAAGTAACTACCTTTACACAAACGACTAGTAGTTATACCTTACCCAATGTTGCGGTAGGAGATTATACGGTAACCGTCAACAATGGAACCTGCTCTGGCAGTCAGTTGGTGACTGTAGAAGCCGCAGGCGTGGATATTATACCTACGTTACAAAATAAGGGGACTTGTTATTGGCAATTTAATGCCACAATGATAGGAGGGGCTACAGCCACCAATTACACTTGGTTCTTTAAAGACCATACAGGAGCAATAATTCCTGCACAAAATATCAGCACGATAGGAGATTTAGCAACCAATACACTAAATACTTCTTGGGCAAAAGTAGTGGTGACTACTACAGATGGTTGTACCTACGAAAAAGAGATCAATCCATCAACAGACTTGTTTTTAAATAATCAATTGCCAGATTTATTTCCTTACAATGCCAATTGTGGGCAAAGTAATGGATCGATTGGTGTCGATTGGTTTCTAAAGTTAAACAATCAATTTACGATTACACAAGTAGTCCTAAAACAAACACCATCAGGACCTGCTATACAAACGATTACTCCCAATAGTAATGATTACAATGCTTCTTTTCAAGGATTAGCAGCTGGAACCTATTATGTTGATTTTGTTTCTAATTCAGGTTGCCATACCAATGAAAATTTGCCATTGATGGTAACGGTTGGGGATGATCCTATAGAGATAAAGGGCACGGTGCATTACATCTGTTCTAACAACGCAGTATACATAACCGTTGATGATCCTACCACTGGCTTTAACTATTCTTGGAAGGATCCCAGTGGTGCTATACTGCTTGGGCAAAACACCTCAACCTTGATGATTAATTCGGCTTTGGTTGGGAGTTATGAAGTGACAGTGAGTAATGGAACTTGTACCGCTTCTAAGTACTTTCATGTGAGTGCCGTTAATTTGGGAGCTAGTGTTGTCATCGATCAACCTAACTGTTCTGTTGATGGTAGTTTAGATTTACACATTAGCAACGAAATAGGCTTGCCCTATACCGTTACCTCTTCGTCAGATCCATCTAATCCTATTACCGTATCCTCAATAGGTTGGTCTGGTTTTAACCATTCATTTCCTGTGAGTACAGATGGGACGTATAGCATTACCATAACCAACGCTTTTGGCTGTTCTCAGGTGCTTTCTAATCTTGTGGTACAAGACGAGGGGCTAATTGTTCGATTCCAAGACATTCAAAACCCTACTTCTTGTAAGGTAGATGATGGTAGTTTGGATGCCAGTGATGTTCAAGGAGGTGTTGCCCCTTATACCTATTTGTGGAATACAGGTGGAACCAATCCAATTATTACCAACCTAAAACTAGGGCAAACTTATACGGTAACCGTTACCGATGCCAATGGTTGTACAGGAACGATTGGTCATACGTTTAACAATTCTGTTCATGGAATTCAGGATATTGTCTATTCTTGGGATGGTCCCACTTGTTCGGGAGGGAATCACGGTACCCTTTATGCCATTTTAACGGATCCTGCTCCTTCTCCTACGGTTTCTTATATCTGGAAAGACGCACAAGGATATACCGTGGGTACTACTGCAAGTTTGACAGGAGTTCCTTCAGGAACCTATCATCTGACGGTTAAAGACGGAGATGGTTGTGCTTATCAGCGAACGGTTTCTATGCCAGCTTATAACCCATTCTATATACCAAGTCTTGAGCGTTTAACCAAGTGCAAAAATGGTTTTGATGGATTTAGCATCGATTACGATGCATTTACAAGCTGTGCAAATGTTACGGTAGAAATATACGAAATATTTGATTTCACAGGGGTATTGATTGATCAATTTGTGATGCATCAAAATGACCCTTCTACGCACGTTTATAGCAATTTAGATTTAGCGCATAGTCAGTTGCATTTTGTGGTTAAAATTACCGATTGTTGTGGCAACTACATTCAAGTTCCATTGATGTATCTCGACAATAGAAATAACCCAATTGATTTGATCGAATATCCTACGGTAACAACAAGCGTTAGTCCTGCCAATTGCTCGACACCTGGATCCGTTACCTTAACCGCAACGGGCTCTAATGCGCCTTATAATTGTGTTTGGGAAGATGGTTTTGTCGGACATAGTAGAACCGATTTATTGGCTGGAACGTATACGGTTCAAATTATGGGTGCGGGAGGTTGTACCAAAGAAGAAATTATTACCGTTCCAGGAGCCAATGGAGGGGCACACTTAATGAATCCTCATCCTTGTAACGGCTCAATTTCACTTGATCCTAGCAATATTGTAGGAGGAACAGGGCCTTATAGCATTAGTTGGACTCACAATGGCGGAACGAGCCAAAATGGAACAACACTAAGCTTATTGGGCGATTATGTGTTGGAGATTACCGATGCCAGTGGTTGTGTTACGACCGAATACCTAAACATCGCCAATCAAATTTTCACTGTAACCGCCAATACGGTTGAACCCAGTTGTGCAGGGAATGATGGTCAGATTGATTTGACAATCTTTAACAATAGTTGTAGCGTAAGCAGTTACAATTGGACAGGTCCGAACAACAGTACTTATAGCGGGCATAGCCTTGATGGTCTGATTGCTGGAACGTATGTCTATACAGTAATTGACGCACACGGTTGTACCGAAACAGGGAATGTTGTTGTTCCGAATAATACCACGCTGAATGCAAGTGTAAGCATGGCGGGTTGTTTGCCTCAAGTGGATAATATTACAGGTGGAAAAGCGCCGTATCGATTGGTATTTGATGCACTAAACGCCAACCCATTGCAGGCTACTTATTCGTTGGATTTACCTGCCTCAACGGTGTATCCTTTTGCTTTGATTGATTTATTGGAGGGCGATTATGCAGTGTCTATTATAGATGATAATGGCTGTGTCTTTAGTACGGTATTGAATACTTTTTCTCAGACCACTTCTACACGTGCCTTTACCAATATACAGATGCGTTGGACACGTCAAGAGCCTGGTCCTGTAAAAGTAAATCCTGCAACAGGAGATTCGGATATCGTTAAGGATGACTTGATGCAACAAGCTCAAAATTTCTTGGCGGATGCAGACAAACTTGGAGGGCGTGGCGATCACTGCAAAAAGCAAGGAGAAGATGCCTTGACGCTAGATTATGCCATGCAATTGGAGCATTACACCTTGTATTATTACAACCTGAGAGATGAATTGATTCGTACTGTCCCTCCAGAGGGCGTTGATTTTATTGAGGGGACGAATTTGACGAATTTATTGGATTGGAGAGCGGATAAAAATGGTACAACTCCTGTACCTAGTACAACCATCCCTAACCATGCGATGGTAACACAGTATGATTATAATGCTTTAGGGCAGATGGTTCAAGCTAAAACTCCAAATAAAGGCAAAATAAATTCTTTTTATACATCTACTGGAATTTTACGTTTTTCGCAAGATGCAAAACAAGCTGCTACTTTACCTACACCACTATATAGTTATACATTATATGATAATTTACAGCGGGTTGTAGAGAGTGGAGAAATGTATTACAATGGGACATTAACTCAACATGTTATAGATAATTTAGGCTTAGATGAATTACCAATAGGGGCAATTAAGGATGAATTTATGCATTCTTATTATTCTACGCCACATGTTATCTCATCAGTACCAGTTACTTATTATAATCAATTGGGGCAAGAACAAAGGTATTTAAGAAACAATATAAGTTATACAGAAAGCCATCAAGATGGCATAGTTGTAACGTCAACGTATAGTTATGATGTACATAATAACTTAGAGTGGATACGTCATTATATACCTGGTCTAGGAGAGAATTACATAGCGTATGATTATGATCTTGTTTCTAGTAAGATGAAGCAACTTAGATATAATGAGTTTTCTGAGGATCGTTTTTTTCATAGATATGAATATGACGAACAAAGTAAATTAAAAAAAGTCTGGACATCTAAGGATGAATTAATTTGGGATAAGGATGCGGAGTATGCATACTATGACCATGGACCACTTAAGAGAATGGAATTGGGGGATGATGATATTCAAGGAGTTGATTATGTATATACAATTCAAGGGTGGTTAAAATCCGTGAATAACCCTTTGATGAATCAGTATGGAGTAAATTCAAGTAATGAAACCAAAGATTTTGGAAGAGATGGTTTTTCTGGAGCCAATGAGTTCTTTTTGAAAGATGCATTTGGATACACATTAGGATATTTTGAAGGTGATTTTACTAGAGAAAGCTTAGAGCAAACGGTAGATTTTAATACTCCCTCTCTGTATAATGGTAATATTCCAGTATTATCCATGGGGATAAATACTAATGCCCTTACTTCTTCTATGACTGGGTTTAGTAGCCCTGTGGATGAGAGTTTTATACAGCGAAGTTATATATATGATGAGTGGAATCGTATCAAGTCGAGTACATTACAGGGAGTAAATACAACAACCCCTTTGACATTAGCGAATTTACCTGGTAATGCTTATACTACTACATATGATTATGATGAAAATGGTAATATTCAACACCTGAACCGTTATGGAGATAATGGGCTAATTGATGAATTACATTATAATTATGGTGTTGGGGATTTAAAAGATCAACTAGATTTTATTGATGATTTGCAAGGCTCAAAAAATCAAGGAGATTTAAATGCTCGCCAAAATTATAATTATGACGAAGTTGGGAATTTAACTCTTATGCAGCAAGGGGATGGAAGTACTATAGAGGAAGATGTAGAAATATTGTGGAGAGTTGATGGAAAAGTGAAACAGGTAAATATAACTAATCACTTAACTAGTGTTGTTAGTCAAATTAAGTATTTGTATGATTCCAAAGGAAATCGTGTTGCAAAAACTTATGATCCTAATATTAATTTAGGAGGATCAACCGATGCTATTACAACTTATTATATACGTGATGGATTAGGAGCTATTTTAGCTATCTACCAAAAAGAAGTTTTAAATCCTAATACTATAATTAAGGTCAAGGATAGAATGCTTTATGGTAGTCAGCGTTTGGGAAGTTATAGTAATTCGATTAACTTAGCGACTAATTCAGAGATTGTAAGAACTTCTAATCCAAATTATGATAATTTATATTTTCGAACATTAGGAAATAGGAGTTATGAGATTCCAGATCATTTGGGAAATGTGTTTATGGTTTTGTCCGATCAAAAAGAAAGCACAAGTACTGGATATGAAGCACAAATTAAGAGCTATAAACAGTATTATCCATTTGGTTGGGAAATGCCAAGGAGAAAATATAATGCAGAAAATTATCGTTTTGGGTTTAATGGTAAAGAAGATGATAGACATGAATGGGGAAATTCTCTAATTCAGGATTATGGAATGCGACTTTATAGTCCCTCAATAGGAAGGTTTTTGTCTGTAGACCCTTTAGCTCCTGATTATCCATGGAATTCTGTTTATGCTTTTGCTGAAAACAGAGTTGTTGATGGGGTGGATTTAGATGGTGGAGAATGGAAGCATTTTAGTTTAACTTTTGATAAGTTTGGGAAAGTACTTTTAAAGTACATGGGTGAAGAACTTTATGACCCTCCAGTAGAATTAATTATAGGGTCCTACACTCCCAAAAAAGGGAGATTGTTTTTGCTTCATCACAATGGATATAGATATACATTTAGTTCCTATGGGCAGTTGATGAAAACGGCTTTTGCAGAAGACAGAGAAAAAATTCTAGAAAAGCAAAGTACAGTTGAAGCCACCTTAAATCCTATTCTTGCACTAGGTCAATTAGGTGAACAAGTGAGTCTTGCAATGGGGATACTTGATGTAGCTCAATTAGGAAAGGGGATTTATAAACTAAAACCAAAGTTTTTAGAAAAAATAACTAAAATGAGGACTAAGGCCTCTACCCAACTAAAAACAGCGATGGAGAAAGCAGGAACAGTTTTTAATAGAGCAAAAGGTGTGGCTGAGGAAGCTCATCATTTAATACCAACGACTTTGATTAACCCTAAGCGATGGGATGATGCTGCTGTTTTTGTGAAAAAGGCTGTTTTAGAAGGTGGTTTTAATTTGAATGGGGCATTAAATGGAATGGCTGTTCCTCAGGATATTCATAGAATGAAAAAAATATTTGATCATCCTGATTATTCTAAATTAATTGAAAAATATGTCTTAGATTACAAAAAAGCAATTGGAACGAAATATACGGGAATGCAAGCTAGGAATTATTTAGAAACTGTAATTATTCCTAAAGTAGCAAAGCAAGTAGAGGAAGCTAAGGATGCCAAAATAAGGTTAGATGACTATGCAATACCTATATTAGAAGAATTAGAAAAAATATCAACACCTTAATATTATGTTACATAAAGAGTATGAAAAAACAATTTCAGATCACTTTCAAAATGAGTTACTTGTAAAGTTATTGATAGAGCAATTAAGACCTAAAGTTTACCTCTCTCTTTTAGAGAGTGGTAACTCTAGGCTGTTTTTATCAAGAATTGGTGGGACACCAATTGTACCTAAGGGCAAAAAATCTTTTATTGAATCTCAGGGCAATTCTATGAGTTTTATTGGTTTGTTAAATTGTGCAGATTTATCAAAATACCACGATGAACTTTTATTTCCATCAGAGGGTTATCTAATGTTTTATTGTGATTTAAAAGATATGGAAAGTCAGATTGTTTTTTATGAAAAAGATAAAAACAATTTAATTGCTTTTACACCTGTATCTGACGAATCTATTTTATTAGAAAATGAGATTGTTTTCAAACAAGGAATGTCAATCCCTCCTTTTGGCTCTGATGTTTATAAAAAAGAAATAGAAATACCAGCTTATGAAAAAGGCATTGATATTGATATGATTCAATACATGGATTTAGAAAGAGAATTGTCAGGAGGAACAGATCACAATATACTAGGGTTGCCTTATGGCTTACAGCAAGATCCATCCTATTTTTGGGCTGCTAACTATTTAGATTCTGACGAAGAGATAATTATTGAAAAAGAACGGAATGAGTTTTATCTTTTATTGCAAGTAAACATAGCTGATGATACTTTGGGATTAGATATAGATAGAGTTGAAGCGATGTTATACTTTGGTATTCATAAAAAAGATTTAATACAAAAAAAGTTTTCTAATACATTGTTGGTACATCAAATTTGAACAACTAAAAATGAACAGGGAACAATTTGTAACACAACTTAAAACAATCGCAACAGATTTGTTTACAGAACTAAATAAAGAAAATGAGATCTATCAATTTGGAGTGTATACAGATTCTGATGCTGCTACAATAAGTTTGTGTTACAATACGTATAAAAACTTCGCAGATAATCTCCGAAGGAGTTTTCTTGTGGTAAGAACCATTGCAACATATGCTCGATGGGACATGTCTTCGTGGATAGAGATAGAAGAAGGGGAAGAAAAGTTAGATGATTTAAATCTTTTTTTAGAAGACAATGAAGTGATTGATAAAGAAGAAATTTATGATTGGATGTTTCAGGCGCTCAAGGAAATGAAAGAAGAAAATGTCTTTCGTGAAACAGAAGATGATTTTATTCTCAATCTACATGTTTCTGATGAATATATCGACCAAAGAATGTGTGAAAGATTATTGGTATTACTAGGGGAGAGCAAACTACAAGAGTTTCGAAAAGATATGGAGGGTAGAGGACTTACCCATGATGCTATTTTATTTTTGGACGCTATAAAAATTGCTTAGATTAAATATAGCTTTTAGAAATTATTTGGCTATTAGCCAAATAATTTCTTTTTAACTTAACTATTAGCAAAAAGCTGTGTAGTTATTGTATTAGGTGTAAAACACAAATGGAAATATTATTTAGCTCAGATAGAGCATTTACATTAGAACATTACAATGCTGAGAAGGGCTTGTTGTTAATACGAAGTCCTATGTATTTCATGGATCCTTCTATAAAAAATGTTGATTTAATGTTTTCTTATACCAATTACATAGGGATTCCGATTACACTACATGGAATTAAACTAAGAGCTGGTACAGAAGAAGAGTACAACGTATTTTTAGAACCATTAAAAAACATTGCCTTACATACCAGTAACATGTTTTCAGAAAAAGATTTTTTTGCTATAGAATCTCAGGGAGGAGTATTTTACATCTTAGCGAGTCAATACGCAATTGATGAAAATGTCATACCTATTGAAGAAACAATAGTAGCAGATCCTCCAACAATAGACGGCTGGAACAGTAAACACAAAGAACATTATGAAGCGTTGATCTGGAAAAAAAGAACAGAACAATAATCTTTTAAAAAATAGCAATTGTTGAACAAACAAATGGTCAGTTGTAGTCATACAGTACTGACCATTTTTTTTAGCCTTAATGAATAACATTCCATGAAACAACTAATCCTTCTAATCGGCTTTTTATTAGCAATAAGCAGCACCGCCGTTGGGCAGTTAACCGTACAAAACAACTTGACCGCTCAGCAGCTTGCCAACAACTTAGCAGGGCCGAATGTTACGGTATACAACGCCGTCTTGTACGATACCGTTCACGTACAAACAGGAACCTTCAATTACCAAGGCAGTGATTTGGGCTTGAATGCAGGAGTGATTCTTTCTAGTGGCAATGTTATGGATGCGATTGGCCCCAACAGCCAAAGCGGAACATCGGGAGGACAGATGCTGCCCTTTTACGATACCGACACGATCTTGGAAGCCATTGTAGGCACAAACATCAACGATTACACCTATTTGGAATTTGAATTTGAAGTACAAGGAGATGAAATTGCTTTTAATTACATCTTTCTTTCCGAGGAATACAATGAATTTATTAATGCCAGTTACAACGATGCCTTTGCCTTTGTGATTAGCGGCCCAGGGATTGTAGGAGAAGAAAATCTAGCAATAGTCCCCAATACCACAGCCCCAATTACCGTTCATTCCATCAACAACAACACTCATTGGCAATACTACATCGACAATGATTTTGGCACAGGAACAGTCAATATTGAATTTGATGGATTTACTCAATTGTTGACCGCCAGAAAAACAGGCTTACAGCCATGTGCCGTTTATAAACTTTCTTTGCGAATAGCAGACGGTCAAGACGATTTATACGATTCTGCCGTTATGTTAGAAGCCAATTCTTTAGTTTCTAATTCCATACAAGTAGTTGGAACAACTTATAGTGCTGATACCACGGCTTTAGAAGGCTGCATTCCTGCAAAATATACCTTTGATTTAGGCTATACCGCCACACAAGATTTGAACATTCCTATTCGATTAGAAGGGACGGCACTGAATGGAATCGATTATCAATACATTGATTCTTTTGTTACCATACCTCAGGGACAATCCTCTTCAACGCTTATTCTTAACGCCTTACAAGATGGCTTGGTAGAAGGAAGAGAAGTCATAGAGTTGATCTATCGTCCTTCAACATCTATCTGCGTGCCAGAGGACACCGTACGTTTATACATTGATGATGCTGCCCCAATTTCATATCATACGATTGGAAGCAATTTAACCTGTCCGAATGACTCGTCAGGAAGCATACAACTAACGATAACAGGAGGAAGCCCCCCTTACCAGATTCAGTATATGGATACCAGTACTCATGTGCTTCAGAATATCCCAGACACTAGCTTGCCGATTATAGGGCTTCCTGCGGCAACTTATTGGGTAGAAGTATTGGATCAGTATGGCTGTACCGCAGAAGCCATTGTTGCAGGAGGCTTGTACAATGCAGGACAAACATTTTTGCCAGATGGTACAGGAGCAGCTTATACCAACAGCATTGCAATTAATGATTTTAATGTAGGGCAAACCTTAAGTTCTATTCACCAAATCAATGCGATTTGTGCTACCCTAGAACATTCTTATGCAGGAGATTTAAGCATAGACCTAATTGCCCCTAATGGTGCTGTTATCCAATTAAAAGGAGTAGGGAATACAGGGTCGGCAGTCGCAGCATGCAATTTGGGTGAGCCCGTTGCCTCTGGTCCAACAGACAATTGGAGTTATAGCAATTTATCGGCAGGAGTAGGTTATCAATATTGTTGGACAAATAATGCTACTTATCCAACCATGACAGGAATGATTGCCCCCAGTCACCCTGGTCCACCACCAACATATACTTATACCACCTTAGCAGGGAACAGCTATACCGATTATTATTTACCAGCAGGTTCTTATACTCCCAGACAAAATTTCTTTGGATTATTGGGCAGCCCTTTGAATGGAAACTGGACGCTTCGCCTTACCGACAACTATGCACAAGATAATGGTTACTTATTTGATTGGAGCATTAGCCTAAAGGCTGATTTACCAGATTCTATTGTTACCTTACAAGAACCTCCTGTGCCAACCATAACACCTGTCTTAAACAACCCTTCCTGCAATGGATCAGATGGAAGCATTAATTTGTCAATTGGTGGTTTGTTTCCTCCTTATTCCTATTTGTGGTCTACAGGCGACACGACTCAGCACATCAATGGATTGGCAGCAGGGAGTTATGGGGTAAGTTTGACAGATGGGAACAGTTGCCTGCATCAAAAAAACATTACTCTTTCCAATGTTTCTGGACCTGTGGTGTCTGCGGTTGTGAATGCAGAAGCTTGTGTAGGAAGTTCAGATGGGAGCATTGATTTATCAACAGGAAGTGGAAACCTGAACTTTAGTTGGTCCAATAATGAAACGACAGAGGATATAATAAACCTAGCTGCTGGGCTTTATACCGTAACGATTTCGGATAGTTCTAATTGTCAAACCATTGCTAAGTATACCATTCCACAAGCAGTACCTATGTATACCACAGCATCTATTGTGCATGAAAATTGTGGCGATCAGGAAGGAGAAATTAACTTGAATGTAAGAGGCGGGGCAGCTCCTTATCATTATCAATGGTCCAATGGAGCGACCGTTCAACAAGTGCAAGATTTAGTGCAAGGAACCTATCAGGTAACGATTACAGATGCGAATAATTGTATAAAAGTAGATAGCTTTGAATTGCTTAATTTAGTAGGGAATTGCGTCCGCAATTGCGATTTGCAGCTCGTTAATACACAGATAATGGATGAAACCTGCGCCAATGGGAGCGGAAGCATAGAACTTATGGCTCAATCTACGGGGGGTACAATTGCTTATGTATGGTCCAATAGTCTTACCGATAATAGAATAAGTAACTTATCAGAAGGAATGTACCAAGTGACGATTTCGGATGCAAGCGGTTGTCATTTAGTGGATTCTTTTGAGATTAAGAACCAAACGAATGGACTAGCAATTGCAGCAATAAACTCAGTAAATGAACATTGTAGCAGAGGAAATGGCACGCTCGAAATTTATGCTGTTGGTGGAATTTTGCCTTATGCTTATCAATGGTCGAATGATTCTAGCAGTTCAAGAATAACCAATTTGTCACAAGGAATTTATACCTGTACCATTACCGATGCAAGTGCCTGTTCAATTGTTATTTCAGATACAATTTTTAATGAAACAGGAAGCTTTCAATTGAGTTATGAGAATACAGTAGATGCAAGTTGCAACGATTCTACAGGGTCAATTGATATTACAAGAACAGGAGGGGAATGGCCGTATACTTATTTGTGGTCCAATGGAGCAACAACTGAAGATTTAAGAGCCATTCCAGCAGGAAATTATTCTTGCACCATTAGTGAAAATCGAGGTTGTTTGATTGTAACACCAACGTATAGAATAAGCAATGATGCTGGCAATTTTCAGCTCAATAATATTGATGTTGATCCCGAAATTTGTGGCAATGCAGCAGGAGAAATTCGACTCACTATGACTGGTGGTATTATGCCCTATCATTATCTTTGGAGCACAGGGGATACAACCAATAGGATCGAACAATTGTCTTCAGGAATTTATGAAGTAACCATTACCGATTCGATGGGCTGCAAACTAGAACAATCCAATCTAATTGTAGGAAATACAAGTGGTCATTTGAGTGTTGATGCGACTCAGGTGATAAATGAAAACTGTTCTGATGGTACAGGAAGTATTTATTTATCTACTTCAGGAAACAGTGGGGCGCTGGCTTATCAATGGAATACGGGCTCTAATGCCCCTGGTTTATCTAATTTGAGTGCTGGGCTTTATCGTTGCACCATATCAGATACTTTAGGTTGTACAGTCGTTCACCATGCACAAGTTGTTAATCAAGTTGGTGACCTAGCACTAGCAAGCAGCCAACTTACCAATGAAAGTTGTACGCAACAAAATGGAGCAATAGAGATTGGGATAACAGGAGGAAGTTTGCCCTATGCTTATCAGTGGTCAACGGCTGACACCACCAAAGATTTGAACAACTTAAGTCAAGGAATGTATACCTGTACCATTACGGATAATTTAGGTTGTAAAATCATAAAAGACTTTAGGCTTACCAATACAACAAATTCATACTTGTTGATGCCACCAAGGGTCGTACATGAACATTGCAATAACAGTGCTGGTGCAATAGACATTCACCTTATTAATAACAATCTACCTTTGTCGTATCAATGGTCGAATGGAGCGAGTACCGAAGATATAACCAATTTGAGTCAAGGAACGTATACCTGCACCCTTACGGATAGTGCTAATTGCCAAGTTATTTTAGGACCTTATTCTATTTTGAATACATCTGCAACAGTGCTAGGAGCAAGCCATCTTAGCCACGAAGTTTGCAACCAACAGAATGGCGCAATTGATCTTACAATAATCAGCGGAAATCCGCCTTATACCTATCAATGGTCGAATGGAGCAAGCACCGAAGACATAACCAATTTGGGGCAAGGAACATATACCTGCACCCTTACTGACTCCTTAGGATGCACGAGCATAATCACCGAAACGATTCAATCAACAGTAGGCAATTTTTCCATTGCAGGGGTTAATATTACAGATGAACATTGCACGAATCATTTAGGAAGTATTGACTTGTCGATTCAAGGAGGAAATTCGCCTTATACCTATCAGTGGTCGAATGGAGCGAGTACCCAAGATCTAGCCAACCTAAATCAGGGAACCTATAGCGTCACCGTAGAGGATGCCAATACTTGTCAGCTTACGGCAACCTATGTTGTCAATAATTTTTCAGGCAATCTACAAATTGCCAACATTGCACAATCGCCAGAGGTTTGTGGAAACGGTCAAGGCGCAATAGATGTTACAATAATCAACGGGCAAGTTCCTTATACCTATCAATGGTCCAATGGGGCAAGCACCCAAGATGTGTTGAATTTATCGAGTGGAATCTATACACAAACTATTACAGACCATAACGGTTGTTCTATTGTTCATTCTAATTATATCAGCAATAGTTCTGGAACCCTTTTTATAGATAATCTAACCCAAGTAGATGAACGTTGTAATCAGCAAAATGGCGCTATAAATTTAGCTGTTTTAGGAGGAACAATGCCGTATACTTATCAGTGGTCAAACGGTGACACCACAGCAGTTGTTGCTGGGCTAAGGGATGGGATTTATACTTGTCTCATTACAGATGCTACAGGTTGTACGCTAAGCAGTACCAGTATACTGAATGATTTAGGGGCTGATTTGCAAATTTCTAATGTAACCGTTTTAGACAACCATTGTGCTAAAGCCAATGGAGCGATCCAGGCCAGGGTAACAGGCGGAAACCAACCCTATACCTATCAATGGACGTCCAGTACAGCCCATCAATGCGGCAATTATGTCTTAAATATGCATATCCCTTTTGTGACAATAGGATCGGGCTGGTGGTCCAACCCTATTGCTGCGGTAAGAGTGTCTATTAATAACAGTATTTATGGTTATTATGCCGTTCCGATGGGGTGGAATAAAAATTTTGAGTCGGCCCTAATTCCCGTTTGTGCTGGAGATAGCATTCAATTAGAATACTTGGGTAATACATCCTATCTATACGCTTATGAATTATTAGATGGGCAGGGCAATGTACTTTTTCAAGATTGGCCAGCTTCGGATACAGGGATAACCTATCGTGATGCAGTCAGGAGTATCGCTGTAGGGCAAGGAACCAATTATTATTCAGGGATTACAGGCGGTAATTATACCCTAATGGTGACGGATAGCAATGGCTGTACGGTCAATCAAACAATTCCTCTAAATAACCTTAGTGATTCTTTACAATTGGATCAGGTCAATCTATTGAACGAGACTTGCGGTAATGCGAATGGTTCCATTCATTTAGCGCTATCAGGCAGCAACGCCCCCGCTTATTCGTGGAGTACAGGAGCCATTACACCAAGCATTCAGGATTTAAGAGCAGGAACCTATGGGCTTACCGTTACCGACGAAACAGGCTGTTCATTGACCGATACCTATACCATTTTAAATAATGCCAATGGAATAGTTGCTAATCCTTTGATTCTATCCGATAGTTGCAACTTAGGAAATGGAGCAATTAATTTAACACTTGCAGGAGGACAGACACCTTATTCTTTTAATTGGGAGCATGGTCAAAGAATTCAGAACAGAGGTAATTTATCAACAGGACATTATCAAGTAACCATTACAGATGCTCAAAGTTGCAAAATTCGAGAACAATTTTATGTGCCTAACCAAACACAAAGTTTTTATGTTGTAGATTCTATTCTACCAGAAATATGCCTTAATGCGGGAGGCGAAATACATCTAGAGACGACAGGAGGAAGTCCTCCCTATGTTTATCAATGGTCGAATGGAGGCAGCAGTAGCAATTTGACAGGGTTATCAGCAGGAATATACCGTTGTTCTATTACTGATGCAACGGGTTGTACCTACGTTTGGTCGGATACTGTACAAAAAATCAATACTCCCATTTCTATTCCCAATGCAGTATATAGAAATAGTACATGCTTTGATACCGCAACCGTTGGCAATCTACCTGCTGGGGCAATCTACCTAAATGCAGTAGGGGGGACAGCGCCCTTGAGTTATTTGTGGAGCAATGGCACGACAAACCCTATTCTAGAAAATATCTATAGTGGGATTTATAGTCTAACGGTTACCGATGTGAATGGCTGTCAACTTATTGATTCTTTTGAATTGGAGCTACACCCTTCCGAAAATTTATTTTCAACAATCGATACTACCATTATTCCAGAATATTGCAATAACAATCAAGGAGAGATCACAGTTGACTTTGGTGCTTATGGTCTTAGAGATTATATTTGGAGTACAGGAGACAGCAGTCTTAATTCTACCACAAGTACCATCTCAGGCTTATCCGCAGGAAATTATTCTGTTACGATTTCTCAATTTTATTTTAATCCCTCCATCAATACTACCTGTACGATTACAAAACAATTTGAAGTTCCCCATGATATGGGAACCCTTAAAGTTGATTCCATCAACCATTTGGATGAATCTTGTTACCAATCGAATGGCATTATTAATCCATTTATTTCAGGGGGAACCCTGCCTTATGCTTATTTATGGTCGAATGGAGATACAAGCCAAGGACTCGCTGGAATTACCGCAGGGCAATATGCTCTTACTGTGACCGATTCGGTGGGGTGTGAAGCGGTTGAGCAAGGAATTTTTCTGAATAATTTAACTTTTGGTTTGGGCATTCAAAATACGGTATTAGTAGATGAGCAGTGTGGTGCAGATGGAAGCATTGCCGTGATCGTTTCAGGAGGTAGTTTACCCTATACTTATCAATGGTCGAATGGCGATAGCAGTGCTACAATAACTGGACTAATTGGAGGCACTTATTATTTAACCGTAACAGAAGGAAATGGCTGTATCTTTGTCGATTCATTTTACATCAATGGAGCCAATAATCCGATAAGTAGTACTTTTCAAGTAATCGCCCCTAATTGTGCGCTGTCTAATGGTGTTATAGTGACTGGAGTTAGTGGAGGTGTTTCTCCTTATACTTATGTTTGGTCAACAACGGATACAACAGCAACCATTAGCGATTTAGCAGTTGGGAACTATGCATTAACCGTTTATGATAACAATGGTTGCGCTAGAACGTTTGGTTTTCAACTTAGCGATACCACTAATCCTGTTAATTTGCAAATGGTAGACACGGTAAGTACTTCGTGTAATAATTGCACAGATGGTGCTATAAATCTAACCTTAGATACGTTGGCGGCTCCCTATACCTTCGCTTGGAGTGATGGAAGTACAACAGAAGATCTAGCTAACCTAGCAGCAGGAAGTTATAGCGTAACCATTACGAATGCTGACGGTTGTACATTGGACACCTTATTTATAGTGAATACATCAGTTGGTATAAAACGCACTAAAACTACAGCAATAGCGGCGAAGGTTTACCCCAATCCTTCGAATGGAAAAATAACCCTTGAATTTACCCAATCGTTAGCAGCACCAACTACGATCCATCTGTACAATAATTTGGGGCAAACTATTTACACTAAAAAACTAGAGCTTACCAAGCTAGATCGCTTGATTCATTTACAATTGGAGCACCTTGTTCCTGGTATTTATTTATTACAATTGACCAGCCAAGAAAACTATTTTATTAAAAAAATAAGAATTCAATAGATGGCAAGAAAAACATCGTAAACAGTAGAATTGATGGACTCAAATGGTTGCCAAAGAAAGCGTTAGCTGTCGGGGAATTCTTGAAAAATGGAGGTAAGTTTTGATGGGTAAAAATATAAAAATTTGACTTGGTCTATATTTTGTGGCATAGAAGATATTCAAATGTAAATTTTTGAATATATTAAAGTTGCTATTTTTAAAGTAGCAAGGCACATCATGATCTTTTTGCTAACTAAAACAAAATGAATCATTGTTATAATTCAAAATACTACATCGATCTTCCTAAAAAAACATTTTATGAAACTATTCCTTCTTTTTATTCTCTTGACTAGTAGTGTAATTACTTGGTCGCAAAATAGCCTTAATTTAGAACACAGTTATACTGGAGAAAATTTTAGCATGCGAGCGGTTTATCCAACCTTTGGCGAAAAATACTCTATGATAGAGGAGGCAACGGGCATGCTTAATATTTACAATGCCGACCATAGCTTATGGAAAACGATAACATTGCCTGTACCAGTAGGAGCAACCGATTATCATTTATTTTGGGTGACAGAGGAGGTGGTAAATCCAGATTCTTTATTTGAAATTGCCTACCGTTATAAACCATCAGCAAGTTCGTCGTTTGCTTGCCGTTTGGTGAATGAGCAAGGCACTATTTTATTAGATTTGCCTGCAACAAGTCAAATTTACCTGAATCGGATAGGTGGTTTACAAGATAAAATTCTTGTTTTAGATTCTGCGGGGACAGATGTTTATGATTTGCCTGGACTGACACTTGAACATGAATTTTTGGTGAATCAGGGAGTAAAACGAATAAATTTTGAGTATGATGGTGAAAAATATTACTACGCAGATAGAGATACATCATTGCTTTATATTTATAATGACAATTTTTCGCTTTGGAAACAGATCAATATCCCTAGACCAGCGGGAGCAGTTTCTAATAGCATACGTCATATTTCACAAAGCAAGATTAATGCAGATAGTTTGATAGAAATATCTGCTTCTTTTGTAAATCCTGTGCTCATGGAAGTAAACAGTCGAATATTTAATGATGCAGGTGTTGTTTTGTTAGATTATCAGGATGGACGCTATCTTTATTTGGATGAATTGAATGGATCTAGTAGTAAGCTTATTGGGTATAGATTGTCCGATAGTGCAGATGTATTTTCTGTACCTAGTTTGACCCTAGAACAATCTTATCCCAAACGTGTCAAAAGAATTCATTTAGCCTTATCGGGGGAGAAATATTATTACTACGATGGAGCGGTGGTGCATCTTAAAAATAGTGACCATAGCGCATGGAAAACAGTACAAATTGGTCCTTTACTAGCCAGTGGTTCTAATATAGAACACATTTCTGAGACTAAAATTTTTAGTGATTCTTTGCTCGAAATTGGCTATACTTGGTGGCGAAATATGCCTGGCAACCAACAAGAGTATAGATCCTTTATCATCAATGAGCATGGAACTGTTTTTTTAGAGGAAAGGAATTGTTATAGAACCTACATTAGTGAAATAGATAGCTTGGAAACGAAAGTTATTACGACCCTAAACAAACCAAAATGTTGTTTTGATAAAGTATATGAAATTGTAAACAATACCGCCATAAATGTCATAGCCAACAAGACGCAGTCTATTCATATTTATCCGAATCCTGTATCGGAACATTTGATGATAGAAAACCCTATAGAAGAGCCATTAACGCTTCAATTAATGACCACCAATGGCAAGTTGATTCAAACGCTAACAATTAAAGATAAAGTACATGAAGTTGATGTTTCAATGCTGCCAAACGGGATTTATTTTTTATCAGGACATTCTGACAAATTTAATTTTAATCAAAAAATAGTAGTTTACTAGAACGGCTTAGTGTACAAAATAAAGTTAGCTTAGTGAAGTAGATTGAATAGAGTTATTGAGAGTAAAAAATCCCATACTAGCATTTGCCAGTATGGGATTTTCTACCTTTAAAGGGGTTGCTTTTTTTGAGACGGCTATTCAACTACTAATTTCCGAATTTCAGTAAAGTTTAATCCTTGGATTCTAACAATATACATAGCACTAGGCAATTGTTCTAGATTTAGTGTAAACTGAGTCGTGCCTCTTTCTAAAGTAGCCGTTTGCAGAACACGACCATCTATCCCCGACACTTGCACCGTTAAATCATGAGCACTTGCTTTGTTTAATAAGATATTTGCCCAATTTTTACTAGGATTTGGGCTTAATGTTATCATGGGGATTGTGGCATCATTTGGCGTATTGATACCAACAATATCATTGATTACTTGTGTGCTAGAACAGGTGCCGCCATTGATGGTAAGTGTAACGGTATAAGGGTTACCATCAGCATAAGTATGCGTAGGATTAGGAAGGGTTGAAAAGCTACCATCGCCAAATGACCAATGCCAAGATGTGGCTCCTGCTGAACCATCAGAAAAGGTAAAGGTATTGTTGGTGTTGGTATAAGTAAAATAACTTAGCACAGGCGTTGCGTAAGCTGTATCTTGAGCAGAAACACAACGTGGTTCTCGAACTTCTAAATTATAAAAATAATAATAAGTGGTATTGGGTGCTGTTGTGGAAGATGAACTATTAATAGACATTAAGTTAGGACTAGTATAAGGATAATTGGCACCTGTTGTATTGCGATACAAATGAAGGTTTTCACCTCCTAAGTTATAGAAACCACTATCTGGCACCATAAGATTAAGATTTACCTGCTGAAAACCATCTACCAAATAAACAGTTGCATCATCAACAATATTATTGGGAGTAGTTCCAGTTGTATTGGTTCCACTTGCTAAAAAGAACGTTCGGTTGCCAGCACCATTGGCATAAACCCAAGTAGAAACTAATTCTAAAGCCTGATCTGCTCTAAAGTTAAGTGCTCCATAGGCATTGGTAAAGCCACCATTCCCGATGGTCGAATCAAGTGCACCAATGAATTGATGTGGGGCTCCTGTTATGTTTTCAGCATAATAAGTATGCTGCGTTCCAAGATTGGGAATCCAAAGCGTATCTCCCTGCTGTATAACATGGTTGGCCACATTTTTCCACTGAATGGTACCACTACCCGTAGCTACTAGGAGAGCAGAATCACCAGCACAAATTTCAGTACTAATTGCAACAGGAGGAGGAGGAAGGGCTATTGTAATTTGCTGACTAGTCGTATCGCTTCCTAGTGGATTGCTAACAATTAATGTTACGGTATAATTGCCATCAGTTTGGTAAGCATGGGTAGGATTTTGTTGGGTAGAACTAACTCCATCTCCAAAATCCCAAAACCATTGGTGGGGCGTCATGTAGCTAGAATCCGTAAATTGGATGCTAGAGACACAGCTATTGAGAGCGCTAGGCGTAAATGCTGCAACAGGTGGGGCAGAAGGAATTAAGCAAACAGGAGAAAGATCAAAGGCTTCTACTTGATCGCTGCGACTAGCAGAGCTACCTTGACTAGCACTGTAACCAAAACCACGTTTGGCAAAGACTTCCCAAATTAAACACTCATGGGCTCCATTGTACAATAATTGATCGGCTTGTAAGATGGCATCACGACCATCAATCATACCAGGATTGCAAGGTTGCAACTTTAATCCTTCAATGACCAAATTCATTGCTATGTTATTTCCCCCTGTGCCATTGTATAAATCAGGATCAGGAACGCCACCATAGGCATCAATCAAAGCCCAGGTTAAATCCCAAAGGGCTGTTGCAAAAATAAAACCAACACCATGAGGCTGGGAGATGGCAGAAACATTATTAGAGTTGGCATAAGTATAGCCATTTACCGCCCAATCGGTTGAATAAGGAGCTGGTCGAATTCCATCTCCTGTATTGGGTTGTCCTTTGACATAAGTACCAATACCTCGTACATCTGTTCCTTGATCTCCTGGTTCAATGGTGAGCATCAACCCAAACCAATCGCTCCAACCTTCTCCCATTTGTTCCGCATTGTGCAAACAATTAGAATTGTTGGCACCACCTGTTAAACGGTTAGAAATGCCATGGCCATATTCGTGTGCAATGATACCATTGTCCAAATCACTATCCTTGTTACTAATACCAGCATTATCAATAGAGACCGATACATTTCCTGTCAATAGTTCTGCTTTCAGTGCATTGGCATCTGCGGGTAAAATCATAATAGAAGGGATATTAATGCTACTACTCGTTCCACCCATTACAAATAGAAAGCCCATATTGTTAGCAATGATAACAGCCAACGCTCCTGCATTTTGTGCCGCTTGAATTTTATCGGTAAAACCACAAGTGCCTTGATCAATTAAAACAATTTTACCATTGAGTTGATTCGCATTAATAATACTGTCGCAACCATCATGGATTGGAGCAGTAACGTCTTCGAGCAATACAAGATTACCTGTAACTGGAACAGGAGGAAGGCTAGGACCAAAAGAAGCAGTGGATGCTAAATAGGTTCCTGTGATATTAGAAGGAGCATTAACCGTTAAAAAATGCCCAATGCTACTACTAAATGGCCAAACGTACATTTGCATTCTAGGGCGATTCCCATCATTAGGAGTAGCAAAGTTAGCATTATTGGTGCCGCTACCATCTTGAGTTTCTGCTCGGACATAATCCCCTCCTTGTCCGCCATTGCCGTAGTTATTGGCTTGAAAATTACCACTGGCTTCGTCAAAACCATAGCGATACCAAATGTCGTGCATAGCGTTGTTCATGTAAAACAAATTGGTAACCGCAGCATCGATATAACTAGGGGGCTGAGCAGCATTGTTAAATGGGAAATTAAATTCTAGATTAGCACCGCCATCAGGGCTATAACCTGGGCTATTGGTATTAGAAGTATCTTCATAGGCATAAACGTTGTTGCCTCTGGTAATGGTATATTCGGCGCCATTGGCTCCATTGGTGTCGTGCCAACCATAAGGCGAAGCTATGGGATCAGCAGGATTGGTAACCACTGACCGAACGCCATGTGCTGCACTTTCTAGCGGCAGAGCAAATACCGTGTACTGGTCAGGAGCTAAGGTCTTATTGGGTTTTTCGTTATAGGAGTTGGGCGAATTTGTATGTGGGAGTTTGCATTTGGCAAAGGGGGAGCCATCAAAACGACAATGCGTTACCCAGTCGTTTTTGTGGAGCAATGCTCCTGTTTGAGCATCAATTAAAACCGACCACCAATGTTGGGCATTTTGCTCATAAATGGATAGTTCCCAAGCCAGATGAATGGCTTGTGTTGAACGAGCAAAATAACTTAGTTTTACGGGGATGTTTTCTAAGGAAATTCCACCTTTATTATAGATAAAGTGCTTGTGATCCTGTGCGTCAATAACCTTAAGCGCTACTGGAGAAGGCAGATTTAATGCCTTTGCGGCCAATTTAATGGCTTGATTGGGTTTGATAGAAGGAGTGGTGTATTGTATCTTTTTAGCAATATGATCTACCAGTCGATTTCCCATGCTAACTACTTTTCCTGCTTTGATCGCAAAGTTGGCAGTTCCATTGCTTAAATCAATTCCATTGTAAGATTGTCGAATATAAGTATAGCTAGCCCCACTTTGTTGAGATTGATGTTGACTAGTAATGGTCCAATTACTAATGTCATTTTGAGTCAAGCCCAGTTCTTTCTGGTGTTCATTTAAAAAATCTTGAATGATTTTGGTTGAATTTTGCGCCCAAAGGGAACTGCAGCCTAATAGATAGGCTATAATAATTTGTAGTACTTTCATAAAAAAAATTAGTCTGAACTTGAGGGGACGTACAGGATAAATTAGTTGATTGGTAAATGTACATTTTTATAAATGGATTAAAAAACGCAATCTATTATTTGATGGGAATATGACAAAGAGGTAGAATAGCTGTTTATAAAATGAAATTCAAAGCAACTAAAAGATAGTAATAGGGGAGAAAAGAGCTGCTTTTATTAGCCTAAAATGTTCATAGCTTTGTGAATGAGTCTTTTGGGATAAAGGAAACTTTTTGGCTTTGGTAGGAATAATTGGTAGAGGGGGAAAATTGGGGTGATTTTGGTATAAAAAGGATTGTTCTTATAGGGAAAAAGTTTTCTTTAATTTAAAGAAAATTCTCTTACTGTTTGGCTAGAATTATGAAACATTAGTGGCATTATTGATGGAATCATAAATTCACTTAATGATAGTTGTGCAATTATTTCCATGACTTCAAACTCATTTTCTGCACCAGCAATTAACCATAATTTAGAACGATTGAGGGATAGGGAGTAACTTTTGATGATTCCTTTAGCCATCATTCGATCGATTTGTTGTTGCTGCTGAGGAATCTTGTTAAGAAAATCGTTGGTAAAGACGTCTAGCAATTCAAACTCTACCATATAAAACTGTTTCATGATTAACGATTTTTAAGTGATAAGAACATGTCTCTCTTATATTTATTGATTATTTTACCTTATAAAGAACTTAAATTAATAAAAGAGATCAAAAAAAAATAAAAATTAACCTGTTGTTTATTTTAAGTAAATGTACAGTTCAAAATAATAAATAAAAGAAAGTTTAAGTGTCACTTTTATACTAAAAAAATAATTTGTTTAAATTATTTGCGTAAATAATTGCTTATTCTTTCGGAATCCGCTACTTTTACAATTGTCAGTCTTTTGCTTAGATTAAATAAACAATATGATTAAAGATTGACATATTGAGGATCAACTCTTTATTTTTATGGGAGTATCCAATCATCAACAAAAAATGGTTGAGAATTGGGTAGGAAGCCAAGAACAAAAAGGTAGAGTTGGGGATTTTTTCTCTGTTTAAAAGTTTTATTGTTATGAATAGTGTTGTAACTCAGCGTTTTATTAATTGCCACAATAAGTTAAAAAAAGATCAGCGTATTCGTTCTAGTCGACAATTTGCGCTTTCATTAGATTATTTGCCTCAGAGTTTGAGTGAAATACTAAAGAATAGAAGGGATGTTACGATTGAATTGTTGCGAAAGGCAATAGAACACTATAAGATTAATCCTGTTTATTTATTTACAGGGGAAGGTCCTATGTTTATGAAGGAGGAAGCGCACAAAGATTTTCGGGTATTAACGATTGTTACAGATCCTCAAAATGATGAGCGTATTGTTCATGTTCCAATGCCTGCTCAGGCGGGGTATGCTTCTGACCTAAGTGACCCAACATTTGTACAAAATTTGCCTTCTTTTTCGTTACCTGATTATAAATATAAGGTGGGAACGCATCGTTCTTTTGATGTTGCAGGGGACAGTATGGAACCAACACTTTATGAGGGAGACAAGGTGATTTGTAGTTATTTGGAGCCAACACTTTGGGAAACCTCCGTTAAGAAAAACTATGTTTATGTGATTGTGACCCAAGGAGATGTCTTAGTAAAAAGAACACACAATAATATCAAGACGGACAAATCGTTAACGTTGTTTTCCGATAACCCTTATTATGAGCCTTTTGATGTAAAACTCAGTGAAATAAAAGAAATTTGGTACGTTCGTGCTAAACTTAGTCCTTTTTTACCTTCTCCTCAAAATGTAAAAAATATACTTCGGGATGAGGTGAGTGACTTAAAAGATAGTATGATGCAACAATCTACGATTATTGAAAATCTTTATAAAACCATAGAAGAACTAGCGAATCTAAAAAAGAAATAGATTACTATGTTATTGGGTTGATTTAAACTGTTTGTGAGTGTGAAAGAAATATCCTTAGAAACTTGTTTTGATGATTTAAACGTATTAATTATTGGAGATGTTATTTTGGATCATTACCTAATAGGAAAAGTCGATAGAATATCACCTGAAGCACCTGTTCCTGTCGTTTTGCACGAAGAAGAAGATTATCGTTTAGGAGGGGCAGCGAATGTAGCGCTTAATATAAAAGCAATGGGGGCTACCCCTTATTTAGTTTCTTTGGTTGGGGATGATTTATATGGTAAACAGTTTGTAGACTTGCTTACAGAGTTGTCGCTCAAAACAGCTTATTTGGTCAAAGAGCAAGGACGAACGACCACTTGTAAAACTCGAATCTTGGCACGAAACCAACACCTGTTGCGTTATGACCACGAAACAACAAAGCCAATCAGTGCCGCAATCCAACAAAAAATTATGGATCAAATTCATCTTATTCTACAAGATGAAAAGATAGATGTTATTGTATTCCAAGATTATAATAAAGGTTTATTGACCAATGAACTCATTCGACAGGTTTTGGATTTAGCAAAGAAACATCAAATAAAAACATTAGCAGATCCCAAAAAAACTAATTTTTTAGCTTATTCTGGTGTTGACTGGTTTAAGCCTAATTTGAGAGAAATTAATGAAGGACTAAATTTTTCTATCTCAGAAAAAGCTCCTCAACTTGCTCAATTGTCAGAAGCTGCATCAATGCTTCAAAAACACCTAAGAAATGACTACACCTTAATTACTTTAGGAGCAAAAGGAATGTATTATGCAGGCAGAGAGGATTCTGGGTTAGTGGCAACGCAGGAGCGTCAGGTAGCAGATGTATGCGGAGCAGGAGATACTGTTATTAGTATTGTTGCTTTGGGGGTGGCCGCAGCGCTAGATGTTAAAAAAGTATTAACGTTAGCGAATATAGCAGGAGGGCAGGTTTGTGAAAAAGTAGGGGTTGTCCCCATTGATAAACAAGCCTTACTTGACGAATATTTTAATACTTGATGGAGTAATTCTCATAACACTAAATCTTTGTTTAATTGCGGTATAAGGTAAAAGTAATTGGAAAATGATTTTTAAAAAATCTTTTTTTATTGCTTTTGCGGATCGAATAGGTAGAAGTATTTGAATTTCATTTCTTCTAACTATTAATTTTAGGATTAATGTCGTCAATGGAGCGTCAAAAAACAGTATTGTTATGAAAATATTAAGATTAAATTTACAACTTTAGGAAAAATGATTTACTTTTACACGTATTATTTAGTAGGTGTAATTGCGAATACACCAAATGATAATTGGAAATAGTACATATTTTTGCGAATTCATTATTTAATTTATATTAAAGTACAAATCTATTATGGTTAAAATTAATCTTATGCGTTTGTCTGCATTAGTAATTGCCTGCTTTTTTGCAGTAGGAACTACTAACGCGCAGACTAAAGTTTGGGGAGTTGGCTCAGGTACAGGTGTAGCTGAAGCTGAGTTCCAAAACAACTTTGTACAGGCAGGTACTTTTGCTGCTGGTGACAATGCAACTGCTTGGACAGCTCTTTCTATTAACCAAAGTACTGGTGCCGTTACTCCTGGTGCTGCATATTGGACTAGAAACTTAACTGGATATTCTCAAGGAGCTTATTGGAGTGGAACTACTCCTGTAGCGTCTCCATCTCAAGCTAATGGTGTCGCTATTTTTGATTCTGACTTTTTGGATAATGGTGGTGTAGCTGGTGCATTTGGTACTGGTACTGCTCCTACTGACCATAGAGGAGAGTTGATTTCACCTAGAATTGACCTTTCTGGTTATATGGACTCTGCTTTGGTAATTCAATTCTACGCACTTTACAGAGATTTCCAAATTGGAGAACTATCTGTTGCTGTTTCTGTAGATGACGGACAAACTTGGGCTGCAACTGAAGATTTCAGATCTGCAATTCCTGATTTGACTCAAGGTAATGCTCGTGTTTTGTTTGCTGGTGTTACTGCTGGTGTAGCTAACTTATCTCAGTGTCGTATCAAATTTGTTTTTGACGGAAATTATTACTTTGCATTGGTAGATGACGTTACTATTGAAGTAGCTCCTACTTATGATATTTCTATGGGTGGACCAGAGCCAGGTGTTAATACATTGACTGGTAGTGGTGACAATGCAAAAATTGGTGGTAACCGATACAATGCATTAGACAATATCGTTCATGCTAATGATTTGAGAGAATGGTTCTGGGGTGGTAAAGTAACCAACTTTGGTGCTGTTGATATTGTTCCTCAAGATTCTGCTGCTATGTACGTTAGTATTGACTTTACAGATGCTGTAACAGGTGCTACTACTGCTGGTGTTTATTTGGATACTGTATACATGGATAGTACAATCAAAGCTGGTGATGCAGCTGGTGTAACAGAACTAAACTACTTAAAAGACATTGCGTTTATCAATACGCATGGTGCTGGTGATTATACTGTAACTTATTGGGCTTCTCACAAGAATGCAGATGGCAATAATAATAACGATACTACAAGACACGTCTTTACTATCACAGATGGTGGTGGAGCATTGGGTAACTACATGTCTAAAGTTAGAGTAGATGCTACAGATGGTGGTGTTAGAGCTACTTCTGGTACTTTCCCTGGTGGTGGACCTTTCTCTGCTTGGGAGTTTGGATCTGTTTTCTTCTTCCCTAGAGGTGCTAGTGACACAGTTTCAATTGATTCTGTTTCTTTCCGTTACCGTTTGACCAATGGTTTCTCTGGTGCTGCTACTCAAACTTTGTTCTGTAACATTTATCAAATGGATGCATCTGCTAGTTACCGTTTGAATGATGCTGCTTTGTTGACTCAAGTTGGTGTAGCTCCTGTAACTTTGAGTGGTTTAGGTTCTACTGTAGCTGCTGGTGATTATGGTTTAACTACTATCTCTGGTTTTGTAGATGCTAGTTCTGGTGGTGCTATGGCTCCATTGGTTGATAATGGATTCTACTATGTTTCTATTTTGACTAGTCCTTCTTTGACTGGAGGTTCTGCTACATTTGATTCTGATGATGTGCCATGGTATGGTAGCGAAGATGGTAGCAACTACTATATGAATGCTGCTATGACAAGAGTTGATTCTGTAATCAACCCATCTCCTCTAAGTGTTACGGACAATGCTGGTACTGCTACTTGGTACTGGACTGGGTTCTCTAGCGGTAGTATTCCTTCTTTAGGTTTATTCTTAGGTGTTAAACCTGTAAACCCTGTATCTGTTTCTACTGTATGGGAAACTGAAGGTGCTAACTTAAGCGTTTATCCTAATCCAGCTCGTGAAGTATTGAACATTCACTTTACTTTGGAAGAAGCTGATGATGTTATGTATATCGTAACAGATGTAGCTGGTCGTGTAATTAATGTAACTGAAAGCGGTAATGTAACAAACGATACTTATGTTCTAGATGTATCTAACTTGCCTGCTGGTGTTTATATGGTTACTGCTAAAACTAGCAAAGGAACAAGTTCTACTGAGCGTTTCATCGTTAAGTAATACTTTTTCTAAGTAATCAAAAAAGGGACAACTCCGAATTGGAGTTGTCCTTTTTTTATTGTTGCTATTTAGCAACTTAATCGATTAGCCATCTATTAATAATTTTAAAGTATTAGTTTCTTGTTGCTTCCTATTTTCTATAGTAATAATATTTCATTATAGTTTATTAGGAATAATAAGAAGGCTTTTTAGGATTAATGAAAAAATAAATACATGCATTTAAAAACTATTTGTTTTGTTAGTACAACATAATATTTTAGCTACCTTTGGCTCCATGAAAAATGCTTGGACAGCCTAAATTTTAGCTACTACTTATTGCTTTTTTAAAGTCGCAGTAAATCAAGGTTTTATTTAACAGATAGTAAGTGGTGTAATAATTTTTAGTGATGATTTAGGGGGAATAGCAATCACAAACGACCTATAAAGAATAAGTTTGGGCAGAAGGATAGGAGTACCATTTATCCAATCTATTTTACCCACCAATAACTCCCACAAAAGCTTGCAGATTCATTTATTCTACGAACAAAAATGTAATAATGGTATTTAGTTCAACAATATTTATCTTTTTATTTTTACCAATTGTTTTATGTTTACATTCTGTATTAAAAGACCAATATCGGAATTTATTTCTTCTGTTTGCTAGCCTTTTTTTTTATGCTTGGGGAGAACAGATTTTAGTGTTGTTAATGATTGGCTCCGTTTGCCTTAATTATATCGTAGGAAATTTAATAGAGTTCTATCAGAGACAAGGACGAGAGAAGGTAGCTAAGTGGGTTCTTGGATCAGGAGTTGCAATCAACCTTTTAATATTAGGCTATTATAAGTATATCCATTTTTTAGTCGAAATTTTGACCGATCTTGGATTTACTATTAACGCAGATCTTTCTGGTATCACGCTTCCAATTGGTATTTCGTTTTTTACTTTTCAGGGGATTTCATACCTCATTGATGTCCATAGAAAAACCGTAGAAAGTCAAAAAAGTTTGATCAATTTAGGGATGTATATTTCATTGTTTCCACAGCTTATTGCGGGGCCAATTGTTCGGTATGCAGATATTACCAAAGAAATTGAAAGTCGAAAAATAACAACCGATTTATTTAAAGAAGGAATTTCTAGATTTATTATAGGACTTTCTAAAAAGATATTTATTGCCAATAATGTTGGGTTAATTGCAGATTTAGTGTTTGCTATTCCTGCTAATGATTTACCAACCTCTTTGACTTGGATTGGTATTTTGTGTTATACCTTGCAGATTTACTATGATTTTTCAGGTTATTCGGATATGGCAATAGGGTTGGGTAAAATGTTTGGGTTTAATTTTAAGGAAAATTTTGAACACCCTTACTGCTCAAAGTCTGTTCGGGAATTTTGGCGAAGGTGGCATATCTCATTGTCATCTTGGTTTCGAGATTATTTATATATCCCTCTAGGAGGAAATAGAAAGGGGAATTATCGCACCTATATCAATTTGATACTTGTATTTTTTGCCACAGGACTTTGGCATGGAGCAAGCTGGAATTTTATTGTTTGGGGCTTCTTTCATGGTTTCTTTTTAATTGCAGAGAAAATAACCCCATTTCAATTACCTGCTAAACTTCAATTTTTGAAGCGAGTCTACCTGCTTTTTGTTGTGATGATAGGTTGGGTATTTTTCCGTGCAGAAAACCTAACTTACGCCTTAGATTACATGGCAAAGATGTTTTCGTTTGTCGGAGGAGAAATGAGCGACAATAGCCCTTTTGAGAGTTTGGATGTATGGAAGTATATCGCTATTGGACTAGGGATTTTATTTTCTATTCCTTTGCGACAATTTATAGAAGAAAAAATAAAAACCTTTACGGGCAATAGCGCTTGGTTTGTTCTTTTTAAGGAATTACTTTATCTATTGGTTTTTGTCTGTGCAATTATCGAATTGGCACAAGCAACCTATAATCCATTTATTTATTTTAGATTTTAATAACGATGAAAAGGAGCATAATACCCTTTATAACTGCTGGATTGGTTTTTGTAGCGACTATTTTTTTTCTAAATCAGATGGTAGCGCCCTTTAGCTTGCAAGCGCTAAAAACAAAAATATTTACCTGTTTAATGGCGGCCACTTTTTCTATTGCGACCTTTTTGACACTTTACTTAAAAGAAGTTAAACTAGAACAGTTGAGGTCTAATTTATACATTGTTCTTTTCTTTGTTATTATACTAAGTCCAGAATTTGTAAAGCAGTTCAATCTAGAAAAGAAGATAGTGATTGACGAAAAGAGAACCTTAGCAGAAAAACCAGCCTTTACCTTTACCAAAGATTATCCTCAAAAATATGAAGCTTATTACAATGATAATTTTGGTCTGCGTTCTAACATTATTAGTTTTACCAACAAAGTGAAGATGTCTTTTTTTAGCAGTTCTATCAATAATGAGCTGGTTAAATTTGGAGGCGATGGATTTCTTTTTTTGGCGTCAGCATATGCCATAGAAGAAAGTTATACGAATACTAACCTATTGTCACCAGAGGAGCTAGAAGCTGTCTATCAGTTGATGCTGGCTAGAAAGACGAAGTTGAACGAACAAGGAATTACTTTTGTGCAAGGGTATTGGCCCAATAAACATACTGTGTACAGAGATGAATTGCCGAGTGCTATGAAGCAGAAAATAAAAAATGATCAATCGCTCGCCAATCAAGTAATAAGCTATTTTGCAGAGAGAGGCTTAACTTTTTTGGATGTTAGCGAGGAGTTGTTAGCAGCTAAAAAAGGAACACAACTATATCAAAAATTTGATACGCATTGGAATTTAGATGGCGCTTTTGTCGCTTATCAGGCTTTTTGCAAAAAAACATTTGCCGAATTGGGCTTAACGGCTTTTAAGAAAGAAGATTTTACTATTAAATATAAAGAAACAAGGAGGGGCGATTTGGTTTATATGTTAGGGATGGATGAGTTTCCAGGGTATTATGATGAATTGCCTACCTACACAACTAAAGACAACCGTTTATCCTATGTATTTATGGATGCAAGTTCTTTTCCCGAAAGAACAATAATAACAGTGAATGAAAATTGCAAAAACAAGCAAGTCGCCTTAGTTTTTAGAGATTCGTATGGGAAAAACCTAATTCCCTTCTTGTCACTTCATTATCATAAAGTAGTCTATATAAAATACTCGGATAAGCCTTATTTTAATGAAGAAATGATTGCGAGAGTTCAACCAGATGTAGTCATGTCTTTGGGCTTAGAACGTTACCTGAGTTTGGTCTTAAAATAAAAAAGCATACCAATGATTTAAAGAAAGTGGCTTTTGTTAAAACTTTAGTGGAATTAGGAAACATAAAGTTAAAAAAATACATTTGGAGATAGTTAGGTGTTTTATTTCTCAAGTATTCATTAACTAAAATCCAAGCCATGAAAAAGTTGATAGTATCCATTTTGCTTTTTATGATTAACTATTCTATCCTATTAGCAACCCATAATAGGGCGGGATCCATGACTTATCGACAGCTTTCAGGTTTAACGTATGAGATTTCTATCATTACCTATACAGGACTTATTGGAGGGAATGCGCCAAGTTTAGATGTTGATTGGGGAGATGGAGTAATCGAAACGGTTTATCGAACAAGCTATTCGATATTACAAGGCATGGCAATACAAAAGAACATTTATACCTATACGCATACCTACCAATCTTATGATAATTACACGATCTCCATACAAGACCCCAATAGGAATGATGCGATTTTAAATATTAATAATGGCACTTCGATTAATATTCCATTTTATTTAGAATCTACCTTGTTCCTATCCAATGGAGGGTATAATAATTCCGCAGAATATTTGACGGTGCCAATATTGGAGGCAGAAGCAGGAAAGCCATTTAGATATAGCCTCGCAGCAATGGATATGGATGGAGATATTTTAACGTATGAATTGGTTACTCCAAAATCAGCTATTGGTCTTGATGTACCCAATTATTTTATTCCAGATACAACCTCTTTATATTATTTGAATGGTGAATTGCAGTGGGCTACCCCTCAAAACATAGGTGCTTACACCTTTGCTATCAAGGTAAAGGAATACAGAAATAATATCTTAGTGGGGACAACATTAGTTGATTTTCAACTGAATGTTGTTCCTCCTGTTAACGGGGCTGAATTTGTAGGAAATACTAGTTGGTTGGTGGATGCCAACCATCATTATAGTTACCAACTTTCTCCTTTTGATACCTTACAGTTGTCTTTATTGTATAGAGATACCATTGCTACCACCATTGATTTAGAGGCTTATAGCGAAACATTGATGAATGGAAATCAAGCTACTTTTATCCAAACACAAACTGGAACATCTTTTATCGCAAAAGAATACACTTGGATTCCTAATACAACTCATGCTAGGTGCGCTCCCTATCTTCTTACATTTAGAGGGCATTCTACTACTAATCAAATAATATCCAAAGATTTAACGGTAATGATTTGGGTTCGAGATTCTTCTTTGGCTTATTGTGAGGGGCTTATTAACCAATTGAACATACCAATTCATCAAATTGAAAGCCCTTTAGAAGAGCTATTAATCCATGTTTATCCGAATCCATTTACAGATAAAACTACTATTGCAATTGAAAATAGACGAGAGAATGAAGAAGTAACTTTTCAGCTTTTTGATGTTTTGGGAAACCAAATTTTTTACGATCAAATTAATGGAGAGACCTATACTTTAAGGAGGAATAGACTGGTTGCTGGCTTGTATTTCTACCGAATTGAGGATGCCTTAGGAAATAGCAAAGTAGGAAAAATTCGGATAAATTAAGATACAATATACCAAACCAATATTATGAGTTCTCTCTCTTTTTAGATTATTGTTAATCTATTAAGAAAGCAGCAGATACTACCCCAGAAGTTTGAAAAATTTATAACCAAAATATACTTATTTTTAATAAAGGCAAGAATATGCTTCTTTTAGGCAAGAATTTTATTGATTTTTAATAAAAAAAAATCTTATATTGCAATTATCGTTTATCTTGATATAATATAATGCAAAAGGTATATTTTGTTGAAATATAATTATTATTAAGATTCTGGTAGATAGAAGCTCCTCTCTCGAAGCTTCTAGATATAATAGAAGGCCCCAAGTATATTCCTATTTTTTAGTGTGTTAAGATGAAGATAGTCTATTGTAATGAACTATCGCATCCATTTTTTTACTTTAAAATATGTATATATGTTGGGATATAGACAATTTTTTATTGGATTGTTGAGCTTATTTTTTTCATTTGAGAGCTTGAGTCAAACCTCAATTTCTGGCGTTGTGAATAGCTATACAAATGTAAGTTCAATTAATCTATCTACTTGCGAAAGCTCTATTACAGTAGGTGATGCCTCTTTATTTGCCCCAGGGGATAGGGCACTTATCATTCAGATGAAAGGAGCTAATATTGATCAGACAAACACAGCTTCTTTTGGATCAATAACAAATTATAATAGTGCAGGTCTGTACGAATTTTTTACCATTATTGAAGTTAATACAGGAACCAATACCATTGTAACAGGCAGTTTTAACAATAGCTATGATCCAGCGGGTGTCGTACAGTTGGTTCGTGTTCCCAATTATGATGATGTAACCATCAATGGAACCTTGACAGGACAAGCATGGAATGGTACAACAGGGGGGATTGTTGCAATTTATGCGAGTGGAACCGTAAGTTTAGGAGCGAATATAGATGTAACGCAACAGGGATTTAGAGGTATATCAACTCCTAATTCTCCCTCAATTTGTACGGCAATGGATTATTTTTATCCTGATGCTAGTAATGATGGGGCACACAAAGGAGAGGGCATAGCACTTTCTGATCTTAATTTTTCAAAAGGAAAAGGAGCTTGGTCAAATGCTGGTGGTGGTGGTAATGCCCATAATGCTGGTGGCGGTGGAGGTGGTAATGGAGGAGCAGGAGGTCGTGGAGGCGAACAATGGCAAGGATGTGGCAATACCTTAACAGGTACGAATGCTTTTGCCACAGGAGGAGTAGGTGGACATGCGATGCCAATAGGTCCCTCTTTTAATCGGCTGTTTTTGGGAGGAACAGGAGGATCAGGAGATGCCAACAGTGGTTTTCCTTCTAATAGTACAGAAGGAGGTGGAATTGTAATTATTAGAGCCAATAGTCTAGAGGGAAATGGTTTTAGTATTATATCGGTTGGAGGAACAGTACCTGTGAGTACTAGTGGAGCTATTGATGGCGGTTCTGGAGGAGGAGCAGGAGGGAGTGTTTGTTTGGATTTACAAACCATAGGTGCTACTAGTTTAACAGTGGATGTGCATGGAGGAGATGGTCAAGATATTGATTACAGAGGTGACGATGCCCATGGTCCTGGTGGTGGTGGTGGTGGCGGAATTTTATGGCACAATGTGGGGACATTACCAGGCAATGTAACGGTTAATGCTTCTGGCGGTAGAGAAGGGCGCATGTTACAAACTCCTAATGCTGGTACAACAAATGGAGCATTGGCTGGAGGAAATGGACGAATCATAGCTAGTCTAACACTTCAAGAAATTGATGACAATGATAATGATGGACTGAGTGCAGATTGTGATGTAGATGACGATAACGATGGGATTTTAGATGTGGATGAATGTCCTTGTTTGGGGCAAGAATTAATTAATGGCAGTTTTGAAGATCCAGGGG